>JAURPJ010000073.1 GCA_030835305.1 Verrucomicrobiota bacterium | reverse complement strand
TCGGTGAGTCGAAATTCAGAGCCCGGCTTTTCGCTCAAGGTCCGCGTTACCTTCCTGCCGTTTCCCTTGATGGGGTCGCCAACAGCCTTCCAGGCTTCCAGATCCTTCTTCTCAATTTGATAAAAGAGGCCATCCTTTGTCTGGAAATTGAATTGGGCAACCGGTTCGGGCTGCAAAGCGACCTGGGCGGGGAGTGAGAGCGAGCAGAGAAGGAAGAGAAGGGGTTTCATGACTTGATGGAATAGATACAGCCAAACTGTGATTATTTTGTAGTAAATTGCATGATTTCAATCAGGCGTTTTTAGCGAAGAAGGTGAGGATGAGGCACCAGAGCGCCAGGATGATATTCATCAAAGGGAGCTGTAGAGGAAGGGGAAACAGGTAAATGAGCGAAACCGCGGGAATCCAAACCACCCAGTTCGCGATCATGAGGGGAATGACCCGGTCCAGAAATGGCTTCCGCTTCAGGGCGGCCTTGAATTCCTTCACCGATCCGTCTTTCTCGATGAGTAAATATCCCAGCACCAACTGCCAAACCGCAAAGAAAGGGACCCAGACAAATTCGTCGACCAGGGTCTTTTTCAAGATCGTCCAAAAATCAATACCGTTGCCAAAGAGCCCGGCCTGGATGCGATAGAGCCAGTCCACCTGCCACCCGTGGAAACCCCAGAAAAGGAGGAGCCACGGCACATGCCGGAAGGGCTGCTTCTCTCCGCCTTTCAAAAACAGAGCCTGCACCAACCACGGAATCAGGCTGCCAAAGAGTGCGGTGGAAACGATGGCGAACCACGGCGAATATCTCAGCTTGAAGGCGCCAAGCCGGTCAAGCACCCCGGCGACCGCCCCGATTTGATAGTAGGCAATCACCAGCGCCAATCCAAGAACCCAGAGCACCGCGCCGGGAAGAAGATTTGATTTCGCTCCGCCCCAACCGAGCCGGACAACTTCGCTCAAATGACCTCGCACTTCCGTGTCATAAAGTGGCCGAGCTCAAAACTCCGTAAAAAAATCAAGTCGCCAAAAGTTCCTGAGGCTTTCGGCGAGCTTTCCCTCAACCGCCCCCCAAAATTCGAACTGGGCGTTCGACCTTCGGTAATCTCTTCCTCTATCCTTCCCGCCATGACGGACCCGCTCGATGATCTCCTTGCCAAAATGCCCGAACCCGATGCCAGCGAGTCCGAGATCGAGGCTTTCATGGAAAAGGTCATGTCCACTCCGGGTGGCGCGGAACTCATTCATTCCTTTGCCGAAAAAATCACCGCGGGTGGTTCCCTCGATACCATGCTCAAGGAAGAGGAAGCCGGGTCCGAAAGACTCGCCCTTCAAAGTCCCGCCCGCTTTATCTTCCGCATCGAGCTCCTCGATACCAAGCCCCTCGTCTGGCGTCGACTCAGCCTCCCGGCCGACTGCGCCTACGTCCACCTTCATCACGTCATCCAGGATTCCTTTGGTTGGGAGGATGCCCACCTTCATCGCTTCGAAATCTGGGAGGATGGACATCGCGAACTCACCTTCAGTCCGGACGAAAGCGAAGACACTCCCGACTACTGTGAAGTCGAAAACCGTATCATCGAGCTCTTCCGAGAGAATGTGGGCGAGTTTCTTTACCTTTATGATTTTGGTGACAATTGGCGCCATCGCGTTGTCATCGAGGACTTCGTGCAGGCCGGCGTTAACGGCACCAGCAAGGATCTCAAACCCCATCTCCACGATGGTGAAGGTCATGGGCCGCCGGAAAGCTGCGGCGGAGCGGACGGCTTTGCGGATTTTCTAAAAGGCGATCATCCCTTCTGTGAAAATTACGAAGCGGAAATCCTGGAGCAATTTCGCAACGCCAAGCCGGACATTTCCAAGATTGCCTTTCGTTGAAGCCTCGATTATCTGGAAGTCTACTCACGTGTCTATTCTCCCGGTAAGAATCGACAGAGGTGACACGTTTTGAAAATCATGAGAATCGCGCTCTTCATCATCACGGCCTTGATTTCGATCTGTCTTTCTTCCGTGGCCGAAGAAAAATTTGCGCCGGAGCTTTACGCTTTTTTTAACGGAATGCCGAAGCTTCCCTTCGAAAAGGAGGCTGAATTTCTCAAAGAAACAGGATACGCCGGCATCAGTCAAATCTATGCCAACGGGACCGGCAGGAAGCTCGCGGAGAGGGTGGCCGCGTATGAAAAAGCCGGCGTCAAGATTCTGAGCGTTTATCTCCCGGCAACCGCCAATCCGATCGAGGAGGAGGCGGTGCAGGCGCTGGCCAATCGTGGTGGCATGATCGAGTTGACGGTCAAGACGATCAATCCGGAGATTGTCGAATCGATTCGGCAAACCGCGACGATGGCAGAGACGCTGAAGATCAAGGTCGCTCTTTATCCCCATGCCGGACTAGCGGTCGAGACGGTGCCGCAGGCCATGGATCTGATCGGGAAAGTGGACCACCCCAATCTCGGCGTGATGTTCAACCTCTGTCACTTTTTGAAGAGCGAGAAGGCGGACGATCTCGAAGAGGTTTTGGCGAAGGCGGGCGACCGTTTGTTCGCGGTGAGCACCTGCGGAGCTGATACTGATGGCAAGGGCTGGGGACAGTTGATCCAAACTCTCGACAAGGGAACCTTTCTCCAGAAACGTCTCTTCAACGCCCTCAAGGAAATGAACTTCAAAGGCCCGGTCGGGCTTCAGTGTTATGCTCTCAAGGGAGATCGAAAAGTGAATCTGACCGCTTCCATGAAGGCGTGGCAGGAGTTGGTCAGGCAGCTGAATGAGGGATGACTTACCAATGTCTCGAAGCGGGAGGAGAAAATGCCCGGAAATCGGCTCAATGGATTTCTTCGCGGCCGAAGATGAAAAGGGCTTTACCAATCATCGAGCTCGTTCAATGAATCCGCACGCTTTACCAATGGATTGTCTTTTAGGCAACTTTCCGTTGGCATGCAAAGCCACGCTCCATATTGCGGGTTGTGCGCGGTTGCGAGACGATGTTCTTTAGGGTGTGCCGGATTCACTAACTGTTGAAGATCACGTAAAAGGTGTTGCCTCACGCGATTTTGATTGTGCCTTTTCTCCTGATTCGGAGATTTGGCGGGTGAACCGGTATGCCAACGGCTTGCTCTTCGGGCCGGCGGCGGTCTTGTTGCAGGTGGCGCACCCGCGGGTGGCGCAGGGGGTGGCGGATCATTCGGACTTCCGGGACGATGCCCTGGGGCGGCTGCGGCGGACTTTGTCGACGGTGAACCGGATCGCCTTTGGGACGGTGGCGGAGGCGGAGGAAATGCGGGCACGCTTGAAGGTGGTGCACGGCGGGGTGAAGGGGGAGACGTCGGAAGGGATGGCGGGTCCGAAGAAGTATTCGGCCTTTGAGCCGGATTTGTTGATGTGGGTTTTGGCGACGCTGGTCGATGCCTCGATCAAGGGGTATGAGTTTGTCTGGGAGCCCTTGAGCGCGGAGCGGAGGGAGAATTTTTACGGCGATTTCCGGAGGTTCGGGACTTATTTTGGATTGGGAGAAGAGGTGGGGCCACAGGATTACGGGGAGTTCGTGGAGTATTACGATGAGATGTTGAAGGGTGACCTTCTGGGGAGTCATCCGCTTTGTGCGGAGGTGGCGTCGGCGGTGGTTTGGCCGATAAATCCATGGCGGGACCGGATGTTGGGGAAGGTGGTGGATTTTTTGCCGATTGAGACCTTGCCGGAGAATATTCGCCGGAGACTGGGGTTGGAATCGACGGGGTGGAGCCGGGTGCGGATGAGGATTTTGGGGAAGGTGGCGCCGGTGGGGTTTCGGGTGTTACCGAAGAGACTGACCTATTATCCCGAGAGCTATCGGGCGGAGAAGAGAGTGAACATCCAACGCTAAACGTCGATTGGTGAATTTGGAATGTCGTCTTTTTTGCGTGGTTGATGGCGAGGTCTCACGCAAAGACGCGGAGATTTTTGATCCGGGCGGTGGGAGTGGTCCTTGAAGTTTGTTCAATTCAGCAGGTTGCGAACCCGGTCCTGGGTTTCGCTGTGGGCTCGGGGAGTAATGAAGGTCCACTTGCCGATCGTAGTGACGCGATCCGGGATGATGATCTCCGTGAGGCTCCGGCAATTCCGGAAAGCTGAATCGCCAATCGGAGTTAGGTTGGTGGGGCAGACTAGGTCGTAAGTCCCGTTTTTGATGCAATTTTCGAGCAATTGGGCATTGTAATCGCCGGGTTTACGCTCGCTCCCCGAGGGCTCAAAAATTTGGCCTATATTTGCGAAAATGGACCGATGAAAATAGGTGTAATCCTCGGCAGTTTCGGAAGAGCTGCTAATAGAATTTCAGAAGATGTTAGGCCAAATTAGGCGCCCATCGCCGAGACTGGAGGAGCGAAGGTTGTAAGCGGGATACCTTGAACGGCATTTTTGTATTCCTCCATCGTTGGGGTTCTGCCCAGAATTGCAGAGAGGACGACGACCGGAGTGGATGAAAGCAAGGATTCTCCTTTTTTACGGTCCGAGTCTTCCACCACGCGGCCCTGGAAAAGGCGTGTTGAAGTTGCCATCACGGTATCACCTTTTTCAGCTTTCTCCTGATTGCCCATGCAGAGGTTGCAGCCGGGACGTTCAAGATACATCATGTTCTCGTATTCGGTGCGGGCGGCACCCTTCGGCGCGTTATCATCGAATTCGAAGCCGGAATATTTTTGGAGCATGTCCCAATCACCCTCGGCCTTGAGCTCATCGATGATGTTATAGGTTGGAGCGGTTACGACGAGGGGAGCCTTGAATTTTACTTCGCCCTGGGCCTCTTCCAGGTTTTTGAGCATCTTGGAAACGATCTTGAGATCGCCCTTGTGCACCATGCAGGAGCCAACGAAACCAAGATCGATTTCCTTGGTGCCCGTGTAGTACGAGAGCTCTCTGATAACATCGTGGGTGTAACGCTTGGAGACGTCTTCATTATGGACGTCCGGATCGGCGATCATGGGTTCGTCGATGATATCGAGATCGACGACCATCTCGGCGTGATATTTGGCATTGGGGTCCGGGGCGAGTGGTGGTCTTTCGCCGGATTGAATTTCACTGATACGCTTGTTTGCGATGTCGATGAGACCTTTGAGGACGCCTTTTTTGTTGTCCATGCCCTTGTCGATCATGATTTGAATGCGCGATTTGGCGATCTCAAGGGACTCGACGAGGGTGTCGGGGTGGGAGATGCAAATCGAGGCCTTGGCCTTCATTTCGGCGGTCCAGTCGGTGAAGGTGAAGGCCTGGTCGGCGAGGAGGGATCCTAGGTGGACCTCGATGATGCGCCCCTGGAAGACGTTGTCGCCGCCAAACTTGTCGAGCATTTGGGCCTGGGTGGCGTGGACCACGTCGCGGAAGTCCATGTGCTCCTTGAGGGTGCCTTTGAAGGTAACCTTGACCGACTCGGGGATGGGCATGGAGGCTTCCCCGGTGGCAAGGGCAAGGGCGACGGTGCCGGAGTCCGCTCCGAAGGCGACGCCTTTCGACATGCGGGTGTGGGAATCGCCGCCGATGATGATGGACCAATCGTCCACCGTGAGGTCGTTTAGGACCTTGTGGATGACATCGGTCATCGGATGGTATTTGTCCTCGGGGTCGCGACCGGTGATGAGGCCGAAGCCGTTCATGAAACGCATCAGCTTCGGGATGTTTTCCTGGGCTTTTTTATCCCAAACCGAAGCGGTGTGGCAGCCGGACTGGTAGGCGCCATCGACGATGGGGGAAATTGTTGTCGCGGCCATCGCTTCGAGTTCCTGCATGGTCATGAGTCCCGTGGTGTCCTGCGAACCCACAATATTGACTTCGACCCGGAGGTCCGAGCCAGCGTGGAGCGTGACTCCCGGAGTGGTGCCGACCGCATTTTTGTTGAAGATTTTTTCGACGGCGGTCAGACCCTGGCCTTCGTGTGAGACTTCGCGGGAAGGGGAGAAGACGACGGGAGCTTCGATGTTGAGGGTTTTGGCCGCAAAGGTTTGCAGCTTTTTACCGAAGACCACTGCGTAGGATCCACCGGCTTTCATGAATTCCATCTTCTGGGGTGTGAGAGCCTTGGAGATATCGATGAGTTCGGTGTCACCCTGGTAGAGCTTTTGGGTCCTGGTGTTGATGGTCAGGACGTTTCCGGTATCGACGGAATAGGCCTGTTCCAGAATAGGTTCGCCTTCCTCATCGAGGACTGTATTGCCGTCGGCGTCCTTCTTTTTCGCCCAGTTTTGGAGATCAAGCCCGATGCCGCCGGTGACGTCAACGGTGGTGAGAAAGATTGGGGAGATGCCATTGGTGCCCGCAACGATGGGGGCAAAGTTGACAAAGGGGACGTATTGGCTGGCTTGCTGGCCGGTCCAGAGCGCGACGTTATTCACGCCGGACATGCGGGAGGAACCGACGCCCATGGTTCCTTTTTCGGCGATAAGCATGACGCTCTTGTCAGGATGAAGTCGCTTGAGGGCTTCGATTTCCTGCTGGGCTTCGGGCGAGATGAAGCATTTGCCGTGGAGTTCCCGGTCGGAGCGTGAGTGAGCCTGGTTGCCGGGGGAAAGAAGGTCGGTGGAGATGTCTCCGGTGCCCGCGACATAGGTGACGACTTTGATTTCCTCTGGAAGGCCCGGAAGTTTGGTGAAGAATTCCGCTTTGGCGTAGCTCTCGAGAAGGTCTTTGGCCACCGCGTTCCCGGCATGGTAGGCGGCGGCGAGTTTTTCCATGTCGGCGTCGTAAAGGAAGACCTGGGTTTTGAGGACCTGGGCAGCTTCAGCGGCGATTTCAGCCTCGTCACCGAGGGCGAGATTCAAGAGGACCTCCATTGATTGGCCGCCCTTCATGTGGGAAAGGAGTTCGAAGGCAAATGAACGCGGGATTTCGGGAATACTTTCCTGACCAAGAATGATTTGCTGGAGGAAGTTTGCCTTCTCGACCGCGGCAGAGGTGGTGCCGGGGAGGGTGTTGTAGATGAGAAATTTCAGGGAATCCTCGCGATGTTCGTGGGCCGGGTCCTTGATTTGGCTGATGATCTCAGCGAGAAGGTCGCCTCCGTCAATGGGTTTGGGGTGCAGCCCTTGCTTTTTGCGTTCTGCGATTTCCTGGAGATATTCTTGATAGAGGCTCATTTTTTAGGCGTTGGGATTGAGTTGGAATGGGTGTCCGGTGATAGCGATTGCCCGGGACACAACTCGCTGACAAGATTTTAGGTCGGATTTAATGGAAGGTGAATCGCGAAAATAGGGAAATAGGGATTATTTGAGGGACCGGGGGGGGGGAAGGGGGCGCAGCCGAAGATGATTTCCGGGCGGGATGAGGAAGTATCGCCCGGATTTTGCACCGGAATCATCGAATTTTTTAAATTGGCTCTGGAGAGTTGCAGGTATGACGAAACTCTTAAGTCACAGGCATCCGGTTTTGTATTGGCTGGGGATGAGGTGGAACCGGGTCAAGAGGCGTGTCTGGATGGAGTGATTATTCGACCGGGCGAGATTGATCCGGAGTTTTGGCGAGGGGTGACTCCTCAAATGGCGGCAAAGGCAAAGCTATCCAATGTGGAGCAGGCCCAGTTGCTGCGTTATGTGATGGCCGCACATTCTGAAGTGGGTGGGTTCGATCCCGAGCACTGAAGAGCTGCGAATCTTACATTAAAAAAGCCCGGGCTTCTTGCGAAGCGCCGGGCTTTTTGGGGAATGGTTTTCGGGCTTACTTGAAGCGGTAGAATCCGTCGGGATTATGCATGAGATACAGATCCTTCGGATTACGACGTGGGAGAATCATGTATGGATTTCCGTTGTCGTCGACCGCCGGAGTGAGGCCGTTCTCGATGGCTGCGCTGCGAGTGGTGGTGGGAACCACGGTTTTGGCGTCGGGGTTCTTGAGAAGCGCAGTCTCATGAATTCGGCTGACGATGTGGTCTGCCCATTTGAGTTTCACGGCATCGTCACCAAACTCGGTCCAATCGCCGGAGACCGTTTTTTCATACATCATTTCGATGAACTCATCAGAGGTAATCCCCATTTTTTCAGCAATAGGGTCGGCAAGGCGGGCCCACCATTTTTTGAGGTCTTCCACGTTCTCTTTTTGCTCGGTGAGGTTCATGCTGGAGAACATGAAGCTCTGGCTGATTTGGTGGTGGAGAATGATGGCATTCGGATAGACGAATGACTTCTTGGCCAGGGTGGTAATGGTGGCGGCCATGGAGGCGGCAAAGGATTTAACAACCACGTAGACAGGAGCTTCGGATCCTTCCATGGCTTTGAGGATGCGATACCCAGCCATGACGGAGCCACCCGGGGAATCATCAATGACGATGAAGATGGGCTTCTTGGGGTCCTTGTTGTTGAAGTAATTGATGCGTGTGGTGACGCGGTCGGCGAGAGCTCCGGTGACAGGCCCATTGAAGGGGATACGGCGGTCGGAGATGACGAGAGTGCCATCTTTCTTGAGTGGATTGTCGAGATAGAGGGGCTCTGCGTTGGCGTAGTCGTCGCGCTTGCTCTGGATCTCGATTTCGCTGATCTCCGCCATGAGCTCGGAAGTTTTCATGGTTGACTCGGTTTGGAGGGTTTTGAGTTCGAATGAAAGTTTCTCGGCTTCCAATTTGGCGAGCGTGGCCTCGCGGGTCAGCTCCTCTTTCTCGACCATGAACTTGGCGATAACGTCGGTCTTTTTCGAGTCCTGCTTGGCGGCGGCAAACGCGATTTTCTCGGTCAGGAGTTCCTTTTCGAGCTTGAGGCGGGCGATTTCGGAGCGGAGTTCGACGGTTTCGTGCTTTGATTGCTCGGCGGCGAGAGCATTGAGAATGGTCAGACGCTCGGTTTCGGCTTTCGCCTTGGCGAGTTCCTTGTCTTCTTTGCTTTTAGGTTCGGATTTTGGCTCGGCTGGCTTTTCCGTTTTCTCAGCGGGTTTGGTCTCGGCCGGAGGGGTGGGCTTGGCTTCCTCCTTCTTTGGGCGGGCCTTTGCCTTTTCCTTTTTCTGCTCTTTTTTCTTATCTTCGGCCTTCTTTTCTTTTTTAGGAGGCTTGGCGGTTTCCCCGGCTGCGGGCTTGGCAGTTTCGGCGGGCTTGTCGGCTGGGTCGGCAACTGCTGCGAGAGTGAGCGCAGCTGCCAGAATTAGACTGGTTTTCAGCATGCAAAGATAACGACACCGGAAGGGCGGGTTATCAATCTTTTTCCAGGAATCAGGAGGATTGGGCGGCGGCCCGCTTTGCCTTTTGTCGCCGGCTCATCAAAATGAAGAAAAGGATCATCGTGAGGATGAAAATGACGGCTCCAAGTGCGACCAATTGCTTGGCTTTGGTGGCCATGGCGTCGGACTCCTCCTTCACGCTCGGTGGCTTTGAATCAGGGGTATAGGAAAAAATGAGCGATTCTTCCCGAAGTTCGATCGAGGTGAGTTTGCGGAGAGTTTTGAGAAGCTCGGGAATGTTCTTGGGATCGTCTTCGGCCTTTTGTTCGAGTTCGCCGGATATCAGGAAGCGTGAAATTCCTGAGAGAAGTTCTTCCGGGATTTCCCCTTTGCTTGGGGTGATTTCGGAGACGTTGAGGATGAGCTTTCCGTCGGTGAGCAAGGGGGTGCCGGTGAATGTTCCGTTGAGATTGTTCTCGCGGGATTCGATACCGAGGGAGCTGCGCACGAAGCCGGGGAGTTTGCTGGTCGAATTGAAGGGGAGGTGGATGGTGCCGCTGATGTTGGTGCCGGTAATTTTTTCGAAGTGGAATTGCCCGCGGTAGCTTTTGAGGACATCGAAGTGGGCGATTGCGAGGTTGAGATCTTGCGTGGAAAGTGCGAGTTCGGCGGCGCGTCCGTTATTGACCTCGTGATCGAAATGGCGGAGGCGGTTGACCAGCGAGTTGAATTCAGATTCGTGGGCTTTTGGGTCGGCCACGGGAGCGGGCCTGGCTTCTTCATCGGTGAAGGTTTTGTAGGCGTCGGTCTGTTTTTTGAGGAAGTAGGCCGCCGAACTTATGAGGACGAGGATGACAACGGCCATCACGATAAGGATCAGGCAGCCCGCAAAAGGCGAGCGCGGGGCGTCTTTCTGAGCTTGGGCGGAATCTGGCACGGGGGCGGTTTGGCATTTTGGCGGACTGAGATCAATGGATTTGAGATTTCAAAATAGGAAACTAGGCTCAGCCCATGGAGAGCGGGCGGGGGACCATCATTCGGCTGACCAAGTTGACCGATACCAGCTTGATTGTGCATTGGATGAGCGAGGAAGCGGGGTTGATCAAGACGGTGGCGAAGGGAGCGCGACGGGCGAAAAGCTCGTTCGCGGGCAGGTTGGATCTTTTTGTAGAGGCTGATTTCGAGTGGGGTAGGAGTAAAAAGGGGGAACTCCATCACCTGAAGGAGGTCTCGGTGGTTGATTATCGGGAAGGTCTGAGAACGAGTTATCGTGATGCGCTGGTGGCCGGGTATTTTGTCCAGTTGCTGGAAATGGTTCTGGAGCTGGATCATCCGGAGCCGGAGATGTGGGATCTTTTAAGGCGCGGTCTTCGGCATCTGGGTGAGGCGGGGGCCAGTCGCCGGGCCCTGTTTCACTTTGAGAGCGAAGTGGCCCGGATGCTGGGGCTTGGGAAAGGGGCACACCTTGGAATTTTGCAAGTTTATGGCAAGCTTCCAAAAACAAGAGATCATTGCCTCGAACTTCTTCCCCAAAAGTGAGAGAACTCTTCGGTCATCCGCGTTTTTGAGATCACACCATGTCGACTATTTCCAAATCCTCCCTCGCCAAGCTGGAGAAGCTTCTTGGTAAATCGCTTGAAGATGCCTCGGATGAGGATCTTCGTGAGTTGGCCGCTGAATTGGTAGAGAAGGCAAGGGCGGGTCTTGAGACAGATCTTTTGTCGAAGGGGGACTTGGTTGAAGGTCTTGAACTTCGTGGCCAGTTGCACCGGTATCTGGGGGATTTTGAGAAGGCGCGCGATGACTATTCCGAGGCGCTCGCTCTTCTGGAGGATGCCCGGGATGTGGACGAGGTTGTGGGCCGGATTTGTGCGGGGCTGGCAGTTTCGTATGACTTGAATGGTGAAAGTTTTAAGGCGAAGTCTTATTACAAGGGGGCCATTAAGACCCTCCGCGGGCTGGACCCGGTCCCGGTGGTTGATGTCGCCGATCTGAATAACAATCTCGCTTTCATTTATGAGGCCGAAGAGAAGTACGACAAAGCAGAGACCTGCTTCCTTGATTCGTTAAAGTCCTGCTACGAGGAACTGGGGTCCAATCACCGGGAGACCGCTGTTTTCTATAATAATTTGGGTAGTTTTTACTTCAAGCTGGAGCATGATGAGCAGGCTGGAAAGATGCACGAAGAGGCTCTCAAGGCGCGTGTAAACTTGTTTGGCGAGTCGCATATTGAGACGGCGCAGAGTTACGCAAACCTCGCCCTGGTGTCGATACGAAGTGGGGAGGTTGCCGAAGGTTTGGCCCATTTTGAAAGGGCATTGGCGGGATTCGAAACAGACCTGGATGCCTCGGGCTACGACTATGAAATTGTGGCGGCCAATTACCGTGACGTCCTCGAATCGATGAAGGATAAGAAGGCGGTTAAAGCTCTCAATCGGAGACTTGCGGAAAACGGCTTTTCCTAGTTGCCGCCGGAAATTCTGGTGGGCCATTTCTGGCCGACAAGCCAACCGTGGATGACCTCGGGGTTACTAGTGAGGTTGCCGATGACACGATAGTTGGACCGTTGAAGACTTCCGGCATTTTTGCGATCTTCATCGACGACACAATAGGGATGGGCTCCGGATGAGTGGATGAAGCGAATGCCGCCGGATTCGGGAATAACCAGAAAGGCGACGTGGTTGTCGAGGCCGACGATGTGGATGCCCGGGCCCCGCTCCCTGGCTTCGTCGACGAAGGTGTCGTAGTTTTGACCGGCTCGAATGGTCATCATTTTGTTGGGCATGAAGGTGCCGATGATTCGTTGCGAGGGTTGCTGGGCCAGGCGGATACGCTCGACCTCAAATCCGGCATCGCGAAGGATGGTGGAGACAAAATATCCGCAGGCAATCTTTCCGGAACCCGGAGTTTGGCAGATGCCATTAAAGTCCCAGGGCGTTCCCAGCCAACAGCGCATCATCTCCGGGAGCAGTTCCTCGAGGGTGCGTTGGCTTTCGGTGACAACATCTGAAATTTCACGGGCGGTGCGGGCCCGGGAATATTGTTTGGCGAGATCGAGGCGCCTTCCTTCCAGTTCGGAAATGAGTTGCTGGTAGCGCTCGGGATCCGGCTTGGGAATTTCCCGGGCAGGCGGTTCCCGGGTGAAGTGCTGCTGGTAAAAGTTGAGAAGCGGATCACGGTAAACCCACCCCGCGTAGGCGCTGCCTGCCAGAATGAGGAAAATGAAAAGCCGCCTCAGTTTTTTCATTGGAGTGTCGTTACATTAAACAACACCAAATGATTCACCATTCAAACTTTACGGAAAGAGTGGCATTCCGGCCGGGCATATTCTGGCCGGATCCGTGGATGCGGTAGTCTTCGTCGGTGAGGTTTTCGAGAGCGAGGTTGAGCTGAATGGCTTCCGAAACCCGCCAACCCCCGTAAAGAGCTGCGACGACGTATCCGGGAGTGCCGTTGATGGGGATGCGCTGGGTATCGCTGGCGGCGAGAATGGAAAGGTTGTCCTGACGAGCGGCGGCCTGGACGCGTCCGGAAATCCAGTAATCCCCGGAAGGTTCGGTCCAGCGGAGGTCGACGGCTCCGTTGAGAGGATTGAGGCGGCGAATGGTGTCGGTGACGCCGCCTTGCTTTTGCTCGCCATCCTGCCACGAGGCGTGCGCTAGAAGTCTCCATTGCGGGTGGAATTTCCAGGTGGCCTGACCTTCAAAGCCATAGATGAAGCCATCCGAACCATTGGTGGTGGCCAGGCCGCCCATCCCGTCGTCGACTCGGACGATGCCATCGTCGATGAAGGTGTAGTAACCGGAGAGCTCGAGGGAAAAGTCTCCATCGTGAAAACGGGTTCCGAGTTCGGGGGTCAGGTATTTTTCAGAGTCAACATCGGGTGAGCCGTTTTCGTCGAGTCCGTTGAGAGAGAATTGGCTGCCGGTTAGATCGTCGAGGTTGGGGGCGCGGAAGGCTTGGGAAGCTCCTCCGAAAAAGGTCCAGGAGGCGTCGACTTCGTATTGCCCGCGGAGAGAGAGGGCGAGGTTGTCCCAGGAGCCGTCACCGGGTTGATCGACGGCGGCTTCGTCGGGGCGGTAGCCATCCCACTGGGCTTCGATGTAGGTGAAGCGGGCTCCGGCATCGTAGGTGAATCGCTGCCCGATGGTGCCGGTGTAGTTGGCGAAGATGCCGAGGGAGTCGTAAGTGGCGTCGTCGGCGATGGGGCGATTGGAGGGGCGTGGAATGCCGTTGCGGAATCCCCGGGAGTCGACTTGGTCGTGATAGTAATCGGCTCCCCACACGAGGTTTCCGGTTTCGGCCTGGAAGCTCAGGCCGAAGGTGTCGACATCGAGGACGCGGGTGTCGGAACGTCCCGACCCTCGAACGCGGGACTCGGAATCCTGGGTGTGTTGGAAGGAAACGGTGGCCTGATAGCGATCGACCCAGGAGAGGTTGGTGTAGGTGTCCTCGAAACGCAGGTAGGTGAGCGAGCGTTCCTGGTCATAGTCGCGTGCGAGGTCAGTGCCGGCGGTGGTGAAGGAACGTCCGTGGGTCCAACCGGGGTTGTTGACGGTGTTGTGCCAGCGCGAGATATCGTCCTGATCGAGGTAGGAGTGGGCGAGAGTGAAGGTTTGGGACGGCGAAAAGGCGTATTCGAATTTCAGGTCGTGGCCGAGTTGGGAGTAGCCGGTGCCGCGCATCGTTCCGAGGGCGGAGTCGCGAATGTCTCCAATGTCGCTGGCGGAGTATCCCAGCATGAGGCCCCATTTTCCACCGACGCCGAGTCGTTGCTCAAGACGGCCGAGGTGGGATTCGGAGTTGGTATCAAAGCGGTAGTAGGCGGCTCCCCCGGAAAAGAAGCCATCCTCGTTACGAAAGCCGGAGGATTTGGAAAGAGTGTTGACGGTTCCGCCGATGGCGTCGGAGCCAAAGAGAACGGAGCCCTGTGATTTGATGAGTTCGAGGCGGTCGATGGCCTGGGCGTCGAGGGTGTTCCAATACTGCACCGGGCCGCTGCGCCAGGTGGAGTTATTGAGGCGAATGCCGTCCTGGAGGAGGAGGTTTTGGCGCCCGGTAAATCCGCGAATGTAGGGGGATCCGTGGCCGGTCGTGGTTTGTTGGACAAGGACTCCGGGAGTGTTGAGGAAAGCCTGGGGGAGAGTGCGGGTGGCGTTTTCGAGGAGATCTTCGGCGGTCAGGATCTCGAGGGTATAAGGAACGTCCTGACTTTCTTCGGAGCTACGATTTGCGGTGACGACGACTTCCGGAAGGGTTTCCTGGGCGGTGATCGAGAGGGGGAGCAAAAAAAGCGTGATTTTCATAAACCTGCTGTCCGGGAACGCTCGAACCATGAATTGGTTAGAAAAAACCCGCGATGGCGGTTTACCGTGCGGGTTTTCAAAGGGTTGGGCTTTGAAAGGGCTCTACTCCATGGCCTTGGCCTCGATGGCGGCTGTGTATTGGCGCTCTTCCTCGTGGGAATGAATGCGAAGATTGACTTGAACTCCTTCGCGCTCGGCGGCCGCTTTGACGAGGCTTCGGATGGTGGAGGCGGTAAAACCCTGTCGGCCGATCAGCGTTGCAACGTCAGGCTGACTGAGGACGAGGCGGAAGTTCACCTTGTTCTCACCGGAGTGCCCGATGCGAAGCTCTGCCAGCTTGGGGTCCTTGATGAACTGAAGGGCGATGTATTGGATGAAGTCCTTAATTTGGGCGGTGATCTTTTCCATGGCGTAAGGTTTTGCAGGAGTCTGTCCGGAGCAAGGAGGAATGAGAAGGAATATTTACGGGAGCGGGAATCAATATGCTTGGTTCAAGGATTCCAGCCCCGTAGCGATGTTGTGGCGTGCCTGTTTCTCGTAAAGTTCGCGACTTGTTGACAGGGCAAAGATGAAGGGACGATCGAGGAAGCTTTTTAGAACGGCCGAGCGCCCGGTGTGGTATGCGTCTTGCCCAACCCAGGCATATTCCGAGCGGATGGCCCTGGCGTATTTGCGGTAGCTTGGGTCATCGCTTCCCAAAATGCTCAGATCAATGTCGCACAGGAGCTTTGCGTCATCGGAGGGAGGTTCTTCCTGATGTTTTGTAGCCGGGATGAGTTTGGCAACAGATTGGGACCAGGTGGTGTTTTTGAGGAAAGTGGCCGCCATTTGGGCACTTTTTTCTTCATTTTGGTGGGCACGGGGGTCGTAGATGGCATCGTGAAACCAGATCGCGAGTTCCACTGCGATGGGATCCCGCGCCTCGCTTTTTCGTGCGAGCAACTTGTCTGGACAGTCACCGAGGTGGTTCAGATTGTGATAAGCAAGGCCGTTTCCGGCATAGCAATTGATGATTTCCCCCCCCCTCGGCGATATCGTCCTGTCCGGCTGTTTGACATAAAAGGGCCCATCGTTGGAAGAGAGAGATCGAGGGCATTCTTTGCTAAAATTTCACCGCGATACCCGTGGTGAGGGTTGAGTCGGCCGATTCGCGGGTCGCGGCAGGGGTGTTATCCTTGGTCCATGCAAAGGCGACCCGCCACGCCAAATCGAGGGTGATGTCGGTGTCAAGATTCGCGCCAGCCGAGAGGATGTAGTTTTGACTGTCGGAAGGGTCGAATACCCCGGTGAGATGTTGGCTTAGCGTGAGCTTGTCACTGATTTCCCACGTGAATTTCTCTG
Source organism: Verrucomicrobiota bacterium (assembly GCA_030835305.1). Classification (GTDB taxonomy): domain Bacteria; phylum Verrucomicrobiota; class Verrucomicrobiia; order Verrucomicrobiales; family Akkermansiaceae; genus SW10. The sequence goes on along the minus strand of JAURPJ010000073.1, from coordinate 25,520 downwards.
CCACGATCATTGAGAAGAAATCGTCGGAGACCCCTCCGACCTCCTCGAAGGTCATGCCGGGGCCCGCTTCCAAGCTGAGGGTGACCTCATCGGATTTCAGCGAGTAGTATCCGAGGGCCGCGCTCGGTGTGAGGCGGTAGCCGACATCTGCGATATCATCGCGGAAGTAACCGAGGCTCCCTCCGACGAAGTAGCTGTCATTGAAAACCCGGTTGTGCTGGATGCTGGTGCGGAGCGAGTCCGCGCTGGTTTCGCCACCGTTCTCGGAAAAGCTGTAGGCCAAAGACATGAAGGTTTCGTGTTCCTTTTCGCGGTAGGTGCTGTCGACCGTGGCCCCGAGAAAGAGGTTGTCGGAGTTCCCTTTGCCGAGGGAGAAATTCATGGCCGCAGTGGTGGACCAGTCCATTTTGATCTCCCCGGGTTCGTCGTCTTTGGGCTTCAAGGTCATGCGACCCGGATTGGCCTGTTCCTTGAAACCGCCCAGCGAATAGGACAGGCCGGTGAGAAGAAGGAGGTCTGATTTGTCGCGACCCCCGGCGGGAGTATTGTCGTATTGATACCGGAGCGCAGTGCGAAGCGACCATTCCTTGGTGAGGAGGATTTCGAGGCCGGCTTCAGCGATAAAAAGGGAGTTGTCGAAGGCGGAAGCCTCGGGGGTCAGGATGGCGGATTGCCAGATTTTGAGCTCCTTGTTGAACTTATGTTCAAATTTCTGGGCGAGTCGGAGTGAGAAGTAATGGTCGTCCATTCCGCCTTGGTCTTCCCAGGTATACCCTGGTCCGGCTTCGAGGGAGAACCTGGTGGTTTCGTTTTTTAAAAAATTGTAACCGATGGTCACGCCGCCATCGAAGCGATAGTCGAGGTCGGCGATTTCGTCCGTGAGAAAAGTTCCGAAGGTGCCGATGAACCATTTGTCACCGAGGAGGTGGTTGTAGCCGCTGTATATCCGAAGGCTGTTGGTGGTTGTCGTATGGTTGTTTTCGGAGAAGAAAAAATCAGCGCCGATGTGCCCTTCGTTATCGTCTTTTTTGTAGGTCGCAAGCGCTTGCAGGCCGTAGTTGGTGGCGTCGGCATTTCCTTTGGAAAGTCCGATACTGGCGGCTCCGGTAACTTCCCAAAGTGGTTCCTTTGGAGGATCTGTTACGGTCAGTGCATTCAGGAAATCGCCGGTGGAAGAAGGCTCTGATGCCAAAAGCGGGAGGGAAACTACGATTGAAAGGATCGGTGGCAGAAACGTGGACTTCATCAATGCGAAAGGGTTGCGGGTTTTTCGTGGGCGGACCCTGAATAAGGAAATCTTTCGGATCAATCGCATTTTGTGACCTTGTTAAATTGGCGGAGAAAAAGTAGGGGAAGGGAGGTTGCTCCGAAAATTTCTTCCGCTTTTCATCACCGCGGTCATCGCTTTGCTGGTGGCGATTGCGCTTGTGGTGGCCTCACCGTTTTTTCAGGATGATGAGGCGTTTGTTACAGAAAAGGATTTTGAAGAGGAAGGAAAAGTTGTCCTGAGCTCGGTCGAGGAGAAGCTGAACGAAATTGTGATTCCGGAGGTGCGCTTCGACAACGTTTCGGTGGAGGAGGCGATTGAGTTTTTGAGACTGAGGTCGGTCGAGTGTGATCGGAGTGGGGTGGATGATTCTCAGGAGGGAATCGGATTTATCCTGAGAGGCCCGAAAGTGATCTCGGGTGATGATGGACATGATGAATTGGATGGATTTTGGGATGCCGCTGATCCAAACGCGTATTCGATCAAGTTTTTGTCGATGGCCAATGCCCGGTTGATTGCTGTGCTGGATGTGATGTGCTTTGAGGCGAAGCTTAAGTGGGAGATTGATCCTGATTCGCACAAGATCGTGATAACTCCTTTTGACGAAGATCATGTTGAGAAACCGGAAACGCCGGTAGTGGGCGGTCCGCAAGATCCATTTCAACAGAAGTCGGAGCTGCAGTCTCCCGGGTGCTGATTCCGCGAGGGGGCGGAGGTAGTCGAAAGCTGAGCTTTCGGCTACTTGGGCTTTGTTAGCGCTTCTTTTTGCCGCCGCCTCCCAGAAGGTCTTCGAGGCCGCCCATGTCATTCATGTTGGGCATGCCGCCTTTGCCTCCTCCCATGAGTCCGCCGAGACCACCCAGGCCTCCACCTCCTCCGCCACCCAGGCCGCCGAGTTGCTTCATCATGTCCTTCATCTTGCCTTTCGACTTCATCATTTTCTGCATCTGGCCGAACTGTTTGAGGAGCTGGTTCACTTGCAAAATGGTGGTGCCGGATCCCTTGGCAATTCGCTTGCGATGGGTGGCTTTGATGATGATGGGGCGGGAGCGTTCGCGCTTGGTCATGGAGAGCACGATGGCTTCCATTTGCTTGATTCGTTTGTCGTCGAGCGCGCCGGTGGGAAGTTGTTTTTTGATCTGCCGGAAGCCGGGGAGCATGCCGAGGATGCCATCGAGCGGGCCGAGGCTCTGGATCATTTTCATCTGCTCGAGGAAGTCGTTGAAGTCGAACTTGCCTGACTGCATCCGCTTGGCGGCGGACATCGCCTTCTTCTCGTCGATTTTCTCCGAGACTTGCTCGACCATGGAGACAACGTCACCCATGCCGAGGATGCGGTCGGCCATGCGGTTGGGGTGGAATTCGGCGAGGTTTTCCATTTTCTCGCCTTCGCCAATATACTTGATGGGCTTGCCGGTGACGGCACGCATGGAGAGGGCGGCACCGCCGCGGGCATCACCATCGAGCTTGGTGAGGATGAGGCCGGTGATGCCAATCTCGCGATCGAAGGTTTGGGCGACGGAGACCGCTTGCTGACCGGTTGCGGAATCGGCGACGAGAAGGGTCTCGCCGGGGGAGAGAAACTTATGGAGAGCCTTGAGCTCGTCGAGGAGATTGGTGTCGAGCTCTTGTCGGCCTGCGGTGTCGAAAATGACGACAGTGCCATCTTGTTCCTTGGTCCATTTGACGGCGCGCTTGGCGGTCTTGACGAGATCGGTTTCGCCCGGCTCGGGAGTGAAGACGGGGACATCGACTTGCTCGGCGAGCTTGGCGAGTTGGTCGATGGCGGCGGGGCGATAGAGATCGAGCGCGACGAGAAGAGGACGGCGTCCTTCTTTTTTAAGCCGAAGGGCGAGCTTGGCGGCGGTGGTGGTTTTACCGGCACCGTTCAGGCCGCAAAGGAGGACGTATCCGGGAGGGTTGAGATTGAGGGGACTTTGGTCTCCGCCAAGTAGCTCGGTGAGTTCGTCCTGGAAGATTTTGACGATTTGCTCGCCGGGTTTGATGGACTTCAGGACCTCGGCGCCCTGGGCTTTTTCTTTGACGCTGGCGATGAAGTCCTTGACGACGCCGAGTTCGACATCGGCCTCGAGAAGGGCGAGACGGACATCGCGGAGGGAGTCGGTAATGTTCTTTTCGGAGATTTTTCCGACACCCCGGAGGTTCCGGAAGGTTTTGTCGAGGCTGTCAGCGAGATTTGAAAACATGGGGGGACCATAGTCGGCGGGACGGGGACTGCAATACTAAGGCGAAGGGAATCAAGAGTTGGGAGTCGGGGCGGAATGATGAGGGAACTTGTGGAATTTTCGGGGATAGGTAGGGTTCCGGAGCTATGAAGATATTTGCCATGCTTGCTTTGATGGTCAGTCCGCTTGCGGCTGAGGTTTATGAATTGCGGACCTACTACGCGCACGAAGGGAAGATGGAGGGGCTCTTGGCTCGCTTCCGTGATCACACCACCGCGATTTTTGAGAGTCACGGCATGAAGAATATCGGGTATTGGCTGACTGAAGGAGATGATCCGAAGTTAGTGTATCTCATCACTCACAAGGATCGCGAGACGGCGAAGAAGAATTGGAAGGCATTTTCGGCGGACCCAAAGTGGAAGGCTGCGAAGACGGCCTCGGTTGCAAATGGCAAGTTGGTTAAAAAGGTGGAATCGCAGTTCCTGACGCCCACGGATTTTTCGAAACTGAAATGAGAATCGGTGGCTGATTTTGTAGTGGCGAACTACTACGGAACCCCTGAAAGTGTATCCCGATATGTTTCAAATTTCTTTCACCCTCGCATCATTGTCCGGATGGCTGGTGCCTTTGCTTGTCGTTGGCGCCCTCGTCGCGCTGGTGCTTTTCTTTACGGTGGGTCAATACAACGGCCTGGTGAAGTTGCGAAATCGCTTTCGCAATGCTTTTGCCCAGATCGATGTGCAGTTGAAACGGCGGCACGATTTAATCCCGAACCTGATTGAGACGGCCAGAAAGTATATGACACATGAGAAAGAGACGCTCGAAGCAGTGATCCAGGCACGCAATGCCGCGGAGTCGGCCCGGTCCGGACTTTCTCCGGATAATTCCGGTGGCATGGAAAAACTGATGAAGGCCGAAGGCGGGTTGACCTCGGTGATGGGGCGGCTCTTCGCGCTTTCCGAGGCATACCCGGATCTGTGTTCGAATGAGAATATGAAGCAGCTGAGCGAGGAGCTGACGAGCACCGAGAACAAGGTTGCTTTTGCGAGGCAGGGATACAACGACGCGGTGATGCACTATAATAACAAGCGGGAGGTATTCCCGAGCAGCGTTATTGCCGGGATGTTCAATTTTGGCCCGGCGGTGATGTTTGAAGTGGCTGACGAATCCGAGCGTGAATCGGTGAAGGTGGACTTTGATTAATGGATTTTTTTGAGGCACAGGATCAGGCCCGAAAGAAGACCAAATGGCTTGTCCTTTGGTTCTTTCTGGCGGTGATCGGGGTTGTTGTCTCGGTCGATCTCCTGGTCATTGCGCTTTCAGGAGGCGGTGATCCGGTGCCGTTGGTTGTCCTGGCCTCGGTGGTGACGGGGGGAATTATTCTGGCAGCGAGCGGATTTAAATCGATGCAGCTGAGCGCCGGTGGTTCGGTGGTGGCGGAGGATCTGGGCGGCCGCCTCGTGATGCCGGGATCGACTGATTTTGAAGAGAGACGACTTTTGAATATCGTTTCGGAGATGGCTTTGGCGTCGGGAATGCCGGTGCCGCAGGTTTATCTGATGGATCACGAGGAGGGAATCAACGCCTTTGCGGCGGGGACGGAGCCTTCGAATGCGGTCATCGGGGTGACCCGCGGTTGCTTGCAGCGGCTATCGCGCGAGGAGTTATCGGGTGTCATTGCTCATGAATTCAGCCATATTTTGAATGGTGACATGCGGCTGAATATGAGGTTGATGGGATTGGTTTTTGGCCTGGTGGTGTTATCAATGATCGGGAGGGGGATGGTGGAGCTCATGCGTTTTCAGAGTCTTTCTTCGCGGAGAAATAACAAAGAGGGCGGAAAAATTTTGCTGGTGCTTTTTTTGCTGGGACTTGGTTTGCTGGTGATTGGAGCGCTGGGCAGTTTTTTTGGTCTTTTGATTCAAGCGGCGGTTTCGCGCCAGCGGGAGTTTTTGGCGGATTCCTCGTCGGTGCAGTTCACGAGGAATCCGGATGGGATTGTGGGGGCTCTGAAGAAGATCGGAGGTTCGGAGAAGGGATCGAAAATGAAATCTCCGAAGGCGATTGAAGCGAGCCACATGTTTTTCTCAAATGGCGGGATGTTTAGTTTTGGCTTCGCGACCCACCCTCCCTTGGACGTTCGGATTCGTGCGGTGCAGGAAAGTTGGGATGGTGAATTTGTGCGGTCGGAGATCAAGCCGGTGGCGTCTGATCGAAAAACGAAGAACGAGGAGAGGAAAGGTCCGCTGGACGGGTTGCCGGGGGCGGTGGTCCTGGGGGCGGCGAGTGGGATTGGACAGGAGGAACATCGGCGTATTTCGACGGGGCAGGAATTGTATCGCGGGCTTTCGCAGCAGTGGCGGGAGGCGATCGAGGATCGAGAGGTGGCACAAGCGGTGATTTTTGGGCTGCTTCTGGCTGAGGATGATCAGCTGTTGCTTGGCGAAATTTCCTTTTTGGAGAAGGCGGCGGGCGTTGAGGCCAAGGAGTTGGCATTGCATTGGCAGGCCGAGGTTCGGGGCATGCATTCGGCGAGGAAGATTGCGCTGGTGGAGTTGACACTGCCGACTTTGCGGGGTTTGGGACCGCTGGAGTATGAAAGATTCCGTGATATCACCCGCTGGTTGATTGCGAGTGACGGGCATGTGGATCTCTTTGAATTTATGATTCAGCGGGTGATCGAGCGGCACCTTGGCAGTCATTTTGACCGGCAGGCCTTCCGGAAAATTCGCTACCACAATTTTGATCGACTGCTGCCGGAGGCGAACATTCTGATTTCGACCGTATCGGAAATCGGAGCTGGAAGTGCGGAAGGTGCTGAAGCCGCTTATCTGGCAGCGACGAGTGACTGGAAAGCGCGCTTTGCTCGCAAAGGAGTGTCTTCGCACGCTGAACTGGATGAGGTTTTGGAAAAGTTTGACCAGGCTTCCCCGCTGGTGAAGAGGCGGATTTTGGTGTCTTGTGTCACGGCGGCAGCGCGGGACGGGACGCTTTCGAGCCGTGAGGCGGAGTTGTTGCGCACGATTGCCGATTCCGTCGGATGTCCGTTGCCCCCGTTTCCGGGTGAGCTTGTGGAGGGCGAGATTTAGCGCGGCCTAGACTTGCATTTCGAGAAGGCGCGGTTGAGGTTCCCGCAGAGAATGGAGAAGGAACGTGCGCCCTGGTGGCTATGGCCGAACTTGCTGAGCCTTGATGCTCCGCTGGTTGCATTGGCCTGGGCGTGGATGTTTTCCAAGGCATGGGGAGTGGTGAGTGTGCCCTGGCAACTTTGGGCCACCCTCGGGTTTTCAGTTTGGATCGTCTATGCGCTCGATCGAATCGTTGATGCGCACCGTAAAGGGGACACCATGCTTCTGGATACGAGGCATCATTTTCATCAGCGATATGCCAAGTTTTTCTTCGGAGTGATTGCGGTGGCGGCGCTGTGGTGCCTTCACTCGGTGCTTTTTAATCTCGCCCAGACGGTGCTGCAATATGGTCTTTTCGTGATGCTCTGTGCCGTCGTTTACTTCGTGATCGCGGTGAATCAGCCCAAGTCGGAACAATCCGGCCTGGGTAAGAATCTCGTTGCCGGACTGACATTTTCGTATGGAGCTTCGGCGGGCATTCACGCCTACTCGCCGGTTTTGCCTTTCGGGGACATGGTGTTTTCTTCCGAGGTGCTCCTCTTTGCGGCGCTTTGTGTGATCAATATGACCGCGATTGATTTTTGGCGACTGAAGGGGGAGGACGATGATGATGCGGCAGCGGTTCTGAATCTGGGAACTCTCCTCGTGGCGGGGGTGGCAATGTATATCTACATGAGCACTTTGGAGCGCGAGGCCTTCTTTTTTAACGAGGATTACTACCACGAGCAGTCCTTTTACAAGCCTTTCGCGGTGGGGTTGCTGGTGGGGTCGGCCGGGTTCTTTTTGTTGAACCAGGCACGTCGCAAGTTCGAGGCCGACGCCTATCGGGTGTTGGTTGACGTCGCGGTGGCGGCTCCGGTGTTCGTGTTTTTGGTCCTGGTTGCGCTGGATGGAGACCCGCGGACCTGATTTGTGGTTGAGCGTTCCGGAAACCTGACGCACACTCCGCTCTCTAGCAATGAGCGAACTCGTCGAATCATCTAAAAAACCTGCAATTCTGATCCTTGGTGCGCCGGGAGCCGGAAAGGGGACCCAAGGGGCTATTTTGGCTAAAATCCCACGTTTTTACCACTATTCCAGCGGAGACGTTTTTCGTCAGTTGGACACGCGAACCGAGCTGGGGCGCAAGTTTGTGGAGTATTCCAAGCGAGGGGAATTGGTGCCGGATGAACTGACAATTCAGCTCTGGGCAAGTCACATGAAGGATCTCATCACCAGCCACCGCTATAAGCCGGACATCGATATTCTTTTGCTCGATGGGATTCCAAGGAATCAGGATCAGGCGAGAATGCTGGAAGATCACGTCGAGATTCACGCGGTTTTTCATCTGAGCTGTCCAAACCGCGATGAGCTGGCCCGCCGACTCCGTAAGCGGGCACTGAAGGAGCAGCGACTCGACGATGCTTCCGAGGTCGTGATCCAACACCGGATCAAAACCTATGAGGACGAGACCAAGCCGATTCTTGACTATTATGGTGAGGATCTACGGTGTGACATTGATGCCACGCAGTCCCCGGCGAAGGTTCTCTACGATATTCTCGCGAAGCTGCAGACGCTGGAGGCCTACCAGCAAATTGCCAACCAAACGATTTAGCAATGCGCCTCGTCTTTATGGTTACGGGGGAGATCTCCGAACCCACTTTTGCCGATGCGCTCGCCAGCGGGCACGAGGTGGTGGGGCTGGTCACCCAACCGGACCGACCGGTCGGGCGAAAGCAGATTATGACAGCCCCGAAGGTGAAGCAATTGGCTCTGGATGCGGGAATCCCGGTGATTCAGCCGGAATCTGTTCGCAGGGTGGAGGCGCTCGAGCAGATTAAGGCGTGGGCGCCCGATGTCATTGTGGTCATGGCTTATGGGCAGATTCTTCCGCAGTCTCTGATTGATATCCCGGCGCGGGCGATCATCAATTTACACGCATCATTGCTTCCGAAATACCGGGGGGCTTCCTGCATTCAAGCGGCTTTAAAAAACGGCGATGCCGAGACGGGGTGGAGTGTTATTCATGTGGTGAAAAAACTCGATGCCGGTCGTATCATTCTCCAGCAGCCTTTCCCGATTTTGGAGAGAGAGACCGGGGGGGGACTTCATGATCGTCTCGCGGAAGCCGGGCCTGCGGCATGTCGCGCCGCCCTGGAATTGCTCAAACAAGGGCCAGTGAAGGGCGTCGCCCAGGATGAGTCGTTGCAAACCTATGCTCCCAAATTGGGTCGGAAGGATGGCTTTTTGGATTGGTCGAAGGCGGCGACGGAGCTGGAGTGTCTCGTACGAGCCTACCACCCATGGCCGGGAACTTCGGCCGGACTGGGCTCAAAGAGATTGAAGGTTTTTCCTCCGGTGGGTGTTGGCCGGGGACAAGGCAAGCCGGGAGAGTTGCTTGAAGTGGGGGAAGGGACGCTTGAGATTGCCTGTGGTTCCGGCAGTCTCATTCTGGGTGAGGTCCAGCTGGAAGGGAGCCGCCGAATGAGTGGTGGCGAGCTGGCACGGGGGCATTTGGAGACCTTGAGGATTGGATTGAAATAGTTCGCTTTTTTAGTTGGGTCATGTTAACATTTTACTCATGCCAAAGATTTTGACTCTTCTTCTGATGTCGGTGAGTTTGTCCTGTGCGACAACTCTCGAGGTTTTGCGGGTTTTCCAGCCACTCTCTCTTCACGGAACCGATGTCGATCACGAGTTTCAAGGTGAGATGGTTCAGGCCCGGATTTTTTCGAGGCCGATGGTCCTGAGTGGAGCCATGCCGGAAAATTTGGTGTCGGCGATTGCGACTGCCCACCGGATGCCTGCCATTTTCAATTATGAGGTGAAGGAGTGTAATTTGCTGGCCTTGTTTCAGGTTGAAGTTTTCGGGGAGATGGATGACTCCGGCGAGCTAAGAGTCGTGTTTAATCTGGCAAAGATAAGGGTGCCCGAGGGGGTCGATTTGCCCATCAGGATGGTGCTGAAGCTTTCGATTCAAGCTCTTAAAAAGACTCTCGAAGATTATCAACAGCCGGAGAACCAGCCCTTGAAGGTGAAGCTTGTCATTGAAGGGACCACCGAAAAAAACAGCTCGCTTCGCGATTTGGGCGGGAGATTTGTGGTTGCGGGATAGGAGTGGCGTGTTCGATGGGCGGAAATTGACTCAACATTCCTTTTCCGCTTTCCGGCTTGGTCTTGTCCTGTCAAGCTCCCCTCCAGCAGATGAGTGACCTTGCAGCGATCCGAAATTTCAAACGAGTGGTCTTGAAACTCAGCGGTGAAGCCTTACGGGCTTCCGGGAGTCACGACAATATTTCACCTGAAATCGTTGAGCGGATTGCTCGCGAGATTCATGAAGCCCGGCAGGTTGCGGAGGTAGAACTTGCGATTGTTGTTGGCGGTGGCAATTTCTGGAGGGGAGCCTCGGCAAGTGCGCGGGGAATGGATCGTGCAACAGCCGATTACGTGGGAATGCTGGCAACGGTGATGAATGCTTTGGCCTTGCAAGCTGCGCTGGAACAGGAGGGGGAGGAGTGTATCGTTCATTCCGCCATCCACATGCAAAATGTGGCTGAACCTTTTATCCGTCGTAAAGCGTCCCGGCAGATGTCGCGTGGGGCGATCGTGATCTTTGCGGCCGGTACTGGGAGTCCTTTCTTTTCGACCGACACCACTGCGGCGCTAAGGGCCAACGAGATGAATGCCGACGTCATCTTCAAAGCAACCATGGTGGATGGTGTTTACGATTCGGATCCCAAGAAAAATCCTGATGCTGTTCGCTATGAGACCGTGTCATTTCGCGAATGCATCAGTAGCGAGCTTGGCGTTATGGATGCCACAGCGTTTAGTCTTTGCATGGATAATGATATTCCCATCATTGTTTTTGACCTTGGGAAGGAGGGAAACATCCAACTCGCTCTCAATCGCCAGGAGATTGGCACCATCGTTCATTAATTAATCACTTAAAATACCACAACCCATGGAAGCAGCGGAAGCACTCAAACAGGTCGAAGAGGCCATGAAGAAGGCGGTCGAGCACACCAGCTCGGAGTTCACTTCGATCCGGACCGGCAAGGCCTCACCGGCCTTGGTCGAAAACCTCGATGTGTCGGTTGCCGCGTATGGCAGCGTCATGAAATTGAATGGTCTCGCTGTCATCACCGCGCCGGAGCCCCGGATGCTGGTGGTTCAACCCTTCGATCCTTCTACCGCAGGCGATATCGAGAGAGCAATCCGCGAAAGCAAGCTCGGCTTAAATCCAGTGAATGAGGGACAGCGGATTCGCCTTCCAATTCCCGAGCTCTCCGAGGAGCGCCGCGTGGAGCTTGTGAAATCGGTAAAGTCGATGTCCGAAGAAGGTCGCATCAGTGTTCGTGGTGCCCGCAAGGATGGCATGGATCTTGGTAAAAAAATGAAATCCGATAACACGCTCACCGAGGATGGTCAGCGCGACTACGAAGCGAGCGTGCAGGAGCTCACTGACAAATACGTCAAGCAGATTGACGAATTGACCGAGGCCAAGGAGAAAGAGGTGATGACGGTATAGCCGCCTGTAGATCGTTCACAAAAACGCTCTCCCGAATCTCAGACCGGGTGAGCGTTTTTTATTCTTTGGGTAAAACCTCAGCTGATTTCCGAGACCTTAGTGACGGTGGTGAGTAATTTTCCATCTACATATCTTGTCTCAAACCAGTCGCTGAGAATATCTCCCAGGAACGTGAACGTTTTCTCAAATGGCTGCGGGTGTTTGACCTAAGCAGAATACGACCTAGCCTCTCACCCTTACCGTTACCTCCGTCGTCCCGGTGACGGTGCGCCCTTCGATGGATACCTTGAGTTCGTTTTCATCCATCCCGGCTATCGACAGCATCAAGCTGTCGAGCCGCTTAACAAGATCGGTGTTCAACTCTTTTTTGGAAGACCTCCGAATTAGGAAAAATGCTTGCACGGGGAGTCTAATGATCAGGGCTACGACCAGCCCAACAACCACAGGCTTGCGGAGATACCAAGGAGATGGCGCTTTCATACTCTTCGTTCACGTTACCTTTCAATTCATGGTTCCAGGAACTTTTCAGGTTTATGATTCAGGAGGTTTTTACAGCGACTTAGAGTGGTCTGTTTTCGCCAATGATTCGCAGAAGAAGGAGTTTTCCCTGTTTTTCTCCAAGGGCATTTTCAGCGACTCCGAAGGCGTCCTCAACGTCCTTGACGGGAGTTCGGTTGATCCCGGTGATTATATCACCCGGCGAGAGTTTGGCACGGGAGGCCGGTAAGTCGGGCGCAATACTTTCGATGATCACTCCGGTGGTGCCCTCCGGGAGTGCAAGACGAGAGCGGTCCTCATCCGTCACGTCAGCGCTTTGGATTCCAAGGACAAGCGAACCGAGTGGGCCGTTTCTTGTTTGGGTTGGACGCCCAGATCTTGAGGAACTCCTGCGATCCTTCGATCCGGTTTGGCATTTGATTTCGAGCTCCTTTCTTTTGCGAATGATCTTGAAGAGAGCATCGGTCCCTGGCCAGGCAGTGCCAACGAGATGACGAAGTCGCGCGGGCCCGTCAACCTAGCGATCGTTAAGATGAGTCACGACGTCGCCATCCCGTAATCCTGCTTTTTCAGCTGGAGAATCAAGCATTACCTCGTGAATCACGGCCCCGTTTTCGTCTTCGCCGAGAGCTTGGGCCAAATCCGGAGTGAGGTCTCCGAGATGCACCCCAAGGTAGCCCCTATGCACTTCACCTTAATCGATGATTTGTTCGGTGGGGTTGACAACGAGGTCGCTTAGAATCGCGACGCCAATACCAAGATTGCCTCCGCTGCGGGAGAAGATGGCTGTGGTGATGCAGAGATTGGTCCGACCAAGGGCACTGACAATTCCTTGGGTGACGGTGTTGGAAAGGTTAAAAGTGAAACTGGGAAGGGATCTGTTTTCGCAATTCGAATTCCCCTGATCTAGCAGATTAAGTGGCTGGTCCAGACATCCGGCTTGGCAAGGCCGGCAAATGAGTAAAAAATCGCGAGATGCCCGTTCTCTGGTTTTCCTTGGTAGCTACGATCATTCTGCTGGTTCTTCGGGTGATTTTTTTTAAAGGACCGTATTCGCGTGTTTCGCCTCCGCCGAAAGGGATCCTGGATATGCACTGCCACACAGCAGGGTTTGGGGCTGGTGGAAGTGGTGCGAGAGTTTCGAAGGTTTTGCGTGAGAGCTGGAAATTTAAACTTTATCTCAAAATCTTTGGAACGAGTGAGGAGGAGGTAAGCGAAAAGGGGGACGGGATTGTTTTGGATGTCATTGTAAGTCAGATCTCGGAGTCAAGATATGTGGATGACGTCGTCATTCTTGCGATGGATGCTCCTTATGATGAAGAGGGAATTCTCATCGAAGATGAGATCGAGGTCTATGTCCCGAATCGCTTTGTTGGCGAGTCTGTGATGAAGAGGAAGGGGCTTCACTTTGGCGCGAGCGTTCATCCAAACCGGAAAGATGCTCTAAAGGAATTGGAGTGGTCTAAAAAGAATGGAGCGATCTTTGTGAAGTGGCTTCCGAACATCCAGGGAATCGATCCATCGGATGTAAGGTATCGTGACTACTACCTCAAGATGGTGGAACTTGATCTCCCGCTTCTGACCCACGTGGGCGATGAAGATTCCTTTTCGCGAACCGACAATGCGCTCGGTGATCCCAGGTTGCTCAAGCTTCCCTTGGAATGCGGGGTCCGGATTATCGCGGCCCACGTTGCGAGTTCGGGCGAGCGGGAAGGGGTTGAGAATATCGAACGCTTGCTGGAAATGATGCCTGATTATCAAAATCTCCATGCTGATATTTCCACATTGACGCAAGCGAATCGGAGCAAGTATTTGCCGCAAGTGCTCAACGACGAGAGGCTGAAAGGCCGCCTTATGTATGGCACCGATTATCCGCTGACAAATACTCCGCTCGTGACAGCTTTGCAGTTTCCGCTGCGCCTTACGATCAGGCAGATAGTTGATATTGTGCTGACGAAAAACTCCTGGGACAGGGATGTGAAGCTGAAGGCCGCTCTCGGTTGTCCCAACGAGGTTTTCGAATTGAGCCGCCGTTTTTTGAAGCTCGACCCGTAAGCGAAATGACCAGGGGGCGATGGGGGACATTCGTCGATTCTTTACCCAACAGTATTGTGGTTCATTTCTCAACTCCCAACGAGTAGAATCCACGGTTGGAGGAGGACGGTCCGTTTCGTCTCAAGAGAACGCTTTCACTGATGCCGTTCGGATTCGGTGTGATATTTAGGAGAGACCAGTTTGCGGAATCGTTTTCGTTGAGGTTCAGCTTTTCGCCGAGCCAATTGATCGAGAATTGTGAGTCCGGGATGCCGATGCGGCGGTGGAACCGTAGCTCGGGATAGCGCAGACCTGCGTCCAATTTGAGGGTCAGCTTGGGCAGGGCTTCTGTCGCGCTGTCTGCGTCACCCAGGCCCAGGGCATATGCGAAGAACTGCGGCAGGCCATCGAGTCTTCGCGGACGTAAAGGATAGGTGGCGATGTCGAGATGCTCCCATTCGCGGAAGATGACGTCACCCTGCGAGCTGGTCGTGCCGGAGGCAGAGGCAAGGCCGGCCCGGAGGGTTATGGGCAAGTCGAGAGTGAGAGTCGCCAGATCAGTCCAGATGATCCCATCTGTTGAAAAGGACGAGGTGAATTGTTTTTCGGTGCGGCTGATTTGAAAATAAACGGGTAGGGCGAGAGCAGCAGCGCCAACAGTGGTGGTGCTGGCTCCACCGTTTTCGGTTCGGGTTGACAGGAGAAGCTCTCCATCGGGGGTGATGCCAATCATGAGCATGCCGCTGTCCGCCTCTTTGGTCTGGCGGACCATGATTCCGGCAAAGCCATCGGAAGTCATATTGTCCATCGACTGCACCTTTGCAGACAGGCGTCCATTGCCACAAAAGATTTTTGACGCGAAGACAAAGCTATCGTTGATAGTTGCGAGGCCGGAGCCCCGGGTCCGGGTGTCGTAAATTTCCCAGTGATCATTCATCGAGAAAGTTCCCCCGGCATTTACGCCGTCGAGGTCGACAGTCGAGCCTCCCGGGGGACTGACCAGTCCTCCACCCAGAACCTGGGTATAGCGGAGCTCCTGGATGAGTTGTGATCGGAGGTCACGCTCGCCGTAGGTGGCGCGGGTGTCCCCGTAAGTGTCGATGGCCCATTGATCGTAGAGAGCGGCGAGTTCGATCACTTTGTCGGGGTATTGCCAGCGGAGATTATTGGTCTCGGTTCGATCCTCTTTGAGATTGAAGAGGCGCCAGGGGCTGCTGCTAAAGGCGACGAGTTTCCAGTCGCCTTGAATGAGACCGAATTCACTTTGGCCGTACTCGAATCCCCAAAAATTGGGAGCCGGGCGGGAACCGCCTTCGAATATGGGCAGGAGGCTCGTTCCGTCCATCGGTGGAACGGGAGCGCCATTGTTTTTGGTTAAGGTGTTATAGTTGATCCCCGCAATATCAACAAACGTTGCCATGATATCGACGATGTGACCCGGTTGGTCGGTCATGGTTCCGGGAGCAATGGTTTTGGGCCAGCGGGCGATGAAGGGGGTGCAGATCCCTCCGTTGTGACTCGATTGTTTGTAGTATCGGAAGGGGGTGTTGCTGAAGGCAGCCCAAGCAGGACCCATACTCCAGCGGGAGCTTTGCGAGGACGGACTGGAGGTTCGATCGCTTGTGTTGTCGAAGGCCTGGGCCCCGTTGTCGCCGGTGAAAATCACAAGAGTGTCTTCTGAGATCCCGGCATCGCTGAGCGCCTGCAGAACCTTCCCAACGTTTTGGTCAACGGAATCCATCATCGCGGCGTAGACGGAGCGGCGGTGGTCTTCAGCCTCTTTTTGGGCGACTGTGAGCGAGTCCCACGCGGGGATATCATCCCGTAGATTGGAGAGTTGCCAGCCGGGGTCAATTAAGCCGAGGGCTTTTTGCTTCTCCCATTTCTCCTGACGCATGAGGTCCCAACCATCCATGTAGGATCCGCGGTATTTATGGATCAAGGCGTCGGGAGCCTGAAGCGGAGTGTGGGGTGCATTGAAGGCGAGATACATAAAAAAGGGTTGGTCTCCGTGGTTGGTCACGGCGTCTTCGATGAAGGCGACCGCATTGTCACCGAGTCCGTCGGTCATGTAGTAGCCGGGAGGGAAAGTTGTTTGGTTACTACTGGTCGTTCCGTTGGTGAAGTAGGAATCCGGGTAGGCGGAAACGAAGTTGTTTGGTTCCCGGGTATCTCTCTTGACCGAGTTGCTTGTGATGTTGGCAGGGAAGTAGTTGGAGGAACCGCCATAAAAACCGTAGAAGTTGTCAAAGCCTTGCATGACCGGCGTGAGGGCTCCGGTGCCGAGGTGCCATTTTCCGACCGCGTAGTTTCGGTAGTTTGCCGTACCCAGGGCTTCGGCAAGGGTGGCTCCACCGGTGGCGTTCAAGCCCCGGCCGTGGTAGAGTCCGGTCATGATGGCGGCACGTGAGGGCTCGCATTTTGCGTTGTTGTAAAACTGTCGAAAAGTGATGCCGTTTGCAGCGAGACTGTCGATATGTGGAGTGTCGATTTCGCCTCCATAACAGCCAAGATCGGAGTAGCCCATGTCGTCGACCAGGATGTAAATAATGTTAGGTCCGTCACTGACGGGCGGAGCCTTGACAGGCAGGACATCCGTCAGGCTGGGCCCGAATCGGATTTCGTCAAAGATCGCGGTTTGAGAATCACCAATTGAGATCTGGTTCAGGTTGGTTTGGTCCAGGTCGATTTCAATGGTGGCAAAGGGTGCCCCAGGAGGAGTCTCCGGATTGTCGAGGAGGTATAATCTCAGGATGTCATTCGTGCCATTGGCATTCCAGTCCACTCGGCCCAAGAGCAAATTGGTGCCATTGCCAATACTTGTGGGATTTTGCTGGATCCGCACCCCCCCGTTGTATGCGACTGCCTGGATCCGCATGTTGCCGAAGCTATTCCCACCTCCCGTGCCTGCGAAGCCAACTCCAATCGCATTCCCCGTGCCTTGAATTGGAGCTGCGGCATTTCCGGACCCACCGGTCAGAGGGGCGTCGCCAAAGATCAAGGTGCCGTAGGAATTGGCAGCAAAGCCCGCACTTCCTGGAACTGGACCGGTCGCGGTCATGAGTGCGCTGAACCAAATCGTTGTGTGATCGGTGGTCAGGGAAGTCTGTGCGGAACTGGAGATGCGGCGACTGATCGCGCCGTTGCCGATTCGAGTGGGTCTTTGAAGCGCACCGCCCGTCACTTCCAGATCTCCAAACCGTTGCCCCCCGGTGGTGACGTGATGGTTTGCTCCTCCACTCGTGGACCATGCTCCGTCCCAACCATCTGTTGAGATCCCCTGGCCGGAGACCTCGGCGCCCGGCGGGTAATCGAAGCCTTCATAAATGATGGTCTGTGCAGAGACGGGACCGTCTGTGAGGGCAAAAGTGAGGATGGTCTGCCAGAGGGCGGAATTGATTTTCATGGAACCGGGATCGTTTTGATGGTGGGGTGTTGACAAAAAAAAGCGACCTCGCTTTGGAGCGAGGCCGCTGGGGATGGCTTTTGACCATCCGAAAGGTTTTTTCTACCTTTTAATCGGGAAATCCTGTTGGGAATACATCTGGCCGGCGGAGCGGTCGGAGGTTGCCTTTCGGATTCTGGAGACGGTGGGCTTGGTGACTTGGGGCGCGCGGTTGGTCCAGTTGGCCCGGATGAAGGTAGAGATATCTGCAATATCTCCATCCTTGATCGTTGGGTTCACTCCGAGCCCGGGCATAAAGGCCTGCGGGGTAAACTTCTTACCATTGACCATGATGGGGCCGGTCAGTCCGTGAAGGAGGATTTTAACAAGACGCTCCTCGCTTCCGGTGACCCAGTCGGACCCGTCGAGCTGTGGTCCGAGGTTGTCGAGTCCGCCACCGTCCTGTCCGTGGCAACCAATGCAAGCTGCGGTGGTGCTGTAAAGCTTCTCGCCGCGTTTGAATGAGGCGAGGTGCTCTCCTTTGAGGAGGGTGCTGGGATCAATCTGCTTCTGGGGGCCACGCTTGGATTCGTCGAGCCACTTGTCGAAGCCCTTCTCGCTAAAGCGACCTTTGTTCACCTTGTCGAAGAGAACGGCGGTTCGGCCAAGTCCGGAGATGGCGGCCTCACGAACGAGTGAGACCTTGTGGTGCTTTTCAAGAAGTGCAACCAGAGCCTCGTGTGCAACAGGGCTGGGGGTTGCCGCAAGAACCCGGGCTTTGTAGGGAGCTGTCATTGCGGTGGCCTTTGCCTCTGCCGCCGATGATGCCAGCTTGATCAATTCGTTGTCGGGCAATGAGAGCGCTGCGTAGAGAGCACTTGAAACAAGCTCCTCGTTTTTGGAAGCGAGTGCCCCGACAAGGTGCTCGGCCTTCAAAGCGCCGAGGCCTTCCAGCGTCCAGATCAAATGAA
Source organism: Verrucomicrobiota bacterium (assembly GCA_030835305.1). GTDB lineage: Bacteria > Verrucomicrobiota > Verrucomicrobiia > Verrucomicrobiales > Akkermansiaceae > SW10. The sequence continues at coordinate 7,544 of JAURPJ010000073.1, read as the reverse complement.
TATGGGTCAGATCCTTCGCTGCGCCGGTGGCGAGGGCTGCGATGATGGGCTTGGGATCGGCCCTGCGATCGATAAGTTCCTTTTGAACAAGGTCGCGAACGGCTCCGATGGGGCTGTCCAAATTCTTGATGAGTTGCGTCTCAGAGGCTTTTGAGAGATCCGCAACCGTTGCGAGAGGCTTGTTGGCTGAGCGGATCCGATAGATCCGGCCGTGTCCGTAGCCCGGTCCTTCCAGTCCCCGGCTCAAGGTCTGCTCGCGCAGATAGGTGGTCATGTAGGTCTTGTGCTGAATGATGCCGTGATACATGTCCAAAAGGTAAAGAGACCCATCCGGTGCGTTGTAGATGTTTACCGGACGGAAGCGCTCGTCGGTCGACGTCAGGAAATCGCGCTTTTGGAGTGGGTGGGACCCTTTGAGATTTCCGTCCTTGGCTTCAATGCCAATCATTTTGACGAGTTGGGCAGCCGACTCGCAGACGAAGGCGTTCCCGTTGACCGATTCAGGGAAGTTGTTGCCACGGTAAATGACCGGGCCGCAAGCGCCGGTCGCGTTGGTGAGTTTGAAGGTCTTTGGGTCGATGGTGTTTGATCCGTAGCCGTTGTGCGAGGAGATGTAGGCGCGGTTCAGGCCGGGAGTGACGCGACCCGGGAAGACCGCATTGGATCCAACCCGCTCGGTGGTCTTGGCCTTGATCTTGACCGACTTGTTTCCATCAAGAAGGTTGGGCAGAACCCGATCCCCGATGAGGAGGGTACTGTTTGAGTTGTGGAAAAGGCGCCCGAAGTTGTCGCGGGTGATGCCCCACTGTCCTCGGAAAGCGGTGGACTCCTTGAGAACTTTGTTTTCGCCGGGGATGAATTTGTAGCGGGCGTTTGATTTGGCGTTATAGAGCCAGTTATCAATGCCGGACATGAGCCCGTTGGTTTTGTGTTCGACGTTGCCGCCGGGAGCAAACTTGTTATCGAGAACCACAGCTTCACCCTTGGGTTTGTCTCCGTCACGTGCGACGAAATAGAGGTTGTTTTGATCCCCGTAAAGAATCCCGCCGGGAACGAGGGAAATGGCACGGGGGAGAACGATGTTGTCGAGGAAAGTGGTCCGTTTGTCGGCCTTGCCGTCGCCATTGGTATCTTCCAAAATGGCAATCCGACCGGTGGGTTTGTCCTCGAGCTTGCCGTCAATGTCGGGCATGTAGCCGCGCATTTCGCAAACCCACATCCGACCGGAGGGATCGAAGGTCAAGGCGACCGGCTTGTCGACAAGAGGCTCTGCAGCAACAGGCTCGATCACGAATCCCTTCTCGATGGTGAAAGTTTTGAGTGCTTCGTCGACACTCAGCACGGGAGCGGCGGGGATCAATTCCTCGGGGACAACTTTGCCCATTTTATCGTGTCCCTTCCGATCGCCGTTCTGGGCGATGGCAGAGGAAAGACCAAGTAGGCCAACTGAGATTCCAATTGCGCAGTGCTTCATACGCCGACAAATACTCGCTGTAGCGGCGATTACTAACGAAAAAATGACGAAAAACCGTGGCTTTGGAGATCGACCCAGGCTCCGGATTGCCCGATAATCAGGAATGAAATTGTTAGTTTTGTGCTTGTTGGGCGCCTCGCTCGCTACCGGTCAGTCCCTCTTCGATGGCAAAACCTTGAAAGGATGGTCGGTTCAGGAAAAAGAGGCATGGATGTGGAAAGTCAAAGCCGGGGCTATTGTCGGAGGCTCGCTCGAAAAAAAGGTTCCTCATAACACCTTCATTACAACCGAAAAGCGTTACAAGGATTTCGAGCTCACCCTGCAGGTCAAGGTTGAGGGTGAAAAGCCCAATGCCGGTATTCAGATCCGAAGCGAGCGGATCAAGGATCACCACGAGATGATTGGCTACCAGGCCGATGTGGGGCCCGGTTGGTGGGGGAAGCTTTACGATGAGTCGCGACGTCGCAAGGTCATGGGAAATTGGGTTTCCAAGGAAGCCGCAAAAGCAGCCAGAGAGGGTTGGAACGATTACAAAATCCGGTGCGAAGGAAAGAGGGTCCGGCTTTGGGTCAATGACATCCTGACCTGCGACTATACTGAGAAGGATGAGTCGATTCCTTTGGAGGGCTACATCGCGTTACAGGCTCACAGCGGGCCGCCGTTTGAGGCAAGCTATCGCAAGATCGTGATTAAGGAGCTCTAGGAGGTATCATCTGCGCTCTTTTTTCTTTGGTGGAGGACCTTGAAGGCTCCTCCGGCTCCGTCCACATCATGCGTCCCAAGGAATTCGGCTTGGGTCATGAGGCTGGTCTTTTTCAAACCGATCTCTTTTCCCCAGCGGATGAGTTCGGAGAAATTGACGTCGAAGGTGAGGTCTTGCTTCCCGGGATTTTGATAGGCTTCGGGAGGAAGAAATCGCATGTGGTGGGCGTAAGCCCGGATTGTTCCCAGGGGGCGACGGTGGTAGATTTCATCCGGATCGCCGCCGTAGTCGATAGTTAGGATTTCTCCGGCTTTCATTTTGCTCAGCTCCCTCCGGAACCATTGTTGGATGGATCCGGCATGCTCGAAGCGGGCCGGGGGATCTCCCAGAAGTGCGGAGTCCGGGAGTTTGTGGCAGGGCCGCCAAATCTCCTCCTTGTTGGGGCCCAGATAAAGTTCGTCGAGTGCTTGATTGAAAATGCGAACCGGAAAGGCGTCGAAGAATTCGTTGGAGATGATGAGAGCCGAGCCCCGGGTGACGACGAGAGCTTCTCCGAGGGTCGTGTGCCAGGTCCCTTTGTTCTTCTCCTGCTGCCGCTTGGCGAGGTGGGGAGAAATTTCCACGAAGTGGTAATCCAGCTTGCGGCGGGCGAAGAATCCCAGTGATTTGCCAATGTCGTTGGCGAGGGTGCCGTCGCCAGGCCCGAGTTCAATGACGGGGAGATTTTGGCCCTGTCGCTTCCATGCTGATTCGATCCAGGTGGCGATCTTTTTCGCGAGTAGCTTGGTGAGCTTGGGGGTGGTGGTGAAGTCTCCCCTCGAACCGAGGATGGTGCGCGGGCTGGTGTAGTAACCATTCGGTCCGTAAAGTGCTTCGGCCATAAAGTGGTCGAAGCGGACAATGTCGGCGTCAGGAGTTGGCGAGGAGTTCTTCACAGCCCTTGATGTCGAGCTTGCCCGAAGCCAAGACGGGGATTTGCTCGACCGGAATGATTGTTTTGGGGCACCACAAGGCTGGAAGACCATCGTCGAGGAGTTTGTAGCGAAGGTCCAGGTTTTCCTGTTCGATGGCAGGACCGGCGATCGTTGAAAGAAGGGCGATGGCTTCGCCTTTCTTTTCGTCCGGGATACCTACGATGGCGACCTTTCGCTCCGTTTCGTTATCGAGCCCCCAAACCCGGTTGACGGCGGCTTCCACGGTTTCGTGCGGGACCATTTCTCCGGCGATTTTGGAGAAACGCGAGAGGCGGCCTTCAATGAAGAGGAAGCCCTCTTCATCGATGCGACCGACGTCCCCTGATTTAAACCAACCGTTTGCGTCGATGACTTCCTCGGTGACTTCGGGCCGGTCAAGGTAGCCGTTAAAGATGTTTGCTCCTTTCATCCAGATGATGCCGGATTGATCGATGGTATTGTCCTCGTCGGTCGCCGGGTTGGTGATGCGGACGGCGAGACCGGGCAGAGGTGGGCCGACAGAGGTGAAGCGCTGTGATGGGATGACGGGGAGGCCGTTTTCGCCGGCGGGGTCAGGCAGGTTGACGGTGGCCGCCGGTGAAGTTTCGGTGAGTCCGTAGCCTTCCATGGGAAGAATGCCGAATTTATCAAGGAAAGACTTGGCGAGGTTTTCCGGGAGTTTTTCGGCTCCAGTAACCACGATCTTGAGCGAGGAGAGCATCTCGGAGTTGACTCGGCGCATGTAGCCGCGAAGGAAGGTCGGGGTGGCGAGGAGGAGGTTGACCTGATGCTGCGAGATCAACTCGGCGAGGCGCTTGGTCTCGAGTGGTGAGGGATAAGTGACGAGGTCGAGGCCTTCGATGATGGGGAAAAGAAGGGTTGCCGTGCTCCCGAAGGAATGGAAAAGCGGAAGGCAACCGAGGAGCTTGGTGTCATGAGGGAGATCGAGCTGGCGCCCAAACTGGCAGACGTTTGCGAGCAGGTTTCGGTGGGTCAGGGGAACTCCCTTGGGCTCGCCGGAGGAGCCGGAAGTGAAGAGGAGCAGGGCTTCTTCGTCACCTTTTAACTTTCCGATTCCGTGAAGTTTGGCAATGACCCGGGCCGGGAGAAGCTTGCTTAGAAGGACCCACTTCACGATTTTCTTTTTAATCTGCGGCAGGATACGCTCGATGAAAAGGAGGTCGCGGTTGGGAGGCCAAGGAAAGTCTGCGACCTTGCGGACGAAGGGATCGGCAGTGACAAAGCGATCGAGGTCGGCCTGACGGATGGCGGAGCGGACGGCCTCGTGGGAGGCGGAGAAGTTGAGATTCACCGGCACCTTGTTGGCGAAGAGGACTGCGATGTTGGCAATCATGCCGCCGCGACCGGGAGGGAGAATGATGCCAACGCGCTTTTTCTTGGTCGCCAGTTTGATTTCTTTGGAAAGAGCGAGAGCGGCGCCGAGGATCTTCTCGAAAGGGAGTTCGGAGTCGTCCGTGCCGTCGTAAAGACTGTTCGTGCCGGAGTGCTTTTTGAGACCGTGCAGGACCGCCATGGCGAGTGAGCCTTTGAGGAAATCGCGGCTGGAGAAGGTTTCCTCGGCTGCGGAGAGGAGAGCTTCGCGGTAGCGGGCGATAGTGGCCTGACCACGGGGAATGGCTTTGCCAAAATTGAGGATGGCCGATGGAAGCCTAGCTGAGTTTTCGATCTGGAGCATGGTTTCCCCGGGGACCGAAATATCAAGAGGGGCGACGGGAAGTTCCAGCTGGCACAAGGAGCGGAGGATGTCGGACGGAATACGGCAGAAGGTGCCGGGGCGGGAGTTGGTGAAGCCCGGGACGAAGATGAGAACGCCATTGCCTGCGATTTTGGGTTCCAGGTTTTTGCCGACGTCGGGAAGGGATTCGTCATTTTTGGAAAATGCAGCTCCCTGAAAGCCACTGAGCTGGAGAAAGGACTGAAGATCTTCGGTGAGAGTCCCGGTTTCCTCCACCAGCCAGGTGATCGTCCGGCCGGACAGGCTGGCGGCGAGCTGATTAGCTTGGTGAGCATCGAGCCGGCCGGGCACGATAAGGCATCCGCCTTTCGGAAGACGGTCCAAGGAACGGACCTCAATGGGATTGCTCATGGAATAATAGAGGGCGGTCGAAATCGCCGCAGGAGGAAAGCATGAATTGCCGGAGGTCAAAACGAAAAATGCCCAAGTCCCGCTTTCAGGCTTTCAGCAGCCCTAACGAGTTGTTAAGCCTTCCGAAACACAATTGATATGGCAAAAACGAAGGCCGCCAAAGGGCGCTATTGGAGGGCACACCTACGCTGTGTGGGAGTGCTCCTTGTGATCTGGTTTGTGACCTCGTTTGGTTGCGGAATTCTCCTGCGCGATTGGCTTGACGAGAACTTTCCGAGCGTGGGGTCGGCACCCTTTGGATTCTGGATGGCGCAGCAGGGCTCGATCATTTCCTTTGTGCTGATTTTGCTGGGCTACAAATTTTGGATGGAGCGGATTGAGGCGGATCTTGAACACGATGAGGAGGAGACGAAATGACCCAAGACACCTGGAACTTTATTTTTATTGGCCTCTCGTTTGCGCTCTATATTGGGATTGCGGTTCGTCAGCGTGCCGGGTCCACCAGCGAATACTACACGGCGGGCGGGGGCGTTTCGCCCTTCGCCAATGGCATGGCCACGGCGGCCGACTGGATGAGTGCCGCGACTTTCATCTCGATGGCGGGATTGATCGCGAGCAAAGGTTTTGATGGCGCGCAGTTTTTGATGGGATGGACCGGTGGTTTTGTCCTGCTGACCGTGTTGATGGTGCCGTTTTTGCGGAAGTTTGGAAAAGCCACGGTGCCGGACTTTATTGGCGAGAGATACTATTCGAAAGGCGCACGTGGTGTGGCGGTGGTCTGTGCGATCTTCATCTGTCTGACCTATATCATGGGGCAGATGAACGGGGTGGGAGTGGTCTTTTCGCAGCTCTTCGGAGTTTCGCTGGCCCAGGGTGTGGTGATTGGATCTGCCGTGGTGTTCTTTTACGCCGGAATGGGTGGCATGAAGGGGATTACCTATACCCAGGTTGCCCAATATACCGTGATGGCCTTTGCCTATACTATTCCGGCCGTCTTTATCGCGATCGCGATGACGAACAATGTCGTGCCTCAACTTGGTTTGATCGGAGAATACACGGCGGGTGAGGAGGCTGTGCCTTTTTTAGAGAAGTTGAATCGCATCAACACCGATCTGGGTTTTGAAGAATACACCTCCGGGAAGTTGGAGAAGATTGATCTTTTTTGTATCACGGCGGCGTTGATGTGCGGAACGGCAGGACTTCCCCATGTCATTGTGCGTTTTTTCACGGTGAAAGACGTGAAGTCAGTCAGGAAATCAGCGTGCTGGACCCTGACATTTATTGCCGTGATTTATCTGACGGCGCCTACGATTGGTGCCTTCTCGCGAGTCAATTTGATCGAAAGCCTGAACAACTCGTCCTATGAGAAGGCTCCCGAGTGGTTCAAGGACTTTGAAAAAACCGGGCAGATGGCGTGGGTGGATAAAAATGATGACGGTGTCATCCAGTTTCATGGTCCCGGGCATTCGAAAAATGGCACGGACAGCGTCTTTGTTGTCACGTCGACCGTTAAAAAGCCAATCTATCCCGAAGACTCGGCCCCCGAGGAACAGCGCGTTGGCAAATATGGCGAGCGGATTTTGGCGAATAAAACGGATCTGAGTAATCCGAATGAGCTTTGGTTTGGCAACGATATCATGGTGATGGCGAATCCCCACATGGCAGGTTTGCCAAAGTGGGTGATTGCCTTGCTGATGGCGGGGTGTATTGCGGCAGCTCTCTCGACGGCGGCCGGATTGTTGTTGGTTCTCTCGACCTCGATCTCACACGATCTGATGAAGAAAATCGTGAAGCCGGACATGACAGATCAAGAAGAGGTCAAGTATGCCAGAGCAGCATCCTTCGTCGCTCTGACGGTTGCGGCTTACTTTGGAATCAACCCACCTTCGACTTTCATTGCCAAAACGGTGGCTTTTGCGTTTGGGTTGGCAGCTTCATCGTTCTTTCCGACCCTGCTAATGGGCATTTTCTCCCGTAAAATGAACAAACAAGGGGCGATTGCCGGAATGGTTGCTGGAATTGGTTTCACCCTGAGTTACATAATATTTTTCCAGTTTTTAGGGGGAACAAAGGCACAGTATCTGTTCGGGATTTCACCGGAAGGAATAGGCTTCCTAGGAATGATCATCAACTTCCTGGTGGCCTTTACTGTTGCGAAATTCACTCCAGCCCCGCCAAGAGAGGTAACCGACTTGATTGATAACGTCCGATACCCCGGAGGCAAAGAGACTGCGGCGCAGGACCACTAGTTGGGACAGCCCGCTTTCGAGAGCCCTGGGAAAGCGGCCAGGATGGCCGATCTTCCTA
>JAURPJ010000072.1 GCA_030835305.1 Verrucomicrobiota bacterium | reverse complement strand
CGTTGCGATGTTTTCTAAACCACCCGCCTTCCGGAAACGCAGGGCACCCGGAGCCTCGATTGCCTGAAGAACGCCCACCTCTCTTGAAGCGCTGACTTAGGTGTTGAATGAGGGGCTGAAGGGACTAGTTTTTTGGTTTCGATGATCGTGCACACCCTCATTCTCAGATCTCTGGCACTTGGAGCGCTTTCCCTCCCGCTCGCAGCACAGACTCTACGGATCGACTTTGATCCCAACAGAACAACCCAAAGCGGGTGGCAATCGCTGGCTTCCAGCGACTCCGACCTCGGTGACTCATGGTCCAAGAACTTCACGGGCGGAGTGAGCCTCGATGTTGATGCCATCGGCAGCATCACTCTCGACGATCGGGACCGGGGTAGTAATAACGGCGGTGGTGGCGAGGCTTCAATGTGGCGGGACTTTCTCTTTGCGAACGGCAGCTTTTCAAACAATCCCGGCAGCGGACTCCGGCTGGCCTTTACCGGTCTGCAACCCAATGTGGAGTATCCCGTCAAGATCTGGGGTTACGATGTGAGCTCAACCGGAGGCCGGGCCGCCGACTGGAGCGGAGGTGGCTCGGCAACGCAACGTCTAACTTTCACGAGCCGACCTGCCACGCTGGCAGACAATGTCATCACGCTGAACGTGACAACCGACGGAAACGGCGCGGTTACCATCAATGGCATCGTCTCGGTCACCAATCCGAGCCCCTCCCACAATGTCTTCCTGAACGGACTGGAGATCGGCGAACCGGTCGCCACCGACGGACCAATCGATCTCGCTCTATCCAGCCTCATTGTTGCCAAGACCGCAACGATTGGTTCGGCGGTTGGCACCTTTACTACGACCGACCCCACCCCGGGCGATACCTTTACCTATTCCCTTGAAGAAGGGACAGGCAGCACCGACAACGGACTCTTCGAGATCGACGGAAACACCTTGCGGATCGACCGCGATCTGACCGCCCTGGCAGGCGGCGCCATCCTGAGTCTCAGGGTCAGAACGACAGATGCGGCCGGGGCCTTCTACGAGGAAATCTTCAACATCGAGGTCGTAAATGATTCGGACAATGACGGACTGGACGATGACTGGGAGCTCCTTTACTTCCCGGCCCTCACCACCGTATCAGGTAGCGATGACGGCGACAGTGACAGCCTTACCAACATCGAAGAGCAGACGGCGGGAACCAATCCCACTCTCACGGATACTGACAGCGACACCCTGAACGACGGGGAGGAAGTTGAGACCTTTGGAACCAATCCGCTTCTCGCAGACACCGACGGAGAAGGCCTGGGCGATGCCGACGAACTTTCGGGCGCTGGTGGGTTTGTCACTGATCCGAAACTCGCCGACACCGACGGCGATGGTTTTAACGACGCCCTAGAACTCGGCGAGGGCACCGATCCCACGAATACGAGTGACTTTCCAAATACCCTTCTCCCCTTGCGGCTGAATGAAATCCTGACTCGTAATGTCACCGATATTCAGGACGGTTTTGGCCGCCGGGAAGACTGGATTGAGATTCATAATCCCAACAATCAAACGGTCAATCTTGATGGCTATTACCTCACTGATAACATCGATAATCCTACAAAGTGGAACTTTCCTAACGTTAACATCTCGGCGCAGGGTTATCTCATCGTGTTTGCCTCCGGCGAGAACACCGTGGATCCCGACGGCAACGCCCACACAAATTTTAGCCTGAGCGCGGGAGGTGAATACCTCGCTATCATCAGGCCCAACGGAACCACAGTGGACGACAGTTTCTCGCCCACCTTACCTGAACAGTTTACCGATACCTCGTACGGAATTCCTTCAGCCGGAGATCAGCCGGTCTTCTTCAAAAGTACTACTCCGGGTGCCATCAACAGTGCTTCAGCATTTCCCGGTGTGGTCAAGGACACCAATTTTTCAACAGACCGTGGCTTTTACAAAGACCCCTTTCAGTTGGTGATCACTTCGGACACCCCCGGTGCCACTATTCGCTACACTCTCGACGGTACGCCTCCAACAGCGAATACGGGCACCATCTACACCGAGCCGATCACGATTAGCACGACAAGCACCGTTCGCGCGCTTGCCACCTTTAGCAACTGGATCCCCACCAACGTGGACACGCACACTTACATTTTTATTGAGGACGTGGTCCAGCAGCCCACCAATCCACCAGGATGGCCTGCGGACTGGGGCTTCGACAGCCAGGTCGGGCAGAATGTCGCCTCGGACTACGAGATGGACTCGCGCGTTGTGAATAATACCAACGGCTTGGGAATTTACACGGTGCAAGAAGCCTTGCTCGATATCCCGACGGTAGCTCTCTCAATGAGGCAACAAGACATAACCGGTGGAACTGGTGGAGTCCTCACCAACCCGCGAGGCCGCTTTGAGCGGGAATGCTCTATCGAGTATATTTTTCCAGATGGCACAACGGGCTTTCAGGAGGATTGTAAGATTGAAGCTCACGGTAATTCCAGCCGGACTCCACGCCGGATGCAGAAACACTCGATGCGTCTTACCTTTAGCTCAGCAGTGGGTATTCCTAAGCTGAACTATCCACTCTTCGAAGACTCAGAGGTTGAAACCTTTAATAAACTCGTGCTGCGCGCCTGCTTCACAGACTCCTGGGCCCTGAACACCTGGAGCAGCGGACGCTACCGTCCGAACGATTCACAATACATTCGTGATGTTTGGATGAAAAATAGTTTGTCCGATATGGGCCACGCCAACGGACACGGTCGATTTGTTCACCTCTACTACAATGGACTCTACTTTGGGGTCCACGATTTGACCGAGCGAATCGAAGACGATTGGTATGCCGAGCATCTCGGAGGAAGAGAAGAAGACTGGAGAGTCAACAAGGACCACGTCGTGAGCGAAGCCGGCCCCCGCTGGAATGCCATGACCAGTCTGCTCAACAGCAACATCACTAATAATGGCGTTTACCAACAGGTGAAGGACTACCTCGATCTGGAAAACTATATCGACTACATGCTTCTCCACTTCTACGCGGACGCAGAGGACTGGCCAACCAAGAACGGCTATGGAGCAGTCAATGAAATCAGTGGGGACGGCAAATTCCGCTTCCAGGTTTGGGATCAGGAAATCGCCCTGGATAAATTTAGCTGGAATCGTTACAACAGTGGTTCGGGTTCGGGAGCACCTTTCCAGCGCCTGCGGTTGAATGATGAATTCCGCCTGCTTTTCGCCGACCGCGTTCACAAGCATATGTTCAATGGCGGCGCGCTTAGTGAGAGCAAATCCATCGCGCGATACCTGAAACTCGCCGATAAGATTGATAAGGCGATCGTTGCAGAATCCGCCCGCTGGGGAGACACCCAGGACAACACGCCTTATGGAAATACTGCCTCAAGTTCCAACAACATTGATGCCGATTATTACCCGCCAACCATCAATGATCCCATTTACTTTACGCGCGAGCAGCATTGGGTGGTTGAACGTGATGTCATCACCAATCACTACATTCCCATCCTCCACGATGAGAGCGACAGCCGCTCCATCATCCGTGAGCTACGCGCCCGCAATCTCTACCCTTCCCTTGATCCGCCAATTTATTCACAGCATGGAGGAATTGTTCCCAACGGCTTCGATCTCGCAGTCACAGCCCCGGAAGGGAACATTTATTACACCATCGATGGCAGCGACCCTCGACTCACTGGCGGAGGGATTAACCCAAGCGCTGGCATGCTCGCCGGCGGAGTTCTCGCGGAGACCATCCTCGACTTTGAGGCAAGCGGCTGGCGCTTCCTTGACAACGGAGTCGCCCAAAGCGACAGCAACGTGGTCGCTGGCAACGGAGTCTATAATTCCACGGACTGGAAGCATCCGGAATACAACGACAATGCCTGGGGAACCGGCCAAGCCATGCTGGGATACGGATCGGTCGGCGGTATCAACATCAACACCACCGTGGGCCCGGCGAGCACTCCGCGAAACATCACGACCTACTTTCGCAAGGAATTCACCGTAACCGGCGCAGCCGACTACACGGAACTCACCTTCGATCTCATTCGCGATGACGGCGCCATTGTTTATCTCAATGGAAAAGAAATCGACCGAAGTAATTTAGCGGATGGCGTGGTGACTTTCAGCACTCTCGCAAGCAGCGCCAGCCCGGAAGATGAAATCGTGCCACTCAACACCCTTGTCCTTTCTCCTGGCGACCTCCTAGAAGGGGTCAATGTCATCGCTGTCGAGGTTCACCAATCCTCTACCCGGAGCAGTGACCTCGGTGTCGATCTGCGGGTGCGCGGCATCAAGCCGAACCCCGGAGCATCCGATATCACCCTGACCCGGACCGGCAAAGTCAAGGCCCGCTCTTTCAGTGGCGGCGAATGGTCGGCCCTCACCGAGGCGGATTTCATCGTGGGAATTCCTGCTTCGCCAAGCAATTTAGTCGTTTCGGAAATCAACTACAATCCGGCAGGAATCGATGACACCAAAGAGTGGCTCGAATTGATGAACATTTCCGACAGCGCCATTGACCTCACAGACGTTTCCTTCACTGGCATAACCTACACCTTCCCGGCTGGTACCACGCTCGCGGCGAGGCAACGCATTGTCATCGTGAAAGACCAGGCCGGGTTCGCAGCCAACTACAATACTGCTGGAATTCTAATTGCTCCGGGCGTCTTCGCCGGAAGCCTGAATAACGGCGGCGAGGAATTGGCGATCATCGACGCCACGGGAACAGTCGATATCCAGCGCTTCACCTATCTTGATGTCCCCCCTTGGCCAATCGCCCCGGACGGAACCGGAGCCACCCTGGTCTTGATCTCTCCTTTAACCTCACCCGCTCATGGTAATCCCGCCAGCTGGCGCTCAAGCTTTTTCCCGGGCGGCTCACCGGGTGGCAGTGACGGCCAGACTTTCACCGGAGATCCCGGCGCCGACAACGACGGCGACGGCCTTAGTTCGTTCCTCGAATACGCCTTTGGTTCCGTCAACGGCGACGCCGGTCCAAGTCCAGAATCTGACATTCTCTTGGGCTCCGGATTCTTCGGAGATCCTGCTGTGAAAAATCTGACCATTACCTTCCGCCGCAACTCCGCTGCAGAAGATATCGTCATCGCGGTGGAAGCTTCCAGGAATCTCGTCGATTGGGACACTGTCCAAACCGAGTTCGTCTCTTCTCTTCCGAATGGTGACCGTACAGACACCGTAACCTATCGTTCGCTCTCGGATAGTGCTGTGACCACCCGCGAATTCATTCGCGTGAAGGTCACTCAATCGCCTTGAGCCATTTCTTTACCACCTTGGTCCAGATCAGATAGCCTTTGTCGTTTAGATGAAGACCGTCTTTCTTAAAGAGATCGGGCATTGGCTTTCCGTTCGCTCCCAACATAGGAGTAGATGTATCCAGGTAGTCAAGCAACGGATCGTTCGCAGAAATAGCCTGAATGGTGAGGTTGGCTTTCTCCATCTCCGGCCACTTTTCCCAGCGGGATAGGCTTGGCTTGATCGGCAAAAAAACGATTCGGGTTTTCGGAAGAGATCCGTGAAGCTTTTTCACGAAATCACGATAATCCTCCACCACTCTCTCGGCGGTCTTTCCCTTGTTGATGTCATTGTCACCGGCGTAAAGAAAAACAATCCTGGGAGCGTGGGGAATGATGATGCGATCCGCAAAATGAAGGGAATCCTCCAGTTCCGATCCGCCGAATCCATGGTTAAGGGTCGCGCGATCCGCAAAATATTTCTTCAAGTCCCGCATTCGGATACTCGATGAGCCCACGAAGAGAAGACCACCCTTTGGCCAGGGCTTTGCCTTCGCGGCTGCTTCAAACTTCGCAATATCCTTCTCCCATTTCTCCGGAGCGGACAGAAGACAGGAAATGGTCAGAGCAAGAATCGTAAATGCTCTCATCTCTTCTTGGAAAAGCTTTGGTTCTTCTGGCGACGGTATCCTTCCAGCTTGATCGAGCCATCATCGAGCAATCGTAATAATGAATACGAATTACTCTCAACGCCCTCACCCTCCACCATGGCGGCCAGGGTGCAGTAAGAGATTCCATTCACTTCCTCCAGTTCGTTTTTGTGACTATGCCCCTGAAAGACCACGCGCACGCGCCCGGAATTCTCAAGTATCTTTCGTACTTCAACCGACTGCTTAATGGCATACTTGTTGGGCCGGTCCACATCGAGACGCTGGTGGGTAAAAACCACAGTGGGAAGTTTGGTCTCCATAAGATCCTTTTTAAGCCACGCAATCTCTTCTGGAGTCATATTAGAGTCGTGCCAAACAAAATTGTTGCGGCCATAGGGCTGCATTCTTGAATTGTAACAAGCATCCAGAACCACAAAATGGTTTCCCTTGAGATCAAACGAGTAGTGACCTTCTTTATTCGCCGATCCCGCATTCTTGAAAAATTCCTCCTTATTGAGAGTCGCCACACAGTGATTTCCGAGGACGTGATGCCTTGGAATTCCGGCGACATCTAGAACCTTGCAGATTGCAGTGAGATAGGAAATTTCGGTCTCCACCGAGGGGGCGGCATCAATGAGATCACCAAGACACACCATGGCTGCCGGCTTCTTTTCCTTAAAGAATTCGGCTGCTTCCTTGCCCTTCTGAAGACTGTCGCGGTAGGCCCGGGAACCCCGGGTCTTTTTGTCCGCATAATGGACGTCGGTCAGCAGACCGAGCGAAAGAACCTCAGTCGGCTCTGCTTCGGCACCCTTTAGAGCAGATCCGGAAACCAGGGTGAGCGAACTCATGAGATTAAAATGGCGGCGATTCATGGTGAGAAGTCTGAGCACTAAAGACTCGCTGGTCACTCCGAATCTCCGGAGCAAGCAGCGGGACGCGAAGAACCAACGATTCTAGAGTTCTTTGAGGTAGAGGTTTTTCCAGAGAACATCGCCGGAAGGTCCACCGTGGACCTGAAGCGCGAAGAAGCCTTTGAGGTCGGTGTTCTCCTCGTCAGTGTCTGTGAAGTCCACACGCTTCTCACCATTCAGGTAGGTCTCAATGTGGTTCCCCTTGCACTTGATCACAATGGTATTCCAGTCGTCCCACTTAAAGAGGCGATTGCCTTGCTCGGTGAACTTGTCCTTCAATTCGGCGGAAGCCTTCTTGTTGGGATCCAGCCATCCGCGACGGGCCTCATCATAAATACCGGCTGTCCAGGCGCGCTTGCCATGTTTAAAATTATCGTGCTCGCACTGGTAACCGGTGACACGGCCATCAGGTTTGCCATCCTTCTGAAAGGCACGGAACATGCAACCCGAATTGCCGGACTTGTCCACGAACTTGAATTGGAAAGTGTAGATAAAGTCGCCGTACTCCTTCTCAGTGCGCAAGAAGGTATTGCCATTGATGTTCCTGCCAAAGCCACGGATCGCTCCGTCCTTCACTTCGTAACTCGCAGAACCGCCAACTTTTTTCCAGCCAGTAAGGTCCTTGCCATTGAAAAGGGCTGTGAATCCGGCTTCTTCAAGCGCTGCTATATCTGACTTGGCAGGAAGACCGGCAGATTCCTGATTCCCTTCCCCGTGGTGATCACCGAGGGCCGGGACCGCCAGGAGTAAGGTGAGTAACAGTGATGTTTTCATGAGATTTGGTGGTGTTTCGGAGGGCGACAAACTGAATGAGCCGAAGACATTGCGACAGCAAAAAATAGCAATTTGATCTTCCTGTAGAAGAAGACTTGGTTTTGCGTATGATGAATTGGGAGAAGCTCGCTGGAGAAGTTTGAGGGCTCAGGCTGGGTGGGATTTTTCCCTTGGATCGCTGGCAAAGAAAAAGGGGAAATACCCACTCCCGATGGGATTCTTGGCCTGCGTCAGCAGCCCGAACTCCTATTCTGACCTGTTCACTTCCTCATCACATAAAATCCGCCAACTCCCGAGTCCTGATGAGATTTGGGTACCTTCTTCCGCCCCATCTCATCCTGATAACGAGGAGCCACTCTCTTCACAAACCCTTCACTTCCAATTGCCACTCCGGTCGAAAAGGACTTAATTCGCTTTCGCAGCGCTTGAGCCGGACTGATTTTACCTTTCCTTTCGATCGCCTCCCTTCGCACTTCCATCTTAAACCAACGTCGACCCCTCTTCCCTTTTCCAAGCGATGGCCACACTTTCCGAACCCGAACCGGCTTTTCGTATTATTTTACCAGGAAAAGTCCCCTGAAATACTTCTTAAGTTTGTGCCATTCATGCCCGACATACAAATTACCCTCGAGCCTATTTCGTCGTCACCGGATCACAGCCCTTCAACAAGTGATTTCCTTACCGTCCAAATCGTGGCCTTCGTTTCGGGAAGGAGATTGTCCCTTTTGAACATGGCGACAAGGTGCTTCCCGTCGCGCGTGAATCGAACGGAACCGGACTGACTGACGTAAGCGAGATCCCGCACGAGCCTGAGTTTCTTCGGATCCCATAACTGCAATTTGCCCGGCCTCTGCTCGTTCGGCGCGTGTCGTCCGATCCTCGTCCCCTTTGGTCCCGAGGTGGCGAGGAGATCGCCGGCGGGGTTCCAATCAAGTGACTGTATCTGACTGCAACCGCTGTCCGCTGTCCTCAGAATTTCTCCCGAGTTCACGCTCCAGAGAGCGATCATCCCGTCGGTGTAAGTGGCGGCGAGCAACGTCCCGTCGGGACTGAAAGCGATCTCATGGGTCCTACTTCGGGGAAGCTCGTGCCGCAACGTCCAGTTGGCCGTCTCGAAGAGGTTGGTGCGATAGTTTCGATTGCCAACGGCCAGCGTCTTACCGTCCGGACTGAAGACCGAAGTCAGGCCGCCGTATGACCCCTCGACGATGGTGAGCTTCCGAATCAGCTTCCTCGATTTGATGGCGAAGACCCGCAGGTAGACACTGCCCGCCCCCTCCCCACCGTTCTTGTCGTAGACGATCTCGGGAACAACGAGAAACTCGTTGTCCGGGCTCAACGCGGGCCTCCCGAGGTCTTCTTCGCCGGCATTGATCCTTGTAATCGCACCCGTTTTCTCGTCACGAACGACCACGGTCTTTTGGTCGAGCCAAATGCTTTTGCTGCCGTCTAGGCTATACGAAAAGCCCGGTCGGTTTTTCTCGGTCACCCGTCGCACTAACTCGAGAGTGCTGTCATCGACGATCTCAATGCCTTCGTCTCGATGGAAAACCAGCTCGTTGGGCCCCGGACCACGCTCGATTCTGTTAACCGAAGCGATCGTCTCCACGAGCAAACCCATCTGGTCAACGTTATGGAGCCTGATCGGCTCCACCTCCACGGCGATTGTCCTTTCCGACTTCTGCGGGTCGCACCCTGTCTCCTGTGGCCAAGTAGCGGGTGCAATCGCCGGTGACTCCGCCTGAAGAGGTAAAAGCATTCTAGCCGACGCAAGAAGGATCGGAATGACAGGTCCCGGCGAAAATCGACGGCTGTTGCTCCCGATCACGACCATCTCAGGCATTTTTGAATTGTTGCCAGAAAATTTCTTTGGGCGGAAGGGTCACGGAAACCAGGTTTTGACAGAGTTCATGGGGAAGGAAGGGAGCTTTGGGGCAACCAAGAGCAAGGCAGATTTGCGAAGGCTTAACAATTATCATTGAATTGCGAAAGGTGGAAAATGCATCTTTTGTAAGCTTGGCCATGAATGGAACGTGGTTCTGTGCCAGCTCCAGTCAATTGAACTTCACTTGCGAGATCCCCGGATTCCTGACCGTAACTAATGCCCATGAAATTCATTTTCCTCTTCTTTCTCAGCGTTTTTCCGGTTCTTGGTCAAATCACCTACAAGGGTGGTGAGGGTCCGGGAAAAGGAAAACACATCGTCTTCGTCGCGTCGGATCACGAGTATCGCACCGAGGAAACCTGTCCGGCTCTCGCCCGCATCCTCGCTCAGCACCACGGATTCCAAACCACCGTGCTTTTCGGAGTCGATGAAAAGGGCCACATCAAGGCCGGCGCTTCCAATATCAAAGGCCTCGAGGCCCTCAAGGACGCCGACCTCATGGTCATCTTCGCCCGCTTCCTTGACCTTCCCGATGACCAGATGAAGCACATCGCAGACTACGTCGAACGCGGTGGCCCGATCGTCGGCCTGCGCACTTCCTCTCATGCCTTCAAAATTCCCAAGGGTAAAACTTACTCGAAATTCGACTTCAAATACGGAGGCAAGGAATACGAAAAAGGTTTCGGCCATCAGGTGCTCGGAAACACCTGGGTCGGCCACTACGGACGCAACCACAAACAAGCCACCCAGATTCAGTTGAAGAGGGACCAGAAGGACCATCCCATCCTCCGTGGCGTGGGTGACAATGCCCTTTGCATGGCCGGAGCTTATGTCGGAATCCCCGATGACACCTTCACCGTCCTCACTGAAAGCCAGCCCCTCAATGGCATGACCAAGGATTCCCCGGTCGACGAGACCAAGAAGCCAAGTCCTTCCAGCTGGACCCGCCACTACACCTCCAAGGACGGCAAAAAAGCCCGTGTTTTCCACTCGACCCAAGGAGCTTCCCAGGACCTTCTCGATCCCAACTACCGCCGCCTCATCATCAACGGCATCTTCTGGGCCGCCGGTCTCGAAAAGGACATCAAGGCGGACGCCAAGATCGACTTCGTCGGAGACTACAATCCTTCTTCCTTCAGCTTCGGCGGAGAGGTCAAAGGCATCAAGCCCTCAGACCTGGCGGACATCAACTCCCCCATCATGCCTAAGAAGTGACCGGGTCTCTCATCGGCGGAAGTGATCCCAACCTCCGTCGATGGCCTCCCCGGTTCCTTGCACGAGGCACCCCACCCTGGTCAGCGCCAGGTCCGGAAATCTCTCCTGCCAGCGCTCCCCAATCTCCTCACTGCTCGTGAAGAGAAGCTCGTAGTCCTCGCCGTCACCGAGAGCTTGCTCGATTCCCACCCCTTTCGAAAGAGGCAGCGCTTCCCGCTCGATCTTAAATCCCACCCCGCTCATCGCAGCCAAGCGTGGGAGATCTTTGGCCAGTCCATCGGACAAGTCCATCATCGCGGTGATCGGACGGTTGCCGACCAGCCAGGCTGCCTCACAAAGTCGGGGCGTAAAATCGAGGTGCTTGCCGCGGATTGACCCACCGAGCCAGCCCGTCACATAGATGCTATCTCCCGGACGCCCGCCGCTCCGCGTGACGAGATTTTTCCGGGTTACCATTCCCCTTCCAGCCACTGAAATCATGGCCGGCGTTCCGGAGGGAAGAGAAGTCGTCTCGCCACCGACAATGACTCCGCCATGCCGGGCCAGGCACGAGTTCATACCCCGATAAAGACCGTCCACCCAATCGACTGAAACCTCGGGGGCCAACGCCAAGGTCACCAGAAATTCGCCAGGCTGCCCACCCATCGCCGCAAAGTCGCTAAGGACCCGGGCCACCGCCTTCCAACCAACCCGGTCTGGTTTTTCGTCGGGTAAAAAATGCACTCCGGCCACTACCGCATCAGTCTTCAAGAGCACCAAATTTTCTCCGGTTCCCACCACCGCACAGTCGTCGCCCGGCCCAACCACGACCTGAGACGAGGTCGCCAAATCTCCACAGACGCGCGCGATCAAGCCGTCCTCACCCAGTTGGCCAACCAACTTCATGGCGCCGTGGGGAGTTCGTACATCCGCGAAAGTAACATGACACCAACGGAGGTGGCATTGAAAGCCGCATGACAGCCGACCGGGACCCAAAGCGAACCCGATTTCTCATAAATCACCGCAAGCACCACACCCATCAAGGCCAGCATTGGCAGGGCCATAAGGTTGAAGTGAATCACGCCGAAAAACACTCCGGTAAAGACCGAAGCAAACCAACGATCGGTGAATCGTTTCAGGACCGGATAGAGGTAGCCCCTGAAAATCACCTCCTCGGCAATCGGCGCAACAACGATCGCCGCCACCGCCATCGTCACCAACAACCCCATGTCCGAGGTCTCTCTCACCAGAGTGACCGCTTCCTGAGGCTTTGAGCCAAGGGAATCCTGAACCCACGACTGCCAACCGGAAGCCACCATCAAGGCACCGATCACCATCATGGCAAAAACAAATGCCGGCATGATCCATAGGATGTTCTTCCAATCCGACCAACGAAGTCCAAAAACCTCCATCAGATTGACCCGCCAAAAAAGAACAGCAGGAACAACCGCCGCGATCAGAAGCATTGTGATGGAGCTCGCCATCACCATCCCGGCAGACATTTCCAACTCCTCGGGATGATTCATTTTAAATTCGGTCCCTTTTAGAAATCCCGCAAAGATCAGAATATAGAGACCAACCACAATGAGATCGAGAGGCTTGATCGCCGAAATTGAAACTCTTCCCCCGGGGATTAAGTCGATCTCCGGCGCGGACTTTCGCAACCACGCGTAACCCGGCAGAGCCAGAAGCAAAAACAATGCGACGACCGTCAGAAAGACAATCTTCAGGATTTGAAACTCGGCAGGGGTCACGGGCAAACTCTAGTCCCTCCGGGCGGGATGAAAAGCACAAGCCCGTGAATTGGCCCCGTTATTGAATACCCTCTTGAAAGATCAGATCACGAAACCGATTAACTGAGTCTATGAAATTCCCGCTCTTTCTTCTTTTTCACGCCCTGCTTGCGTCGGCGTATGCGGAGTATCGCACTTTCACCGATACCCAGGACCGGACGCTGGAAGCGGAACTCATCAAGGCCAATACCACTCATGCCTGGCTGCGACTCAGAGGGGGCCGCGTCGTTCCTGTCAACCGCGAGACACTCGGCGAAGCCGACCAGACCTTCATCACCACTTGGATTGCCGACAAGGTCCCCGACCTGGAAGTCACGCCGGATTTCGACCGCGGGCTCAGCAAGGACCGCGGCAAAGGATCCTCATCCGCCAGGCAAACCTTTGGGATGAGGGTTGAGATCAAGAACTTCAGCCCCAAGAAGGAGTTGGAAGACAGCGAGGTGGTTTACTATCTCATCGGCCGCTCCGTTTTTGACAACGATCAATACAAGGTGCTTTCCCGTCAGGTATTCGACATTTCCATCAAACCGGGCGACACCAAGAAGGCGATTTTCAAGGACATCGAAAACCACTTTCAGGAAGTCGAGCGAAGCAACAATGGCAAGGAAAAAGGCCGGGGCCATCGCGGTTTGGGATACGTTCTTCAGATCCAACGAAAGCGTGACATGCGTCTGATCTACCTCGGATCGTCGACCTCGCTGCTCGATGACGCCAAAGAGGCCATCATTTCCCTGGAGGAAGGTGACGAGACGGATGAGACCTTCATGACAAAGGAAGAGGAGGCAAAGATGGTTGAGAAATCCGAGCCCGGGAAGCCGGAAGTGATCACCATCAAATAGCGGGATGAGGCGCATCGTCCTTCTCGCTACGATTTCGCTTCTTCGCGGCGGTTTCGCGGAGCCTTTTCCGGAATACTCCGTGCCGGGGTTTGAAAGCCGGATGGCGTCGCTCAATCAACTGCACCAACTCCACCACGAGACCGCCTTTTCGGACTGCACGCTCTGGGACGCGTGGCTTCCCAAATCCACCCTCTGGGTCTCGGGGAAGAAGCAGCAGCAATACCGCGCTTCATTTCTTAAGAGAAAGATCGGAAACGATGGATACGTCTCGATGCAGCAACACCGGGGTGTGGCGCACAGCGAAGGCTGGCCCTTTCCCGCGTGGCAACAAAGCACCGGTGCGGGCTTCCATTTCTCGAACCATCACGACGTCTGGGCAATTCAGATCTTCAAGCTTAAGCCTCTCACGTCCACCGAAGGCTGGACCATTCGCGGGGCCAAGGAACTCGGGATCGATCCCGGCAGCGGGCTACGCCTGAAATGCACGGACGAGGTCGTCACCATCACCACGCCGGCTTTCCGTTGCGGCACTATTGTGGCTCCCTTCGCCCGGCTCGAGTGGGCAGCCCGCGGGCTCCCGACCACTTCACAAGCCAGGATCGAATGGTTGCTTGAAGGCGAACCAGAATGGCCAAGGGGCCGGCACGTTACCTTCAGATCACCCTGCGATCAGGACGGGATGAAGTACGATAACCTTCCGATGTTCCGCCACCCGGAGTATGCCGGGCTTCTCACCCGTTACCGAATCACAATCCCGGCTCAAGTCGGTGCGGAGATCGATTTTAAATCCATCATCACCGCGATCGACACGCGCCACCCCATCACCAACTCCAATTTTATCCGCGGGTGTTGCGACTACTTCGCGTGGACCCGAGATCTTGATTTTCTCGGGAAGAACATTAACCGCATCAGAGAAGCCGCGAGCTTTGCATTGAAGGAATTCTCTGTTCGCGGGAAAAAGTATGTTCACGTTCCTTGGGTTGGACACGATGGCCGAAGTGGTCTCGTCATTTCGCCGGATGGAATAAAAACTCTTCGCCCCGGGCTCGGCGTTGGTAACAACTACTGGGATCTAATCCCCTTCGGAGGACAGGATGCCATCGCAACAATGTATCTTTACGATGCCCTCCGGAAGCTCGCCAAACTGGAGGATGCCATCAACCGGCATCCCGATTGGAAACTCCCGCGTGAGCTTGTCACTTTCCAACCCGGCCCTTTGAACAAGCTGGCCAACGAAATCCGGGCCGATTTTCAAAACCGCTTCTGGAATCCAAGGGCAGGCAGGTTCGTCGGCTGGATTGATCACAGCGGCACGAGCTACGACTATGGCTTCACCTTCGTGAATCTCGAGGCCATCCACTATGGGCTCGCCTCGGAGGAACAAGCCCGCTCAATTTTCGACTGGCTCGATGGCAAACGCACCATCGCCGGCGACACTTCCAGTGGAGCTGATATTTATCGATGGCGTTTCGGACCCCGCGCCACCACCAAACGTAATGTCGAATGCTACGTCTGGGCCTGGTCGGGTCCCGAAAGCATTCCCTGGGGCAATCAGGTTCAAGACGGCGGAGCCGTGCTCGGATTCACTTTCCACGACCTCATGGCACGTCTCAAAACGAAGGGGCCGGACGATGCCTGGAAACGGCTCGAGGAAATCCTGAATTGGTTTGACGAAGTGCAAAAAGAAGGCGGCTACCGCGCTTACTACGCCAAGCCGGGCCGGGGAACCCTTCAAGGCGGCGGCCCTCCGGGTGGACTGGGAATAGACCGTGAATTCATGGAAAGTGTTCTCGTGTCCCAAGTCATCCTCTACGGATTTTTGGGATTCGAGCCCACCCCTGACGGCTTCACCATCAGTCCCAGGCTCCCGAGCGACTGGCCCTCACTTACCATCTCTGGAATTCGTCATCATGGTGAACTCCTCGATATCACGGCCCATGCCGATGGCCGGGTCGAGGTCAAAACCCGCTAGTCAACCGCGTGTCCATTCACCGGAAGACTCACGGTGAAACACAGACCGTGAGCAGATGATTTCGAAGCCGTAATTTGTCCACCCAGCACAAGCATCACCTCCTTGCAGAAACTGAGGCCAATTCCAATGTTGTTGGCACCAAGATCGCGAGCCTTGTCATTTCGGTAAAAGGCATCGAAGAAGACATCGAGATCATCCGGAAGGCCCTCCGGGTTTGAGTATTCATTTTGAATTTTGAATTCGATCATTCCTTCCGTTCTCGATGTTTTAAGCTCAATCACGGTGTTTGGAGCAGCGTAGGTCACCGAATTTTCCACCAGATTATTGACAACAATCTTGAGCAGTTCCTCGTCGGTGCCGAGCTCCGCCTTCCGACAAAATTCACCTTTGAACCGCAGGCCGCGTTCACGCGCCCGGCTTCGAAATTTCTCAAGCACGCCCTCCAGCAAGGTATTCAAATCAAGGGTGATGCGCACCATCGATTCCCGGGCATTACGCAACTTGCCAAACTCCATAAGCCGATCGGTCAGACGGACCAGATTCTCGGTGGAATCGAGCGCTTCCCGCAGTCTTTTTTGGTAGTCCTCGACTTCCCTCGGCCTTCGCAGCGCCTGTTCGATCACCGCCTTCACTCCGGCAAGCGGCGTCCTGACTTCATGGGCCACGTTGAGAAAAAAGTCCTGATCTTTTTCTCGATAATGATCGATCCGCGCCAACAAGGCATTGAACTTTCCGGCCATCCCGGCCACCTCCGAAGGGAGGCGATCAGGAACGGGAACGGGCTCTCCGATTTCTGTTCCCTCGCGCGACAAAAGATCGGCACTAAAGGACTGTACCGCGAGCGAAGAAAGGTAGATAATTAGCCAGATCGCTATGGCCGAAAGCAGAACCACCGCCACCCCCGCCGCCACAAAAGCACGTTTGGTTTTGATTAGAACATCACGCAATTCCTGGGTGCTGTCCGCCCACACAAAGACCTGGGGATGATCACCGGGAACGAAACCCTCGTTTTGCTCCATGTTTTCAACCACCGGATAGGTCAAAATACCCACCGCCCGTCCAGCCTCTCCATTCGGGAAGGTCACGTTGTAAAAAACGCGCTCACCCAACTTCCCGTATTGTCTTTCCAGGTCACTCTCACCCAAGGTAGCTGACTTGACCGACTCTCCACTTTCAAGATCCCAGACCTGGATCATGCTCTTGCCCGTCTCCCGTGATGCCGAATCCAGCGAAGCCTTCCACTCGTGATGGACTTTACCGTTCTTTGCTTTCACCTCGATCAAAACGAGCGTGGCGGCTTCATTGAGCAACAGGTCGTGCTGGGAATAAAGGGAACGCTTGACCGAGTTATAAAGAAGAGTGCCTGCCACCGCCATTATCAGCGTGATAACAAAAGTGGTCCACGCAAGGAGCCGGTCTCGAATCGATGGACGCTTCATGGCTCGCTCAAAAAGTAACCATGCCCCCGCTTGGTGTGAATGATATTGGGCAAACCATCAATGTGGAGCTTCTTGCGAAGATAGCCGATATAAACGTCAACGACATTACTAGTGCCACCTTCATAGTCCTGGTAAACCTGCCGTGCGATATCTTCGCGCGAAAGAACCTCGCCGTTTCGAAAAGCCAAACATTCGAGGAGAAGGTATTCCTTCCGGGTGAGCTCAATCGCCCGCCCGGCCCGCTGGACCGTTTTGGTCGCGGTATCGATGACAAGATCGCCCACCGAAATCAGCGGGGATTTCTTCTCGTTCCTCCTCCTGATTTGCACCCGCACCCGGGCCAACATTTCATCCAGTGAAAATGGCTTCACCAGATAGTCATCAGCTCCAACCTCCAGACCTTCGATTTTTTGGACGACCGTATCGCGGGCACTGATAATAATGACGGGGACCGAATTCCCATCGCTGCGCAACTTCTTGAGAATTTCCAGTCCACTCACCTCGGGCACCATGATATCGAGCAAGGCGACATCGTAGACGTGATTTCTGACATACCAGAGACCTTCGTCCCCGGATTCGGTGCTATCCACGGCGTAGCCTTCCTCGACCAGGCATTCCACGATGCTGCTCCGAAGCGGCGGATAATCTTCCAAAACCAGAATCCTCATTGGGGCCCCAATGAGATAAACGTATTCAGATGAGAAACCGATAGGAAAATTTGGTCACGATTTCCGATTCTCTCATGAAATTCTCATCTTCCGTTCGATACGGTTGCGATCTCATGAAGTTTTATCTACTCGGACCGGTCACCGCCTTTCTGCTGGGGGCGTGCTCGAACTTGGGAGCGGGAGCGCGCGACGCCTCTTCGGTTCTTTCACGCCCGGACATGCAACTTGATTCCTCACCGCTGACGACCGCGCTGGATAATCACATCTACTTCAGCAAAGAGGCCTCCAGTGGAGGCCGGAGCTTTGGTGGCGGAGGCTGCGGGTGCAACTAAGACCAATCAGGCATGAAAAATCAAAAAATCATCGCATCACTCGCAAGTGCTTCAATGGCTGCGCTCGGCACCGGAGACGCCAAAGCCCAACTAGGTAAGGATGACCTGCTCAACACCGACTTCAAGGGCTCGCTTCTCTACTACACGGAAACCGATCGCGTCTCCGCCATTGAAGCCATTATTGACGGCACCTATTTCCTGAACAATCGCGATACCATTGGCCTCCGTCTCACGTTCGACTCGCTCACCGGAGCCTCTGCCAGCGGCGCCGTTCCCACTGACCGTGCCCAGACCTTCACCCGGCCTTCAGGCAACGGCGACTACACTACGGACGCCAACGAGACCCCTCTCGATGATACTTTTCTGGATACACGCTACGCCGTCGCGCTGAACTGGAATCGTAAGTGGGATGGCAATTGGCAATCTGTTATCGGAGCGGCCTTCTCCAATGAATATGACTACCGGTCACTCTCCGCAAATGCCCTGGTGAGCTACCAAACCGATGATCGAAACCGCACCTATTCCGGGGGCTTGTCTTTCTTCAGCGATACGATCTCACCCGTGGGCGGAGTGCCAGCAAGTTTCGGGATCATGGACAATCCGGGCGGCCTTCAGCCCCGACTCGGCGATGAAGATGACAAGACCGTGATCGATGCCTTGTTTAGTTTCACGCAAGTCATCGATTCTCGCTCGCTCGTTCAATTCAGCTATTCGGCCAGCGCCTCGGACGGCTACTTGAATGATCCCTACAAATTCATCTCCGTGGTTGGAGCGGACGGTCGTCCGATTGTCCAAGACCCGGCCACCGGACTGTCGCAAGTTGTCTTCGAAAACCGTCCGGACTCGCGCCTCAAGCAGAGCTTTTTCGTAAAGTACAAGCGAGACATGTTCGACAGCCACGTCTTCGATGCCTCTTATCGCTTCATGACTGATGACTGGGGCATCAACTCCCACACTCTCGATTTAAAATACAAGTGGCGTCTCAATGATGTCTCGTACTTGCAGCCCCACCTGCGGATTTATCAGCAGAATGATGCCGATTTCTTCACTCCATTCCTCACCCAAGGGAATGTGCCGGCGGCCGGCAGTGGCAGCTATGCTTCGCCAGACTATCGCCTTGGTGAAATGATGGCCTACACCGTGGGACTTGAATACGGACGCGACAATGTCGAGCGCCCATGGAGTATCTCGCTGGAGTACTACCTCCAGGATCTTGGCGACCGCGATGGAGCTTTTGGCGAACTTCGCAATCAGGACTTGAGCGAGGATGTCTCGGCCTTCATGGTGCGTTTCAACATGGATTTTTAGGCTTGGAAGAAGAACGACCGATCACACTCAACCATAGGCAAGAGGCCGGGGAATTCGCGGCCTCATTTCAGGCCATGGCCGGGCCTTGCGAGGTCCTTATCCAGTGTGATCGCAAAGAAGAGGCCTCGCGGATTGCGAAAATCGCAGCCGATGAGGCCTCGCGGATTGAAATCAAATATAGCCGCTACCGCGACGATAATTTGATTCATCACTTCCACCAGAACAAGCCGGTGCGGGTGGACGAGGAAACCGCCCGCTTGCTCAACTTTGCCGATGCCGCCTTCGAACTTAGCGATGGTGATTTTGACATCACGTCAGGAATCCTTCGGAAGCTCTGGAACTTCTCCGGCACCGGGGAGGCGCCTTCGCGCGCGGCGATCAAGCAGCTTCTCCCGCTCATCAACTGGAAAAAAGTTTTCTGGGATGGCCAAACCATCCAGGTTCCCCCCGGCATGCAGGTCGATTTCGGGGGCTTCGGCAAGGAATACGCCGTCGACCAGGCCCTCGCGCTTTGTTGTAAAGAAAGCGACGCCCCCATCCTGGTCAACTTTGGTGGGGATCTTGCCGCCAATCGGAAACCACGATCCAAAGCGCAATGGCAAATTGGGATTCAGGGCGCACCCGCGAATTTTGCTCTCGAGGAAGGGGCCATCGCCACCAGCGGAGATGCCAACCGCTTCGTCATGTATCGTGGAAAAAGACTTTCACACATCCTGAATCCGCGAACCGGTTGGCCCGTCAGCCAAGCTCCTTCCTCGGTCAGTGTCGGCATGCCAAAGTGTCTTCAGGCGGGATTGATTTCCACGCTCGCCATCCTTCAGGGAAAGAAGGCCGAGGAATTCCTCAAGACCCAGGAAGTCACCCACTGGGTGCAACGGTAATTCTTTTGAGGTTGGAAAATTTCATCCGTGGATTCTGTCGAAATAACGAATCCATGCATGTTCAACATGTCTGATTTAACCTAAATGATAAGTTTCCACTAAATAGCGTCCTTTACTCCAACGATCTTGTCGACTGGGACAACGATCTGGATGATGGAATCGGCGCGGATGCGGGAGAGACCACCACACGCACTTTCGATATTGCCGGTCTCGCGGGACCGGATGGCCGACTCTTTGTCCGCATGGTCCGACAGTAGCCGGATCCCGGTCACTTCATTTAAAAAAACAGCAGCACTTCGACTCGAAACGAGGCAGCTTTCCTTTTTTCAATAAGAGTTCGAGACCGCGAAGCTCCCACCAATCGAGAAAACCGTTCCAAACTTGCGTTCCATAATCATCAGATTGTCAGCTCTATGCGGGTGGACACTTTAAGCAGGCCACGGCTATTTTGAGCCTACCAACCCTGTCTTTGGGCTTTCTTAATTGGGCGGAATTGAAGGAACAGACAGGAATGACACGACAAATGCATGAAATTCATTCTCTTTCATGTTGGCGATTCTCCAGTTCACAATCTAGCCTGTTTAGGAGGTTTGTTGTGAGAGATTGATGGTGTAACCCGTTTCCGGAAGCACCGGAAATCGATCTCAAAAATTGTCATCCCTGTTTTGTCGAATCCAACCAAGACCCAACATGAAATACCAAAATCCGCTTGCTCTACTTTCCCTTTGCCTCTCGGCATCCCTCGCCCAAGCCAATCTCATCGCTTACTGGCCCTTTGACGATTTAACCGGTGAAATTGCCGAAGACGTCGTTGGCGGATACAACGGATCGCTCATCGGCGGGACCTGGCTCGAGCCAGGAAAAGTGGGTGTGAGTGCCCTGCAAGGTGCGGGAAATGATGAAGTGCTATGTGCGCCGGAAGCCATCTCAACAACCGAAGATCTTACCTTGGCTTGGTGGATGATTGATAACCAGGCCAGCTGGGGGACCATCATGGACAAGTCTTTCACCGATAGCGCCTCGGGTTTTGATATTCTGGTCCGCCCAACGAGCACCGAGGATAGTCCGCTCCGTTTTCGAATTGGCGGGTGGCAGGCCTACGGCGGATGGGGTGGCGAGTGCCGGCTTCCGGTCGACGCCTACAAGGATGGTGAATGGGTCCATATCGTCTGCGTTTACGACAGCGCCACTGACACCGCCAGCATTTACGTGAATGGAGAATTACCTGAAAATGGAAACCTCAATCCAAAAACCGGGATTGCCGGAGATGGTGGATATTGTGAAGGGGTAAACAATCCCACCGCCCCCCTTTATCTCCGGGGTGGAAAAGAAAGCTTCACGGGCGTCCTGGATGATGTCGCCATGTGGGACCGGGCCCTTACCGCCGAAGAAATCATGACAGTTTTCACCAGCGGACCTCTTGCAGTTGAACGGCCTGCCAAAGAACTGGCTGTGACTGCATTTGATCTCTCGGAAATCACAGGCGAGTTCACCCTGACCTGGAATTCCAGCCCGGGTGAGCTCTATAGTGTCAAATATTCCACAGACCTGATCAACTGGGATGCCGATCTCGATGACGGGATCCTCGGCGATGGCGGCGAAACCACTTCAAGGACCTTTAACCTCGCCGACCTCGACAATCCAAAAGGGGTCTACTTCCGGATCGAGAAACAAACGGAATAGCTTGGACGCTCCATCCGGTTCTTCAAATAGGGCTTCATCAGCATCAACGCAAGCGGAAGGGCAAACAGTCAAACGATCACCATAAACAATGTCCCAGTCTCGTGGTTTCGGATCAGCCAGCCCGAGGTCATCACGAGATGACAAAGCACGAGGAAGACATACACCCTGAGTCCAAGCCAAGCCGGACTCTTCAGAATAAGTGGAATGACAACGACGGACCATCCGATAAATCCCGGAATGATCATCAGGGAATGAATTGAGAAATGCCCAACGCGCGATGGGATTGCCCTAGATCAACGCCGAACGATCACCCTGTCAATATTCCACAGGCTGAAAAAGAAGAGTCACCGTAGGATCCAGAAGACTTAACACACACGGAGCAGCGAGAAGCCTCCCCGGAAGTGAGACAGGTATTCCACGATAAAGAGTCGCCCACTTTTCCAAAAAACGAAGTATCACTTAGATTGAATGATACTGAACCAGTACTCCACGCTTTTCCCGCGAAGTCTTTCCACGACTTCCGGATTCTCCTTTGCCAAATTTCGTGCTTCCCCGAGATCTTTAGGCAGATCGAAGAGCTCAACCTTTTTACCGCTCATCACCAGCTTCCAATTTCCTTCGCGAACGGCGACGGCATTCCCGGATTTCCAATGGAAAATTTTGTGAGCCGAAGTCTCGCTTTCCGATTTGATCACCGGAAGAAGGCTCTTGCCATCGATTTTGTGGGTTGCAACCGGAATCTCGCAGAGCTCCATAATGGTCGGGAACCAATCGCAGCCGGTGGCAATTTGATTTCGCACTTTGTTTTCGGGCAGGGTGCCCGGCCAGGAAATAATAGCCGGAACCCGGATTCCCCCCTCGTAAAGGCTGAACTTGGCACCCCGGTGCGGTCCGGCGCTTCCCCCACCCTTGTGAGCGCGAACTTCCTCGGACGCACCGTGATCGGACTGGAAAATGATGATCGTATCATCGGTGAGACCGACGTCATCGACCTTCTTCAAAAGCGCCCCGATCCGGTCGTCCGTTGTCGAAAGGAAAGCGGCGTAAAGATTCCTGGGATAAGGAAGATCCTTGTAGTGATCCAGCCACTCCGGTGACCCTTGATAAGGGTAGTGCGGCGTATTGAGGGCAAAGTAGATGAAAAAAGGCCGGGCCTTGTTCTTGTCAATGAACTCGCCTGCTTCCTTCACCATGAGGTCCGGAAAGAACTCGCCATTGTGAAAGACCTCCTTGCCGTTCCGCCAAAGGTCATGCTTGTTGGGCCCGCTCCAGTAAAAGAAATGCGAGTAGTTATCAATGCAACCCACGAGGTGGCCGAAGGAATGATCAAAGCCCTGGGCGTTGGGGATGGTCTCTTTGTGATGCCCAAGGTGCCACTTGCCAATATGCGCGGTGGCGTATCCTCCTTCCTTCAGTTTCTCCGCAATCGTGATTTGCTGCGAGGGCATCCCGACGGAATCGAGCGGGACGTTGCCATTCAAGCCACCATGTTGCGGGGTCCGGCCAGTCATCAAGCCCACCCGTGATGGTGAACAAACCGGAGCAGCCGAGTAAAACTGGGTGAAACGCACCCCGCGCTTCGCGAGCCCGTCCATATTTGGAGTGACCAAGTCCTTGGCGCCGTAGCAATTCATATCCACAGTGCCTTGGTCATCCGTAAAAATGACAATGACGTTGGGCTTACGGGCGGGGAGCGGCAGGGCGCAGGCCAAAAGCGCAAAGATGACCACGGATAATTTGAAACTATTCATTAGGAGGAAAGCCTAATGAAGTTAGCGCGCTCCAGCCACAGAAAAACTCCCCGCCGGTCACCGTTTGACCAAAACCGTCGAAGTCGATGGCTGGTTTTACACCTCTATGGTCTATGGAGGCTTCGACATAAATGGCGACACGAACTGGTTCCAGGTCATTGGGACCAAAAAGGACGAACCATTCATTTACTCCAGCCGCAGCTGGTAATTCGCCGGGTAGAGGGTAAAACTCTGTGAACATAAGGTTTTTCTTGTATGTTTTATTGTGCGATATTGTTGCACATGGCAACTAATCTTGATATCGCACAAGAATTACTCGAAGAAGCAGTCAAAATCGGGAATCACCGAAGCAAAAGAGCGGCAGTAGAAACTGCCTTGAGAGAATACATTAATCGCCGCAAACAAAAGGAGGTCACCCGTCTTTTTGGAAAGATCGACATCGACGAAAGCTACGACCACACCGCAGGAAGGAGGTCGTCATGGGAGTGATCGTGGACACTTCGGTCTGGTCGCTGGCCCTGCGGCGTAGGAACCCCGTAGACGCGCTGGAAACCGAAGCTCTGACTGAACTAATCGAAACGGGCAAAGCCGTTATGATCGGACCTGTCCGGCAGGAAATCCTATCCGGAGTTCGCTACACCGTGCAATTCGACCGTCTCCGAAGCGCCCTCAACGCTTTTCCTGACGAACCTGTCAATTCCAGCGACTATGCCGAGGCCGCTCGCCTCTACAACAAGTGTCACGACTCGGGGATTCTTGTCACCAACACCACCTGCCTCATCGCGGCCATCGCCATTGCCAGAGAAATGGAAATTCTCACGATCGATCTGGACTTTCAGAAGCTTGCTTCCGTGGTCCAAATTCCCTTTTACCAAGCATAATACTTTACTTTCCACTCCTACCCGCGTTCCGAAGGAAGCTGGACGGAAAAGCCGCCCCTCGGGAACCATCGGTTTTGCGATGAAAATACTTCGTCCCACGGTCCGGAAGGAGCGGTATATTCTCTCCGCTCGAATCTGCCAGGAGGTCAAAAAGGGCTTTGTTCATTTCTTTAACGCGCGATTCCTGGGCGGGATCGTTGAAGAGGTTCTTACGCTCCCTGGGATCAGATTTGGTGTGGTAGAGCTCATCCTGATCCCAAACACCATGGTAACGGATGTATTTGTAGTCTTCTCCGATCACGGCATGATTAGTTGGGGTTTGTGGATAGTTTTGTTCCCAGTAATATTCGTAGAGAAGATATTGCCGCCAATTGGGACTCCCCTCCCCTTTCGCAAGCGGCCAGAAACTTTTCCCGTCCATTTGATTCAGCGGCTTCAAACCAGCGACCTCTAGCAGAGTGGGAGCGACATCAATATTAGCGACGATCTTTTCGACAGTTGTTCCTGGCTTCAGCGATTTGGGATAGCGCATCAGCATGGGAATGCGAACCGATTCATCATACGCGCAGCGCTTGTCGATGAGACCATGCTCCCCGAAAATGAAACCATTGTCACCGAGGTAGAGCACAACGGTATTTTCCAGTTCACCGCTTTTCTCGAGATTTTTCAGAAGACGGCCCAGACTATCGTCGACTGCCAGAAGAGCTTCACAGTAACGCCGGTAATACTTCTTCATATCGACACCGGTGTAATAGGCGAACTCCACTCCATGCCTGCTATTGCTTTGGTTACGGACCCACATCGGCGGATCGGTGAAGAGGTCGGGATTAGATACAGGAGTGGGCGGAGTCGAAATAAGTACTTTATCGTACTTAAACGCATGGCGGTCAGGCGGCAGGAAATCGGCATGCACCCCCTTATGGGAAACGTAGAGAAGAAAGGGCTTTTCCGTATCCTTTTCTGCAAGCCACTCCTCGGCATAATCGGTGAGTTCATCGGTGATGTAGCCCTTCTGGGCAACCTTCTGCCCGTTGATATTAAACCCTGAGTTCGTAGCTTGCGGGACGAAGCGGCCCTTTGCCTTGAGCATGGCGGGATCCGGCACATAAACCCCCTGCCCCTTGAAGCTAAGCCAGTGATCAAAGCCGCGCTGCTTCTCTTCATTGTCGCCCATGTGCCACTTGCCAATGAAAGCCGTTTGGTAACCAGCCTTCTGAAGGAGCTCGGGAAAGAAGGTCAGTAATTTGCTGACTGGGTTGTAGTTATCAACGACACGATGGTTGTGAGTGTAGAGCCCGGTGAGAATCGAAGCCCTACTGGGTGAACACAACGAAGTGGTCACGTAGGCATTCTCAAAGTGAACCCCTTCGGCTGCGAGGCGGTCCATATTGGGAGTCTCCAGAAATGGATGTCCCAAAAAGCCCAAGGCATCATAGCGGTGATCATCCGTGAGGATGACCAGGATATTGGGACGCTCCGCCAATGCTCCGGAGATGAAAACAGAAAACAGAACGATAAAGAGATTCATCAAAGTGGTCACTCAGGGAACTCTGACAGTAAACAGCAGGAAAGACCAAGCTTGTTATGCCTCAAGGTCGGCAGCCTTCTTCCGCTTCTCCAGAGCAATCATCAGGAGGGTAACGTCTGCCGGGGTAATTCCTGAAATCCGTGCAGCTTGCCCGAGGGTACGGGGCCGGATGTCACTGAAACGCTGACGGGCCTCAGCTTTCAAGCCAGAGAGCACCTGATAATCCATATCCACCGGAATAAGCGCGGACTCCTGTTTTTTAAAGCGATCCACCTCCTGTTGTTGGCGGGTGATATGGCCCTCATACTTAAAATCAGCTTCAAGAATGGGCCAAAGTTCCACGTGGAACTTTTCGCGGATCTCAGATGGCAGATCCTGCCAGCCATGGCCACCCTGGCGAAACCAATGATCTAGTTTGATCCGTTCATAGCTTATTTTCCGGATGAACGCACGGGCTTCCGTGAGACAGGAGAGTTTATGTGCGAAACGATCGGCATGCTCACCTCTCAAAAGTCCCAGCCTCGAAGCAATCGGGCTGAGTCGTTCATCAGCGTTATCCTGACGAAGCAAGAGGCGGTATTCGGCGCGACTAGTAAACATACGGTAAGGCTCGGTGCAACCCTTGGTGACGAGGTCATCAACCATCACTCCAAGATAACCTTCATCACGTCCCAGCACGAGGTCCCCTTCTCCTTTCACCTTGAGAGCAGCATTAGCGCCAGCGAGAAGACCCTGACCAGCCGCTTCCTCATATCCGGAAGTCCCGTTGATCTGACCCGCAAAAAAAAGACCCGATACCGTCTTGGTCTCCAGAGTCGGTTTTAGCTGGGTTGGCGGGCAGTAATCATACTCCACCGCATAGCCAGGGCGGATGATCTCGCATTTCTCAAGTCCTGGGATCGCACGAAGGAATTCAAGTTGCACCTCGTAGGGAAGCGAAGTCGAAACGCCATTCACGTAATATTCCAGAGTGTGTCGCCCTTCTGGCTCCAAAAAGACCTGGTGGCGCTCCTTTTCAGCAAACCGTACCACCTTATCCTCGATAGAAGGACAATAACGCGGACCGACACCCTCAATCTTACCAGAATACATAGGTGATTGATCAAGGTTGTTCCGGATGACATCGTGGGTTTTGGAAGTTGTCCAGGTAATCCAGCATGGGATTTGTTCCACGTGGAACTTCGGATCTGCCCAATGATTCAAAGTGAAGATGTCGTTTTCCCCCTTCCGGATCAATTCGGGATGGTAGCTAAACAAGGGAGGCGGGGTATCCCCCACTTGTTTCTCACACTTATCTAGATCAAGACTCCGGCCATTCAACCGACAGGGAGTTCCCGTCTTGAACCGGTCGATCTCAAAACCAAGCTCCTTCAAGGACTCGGAAACATTCGAAGTGGCATCCCCCATCCGGCCCCCCTTCTCGTTCTTCAAGCCCACATGCATGAGACCCCGCATGAAGGTTCCTGCCGAGAGAATCACCGTTTTAGCGCGAAGTTCCATTTGGAGAGACGTTTGCGCCCCTTTCACTTCATCATTCTCAACCAAGATTGTTGCCACATTCCCTTGGTGGAGATCCAATCCTTCGGCTCCTTCAATGGCTCGCTTGATTCGAAACTGATATGCCTTCTTATCGCACTGCGCGCGCGGAGCCCGAACTGATGGACCTTTGCCTGCATTCAGCATCCGCCACTGGATGGCAGTCGCGTCGGTATTCTCTCCCATGATTCCCCCGAGGGCATCGATCTCGCGAACCATGTGTCCCTTGGCCAATCCTCCGATTGCCGGGTTACAGCTCATCTGCCCGGTCGTGTCGAGATTCTGGGTTAATATGGCAACAGAAACTCCAAGACGGGCAGCAGCTAGAGCAGCCTCGACTCCGGCGTGACCGGCCCCGATAACGAGGACGTCGTATTCTTTGGGATAGCGATACATAGGCGAGGACGGATGCTATCAACATTCCCCACAAAGACAAGCAAGGCGAAGTGAGTCTCCAAATTGATATAATGTCCTGATGAGAAAACGTTGCCCCGGATTTAGAATAGACGGAGTAATATTGAATTACTGCTAAATCATTGTCAATCAATGATTTAAAATACCCAGAAATAACAACAGCGGCTCCCCTCGAAAGGCGAACCGCTGCTGAGCACACACGCAACAACAATCTGCGTTACACACACTAAACGCCATCCTAATATGGTTCTGTCTAAAAATTTAAGAAAAAGAAGCATTATTGATATCACTTCCTTCAACTGGTTTGTCATCAGGGCCTAAGGCATCCTGGAAGGTATCGCAGGCTTTTTTTACCAGCGGCTTTTCCATCTTCAGCTCCACGGGACAAACCATCGGGCGTCAACGCTACCAATAACAACGCTGCCGCTAAGGTGGCGTCTGTTTTACTAAAGGACCAAGGCACTCTTCTAAAGAAGGGAGCCTTCTTTTTCAAAGACAAACAGCCTTGTCAACGTTACCATCCCCCGCCTTCGAGACGATCATGAAACTCCTTTTTCTTCTTTTACCGCTGCTCACTTTGATCCAAATCAAAGCGGGGACGCTCACCACGAACGAAATCTTGGTTCGTCTTCAAACTATCATAGAAAGTGATAAGGGATTTGGTGATCTCATTTCCGATTTGGAGCATCTAGAAAACAAGGAACTTATCCCGCTTCTTAAAGAGTTCGATCACACGTGGCCGCAACTCCGGGACCGCTACCTCGAAGATCACAATAACTTCGTAAAGAGCCAATTCACAGGAGAGGCCAAGACAGAGGTGAATCGAAAAATCCGCCAGCATCGTAAGGATTTCATGATGGTATATCAACTTGGTGAAAACGCCATGAAACCTCTTCTCAAAACGAAAAGCATGCCCGCGATCGAAGCTTTGAAAAAGCTTATCATGCCGGATACCAGTCAGATCTTCGCCACCGCTCCAGCTGCCTTGGGCCAACAGCGCAAGATCGTCCTAGCCCTCGCAAAATTCCGCGACGCCATCGTCGACACCGCAGTTCTCCATGACGAAGAAAAAGCAGAAACCAACATTCTCTCCACCGAAAAAGAGACAATTGCCACGTTTGCCGGGCTCCCCCGCGAAGGCCTTCGTATCATCAAAGAAAACGACAAGGTTGCCAAAAAAGAGAACATTCCCCCAGACGAGCGAAAAGGGGTTCGCGAAGTCAATGAATGGCGTCTCCTACTCGGTCTCAATGCTCTTTTGATTGATTCAAAGCTTTGCGATGCCAGCCGAGGTCATTCCGACGACATGGCCAAAAATAACTTCTTTTCACACGAGTCCCCTATTCCTGGCAAGAAAACCCCCTGGGAACGGGCTGCCAACGAAGGCACCAAAGCAAGCGGAGAAAATATCTACATGGGGTCGAGCTCACCTACATCAGCCAACAAAGGTTGGTTCTACTCACCTGGCCACCATAAAAACATGTTCAAGGTATCCCACAAACGAATAGGCCTTGGTCGCTACGCTAGTCACTGGACCCAGATGTTTGGTTAATCAACTATCGTTCAAGAGGTTTTACATAAACACGATTAACCAAGCCACGCGCACAGAGGTCGCGACCTAATTCGTGAATCCTTACATTTTTCAGGTTTATGCGCTCTTGTAGGGTCTCACTCCCCTCCCCTCCCACCGCTGCCGTTGGGCCTCCCGTCACCATTGGTGTCAGGTAGATGACCCATTCATCGATCAGTCCCTCATCGAGAAAAGAACCCAACAAGGAGCCGCCTGTCTCGAGCAACACCGTGTTCACTTCGTGTTCATTCGCTAAAGTACGTAAAATATCGTACTTTAATTGATTCTTAAAAACCAAAGTCCGGTTTTTCCACTCATCCTCAAATAGCTGATACCTTTTCCGGAGCAATTCCTGTCGGGTCATCACCACCCGCCAGGGTTGCATTTTACCGGGTGGAATTCCCGGTCCCCGCAGAGTCAGCGCCGGGTCATCCCGCCTCACCGTCTCACCCGAGGTCAGAATGGCGTCCGCCTCCACGCGCAACCGCTGGACTTCTTGGCGAGCCAAAGGACCACTCAGCCACTGTCCTTCCCCGGGCGGGCGCGTAATTCGACCATCCAGAGACATCGCGGTTTTGGCAATTACCCAAGGTCGTCCTTCAGATTGAACCATCGAGAATCCCCGAACCAATTCCAGGCATTTTTCCTCAAGGACTCCCTTGACCACCTCGATGCCTGCTGCTTCAAGAATCTCAACCGCCCCTCCGACGTGGGAAGGATTGGGATCGGACGCACCATAAACCACTTTTGCCACGCCAGCTGCGATCAAGGCTTCCGTGCAAGCCCCCGTACGCCCCTGCGTGCTGCATGGTTCCAGCGTCACATAAGCCGTTGCGCCTCTGGCCTCATACTCTGAAATTTTGGACAAGGCATCACGTTCAGCGTGCGGAGTCCCCGCCCTACGATGCCAACCACGGGCTAGCTCGGCACCGTCCTTGACCACCACCGCTCCCACAGGTG
The DNA here is from genome assembly GCA_030835305.1 of Verrucomicrobiota bacterium. Lineage (GTDB taxonomy): Bacteria > Verrucomicrobiota > Verrucomicrobiia > Verrucomicrobiales > Akkermansiaceae > SW10. The sequence continues at coordinate 71,625 of JAURPJ010000072.1, read as the reverse complement.
GATTGGGCGCAGTGAGTCCGATTCCCTTACGCCCTTCTTCCAAGGCCACTCGAATCCACTTTTCATGTTCGGTAATCTTCATCATCAGCTACTGTAAATTACGCCCAACAGGGTGTGAACAAGATCTTGGCAGTAGGGATCAAAATAGGAAATTCCCAAAATTCTTCCATTCGCTGGACCCTGCTCACGCTTGTGCTCACGAGTTATTCCATTCGTGGAACCCGCATAGAAAAGCGGTGGAACAGGGATTTGAATGGTTTATTCCCACTAAGAAGAAGAAGACGAAATTAAAAATGATCTATTCACTTCCCTGAAGACCGAGAAAAACAATGCACTCGAAAACCGATGTTTGGCCTTAGCGCCTTTCTAAGCTATAGCTCCGGAGTGAAAATTTTCATCTTGTTTTTTAGTTTAACCTTCGTGACCTGGGGATCTGTCTGGTCATCCTATTTGGGACCCAATGGCAATGGCACCGCCAAGGGCGAAATACTTACCACTGTCCAGAAGAACGGTCCTAAGGTCCTCTGGAAGGCAAAGGTAGGCCGAGGCTGCTCAAGCTTCACTATTGCCGATGGAAGAGCTTACACCGTGGGTAATAACGAAGATCGCGATACGCTTTGGTGCTTCGATGCTAAAAGTGGTGAGGTCGTCTGGAAAAAGACTTATTCCGAGAAGCTTGCCCCTAAATTTTATGATGGTGGACCCGGAGCCACCCCGATCATTGATGAAGGTCTCGTTTACAATCTTTCCAAATCGGGCCGTCTTTCTTGCTACGATGCAGCGACCGGTGACGAAAAGTGGATCGTTAAATACAAGGACGACCTCTCGGGTAACATGCCAACTTGGGGGTATTCGTCGTCGCCCGTTGTCTATGGTGATGTGCTCCTTTGCCTCCCTTGTTCGAAGAAAGGGGCAATGGTCGCCTTAAACAAGAAAACCGGTAAAACAGTCTGGAGCTCATCCAACGGAGCTCGTCCTGGTTACGCCGCGCCTGTTTTTTACCAACACAAAGGCAAGGATGCTGCGGTAGTCTTTCACGGCCGCTCCGTGGTGGGATACGATCTATCAGCCAATGGCAAGGTCCTTTACGAATACGAGTGGCGTACCCCTTACGATGTCAATGCCTCCAATCCGCAGGTCCTCGGCAATCTCGTCCATATTTCTTCCGGATACAATATGGGCTACGCAGTAATCGATGTTTCCAAGCCCAAACCGGAAATCGTCCACCGCAACCGGGATCTTCCCATGATCTTTCAAAATTGCTTCGTCGAGGGCGATGACCTGATCGGCTGCTTTGGCGACAAGCGCTATAATACCGAACTTTACCGTATGGACTTCAAAAGTGGCGATATCCTCTGGAAACATTCCCTCCCCGGTACGCGTGGCTCAACCGCGAAGATTGGCGAAACCACCGTGGTCCTCACCGAGACCGGCATGGTAGTCTTCGGCAAAGCCGGTGAAAAAGACTTCACCGAATCCGGACGCCATCAGTTTTTCGAGGAGATTTCCAAGAAACTCTGCTGGGCACCTCTTGCGATTGGAGAAGGCAAACTCTTCGCCCGGACCAATCAAGGTGAAGTGGTCTGCCTCGATTTGACGACCAGCTCCAAGGAATAGTCTGTAGCGAAGCTGCTTACTCTGCAACCGCTGATCCAAAGATGATGAAATGAGCCAGCAGCAACATCAAATCGCTCAGTGAAATGACTGAGGCCTACCGATAGTAATTGTTTTCTGCTACTCCAATTCCAGCAGAGCTTCGGCAAAACTCTTCCCTATCCGGTTCAACCAAATCGCGCTGCCCAGGTAATGATAACCATGGTCCGAACCAACCTTCTCCCACTCGGGAATGTTCTCTCTCCAGGTCGGATAAAGGGCTTCGGCAGCTTTGTCGATGAGGACATCCGTTCGCACCGCTTTGACCTTGGGCAACTTCTCCATCGCCATCTGTGCGTCTTGAATCACCTTCATTGCACCCTTTGCTTCCTTTGAACCATTCTGTCCCATCATTCCAATTACAAAGGGCAATTCCGGCGATTCGAATTCCTTTCGCACGTCTTTGATGAAGTGCTCCATGTTGGAAGCATACTCGATTTCCGCTCCGTTGTATTGGTCGTTCCAACCCTGAAACCATACGAAGCCCGTGATCTCCGGAGTGGCCCCTTTCAACGAAGGAAAAAGCGTTTCGTAGTTCTCGAGTGTTCCTCGTACTTCTTTCAACATTTCACGCCAAGAAACTCCGTATCCGGCCTTGATGTCTTCCATCGTGGGCAGTGGATCGTTCTTCTTGCGCTTCTCGTTCTTCTTCTTTGTCCGCTCCCGGGCTTTCTCCAACTCCCCGGCCAGCTTTTCGCCCGGTGGTAATCCGGACGACGGCGAACGAAATTTTTGGTAAAGCGAATGACCGCCCCAAGCCGCCTTAATCAGAAGAACCGGCTCCTCATAATGATCCCCCAAAGTGTGCCCCAGCTGAAGCTCCACCCCGGTGCGTTCACGCGATCCATATCCGATCGTGAGCTTTCCGTGACGGTTGAGATACTTGATCATGACATCCTCGCGCTCGATCCACCCCCCATCCTTTCGGAGGTGCGCGAAGTGCTCCTTGGTCTTTGGAGCTTTCGCCTGGTATTCCAGCAATTTGTTCTTCGCCTTCCCCTCCATGTTCGATTGACCCGCTAAAATGATGACCTTTACCGTGTTTTCCGCGCAAAGGGCCGCGACCGAAAAACTTAAAATGAGGAGAACGCGCATGGCGCAACCCTACGCCCACTCCCCCGCACCTTTTTCAAGATCTTCCCGCTCTCATGCTTGGCTTTCCCCCTTCCAACGGCTACACCCTCGTTTCGTGAGCGATTTCAAATCTCTCGGCATCTCCGCCGAGTTCATCAAAGGCCTCGAAGAACTCGGCATTCGAAAACCCACACCGGTGCAGTCCCAATCGATCCCCTACCTCCTCGAGCGCGGGCATGACTTCGTGGCGCAGGCCCAGACCGGCACCGGGAAAACCGCCGCTTTTGGCCTCCCCCTGCTAAGTAAGATCGATCGCGGAAAGAAGCAGATTCAGGGCCTCATCCTCGCTCCCACCCGCGAACTCGCCAAACAAATCCATAAAGCCCTCTTCAAGTTCACCAAGTATGCCGACCAGCGGATCTTCCTCGAAGTCGCAGCCGGCGGGGATAAGATCGATGTTCAGGTTTCCCGCCTCCAGCGTCCCACCCACATTCTCGTCGCAACACCCGGAAGACTTTACGACCTTCTCAAACGCAAGGCAGTCTCCCTCGATCATGTCCAATATCTCATTCTTGATGAAGCCGATGAAATGCTCTCCATGGGCTTCAAAGACCAGATCCGCTCTGCGATAGAAATCAGCGTCAATCGCAAAGCCACCTGGCTTTTCTCTGCCACCTTCCCGCGGGCGCTCGATGAACTCATCAAATTCTGCATGTCGCCCGATCCCAAAACGGTCAAGATTGACACCCGGAACGTCGTCAACCGCAACATCGACCATCGTTTCGCCGTCTGCGTCAAGGATGACAAGACCGACTTCATCGATGAATTCCTTCACCGACAGGGTTCTCTGCGCGGCCTCATCTTTACCCGCACCCGCGATGGAGCTGACATTCTTGGTAAAAAACTCGCCAACCGCGGCCACTCTGTCGGAGTCTTGCAGGGCGACCTCACCCAGCTCGAACGCGATAAGGTCATGCGCGCCTTCAAAAAAGAGCGCAGCCAGTTCCTGGTCGCCACCGACGTCGCGGCCCGCGGAATCGATGTCGAAGACCTGGCCTTCGTCGTTCATCATCAACTTCCTGAGCAAATCGACTACTACACCCACCGCAGCGGACGCACCGCCCGCGCCGGTAAAAAAGGCATCTCCCTCGTTCTCATTGATCCGAGGGAAAAAAAGAAGCTGATGCAATTCAGCCAAGCCCTCGGCATTCACTTCGGCCCCGCCTGAGAGGCCGTCGATGGCAAGTTGAGCCCGTAAAGGCGACAATGGGACTCACTTCCCAAGATCGAAGACCCCGCCGACTCGCTTTGCGAGATCAAGATCGTGAGTGACGACGACCAAAGTGACGCCGTCTTCCTTTTGGATTTCCAGGAGAAGGTCGGCAACTTTGCTACCGGTTTCTCCGTCGAGCGCTCCGGTTGGTTCGTCGGCAAGGACCACGTGGGGTTGGTTGATTAAGGCTCTGGCTAAGGCGGTACGCTGTTTTTCGCCGCCGGAGAGTTCGCCCGGGCGGTGGTTCCTACGGTGGCACAAGCCGACCCGTTCCAGGAGTTTGGACGCTCGTTTGCGAGTTTCTTGTTCGCTTTCCTTCCATCCGCCGGCGAGCCGTGGCGTGAGGACATTTTCCATAACGGTGAGCTGGGGAAGGAGGTGGTGTTGCTGGAAAACGAAGCCCACTTCCTGATTCCGAAAGCGGGCGGCTTCCTTCTCCTTAAACTTTGCGATGTCTTGTCCGCCGATCTCGACCGAGCCCTTGGTGGGGGGGAGAAGGGCCCCCAAAATATTGAGCAGGGTGGTTTTGCCACTCCCCGAAGGCCCGACCACGGCGGCCGCCGCACCTTTTTCGACTGAAAAATCCAGCCCTTTGAGGACTTCCACGATTTCGCCGGGAGTCTCAAAATTGACATCGAGATTGCTGACCTTGATCACGGTGATAGACTAGCGTGATTCTGCTGGTCTCAAAGCCCTCATTCGTTCAATCTCAAATTATGAAAAACCATTCCTGTCCCGATTGTTATCGCCGCGATTTCCTCCGCCGTGTCGCTCTTGGTTCTGCCGCCTTGTTTACGGTGCCCGGAGCGTTTGCCGACGCTATGACGATTACGCCTGCAATGACCGAGGGTCCGTTTTACCCGGACAAACTTCCTCTGGACACTGACAATGATCTCGTCCGGATCAATGACACGATTACGCCGGGAGTGGGGGCCATTACCCACCTCCATGGCAGGGTGACTGATGTGAAAGGGAACCCCATTCCAAATGCGCGCGTCGAAATTTGGCAGGTCGATAACAAGGGAGCCTACATTCACTCCCGCGATGGCGGTCTCACCGGGCCGAAGCGGGATGATCATTTCCAGGGCTTTGGCCGCTTCATGACTGCGCGGGACGGCCGGTATTATTTTCGCACGATTAAGCCGGTTCCTTATGGTCCGCGCACGCCGCACATTCACGTTGCCGTCTATCGCAAAAACAAGCGCGCCCTCACGACTCAGTGCTTTATCGATGGTGACAAAGGGAACGCCAAAGATGGACTTTTGAAACGCATGGGCGAGCCAGCCAAGCACTTGATGGTGCAATTCAAACCTATCCCGAATTCCAAGGTGGGCGAGTTGAGTGCCGAGTTCAATATCGTGCTCGGCGTGACTCCGGATGACGGACATGAGTAAAGGCTTAAAGGCGCTGGTGACCTGTGCTGCAACGGTGTGGCTTGCTTCCTGTAGCGAAGAGGAGCGTGTTCACGCGACTTGGGCCGAGGTGAGCAGGGAAGTGGAGATTTCCCTCTTGGGCCTCGAGGAGTCGATCGATTGGGAGCGCGAAATGGCATTGGTTTCAGAAGAGGTTTTTTTGGAGGGCGCTGCGAGTGAAGCGGGAACCGATCTGGCGACGCTGGATGAGGCCACCCGGCTGGAACTTGACCCTGAACTCAAGGTGATCCGGGTCATTGCAAGGGATCAGGATGAGGATACCGCAACACGATATGCCGAAGCCGTTGCGACAGCTCTTAAGTTGGCCCGATTACAATCGGAGATGAATTTGGTCACACCCGGGGTTGCTGACGACGGCACCCTGGAGAGCGATCGCATGACTTATGAGAAGGCGAAGAAGGCGCTCGAGGAAGAAGCCGCCAAGGATGGCGTCCTTTATCAGAAGGGGGAGTGATATTGTGGATCCTGGACTTTAAAGAAGTCCCACAGCTTTCCGTACTCGATCGAGGACCTTGGCGGCTTCCTCTCGGGCTTTCTCGGCTCCGGCTTTTAGAACGGCGTCCACTTCATCCGGATTGGCCACCAACTCCTCGCGCCGTGCCCGCATGGGAGCAAAGTAGTCCCAGTAAGCTTCGGCGAGGCGCTTTTTGAAGTCGCCATATCCGCAGCCTCCGTTCTCATAGTCGGAAATCATCCGGCCGTATTCAGTTTCATTGGCAAAGAGTTGATAAAGCGCGAGGATGGTCGAGTTATCGGTCGACTTTGAATCCTCCACCGCTGCGGAATCCGTCTTGATTCGCATGATCAGTTTTTTGGTGGGCTTCTCGTCGCCAAAGATTGGCAGGGTGTTTTTGTAGCTCTTGCTCATTTTCTCGCCGTCGAGTCCGGGCACCTTGGCAACGTCATCGCGAATGCGGGCTTTGGGCATCACGAGAGTGCCTTCACCATACTGGTCATTTATTTTTCCTACTAAATCGCGGGTGACTTCCAGGTGTTGTTTCTGGTCTTCGCCGACCGGCACCACATTGGAATCGTAAAGAAGAATATCCGCCGCCATAAGGGCGGGGTAGGCGAAAAGAGCGTGATTGGCCGAGATCCCTCTCGCGATTTTGTCTTTATAAGAATGACAACGCTCGAGGAGGCCCATCGGGCAGACAGTGGAGAGAATCCAGGATAGTTCGTTGACTTCGGGAACGGAGCTCTGCTTAAAAAAGACCCCTTTGGACGGGTTGAAACCACACGCCAGAAAGTCGATTGCTACATTTCGAACGTTCTCCCGGAGTTCGCTGGCATCGTGGGTGGTGGTCATGGCGTGGTAATCCGCGATGAAGTAATACCCGTCGCCCTCGCCCTGCGCATCGATGGCGGGCTTGATGGCGCCGAAGTAGTTCCCCACGTGAAGTTTCCCGCTTGGCTGGAGGCCCGTCAAAATTCTCATGCGCGGGAGTTACGGTTTTTCGGCCGAAAGCGAAAGGCCAAATCCTGCTGATCGCTTTCCAGCTTGAAAGATGAAAGTCCCGTGGCCACCCTGCACCCGTGTTTAAGCGACGTTGGAAAAAAGAAGCGCTCCTTCTCTTGAAGGGTGCCAAGAAGTTTCTTCACTACAAGCGGGATCTCCTCGCTCCGGACCGCATTGATGAAATAGAATCCCGGAGGGTCGATCTCAAGGACGCGGTCAAGGCCAAGGATCTCGATGCAGTCAAGGAGGCCTCGAAGCAGCTCCGGAACACCTGTGAGAAATCTCTGGCCCACTACCGCCAGCCGGATTGGATCCAGGAAAACATCGAGGTTTTTTGGGTGGCGATTGTGGTGGCCCTTGGCATCCGCGCTTATTTCCTCCAGCCATTCCGTATTCCCACCGGCTCGATGCAGCCCTCGCTGAATGGCATTGTAGCGACGGCCAAACATGAAGAAGACGGCTGGGACACTCCATGGTTCGGCAAGCAGGTTTTCGATTTTGCCATGTCCGGGCGGTCCTATGAAAATGTCATGGCCGAAAAAGACCTGAACATCATATCGATTAAGGACTCCAGCTTCTTCCTTTTCTCGAGAACCAAGATCACCTTTGATGATGGCACCAGCGAAACAATCGGTTGCCCGCTGAATGAAGCCGCAGGGATCCCTACAATCTCCGAAGCCCTCCGTCGCAAGGCGAATGGCATCACACCGCACTTTGAGAAGGGTGCCCCCATTTTCCAGGGTTATCTCACCTCCGGAGACCTCGTCCTGGTGGATAAGGTTTCCTACCATTTCCGCCAACCGAAGCGCGGCGAATCTTTTGTCTTCGATACGCGGGACATCGATACCAATGGCCCTGAAGATATGTCGAGTCAATCCAAGGGAGATCACTATATCAAACGGCTTGTAGGCCTGCCGGGCGATACCATCCAAATTGATCAGCCGAATCTCTACATCAACGGAGATAAAGCCATCGAGGAGACCTTGCTGCGGGTCATGAGTCAGAAGCCCGATTCCAAAGGCTATGATTACACCGGTTACACCAACCCGCCGCGGCGCGCAGATGGCCGGGGTCAGAAGACTGGGTTTTCAGACCCAAGTTACACCGTGACCCTTGATGACGACCCCAAAAAAGGGAATAACTATCGCGAGTTCTTTGCTTTGGGTGACAATTCGACGGACAGTCTCGATTCCCGGTATTGGGGCAGTGTGAAACAGTACAACCTGGTCGGTCCTGCTTTCATTTCGCTTTGGCCCTTCAACAGCGGTCACTGGGGACTCATTAAGTAGCGTCGATGTCGTCGGATCCCACTGCTGCCGAGATCACTCGCAAGGCGAAGTCGAATCTTGCTTTTGCGTTGCGTTGTGTTCCGGCGGACCGAAGACAGCATCTCGTAAGCTTTTACGCCTTTTGCCGGGTCATTGATGATCTTGCCGATGACCTTGAATTGCCCGTCACAGAAAAGAAGAAAGGTCTCGCGGGTTGGAAAGAGGTCTTCGCCAATGATACCACCAATCCGGATCTTGGACTGGTCGACCTCCAAAGTGGGATTCTTAAAGTACGAGATCTCTACAAGATTTCCTCAGAATATTTCACCAATGTGATCGAAGGCTGCCAGATGGATCTGTACCCGCAGCGGTTCAATACCTGGGAGGATTTGCAGGAATACACCTTTCGCGTTGCTTCCTCGGTGGGGTTGGTTTGCCTCCCGCTCTTCGCAGCGGACGCCAAACGCTCCCACGAATACGCGGTCGCCCTGGGCCACGCTCTCCAGCTCACCAACATCCTCCGCGATATTAGCGAGGACCTTTCAAACGGCGCGCGCATCTACGTGCCGCTTCATGACTTGGGCCGCTTCCAATACACCGAGCGTGATCTCATCGGGCGAGTGTATGATGGCCGCTTTATCGCGTTTATGAATTACCAGGCGGATCGTTGCGAAGAATTTTACGCCAAGGCCACGGAGCTTCTTCCCGCCGAGGATTATAAGGCGCTGCTGGCCCCCCGGGTGATGCACCGCATTTATCACACCTTGCTTAAGCAAATGCGCGCCGACAACTTCCGCGTCTTTGACCGGCGATATCGTTTGAGCAAGCTCCAGAAGATATCCCTTCTCCTGAAGGAGCGCTTCTCGTGAAAGCAACGGGATCTTCGAAAAGGTGTAACTTCCAAACTGATTCAAAAATCTACTTCGCAGCGGAGAAAGGTGCGCGGTCGGGCGTGATGACTTTTGATTTCGGTCGGTCGATTCCAGAATCGATCGAACCTTGAAGTACTGTTCCGAGCCATTCTTAAGGTAGGTGTAAAAAAATCTCAGTGGTATAAGTGCTGGATAGTGCATAGGGGGTCCATTTGACGTGCTCCCCGTAATCAAGATCGTTTGAACCTTTTTTCGCGAAGACCCGGATCTCGGTTTGAGGGACCTTGGCCGCAGAAAGATCCTCCCAAGAGGCAATGGTGTAGCGTGCGAAACAATCCCGGTCGATCTTGAGACCATTGATAATGGAAAGGAGTCGCCGACTCCCGTCCTCAAATTTTGCAACAAAGCGGTAATAAGAAAGGTTTCCCCGGTGAATGATGGGCATCCCTGCCACGATTTGTGCCTTTTCACGCAACACTTGCTTCGGATAGTGGGCAAAGTGTGCCTTTGCTAGCCTGGCATTGCTGACCTAGCCGAGGCGATCCTCGGGATGGGTGAAGGCCCCAAATTGCGTCGCAAAATCGCGCGGATCTTGGTCTGGGACCGCTTGTCGATAGGCGGCCTGATTGATCGATGTCGCCGAGGTCAAAGCGGTCGAGGGTATCGAAGCCCACCGAGAAAATTCCGGAAGCTAACTTGAATAGTGGTGGGAGCAAAAGCGAGGATTATTCGGCTTCAACGACCTCGGGGACGCGCTTTTTGAATCCTTCCCAGCTGGTGCCGAAGTATTGCAGGATCGTTTCCTCCGCATGCGCGGACGGAGCCCATGTAAAAAGGACCGCCGCCAGCGCATACAAGTGTCGGAGTCTTGAAGTGCTTTTTCTCATCGATTGCGTGTGATGGCAGGGCAGTATAGAGGTTGAACGAGAACTCGTCTAATGCGGGGTTGTTCCGTTGGATAGGCTGGGCTGATGACAAAAAGAGATTGTTTTCAGCGAAGAGCGCGACACCGTTTTCAGGAAACCATGGGCAGGGGATACGAAGAGAATCGGGTACGTCTTGGGATTTTGCAGAGCTTTGGCAAGGACCTTGCAAGGTGGGCCAAATCGACCTGTGAGCTCAGCGGTGTGAAAGGGGTCCCACTCGCAATTTACGAACCACCACCGGTTCCGAAGTCGCCCGACTTTAACCGCTGTTTTCTCTTGTCGGAGGACACGATCGCGTCTCTTTCAAAGCCTTCGCTCCTCAATGCGGACGATTGGCGTCGTTTGAGTGAATTGATTTGGTCCGAGCTGCCGCTCCAGCAAGTGATGAGCTATCGTATCTTGGATTTTCTGAGCAAGAATCACGATTGGTGCTCCGCAATTTTGGAAGAGACCTATGTCGATGACGAAGTGATTGCGGACGCAAGGGCGGTGCCAATCATCTAAAGAAAACAGAGTTGGTATGCGCTCTGCTCATCTTATTCACAGATGATGGAGCTTCCAGATTTAAGGCAGGTGAGGTCGCTGGTGGCAGTGGCTGAGACTGAGAGTTTTACCAAGGCCGCCGAAAGGCTGGGAGTCACGCAATCAGCAGTTAGCCACTCCATTCGCGCGCTTGAAACCCAACTCGACTCCAAGTTGGTCGAGCGGGCTGGCAAAAGAGTCGCGCTTTCCCAAAACGGCACCATTTTGTTACGCCGCTTCAGGGCTGCGATCAGCGAACTGGAGAAAGCCCAAGAGGAATTGGGCCTTCTCAAGCGCTGGGGCCAAGGAAGATTGCGGGTTGGAGCCACCCATACGCTCTGCACCTACCTGCTGCCCGCAGTCATGCAAGAATTCCGGGAGCTTTATCCTCGAGCCGAAATCCATATCGAGTCCGGCGACACCTCGGAGTTGATCGAGAGTCTGGACCGGAGTGAGATCGATCTTGTCCTTGGCATGAACGGCCGCGAGCCAACCTGGGCCCGCTTTGATCCCATCTTTGAGGATGAGCTCATCTTTGTGGTTGCCCCCGATCATCCGTGGGCTAAAGCCGGATCCGTGGCCGCCGAGGAAGTCGGCAAAGAATCCTTCCTCGTTTACGCACGCTCCAGCGAGACCTATCGCTTCCTCAAGTCCTCGTTTGAAGACGCCGGAGTTCGCCTCCGCCCCAGCCTCAGCCTCGGCGATATGGGGGCGATCAAGGAAATGGCCAAAGTCGGCGTCGGCGTCGGAATTGTGGCTCCTTGGGTTGCGCAGAATGAAATTGATGACGGCGAGCTTGTCGCGATCCCGCTCGGAATCGCTACCCGCCGTCGCTCCTGGGGTCTCGTCTGTCACGAAGGCCGCCAACTCAACATGATCGAGGAAGACTTCCTTCGCATCTGCCGGAATGTCGCCAAAACCCTCACCGGAGTTCCGAACAAGGATTGATATTCGCAGTTGGGCCGGTCAACCTGTTGACCGACCATGAAAGTCGCCCGTATCTCGCTCTCCTTTGTCCCCGTCGTCACCCGGGTTCCCCTCAAGTTTGGCGATCAAACATTGACCGAAGTCCGCTGCGCGCGCGTCGCGATCGAAGCCGATGACTCGGGCCGAAGCGCAACCGGTTGGGCTGAGACCCCGCTCAGTGTCGCTTGGGTCTGGCCTTCCTCGCTCGGCTACCGGGAACGCGAGGAACGCTTGCAGGAGTTTTGCGAAAAACTGCGCGGTGATCTCGAGTCGCACCTTGGCGAAGGCCACCCCTTCGTCATTGGCCATCGCTACATTGAGAACCGCCTGCATGGCCGTCTCCGCGAGGAAAACGCCGGCCGCAAAGCGAACGCTCAAATGCCACACCTCGCCGCCCTCGTCTGCCTCTCCGCCTTCGACCTCGCCCTTTATGATGCCTTTGGGAAACTTCACAACGTGGGGGCCTTCGAGTGCCTAGACAAGCAATGGCTCGGCGACCACGAACTGAGTCACTTCCTCGAACCAGCCGATCAATTTATCGGAAAATACCCCGCCGATTACCTCGTCGAACCTACCATGACCCAGCCCGTTTGGCACCTTGTCGGCGGGCTCGATCCCATCAAGGAATCCGAACTCACCTGCGACGAACCGGACGATGGTTATCCCGTTCTCCTCCGCGATTGGATCCGGCGAGATGGTTTACAGTGCCTCAAAATCAAACTCCGTGGCAACGACCTCGAGTGGGATTTCCAGCGTCTCGTCGAGATTGGTCAAATTGCCCTTGAAGAAGGCGTCACTCACCTCACCACCGACTTCAATTGCATGGTGACCGATCCCGCCTACGTGAATGAAATTCTCGATCGCATCGCCGCCGATTATCGCGAAATTTTTGACCGCATCGTTTACGTCGAGCAGCCTTTCCCATACGATCTCGAGGCCAACCAAATCGACGTTCATTCCGTCAGTGAGCGAAAGCCACTATTCATGGATGAGAGTGCGCATGACTGGCGCTTCGTTCGGCTGGGCCGTGAACTGGGCTGGACCAGTGTCGCATTGAAAACCTGTAAAACGCTCACCGGAGCCCTCCTCAGTTTATGCTGGGCCAAAGAGCATGGCATGACCCTCATGGTTCAGGACCTCACTAACCCCAGGCTTGCGCAGGTGCCCCACGTCCTCCTCGCCGCATATGCTGGCACCATCTGCGGAGTCGAGAGTAACAGCATGCAGTTCTACCCCGAGGCCTCGTCCGAGTTCCTTAAGGTGCATCCGGGCTTGTATCGACGCCGCAACGGCATCCTCGACCTGAGCACCCTTAATGGTCCCGGCTTCGGCTACGCAGGCGTTGAGTTCCTCTGCTGATCTCCCCGCCAAATTGTCCACCGGGCCACAGCTCTGATCTCAACCCGGACGATTATCCGGACTGCGATCTAAGAGGGAAGTTTCAGGCTGCTCCAAACTTGGGCTGAAAGAAGGAACATCGTGAAGGTTAAGCCTCAAAAACCTGTCTGAACCTTCTGCCTCAAGTGATCTGACTGACAGGAACGAGACAGCCTTTAAGAACTCAAAAGCTCCCGGCGCGTGAAGATGCTTACGACAGGCACTCCTTCGGCCTCAATGGCGGCTCGTCCGCCCTCTTCCCGGTCCACCAGCACCAGGCAAAAGATGACCTCGCCACCCGCTGCACGAATGGCCTCGATCGCCTTCAAGGTGGACCCGCCGGTCGTGATGACATCGTCAACCACCACCACTTTGTCGCCTTCTTTGAAATTCCCTTCGATCTGCTTACCCCGACCATAGCCTTTCGGTTCCTTGCGGATATTGAAAACCTGCAAGGCATTCTCATCCCCGGCGCTTGCCATGCCCACTACCAGAGAGATGGGATCCGCTCCCATCGTCATTCCGCCTATCGCATCGATTTCGAAATTCTCCGCCTCAAGCCTTCCCTTTACCAATTCCCAACCCACTTCGCCAATCCAACCCGCTCCCCGGTTGTCCAAAGCGGTCAGCCGACAATCGACATAGAGATCGCTCTTCTTCCCGGAAGCCAAGGTAAAATCACCTGTTCGTACCGACTTCTCCAGCAACATTTCCTTCAAATTTTCCTTCGCGCTCATCGGGCCCGATGTTGCGTGATCTGGATGCCAAACTCAATCCCTACAAAAAAAATCTCCGCATCGTGGGAGTAGTCCACCCTTGCGGCGACCCTGCATATACATTTTCCTCAACGAGTGGCGCATTACTTGTCACGCCGCCGACTCGGATCGGCTTTCTTTCGTAGTGCTTGATATTCGATTTATTCCGCCGATGACAAGTCGGCAGGTTCTTGAGGAAATTGAGGGATTATTGGGGCGGGGTGTGAGCGCCGAGCCGGTTGTGATTGGCGAACCAACGCGCCTGTCGCCGGATGTTCAAATTACTAAAGAAGTGACCTCGATGCCAACGCGGTTTATACGTTCCTCGGATGGAAGTGATGGCAGGTTCTTCTGTGCGCAGGGAATTCCAGTACTACTCTCTAGGCCTTGTGTGAGAAACTTGCATGGATGGAACGAATGGATTGATCTCGGCTCCATGGTTTCCTACTTCGAAATTTGCCAAAGCTACATTCTCAGCCAGCGTCCACAGGCTTAATCAATGAGTCCCCGTTCTTCCCCATTCGGTCAGCACAAGGCCGGTTCTCCTCCCATTCTACAAAAGAGGAATTTCATGGCAGTAGGTGGGAGCACTCTTCTCGTTAGTCGTTAGGACACCAGTGGTCACATCTGTCGTGAAATTCGACTGTTGCATGGTGGTGATGCACTGTTTCTAATGTCCCCCAAACCTCGTGCTGCTTCATCCAAATTGACGACGAAGACCTTCGACCTTCCATCCAAGTTCCACTTCTCATGCGCCTTTTATTCTTCCTCGCCTGCCTCGGCTCACTCGCCGCCAAGCCCAACCTTTTACTCATCACCGTTGATGACATGAATCGTGACTCGGTCGGGGCTTATGGTTGCCTGATCGAGAACATCACTCCAAACATTGACCGCCTTGCCTCTGAAGGCATCCGCTTCGAGCGAGGCTTTGTCAACGTCGCCATTTGTATGCCATGCCGTGCCGTCCTGATGACCGGGCGCTACCCACAAGCCAGTGGTGCCCTGGGATTCGACAGGATCAACCCCGGGGTGCCAAGCCTGCCCGAGGCCCTTAAAAAGGCCGGTTACTTCAACAGTTTGATCGGCAAGGAAATCCACGTCGTCCCCTCCCGTCACGAAGCATTCCACCGCATCGACAAACAAAAAAACCTCGGCGGCGGCCGCAGTTCCGTAGCTTATGCCGAAGCGGTCCGTGATACTATCGAAGAAGCTAAAGCCGCCGACAAACCATTCTTCATCATGGCCAACGCCGCTGATCCTCACCGCCCCTTCGCCGGCGCGAAGGGCGATTCCTTCAAAAAAATCCCATTCCCAAGAGAGATCAATCCTAAGCAAGTGCCCGTGCCTGGCTTCCTTCCGGATCTTCCCGACATCCGCTCGGAATTGGCAACCTATTTCCAATCCGTTGCTCGCGCCGATCAGGTGGTTGGAGCGGTTCTGGACGAGTTGAAAAAAAGTGGCCAAGCCGACAATACCCTGGTCCTCTTCCTGAGCGATCACGGCATGTCCCTTCCCTATGCGAAGACCAACTGCTACCTCGCCTCCAACATTACCCCCTTCATCCTACGCTGGCCCGGGCACATCGAATCCGGATCGATCGATAAGAAGAATTTCGTCAGCACCATTGACGTTGCTCCGACCTTTCTCGCCGCCGCCGGTCTCGAGAATCTGGAAGGCGCAAACGGGCTTTCCTTGTTCCCCCTGATGAAGGGCGCCGAACAACCGGGCCGTAACCGGGTCTTCACTTTCCATGAGCGACCCTACTCCCGGAAGCACCTGCCGATGCGCGCGATCAACGACGGCGACTTCCTTTATATCTGGAACGGTTGGTCGGACGGTAAGACGCAGTTCCGTAACGAGTCAATGAGCGGCCTCACCTTTAAGGCGATGAAAAACGCCGCCGACCCGAAGGTCCGCGCCCGTGCCGATTTCTACCTTTATCGCACCCGGCAAGAACTCTACGACCTAAAAACAGACCCCAGCTGCCTGAAAAATCTGCTCGATAAAAATGATGGCAGACAATCTGGTCGCGTCAGCGCGATGACCAAGTCCCTGTGGCACTGGATGAAAGACGTCGATGATCCCGACCTCAAGCTTTTCGAGAATCAGGTCGAGCTCGCGCTGGATTGAGCCGCTTTCTTGACCACCGCCTTCCTTCGATATCAAAAAACGTCGAGGGGCTTAGAGCTTTAAATGTAGTAAAACCAAAACGCTGTAATTGGCTCGCCAATCTCTCGCCGGAAAAAGTCGACCGCAGTCGTCTTGCCACCGCTTGGACCGCCGGTCACAACGACTCGACGCCTTTTCTGGTTTTCACTCTCGCTCACGACGTATGATCGAAGGGAGCAGCATGTTGAAGCAAGCCTCTCATTTGCGGCGGCGTATTAAAAAATCGACTTCCCTCGATGTGTATCCAAGGAACAAAACAAACCGGTAGCATTGGCGGGGTGATTTCTTTATGAGACATAGCTTTGTGATACCAACTTCAATAAATCAACAACGCAGCTTGGAATCGCTCTGCAGGGCGGTGGGTAGCAGAAGGCCGCCGCCGCCGCCGGGTTTGAAACGGAATTCCAATAGGCCATCGATGAGCGTGCTGCAACCAATGGCAAGATCTACCTGCGCAAAGAGATGGGCTTCCAAAGTCGAAAGTTTCTGGCGTGTGCTGAACGACAAGGGAGTCCAAGGGAAAACCATCAGCGTGGGGGGGCAAAGCCTACGAGCGCGGATTGGGCGTTCACGCGGACTCACACCTCCGCTTCCCACTGGATGGCAAGTTCTTGTCGTTCCACGCTGTCCCGGGCCCGGACGATGCCCACCACGGCCTGCTTGAGATGAAAATCCTGGTGGACGGGAAAGAGGTGTTCGCCAGCGGCAAGGTTCGCAGCGACGGTTTTGGTGCACGTTCTTTGACCATCTCTTTGAAGGAAGCCAAGGAGTTGGAACTGTTCGTCACCGATGAGGCCGACGGACCAGGCGGCGATCACGCCAGCTGGGCCGGCGCCTACCTGAGAAAATAATCCGTAGCAAAGAAGAAGCCGGCGGGTGCGAAACCCGCCGACGAGATCAAACCACCCAACACGCACTCTTCGCTGATCGCGCTTCCTGTTATCGGTGGTGGCCCAACCAACACCGCCTGATCATGAGCACCCTCGCCTACGTGCTCATGGAAGTCTTACGTCGCATTGGCCTGGAGGGCTCCGACTGGATGAGAAAACAAAGTGGTACTATCAGAACCCAGTTACTTAAAATCGGAGCCGTTGTAATTCGCAATATGCGCCTGATCAAAGTTCATCTTTCGAGCTTTCATCCAGCTCGCGAGATCTTCTAGATAGTGCATCAAAAACTCCTGATCGTTGGATAAAAGCTAGGTGCTGACCTCGGCACCAGAAAAATAGCGGAGGGGATGAGGGAACGTGCTGTTAAGAGGGAAGAAACGAGGTCAAAAAGATCTCATAAAGGGACTGGGCCTCTTCAAACTCTAACGATCTGCAACAAGGCATCGGGATCGGCCTTTCATGAAAAATGAGGGATAAACAACATATTGTGAGAGAGTTGATTAAGAACAATTGGGCTCACGACCGAATGGGGCGAATACCGGAGGGTCAGCGTGAGCGGTATGCCTGTCAGGCGATATTTATTCCAGCTCTCCGATTTGTCGCTCGGCTTCGTAAAGGATTATGGCGACTGCGGTAGCGAGGTTGAGCGAGCGGGTCGAACCCTGTTTCATGGGGATACGGATGGCGCGGTCATCGAGCCACTTTTCGGGCAGACCCCGGGTTTCGGGACCGAAGACGAGAAAGTCGTTCGCCCGGAATTGGACGCCCCACGCCGATTTTCTTCCTTTGGTGCTGAGAAACCAAATCCGTGCTTCAGGGTGGGCGGCGAGAAGCTGGTCGAAGTTATCCCAGACGTGCAGATCGACGTCTTTCCAGTAGTCCAGGCCGGCACGGCGGACTGATTTCTCATCAAGCGAGAATCCCAGTGGTTTGACCAAATGCAAGGTGGACCCGGTGGCGAGGGCGAGGCGACCGATGGCGCCGGTGTTGTGTGGGATTTCTGGTTCGACGAGAACGAGGTGCATTTCTAAAACTTAAAAAGATCCGACTGTAAAAATTTTCGAAAGAAAAAAGGCGAACCAACCGGTCCGCCTTTTTTTCCATAAATGAAATATTGCCTGGAAAAACTGAGATTAGTCGGCGAGTGCCACATTGATACGGCGGCCTTTCTTATCGAAGTAAACGCTTCCGTCCGTCAGGGCGAAAAGAGTGTGATCCTTGCCCATTCCGACGTTGGCACCGGGATGCCATTTGGTGCCACGCTGGCGGATGAGGATGTTGCCGGCGATGACTGCTTCTCCGCCGTATTTTTTCACGCCGAGGCGCTTGCTGTTCGAGTCGCGTCCGTTTTTAACGGAACCCTGTCCTTTTTTGTGAGCCATGTCTAAAAAGTGGTAGGAGGTTTCTGAGAATTTATCCTTCGATCCCGGTGATCTGAAGCTTGGTGAGGTGGTGACGGAAACCGATGGTCTTGTGAAAACCCTTCCGGCGTTTGAACTTGAAGGCGACACCTTTCTTTCCGCGGTGTTGCTCGATCACCTTGGCGGTGACGCCGGCCCCTTCGATGGTGGGAGCCCCAACCTTGGTGTTTTCGCCATCGTTCACGAGGAGGACCTCAGGGAACTTGATTTCATCATCAGCCTCCACAGGGAGTTTGTCGACACTGATGGTGTCACCTTCTTGGACGCGGTATTGTTTACCGCCTGTTTTGAAAATTGCGTAGGCCATGATAGGGATGTGGCTAAAAATTGAGGACGAAAAGAAGCAAACCGGATTACTCGCGGCCGGCGCGGGGCGGGAATTCACCACAGACGCACCGGACGGGCAAGGTTTTTTTGGAAAAAATCCGTTTTATTAGTCCTCGGGTTGCGCAATCCCAAAACTTGCCTTTTGCCGCCCTTCTTTCTACCAAATCCAGGTGTTCCCGTCTTTTCCGGTCAAATTGCCCGATGCTGCAGCCACAATCGCTTTCGGGCATGAGATTGGCCGGGCTGCCCGGGATGGTGAGGTGATTGCTTTGCTGGGCGACCTGGGAGCGGGGAAAACGACTCTTACCCAGGGAATTATGGAAGGATTGGGTTACGAGCAAGAGGTCACCAGTCCGACTTTTTCGTTGGTTCAGGAATACCTCGGTGGGCGGCTGGAGGTGTTTCACTTCGATTTCTATCGCGTCGGGGAAGAGCACGAGCTCCTCGATCTGGGTTGGGACGATTATTTGGAGCGCGGAGGCCTTGTCATTGTGGAGTGGCCGAGCTTGCATCCGGGCCTCCTTCCCAAAAATACCCGTTGGCTCGAGCTCAGGCATGCCGGGGAAGGAAGGATCATCGATGACCTGCCAAATGAAGGAGTTTAGTCCAAAGTTTGCCGTCGCTTCGACTATTTTGGTTGCCCTGGCGTGGTTAGCCATCGACTACTTCCGTAGCTTTTAACACATAAAATCGTTTCAAGGAGAATGCCAATTCACCTCTCTTGGAACTCACTCCAATCGATCGCAAGGAGCAGAGGTTTCTTGATGAAGTGAGGAATTCTTGGGTGGCTCTGAATCCCGATGAGGATTTTGACGGGCTCATGCCATTTTGTGAAATGAACGGCATGGAAAGGTCGGGTTACGGGTTGGCGAAGCTTCTCACCTACGAGATCCCGCCATTTTCGTATTGGAACCATGAGAAGAATCGCAGGGAAGTGAGTCGTGCAGGTGCCCTGTCTGCGGTTGAGACCAGATCGATCGATGGAAAGTTATACTATAAGGAAGGCGTCCTGTTTATCAGAACCAGAAAGGCCACCGACGGGGTGTTTGAGTCATTTGTTGTTCTGTGGAGATCGCAGGTCAGAGCCGAATTTCGCGGACCCGGAAGTAGGCGTGACTTGGAAGCTGTGCCGGGGCCTCTCCGGTGAAGGTCGGGACGTCGGCCGAAGTCTCCTCGCCACTTGAATCAATGTCATCGTTGATCTCCAACCAAGGACCGTTCTTGAGGTCGTAGGTGAGATCAATGGCATACTTTGTGCCCGGCTTTGATCGCCAGGTAAGGGTCGCGCCCGCCCGGTCTTCGGTCACCGAGATGCCGGTGAAGGCAAGCTGCCCCGAGCCGGAGTTTCCACCCGAGCCGTCCGGATTTTCGACGAGCCATTCATTGATCTCTATGATCTGTTGGTCTGTGAGTGCGGCGGCGTATGCGATGGCCTGCACGATATCAAAATCTCCCCGTGCCGGATTTGGACCATTAACTCCGGGCGTCCCGGTGGCGCCGGCGCGCAGGTCCCCGAGAAAGAAGTCATCAGTGCTCGTGGTAAACGATGAACCATTGACCGAGAGCACCTTCTGTAGTGTTCCGTTTTCATTGAACCATTCGTCGATGGTATCTGGAATTCTCGACATGCGGGCGGTCCGAATAAAGGTGGTTTGGTTGGGGAAAGGCTCGGTGTAGCTACCTGCTCCGATCTGGCCGTTGTCCTTGCGGATGGACGGGTCGGAGCCGAGATTAAAATTGTCGCCGGTGGCTGTTTGCAGGGCCGAGATTGATCCGATACCAACTGGTCTGATCTGGCTGGTGATGGCGGCAAGAGGATCGACATTGTAGACAACAAACAGGGTGAGGTTGGTAAGGCCGGCCCCACCGTTGATCTCCTCGACAACGAGAAGATCTTCGACGCTGGCACTGAACTTGACGGCAGGAAGATCGTCGACGGAAAGTCCGCCTCCGGGCACGTTGGAAGCGGTCGGTGCCAGAAAGGTGCGGAGCTCTGCGACGTTCACCTCGCCGACCGGGATCGCGTGGCGTTGGTTGCTGCTTGAGTCCGACCAAATTCCGGTTTCGGCGTCGAAGGTGGTGGAGGCATCCCTCAGCCAGACACCTAGGTTGGGAGCGACACTGGGATCATTTGGAGACAGTTGCGCTGCCGAATTGCCCGGATGAAGCGAAGTGAGAACAGCAATCCGAACTACTCTCCGAAGGATTTTCGCGAAGCTCCTTTCCAATAAAGACATGGGGCTTTATAAGACAAGTCTAGGTGGAACCAAACTGTTTTTATAAAGTGAGACGAGGGTTGGAAATGTATCCTATTTATCTTTCGCTTTTCCGATCTCGCAAACCGGACCAAGTTACGGCGTGGCCGGAGAGAAAAAGAAGCGTGGCAGGCGCAAACACCAACCGATGGGTCTCGAGATTCTTCACGAGGATCGCGATATCATCGTGGTCAATAAAACGGCCGGCCTTCTTACGATTGGAACCGGGCGCGATGGCGGGCGCACCGCGCATGCGGCGCTCGATGACTATGTGAAGAAGGGAAATTACAAGTCGCGTGAGCGAATCTTTGTGGTGCACCGGCTTGATCGCGACACTTCGGGGGTCCTCGTTTTTGCGCGGACCGAGAAGGCCAAGCTCACACTGCAGGAGAATTGGAAGCATGCCGCCAAAACCTACCTGGCTTTTGTCGAGGGCCACCCGGAACCCGGGGAGGGAACGATTGAAAGCTATCTGATCGAGAATGACGCGCGCCGCGTTTTTTCATCGACCGACAAGCGGAAGGGCAAGCTTTCGAAGACCAACTATAAAGTGATCAAGACGGTCGGTGAGCGCGCGTTGCTGGAGATTCATTTGCTGACCGGCCGCAAGAACCAGATCCGGGTGCACCTTGCCGATAAAGGGTGGCCCATCGTGGGTGACGGGAAATACGGTCGCAAGATCCGCGACAACAAGCGCCTCGCTCTGCATGCGAAAGAGCTGAGCTTTGATCACCCATTTTCGGGGAAGCGCATGACTTTCACCGCGCCGGTGCCGGCGACTTTTCACAAGATGGCCGCTGCGCCCGCTCCGGAGCCTCCCAAAAAGAGGGACTCTAGGTAATCGATTCGCGGTAAAGATTCTCCACCTTGTTCCGGGCCCAGGGAGTTTTACGGAGAAACTTGAGGCACGACTTGAGCGAAGGGTCGTTGGCGAAGCAGCGGATGCGAATGCGGTTCGCGAGTTCATCCCAACCGTATTGGTCTTCGAGGTGAATGAGCATTTGCTCGAGTTTCACTCCGTGAAGGGGATCGTTGGATTGGTGCGGCATGGGATTTGAAGGGTGAGGTAAAAAAGGGACAAGGGATATGAGATAATCCGGCCACGGTCTTTCCTTTTCGGTCGGGAAATTCCGCCTAGGATCCCGCGCATGGCGGCCAAGAAAGTGGATGGGATCTCATGGTCCGACCGTATCCTCGCGCCTTTTCAGCGCAAGACTTCATCAGGCCGTTACCTTCCGGAGATCGATGGTCTTCGCTGCCTCGCGGTTGTCCTGGTGGTGCTCTTTCATTCGCATGGATTTTTCACGAGCGGCAACGAGCCTTCCACGGTCCCCGAGCTGCTCGCAACGGATCCGGGAACGGCGCTCGCTCATGTGCCTCATGCCATGATTGGCCGGGGGTGGTTTGGGGTGCAGATTTTCTTTCTGATCTCAGGGTTGGTTTTGTCTCTTCCTTATGCCGCGCACTATTTGCTGGGGGAAGAGAAGCCGCTGGTTAGGAACTACTTTAAGCGTCGTCTCATCAGGATTGAGATTCCCTATATTATCGCGCTGACCTTCTTCTTCATCCTCTCGATCGGCTATTACCAAAACGGATTTGCAAAGTTGCCGAACTATCTTGCGGGGCTCATTTATGCCCATGGGTTCATCTACGATGGCGACCACAACCCGCTTTTGTTTGTGGCTTGGACGCTTGAGATTGAGGTGCAATTCTACCTTATCGTCCCATTGGTTTGCCGGGTTTTTGCACTGCCCAAAATCATCCGCCGCTCGCTTCTCGTTTTCGGAATTATCGCGGTGGATCAATTTTGTGGTGGCTCGTGGCAGGCCTTTACGGACAGCATCTGGCACCACACCGTCATCCGTCAGCTGAATTGGTTCCTCCCCGGTCTTTTGCTGGCCGATCTCTACCTGTCCCAGACCTTAAAAGAAATCCGCAAGAAGGGCGGAACTTTTTGGGCTGATCTCGTTGGCATTCCGGCTTGGATCGGAGTCTTCGTTCTGATCGACTACTACTCTGGAGTGAGCCTGCGGCCCTTTGTTCTGCTGCTCGCTTTTTGGTGCATCCTCGCCAGTCGATACCTCGGAGCTATGTTTCGCAATCGTTGGATCACAGCAGTGGGAATGATGTGTTATACCATTTATCTTTTCCACAACTTCTTCATCCACACAATCTTCGGCCCCCACATTCTCGGATCGGGGGTAACTTATGAAAAAGGTGACTGGCCCTGGAATGCCGTCATCCTGTTGGGAATGGCTGTTGTAATCATCATAGGATGTGGATTTGTTTATCTGGTTGTGGAGAAACCCTTCGCGAGAGGAAAATTCCCGAAAATCCGGAAGAATTAGTTTGTCCACGTGATGTTTTTTCCGTGACCGGGCGATGGTCAGCAGCCGGTCTTGGTGGCCTTCGGGAAAGCTCTAGATCTTCTGCACGTGAAGATTTCCTGTGGTTAGCCTGCCCGTTTTATCGAGTGCGATGAGGTCAACTTGAGCCAACTTCTCAACCGCGGCTCCACCACGAAACAAAATTCCGTTTTTGGCTCCCCAGGCGATGGCGGCAAGAATGGCGGAGGGAATTGAGAGTAGGAGTTGCCCGTTCTTGATTTGGGTAACAGAAAGCCGTTGCTCGCTACCGTCGTCATCGATGATGGTGGCCTCCTTTGGAGCCGCTTTGAAAAGAGAATCGATTTCGCGAAGGGTGCGATAGAGGGCAAAATGTTCCATGGCCCCCGAGACCGGGAACAGAAAAAGAAGGAGAGCTCCCTCACCCCAGGCCCCGAATACGGAGGCACCAAGGGCCACTGCCAGCATGAGAAAGTAAATGTCGAGCTTGCTCTTCCGGAAGAGTTTCTAGGTGTCCCGGGCGGCATCCCATCCTCCGGCAATCATAGCGATGATATAAAGGATGACGGGAACAAATAATGGGATGTGTTCCTGAAACGAAAGAGCGTACCCAATGAGGCCGCAGACGCCGCAAAAATCGCCATTTCCTGCCACTCGTCTTCATCGTGACCTTCCTCTTCGGCGGGCCAAGAGATTTTTCGCCAGTGCCAAAAATTTTGGAGCTGTTTCGCAGGTGTCTTTTTCGAGAATAGTTGTTTTTCCGCTGTCCCGTAAGTGTATGTAGTCGCCGTAATTCAGAGCCAGCGAGTCGAGCTTGCCGAAGTCTTTTTGAAGCTGGCTCAGAACGGCTTCAATCCGCTCCGGTGGGCCGGTTTTTGTCCTCATTGCTCATACCCAAAGCTACCATTGCTGGGGCTGATCGTCGATCCGGGACCTCTTGCTAATTTGATAGTAAAGTGGTCTTTCCGTTTCGGTCGAGACCGACCTTGTCTTCCGGGTCGAAGTGAATGCTGTCGATATGCCCCTTGAGTTCTACGATGATGCCATTGCTGGTGGCGGTGAATTTGGGTGGGTCCTCGCCGCGCTTGAAGGGGTAGAGAATCCAGCCGATGGGAGTGCCCGGTTTGGTTTCGATCCGGAGCCATTTCTGATATTCGCCGTACATCCAGGAGGCTCTCCAATGAGGCGGAGGCATCAAGGCCCGTCCATCGGTGGCTTTGATGAGTGCCTGCCAGTCCAGGCTGGGTTTGGATTTAGGATCCTGCCAAGTGGGCTTCCAGCCGGGAAGGGGTAGGGTCTTAACCTGGTGTTTTTTCATCAGGGTTTCCATGCGCGAGTTCCATGCGCTTTGGCTTTCGCCGGGCCGAAGGGTGTATTGGGAAGGGCCAAGCATCCATTCGTCGCTGTAGTGCCAGGACTTGATTTGAGTTTCCGGCTCAGTGGCTTGTGCAAGAAAGACGATCATGTCCTTGTCGAGCTGTCCGGTGGCGGTGAAGATCCGGCCGTCTTTTGATGGCTCAACGTCGCGGGCGAGGAGGTGGATGTTTAATTGCTGCCTCTGCATACTGTCGCTTTCATCCCATACGACCAGATAATCGCTGAGCGGGGATTGGTCGCTGTTCTTCACAAAGACGAGCTTGCGACGATGAGTGATTTTTGGAACTTTCCGTGTCGGGTAATCCCGTCCGAACTCGTTGTCTTGCGGATAGATCGGGCGAAGGGAAAGCGAATCGGCCGAACGCTCGGCGATCACAAGATCGGCGACTTCGCTGGTGGCAAAGTGGCGGACTTGAGCGGTTGAGCCAGTTTCCTCCTGCGCGGGAACTTTGGTGCCACGTCCGTTGTGAGTGAGAGTGGAGGCAACGCCGAAGGTCATGCTGTTGTGCAGCGCAGCGTGATCGCCACGGGGAGTGTAGGAACAATTGTAGTCGAGCGAAATCGGTGTGCCTCCAGAGTAAAAGTGGTAGGCGTTTTCATCATTGTGATAATGGCCGCGGCTCGGACCGGCTTTGAAGCTAAGGAAGCTTTCGTTTGCGGTGCCGAATCCATCCCGCATGATGGCGCCAAATCCTTCGAAGGCTTCGCTCGACCAGTCCATTTTTGCCGGATCGGTAGCCGGAATGGTTCCATCGATGGCGACCATTTGTTCCCTCAGCGAGACCTTGGCGGGCTCCTTGGAAGCAGCGACCTTGCTTTCCTTGAGGAGTTTCCAGGTGCCCATCATTTCGGAGGCGAATGCGGGATCTTTCTCTTTAAAGAAGGGGGCGAGTTTGGCAAATCCTTCGGCATACATCCCTGAATCCCAGCGGTGGGTGTCGCCGTGGGGAGCTTCGTGGCGACGCTTGATGCGCTGGTCATAAGGCGTGATGAGCTTACGGTGCCAGGTGCCGTTTTTCTTCGCGAGAGGGTTGCTCGCCATGACATTTCCGAAGCCGGTATTCATGAGGATGCGGGCGATTTCGAGTTGCAGCTTCATGGAGTAGCCGGAGTAACCCGGGCATTCCGCTCCTACGCCATCGGGTGCGGTGAAGACCTTGGCGGTGTCTTCCTTGAAATTCTGGTAGCCGAAATCGAGCCATTCCCGGGAGTGGGGATGATCGAGGAGCGAACCACCGGCATACATTGCGGCCATGTATTTGTCGGTGTGAAAATTGGGGTTGCCAGGGCGCCATCCCTGATGCCAGCCGGGCCAGGCATCGAGGTCGGTGGAGATGTATCCAAAGGCGGCTTGGCTGGCCCCGCCCCTTGGTTGGCCGCCCGCAAAAAGGTCGGCGGTGGCAAGTCCGGGGATCCCACGGGTCGGTGACGAGGTGGGATTGAGAAAGTCATCCTGGTAACGGCGCGCGCGCCAGAGTTCGGAGGAAGGCATCTTGACCTCGCGTCCTTTGCCGGTTGTGAGAAGGCGATAGAGATCGAAGTCGGTGCCACGAAGCTTCTTTTCCAGTTCGCGAAGCCGTTGGTCTTTTTTCGGGGCGTCGCGGGCGGTGCGCCACGCTTTTTCCAACTTTTTGACCTTATCCCGGAGTGACTTTGGTGCGTCTCTTTCCTTGGCTTTTTCTTTGGCAGCCGCGACTTGATTTGTAAGGTCGGCTTTTTCCCTGGCGAATTTCTCAAGCAAAGCATCACGCTCTTCGAGCAGGGGGCCCCAGGTCGTGGCGTGTGCTTTCAGGGCTTCATTGACGGGAGTCTTCCTGCCCGCCTTGTAGTCGACCTGCAACTTGGCGAGTTGTTCCCCGGTGATGAGAATATTTGGGCCGGCTTTTTTCGGGTCCCGTTTCCAGTCGAGGATGTACTTGTTAAGCTGTGCGGTCAGGGTCCAGTCGGTGTGGCGGCGCACGATGCTATTGAGATTCTCCATGCGGGCGCGGGGACCTACGAGGAGTCCGAAAGCGCGTTGGCCGAGGTGCATTCCAGATCGTTCGCCATCGACCAAGGGAAAGCGTGCCCGGCCCCAATTGCCATCGAGCGCATAGACCGGGATGTAGTTCACATACGGGCCGACCCATTTGCTGGCATAGGCTGCGACGACTCCGACCGCCGGGTTTTCGGGACGGTATCCTTGTTCCGCTTTACCGTCCCGTCCGGGGGCTGAGCCACCGGCGGTGAGAACGAAATCCTGGGCACCGCCGCCTCCTTGATTCCAGCGTGGGCGGAGGAGAGCGAAGGGCCGCCCCTTCTGGGCGGGGCGCGGCCTGGCGGGGACGTAGAGTTGTTCAGTGTTGCCGCCGAACTTGTCATACTCGAACCAGCGAACCCAGCTCGCGGTATCGACGGGGAGCCCGCCTTTTCCCCATTCGAGATAATACTGGCTGATGCCATAAGGGCTGGCTTCTTCATCGCGCGGAAAATGAAAGCGTTCGTTCACATCGATCCAGATGTCGTCCATGACAAAGCGGATCAGTAGTTCGTAGTGGCAGGGTTTTTTAGGAACCATTTCACGGGGAAGTTGGTTCGGTTTGAATAGGTGTGATTGCTTGCCGGGAGCGAGGGGCATGGCTTCGATTTCACCATCGGCATCGCCTTCGAATTCGTAGGTGATTTTGAAATCGAGAAAGACCGAACCGCTCCGGATCAGCTCGGTTGTTGCGCCCATGACGGGGACCTTGCTCTCGAAGTAGGCCTTTCCGTCCCAGCCTTTTTGCTCCTTCGTCTTCATCCCGCCACACCAATGCGGGAGGTCGCCAAGGAAGGTGGGTTTGGGAAATTTTCCGCGATAGTTACGAAGGCGAAACTGGTAGGTGCCATTGTTGATGAGGTAGTACTCACCGTCTTTCTTCAGAGTGATTCCCGGGGAAACTTTTCTGGTGTCTAGGACCGCAGGCACGGTGCTGATATCGATTTTTTGGCCTTTGGCATCGCGGTCGGTGATGGTGACGTAGCTCCAGATGCGGTTGCCATCGCGCTGCGCCGGGCGGGTCACTCCCTGGACTTCGAGGGCGAGATCGCCGGATGGGATTTTTTTTCCGCTCAGGTCGAAGGAAACAAGCTCGCCCGGCCAGGTGTGGTTGAGTTGGTTGGGGATGATGAGCTTGATTTCGCCTAAGACTGGCAGTGTCGCAAACCAGAGAAAGGTAAGAAGGATTCGAAGCACTTCGATGGAACGACTTGAGATCAGGAATTCTTCCACCAAATGAGGGCAGGCATCCCATCTCGCAATCCTGATGTTGCGGATCGAATGATGATTCGAGATGAAATTCGTGAAAGACTTTTCGTGTGAACCGCTGTCAGCCCGGGTGTGCAGGGAGACGGAGCGATTTTGGGGAGGTGACGCCGGGACTGGAAGGTATCCTGCAACATTTGAGGTGTTATGAAAAAGAATCTAGACGAACTCTATCACGGACAGATTAAAGACCTTTATAATACCGAAAAGCAGCAGCTGGAAGTTCTTGCTGGGATGCAGAGCGCATCGGAGGATGAGGATCTTCAAAACAAGTTCGGCCAGCTCGTAAAGTCCCACCGCAAGCACAGCGAGCGCCTTCAGAAGATTTGCGATACCAGCCACTTCAGCCCAACGGGCGAGAAGTGTCAGGCCATGGAAGTTTTGGTCAAGGATGCCCGTCATCGACATGGTCGAAACCGTTCCTGGTGCCGTCAAGAATGCGATGATGATCGCCTCGGCAAACCGTTTCGAGCACTACGAGATTGCCGGCTACGGAGTCGCCAAGGCCCTCGACTTCAGCGAAGGTGTAACCTTGCTTGACGATTGCATCGACGAAGCAAGCAACTATGACGCGGAACTCACTAGGATCGCGACCGGCGGTTGGTTTGGTTCCGGTGTCAACGAAGCTACCATGGCATAACCTTAGAGCCCCAAAATGCATGAGAAAGGCGGAAGGCTTGGGCCTCCCGTTTTTTCTGTTGGGGTAAGATTGTTGTGGGCTCGCTGGTCAAATCGCTCTCGGTCAGCTAAGAAGGCACCAGCAACGTTCCATGAGTGATTCCAAAGACATTGATTTTGCCCGTATCGAAAATGCCGTACGCGAGATTCTCGGCGCGATAGGTGAAGATCCCAGACGGGATGGTTTGCTCGATACTCCGGCGCGGGTGGCGCGGATGTATGGCGAAATTTGCAGCGGTCTGCGGGAGGAGCCTGCTGATCATCTCGATAAGACTTTCCAGGTCGAGCACGATGAAATCATCGTGGTGCGTGACATTTCCTTTTACTCTATCTGCGAACACCACCTCATTCCTTTTTTCGGAAAAGCTCATGTGGCCTATTTGCCTGAGAAGGATGGTCGGATTACGGGTCTGTCAAAGCTGGCGCGTCTTGTGGATGGCTTCGCCCGCCGGCCGCAGGTTCAGGAACGGCTTACCGGACAGATCGCCAACGCGATTGATGAAAAATTGTCCCCACGCGGTGCTGCGGTCGTGCTGGAGGCCGAGCACCTCTGCATGTCGATGCGCGGGATTCGCAAGCCGGGTGCACGCACCGTCACCTCATCAATGCGGGGTATTTTTCGTTCGAATCCAGCCTCCCGTGAAGAGGTTTTGAATCTCATTCAACGTTCCTAGAAATAGGAGATTTGGAATTTTGAATCGATTTTGAGGAAAAATAATGATCTTAATTCAACCGTTTCGTGAACCATCTCATTACAGGGCTTCGAAACAGCGTGTTCCATGTCCTTGGGACTCTGCTCTTTCGCATTTCTTGCTCGGGAGCCTATGGAACACCAAGCGATTACTCGCCCGGCTTTGGGAAAACCAGTCCTGGCGCATTTGATGACCAGAGAGATTCGATCTCCAGCCATCAAAACGAGTTTACCGCTTGCGAAGAGGAAGAGAATCTCGATGACTCACCCTTTGAGCGATCCAGTCGACAGATCATTGCCTGCCAATCTCAGGCCGTTTCGGACCGGGACCTGAGTGGCCAAGCGGTTCAGTCGGCGAAACGATCCCTTTTGTTTTGTTGCCTCAAGGTAGATTGCTGGCTTTTTGCTTATGAATTGGACGAACTCCGCTTGACTATGGAGAGAATCTGCGTTGAGTCATATTAAAACATGTATAGTGCTTGTTCGGCGAAATTTCCTCTAATTTTTAGAATCAATTTATGAATAATTATCAGGAAAACCTTCTCCCGCCCAAAGATGGATTAGAGGGCTTGAAACAAAATTTTAATAAGGATGCCACCTCCGGATTTGTGGTCTTCCTCCTCGCCCTGCCGCTGAGCCTTGGAATCGCTTTAGCCTCGGGCTTCCCTGCGATCATGGGCGTTTTAACGGCCATTATTGGGGGTCTTGTTGCCACTTTCTTTACCGGTTCCCAGCTTTCCATCAAAGGGCCGGCGGCGGGACTGATTGTCATCGTGGCAGATTGTGTTGGGGCCTTCGGCGGCGGGGACGCGGGTTGGAAACTCGCTCTCGGAGTGATGGTGGTCGCGGGAGTCATTCAGATTCTCATGGGAGTTTTCAAATGGGGAAAATTTGTCGATATCTTCCCGCTCTCAGCCGTTCACGGAATGTTGGCGGCGATTGGCTTTATCATCATTGCCAAGCAGGTCCCGGTCTTGCTGAACGTCGATCCATCGCTGGCTTCGGGAAAGGCACCTTTTGAATTGTTCGCGGCCATCCCTTCGTTCTTTGCCAACCTGGATCCACAAGTAAGCATCATCGGAGGCGTGAGCTTGGCAATCATGCTGGGATGGGGCTTCGTGAGGCATCCCTTTCTGAAGCAAATACCGGCTCCATTGCTGGTGTTGATCTTTGCGATTCCTGCGAGTTTGATGATGAATCTTGGTGAAAGCGCACCTGACTACACTCTTGTGAAAGTGGGAAAGATCATCGACCAGGTCGGGATCAACGCTACCATGGAGGGATTTTCCCAGACCGGGATATTCATTAAGTTTGTCATTATGGTTTCGCTGGTGGGAACGCTGGAAAGCCTTCTGACCGTCAAGGCCATCGACATGCTTGATCCGTGGAAGCGGAAGGCGGATCCAAACAAGGACATCGTTGCGATTGGGATCTCGAACTCGGTCGCAGGCCTCCTCGGCGGCCTGCCCATGATCTCGGAAGTCGCGCGCAGCTCGGCCAACGTTGCACAGGGCGCGCGAACCCGCTGGGCGAACTTTTTCCATGGGCTCTTCCTCCTCCTCTCGGTTCTTCTGGCTTTCCAGCTTCTAGAGTTAATTCCGAATGCCGCTCTCGCCGCCATGTTGATTGCCGTGGGTATCAAGCTGGCTCATCCCAAGGAATTCACCCACATGCTCAAGGTTGGACCGGAGCAACTCGCGATCTTCCTCATGACAATCGTCTTTACTCTGGGCAAGGATCTTCTCGTTGGCATCGGGGCCGGTATGGTCCTGAAAGCAATCATTCACGTGAGCCGTGGAGTTTCCTTGAAGTCTCTTTTCCGGGCTGGCGTGGTGGTTGATGAGGAAGCCGAGCGCTATATTCTCCGTATCGGAGACGCGGCGATCTTTACCAACTATCTCGGAATCAAAGAGAAACTTGATAAGATTCCTGAAGGAAAAACGGTGGCGTTTGATCTCGTGAATACGGTGGTGATTGATCACTCCGTGATGGATAATTTGCATCACTTCGAAGAGGACTACGTCCGTGCCGGCGGCACTGTGGAGTTCATTGGACTCGACGAATTGAAGCCTGTTTCCTCGCATCCCCATGCGGCCCGAAAACGAAGTAAAAATCCTGACAAGCAGCAGAATAATTAAATTCTGAACGATATGTCCGATTTTAATGAAGCCCTCATATCCGAGCAGCTCAAACATCGCCTGCCTACCAAGGCTGCAGTGAAGGACTTTGTTCACCACAATCTCCTTCGTTCCTTTCTGGAAATCGAGTTTTCAAGGCCATCTTTACGGCCTCGAATATCTTCGGCATCGAGCAGACCTTCAGCATGAATGAATACCGCCGGTTGCACTAAGCTGGAAGGATTGATACGGAGATTATCGAGCGAATGATCCGCCAGGAGAAAGAGTGCGGCGATTTGCCTCCATCAATGTGAAACAGGATATCAAAAAATCCGGACGGCCATCAAGAAGCGCTCACATTCCTATTTCGAGCCGCGGCCTGAACTGTGTCATGGAACCAAATGCCCTGTGCTTCATCGGAGCTCGACATCGCCTCAAGGGCCTCTTCCTGGATCGATGGGCTTTCCTGCAATCCTAAGATTATCAACAAGGATCCCGAGGGAGAGGTTTTGGCTAATCTTCTAGCTCCGCTCCCGGGCGTCTGCGGGGGGATTAACCTCGAGTATCACTTTTCGCGAATGGTCATCGAGAAGACGGGAGCTGCACCAAGCTACACCACAACGTTGTGGGACTCATCGGGGTAACTAGCAGCAGCGACGGCGATTTACGACCGGGGCTGCCTTTGAAGATGATCGAACACCACGATCCGGTCTGCTTTCTTATGTT
This sequence comes from Verrucomicrobiota bacterium, assembly GCA_030835305.1. Lineage (GTDB taxonomy): Bacteria > Verrucomicrobiota > Verrucomicrobiia > Verrucomicrobiales > Akkermansiaceae > SW10. The sequence continues at coordinate 39,768 of JAURPJ010000072.1, read as the reverse complement.
GGTGGAACATCGATTGAAAGTGGTGCTGAGAATTCTCAAGGCCTCACCTGAAAATTGCGAATGGTTCAGCAAAGGATGGCTGCACCTCGTGGTATCTTCGCCCGATGATGGCGAACTCTACCATTTCAAGGATGGGCTTCAGCGTGCGATGGAAGGTCCGACAACTTCGAGCGCGATCTTTTACTTTGTTTACAACGCCCTCTTCCGAAGTCATCAGCTTCTGGTGTCGCTTTCCGTTTTGAATTACCAGATTCACAACCAATTCTTGCACTTCTCGAAGCTAGCAGGGCAGGGGACGACGGGGCTTTGGAATAGGGAGAAGCTGTCTTGTTGCAGCCTTGGGGTTCCGGCTGGATCGCTTCATGTTTCAATTCTTCTGGCGGCCGCTTAAGAAGGCTAGAAACCTCTTCACCTTCCTGGGAACGCAGAATACTTAAATCATGTGCTCCCGCCATTCCTGATTGGCGTGTATACCGCTTACCCTAAAGCAGTTGTCCCGGAATCAATCCTGAAGTTTCTCACTGAAGGCTTCGCACTGGTTGGAGTGCTTTTCATTTTAAAGGCCTTCGTCGAGAGCCGTTCCGCACTTAATGTCTGGGCTTTGATCGTGGTGAACCAACTTTACCAATCTCTTGCTTTCAGCTTTAACGAGGAGTTTGATATGACTCAAGTTTATCTCTATCTCAGCGGAATTTCGGTGTCGGCCTTCATTGGGATCTGGGTTCTTAACCGGATATGTAATAACGGCGAAGACATCTCATTGGCGAAGTTTCATGGCTATTTCTACGAGCATCCGAGGCTGGCATTCCTATTCGTGTTTGCCTGCCTGGGTCTTTCTGGGACCTAATGAAAAGGGGTATCACAAAACCGCTTACCGCTCGTTGTCGCTTGGCACGAAGCGGTTGGCTAGGGTGGCCAGCAACATGCCGGCGACGAAGCCGCCGATGTGGGCGCTGTGGCCGATGTTACTGGGCGGACCCATGATGCCGAGGAAATCCAACGCAATCCCGATCACACCGGTGGCGGCTAGTTGGGTGGAGTTGACAGGACGGGCCAGAGGCCAGACGTGGGAATCCGGGCGGGGGTGGAGGAAGGCCAAGCCGAAGTAAAATCCTTCCAGCCCCATCACGCCCCCGCTTGCACCAAGGCATGGTATTGAGCTTTGAGGGTCGAACAGAATATGCCCAATTGTTCCGCCAATGACGGTAATGACGAAGGCGGCTACCATCCAGCGCCAGCCGCAAAGTTCGGCGACTACGACCCCAAAAATCCAGAGAAAGAGCATGTTGCCCCCCAGATGGCTTCCGTCGGCATGAAGAAATCCTGCAGTCAGGGAGGTCGCCAGGGTTTCCAGATTGTCTTGCGATAGATCTCCGTTTGAGGTTGCTTCCCAGGCATCAACGACTTTGGCCGGAGTCATCATCCATTTTTCGGACCGTTGCCCAAATTCCCCGGTGCCGTGCATCCAATCAAGAATGGTGATGATTGAAATCACTCCGAGCAGGACGAGTACCGGGACTCTTTTTTCTATCACGGGATCAAGCATGGTTGCAGGGAGGTTCCGGTTGGTTGCGCATGAAGTCGGCGACTTGGCCGAAGAACTCCATCACTGAGTTTCGAATGGTGTGGTCTGCAATGACGTCATTGGCCGCTTCGCCCATCAGTTGCATCCAGCGATCCCGCTCGGCGATGCCGATTTTAAAAGGCATGTGGCGTCCGCGCAGGCGGGGGTGGCCCCGCGTTACGAGATAGCGCTGGTCCGCTCCAAATCGAAAGAGCAAAAAGTCGCGCAGCCGCTCCTCGGAACCTTCCCAGTCATCCTCCGGATACATTGGCCCAACGAGATCGTCCGCCTTCATCTTTTCATAAAATTTGGTGGTCAGCCGGGTGAAGCCTTCTTCCCCCAAAGTCGCGTAGATCAATTCCTCGTTCATTGGTCGTTGTCCTCGAAGATTGGCGTGCGATCTTCGAAAATCAAGGATTGCCGCTTTTCGCCTGATTCGCCATCGTTCCGCCATCCCCCTGACCCTTTTCCAAACTTTTTGATATATTTTCTGTTCCTATGAGCGAACCAATCCAATTCGATCCACCGGACCCCTCCGAGTTGAGCAAACACCTTGACAGTTACGATGTGACCTCGCTGATTGCAACCGGCGGCATGGGTGCGGTTTACAAAGCGACCCAGCTTTCCCTCGACCGGGATGTGGCGATTAAGCTGCTTCCCAAGGAATTTGGTGAGGACCCGTCTTTCCGGAATCAATTTCATGCTGAGGCGCGCTCGATGGCTAAGCTCAACCATGTTAACCTAATTGGAATCTACGACTTTGGCGAGGCCGATGGGATGCCCTATATCGTGATGGAATTGGTCGCGGGAAAGTCGCTCTACCATTCCAGTTACGGAAAGGCGATCGATCAAGCGACCGCTGCCGGCTTGGTCATCGGAATCTGCCGTGGACTTTCGCACGCCCATCAGGCCAACATTATCCACCGTGATATCAAGCCGGCGAACATTCTCCTCGATCCCAGTGCCAAGCCCAAGATCGGGGACTTTGGTCTCGCGGCTGCCAGTGATTCCGAACATTCGGAGGATGGTCCAGTTTTTGGGACTCCGGGCTATGCTGCGCCCGAGATTATTTCCAATCCCAAGGCGATTGGGGTCCAGTCCGATATTTATGCGGTCGGGGTGATTCTCTACGAACTCCTCACCGGCAAGATGCCCGAGGAGCCTGCGAGTCCACCTTCGTCAGTCGCCAAATGCGACCGGGGATTTGACCCGATTTTCAAAAAAGCGACCCGTCGTAATCCTGCCTTGCGCTATCAATCGGCCCATGAAATGGCGGATGATCTTGAGAAGATTCTCCCCAACATTGGAACGAGTGGGCAAAGGACAGTTCGCACAGGTGCCGACCTAAAAAGTAAGGCACCCGCCACGACCTTGAAGCGCCGGATGACCTCCGAAAAGGGTTCCGACGGAAAGAATTCTGCAAAGCCCAAGCTCGTCCCTCTCCCCAAAGACGAGAGCGCTCCCAAGTCGCGTCTCAAGCCATTGCCCAAGTCATCTCCCAATGATCAGGTCGGCACGCCATCGGCTCCGTCGGCAGCTGCGGCTCCTGCCGCAGTTTCCGTGAAGGCTGGCAGCAATTGGCCGATTATTCGAAACCTCCTCATCATCGCGATTTTGATTCCGATCATCATTTTCACGTGGGGTCTCTATCAAGACAAACAGGCTAAAATTGAAAAGGAGCGCGAAGCCAAGGAACTGAAAGAGAAAAACAAGGAACTGGAACGCAAGGCCATGCTGGAGCAGGCCAAGCGTGACGAGGAAAAGAAGGCGCGAGAGGCCGAGGAGAAAAAGGCCCTCGAAGCCGAGCGTGAGAAAGAGCGCCAGCGTCTGCTTGCGATCGAAAATGCCAAGACCCCAATGGAGCGTCTCGCCGAGTATCGGACGCCCCTCTACAATGGACGCCGAGATCGTTTTCCGGACAACACGATCGATCGCAGTAGTCATTTTATCTTCTTCGTAAAAAGCCCCATGACCTGGACCGAAGCTTCGGAGTTTGCGGAAGTCCATGGCGCTCATCTTGCCACGCCAACCACCCAGGCTGACATTGATATCCTTTCCAATGACATGAGCGAACTCGACTTACGCCGCGTCTGGATCGGTGGAGGAGCTCAAGGGAAGGGCGGCTGGACCTGGGTCACCGGGGAAAAATGGAAATTTAAAGATCCCGGAACGACCCTCGGTTCCTGTGCCTCCCTGAGTAATTCCGGAGTGATCCGGGCACGACCTAATGCCGAGAAAAATCCCTTTGTCATCCAGTGGTCCAAGGATGGCCAGAACCCGGGTTCCATTGCCTCACAGCTTGAACGCCTTGTGCCCACGCTGGACTCTCCCAGTCCGGCCTGGCCTCCAACCACCGTGTCTCATGAGAATCGCCATTTCCTGCTCGTCCAAAAGCCGGTCTCCTGGAACGAGGCAGACTTGATTGCAAGCGCCGCCGATGGCCATCTTGCGGTCTTCTCCGATTCGCTCGAAGGGATCTTTCTTCGCAAGCTTTTTGACTCATCCCTTCTTCTCGAGCAGTCCGTTTGGTTGGGCGGCCAGAAAAAGGATGATGTTTGGTATTGGTCAAATGGTGAGCCTTGGGAAAAAGCCTCATGGGCACCGAATTCCCCCGACGGCGGCCTGCTCGATCGAGCACTGCGTTACTTCAAAGGATCCGCTGGAGTGGGTTGGGATGACGCCAACCCCAAAGAGGGGAATGCCGACGGATTTATCATCGAATGGAGTACGGATTCCGATGGCGCTCCGGCCGTGACCAATGAAAATCCGAATATGGCCAACGGCCAGCTTGCCAAGCTTCGTGGAATTGGCCGCCGCCTGGTCACCAAGGAAGTTGAGGATTATGATAAGTATCTTCTTGGGAACCGTGACTACTTTGTCTCCGACGTGAACACCTGGTTCCGCCTTCTTTCCGAGAATGACAGCCAGGCTTTCGAGGCTGCCTATCATGCTCTGGAGGACAAGCTTCCTGCTAATGGTGATCTTTCCGGAGAAATTGACCTCAGCGGGTTTCCTGCCGAGGTGCATCAGGATTTTGCCAAGGCGCGGGAGCGACAGGACCGTAAGGCCAAAGAGCTGAATACGCAGCTGGAAGCGCTAAGACAAAGTTACCTCAAAAAGTTGCTGAATCTGCGTCAAACGTTTGACGCAGGAGGCTTGAAGACGCAGGTGGGATCAGTCGATGAAGAAATCGAGGGCGTGGGGCAGGATGCCGCTGGACTCCGTGCCCACTTAGGTCTCTAAAATTCATCAAGCCGCTGTGCTTGCCTGACGGGATGAAACCAGGACTCATCGTTTCAGCAATCATTGGGATTTTCCTTGGTTATCTCACGGGTGGCAGCTTTTTGGTCAAACTCGTTGGCTACTTCGTTTTTCTTCCCCTTGGTGGGTTGAGTCTTGTCTTCTACCTCCTCGCAAATCTGGATGGGCGGGGCGGATGAGAGATCGGGTGATGGCAAAAGGAGAACCCACCCGGCGGGGGTGAAGTACACGCGTCGTGATGATGCAAACATCGAAGTGCGTATCTTTGCATCCCATAAGTAGCAGGGGACGAAGGAGGGGAAGGTGAGTTTGGCTCTTGGCGCGAGTGTGTTTGCGGATCATGGTTTTGGTCATGAGATGGTTCATGTTTTTTCTGAGTGTTCTTCCCGGATTTTCAAAGGTCGTGGAAGAAGAGACCCCCCCCAAGCCAAACATCATTTTCCTAATGGCGGATGACCAAAATACGCTTTCGATGGGGTGTTACGGGAACCCGGAGGTGCAAACCCCCAACATGGATCAACTTGCCGATGACGGGATGATCTTTGATCGTCACTACGACACCACTGCGATTTGCATGGGAAGCCGTGCCAACGTGTTCACCGGAATGTACGAATACAAGACCGGGTGTAATTTTGTCCATGGAAATATGTCTGCCGAGACCTGGAGCAAGTCTTATCCGGTTCGTTTGCGGAAAGCAGGTTATCTCACGGCCTTCGCTGGGAAGTTTGGAATTGTGGTGGACGGCAAGGGGATTTGTGAGGAGGAATTTGACTTCTATGGAGGAGGAAAAGGCCAGACGAATTACGAGACGGCGAGGAATCCTTCGATGAAGAGGTTTGCGAAAAAGTATCCGCATTCGACTCTTTCCTACGGGGCTTTTGGCAAAGAGGTCATCAGGAAGGCGGTTGAAAACAAAAAGCCTTTCTGTCTTTCGATCAGCTTTAAGGCACCACACCGGCCGACCACACCTGATCCGCGTTTCGATCACGTTTATCATGGGAAAAAGTTCACCAAGCCCGCGAACTATGGACGGCGCTACGGTGAGCACCTCGCTCCTCAAAGTAAGCAGGGGAGGCAGTATCCTCGCTTTGAGGAGTGGGGATACGATAAGAATTACGACCGTGTCATGGCGACCTACTACCAGCAGATTTACGCAATCGACTACGCCCTCGGAATGATTCGTGATGAGCTGAAATCGCAAGAAATGATCGACAATACCGTCATCATTTACACCAGCGACAATGGCTTCATTTGCGGTTCGCATGGATATGGTTCCAAGGTGCTGCCGATGGAGGAGTCTTCACGCGTGCCTCTGATTATTTTTGACCCGCGTGCCGGGAGCTCGGGAAAGAAGATCCGTTGCGATCGCTTGACCGGGAACATTGACTTTGCACCTACGATTTTGGAGCTTGCCGGCCTCGAACCGACGGAGAACATGGATGGGAAAAGCCTGTTGTCTCTGCTCGAGAAGCCGGAGGAAGGCGGGCACGAGACCCTCGCACTGATGAATACCTTCCCGCCTGCGCCTACGACCTGCCTGAGTATTGTTTCGGGGCCGTTCAAGTATACTTACTGGTGGTATGAAAACGATGAGATGAAGCCCACCGAGGAGCTTTTTAATCTCAAAGACGATCCCATGGAGTTGACCAATCTGGTCTCAATGCCGAAGCAGAAAGAGCATCTCGTAAGCCTGCGGGACAAGTATGACGCCCAACTCAAGCACTGGAAGAATGAGGCGGTAAAAAGGAACGGGTATCAGAAATACATCACCTTGTTCGACCGGGTGCTGCCAATGAGTGACAAGGTGAAATTTCAAAAGGCAAAGAAGTGAGGCCAAAAATTTGACGATTGGTCTTCAGGGTCTGCCGGAGTTGAAGAAACCCTGAGCCCGAAGGCCATGAACTCCCGGCTCAGCGGCCTGGGATCAAGGGCGCCGGAGAAATCGGGGTAGAATTTGAAGAGGGAAGGGGAATCGTGGAAGGTGCGTATCAGCGTAAGAGTGATCCCGCTGGAGCCGGTTGGAATACACAGGTCCGTAAAGTATTCTTCCCGACTTGCCCACACCGTGAAAGTGAGGCTGATGAAAATGAAGAAGAGATTTTGCAGCAAAAATTTCAAGCTTCATTGGGGCCGGAGGTTTCCGCCCAATGGAAGTGTGGTTGGCCGTTGCGAACCTTGGTCGTGACAGAATACATGCGTTCGCAGCGGGTGCACGCGAAACCATGGGTGGCGCGGGGGTCGTTTCTACCGTCCGATGTTTTCTTCTTCATCTTCTTCTTTTCAAAAAGAAGCTCGGGTGAAAATCCGGTGTGAGCGGTGTAGATTTGGCACGGGCATTTCTCATTTTGGAGACCTTCAATGAGCTCGGTGGCGAGTGCGAGGGCACGTTTGTCATCCGGAGTACCTGAGGGGGATTTACGCATGGGGGCGAGGTGGGGGGCGAGTGAGGAGACGAGTGCGAGGTCTTCGTGATAAAGGACTTTATCTGCCGTTTTCCGGACTAGGGCGGGATTTACGGAGAGGAGACCGGTGAGCATACGACCGGCGGATGACAGCTGCCAAACTCCGCGGACCCATGAATACCAACGGCCGTTGTCGACCTCATCGCGCGAAAGAATGCTGAGATGATCCCGGTTGATAAAAAATTGGTCGGCATCGGTGATCTCCCGTTCCTTCACGAGCCGGGCCAGAGTGGTTTTGGCGTCGGTGTCGGAGGGAATATTCCAATTGCTTTTGGCGGTGCGCAGAATCTCGAGGAGATCTTTCTTTGGAACTGCCGAGGCGAGGTCGGCGAGAGGCCGGTATTGATTGATGCGTAGCGAGGTTCCATCGGAAAGGTCTATGCGGGTCTTTTCTTCGGCGTAGGAAAACTCGAAGGGGCCATCGTAAAGCACGGTTGATTTGACCGCGATTTTTTGGAGGGAGTCCGAGAGAGCCGGGCCACGGGGCAGTCGGCCGTCACGCGCGGAGCGTGGCGCGCGTGGTTTAAGATTCCATCGATCGAGACCAATCAGGACCAGTCCGAGAATGCTAATGGCGGTGGCGAGCAGATAGCCGGTGCCAAAGGTTGCTCCCTCGGTTTTTGTTTTGAGCCGAACGGAGGGTGGATCTCCGGGCAGGACGAGAAGCGAAATTTGGGAGCCAACTTCGGTCTCATGAAAGGTTTCCGCCGGGATCTCGACTTCGACGATACTGATGAGTGTTTCTTCTTCCGAACTTGCGAGGTTCGCCCGAACCTTAACGGAGGCGTTAGTTTTGGAGTCGGGATCGGCTTCATGAAGGCTGATGACGCGGCCCGGCCGGGTCAGCCCTTCTTTCAGGAATTCATCATTACGTTTGGATAAATTGACGGTCAGCCCTGCAACGACCAATCCAGCAACGATAACCAGGAGGCCGGCGTTGGTGAGATTTAGAAGTTGTTTGATCGTCACGGGGCGATCTTATTCTTTAATGGGGGGAAGGTCACGAAAGGAGCTTCGGATTGTAAAAAAATTGTGAGAGGTCAAAATTAGGGCTGGCGGGTGGCGGATTTGAATCGCTATGGTCGCTGGCCGATCGGGAAGTCCGCCCGGCAGGTTTTACGAATCATCATTCTTATTAATGACCGAGAACGAAGTTGCACCAATTTCCCGACCATCGGCTCGGTCAATCGTGAAACGCCAGCAGCGGACCGCTACCTTGGTGAGCTTGATTACGGCACTCCTGCTCATGGCTCTCATTGGCCTCATGCTGGCGGTGATTTTGATGGCGGTGAAGCCGATCGAGCAACCGTCGCTGGTGGCCTACTCCGGAGTATCCGAGCCCGAGCAGAAGGTGAAGCAGCCCAAGGTTCAAACTAACGTCCAGCGTAAGCCTTCGGCTCCAAGTATGGCGGCTTCTAGGATGGTGGTGGCAAACACCGAATCACCGACCCCGATTCCGGTCCCGGAGATCGTGGTCGAGGATGTTTCGATGGATATCGGCGTGGGAGAGGATTTTGGGGAAGGGTGGGGCGATGGGGAAGGGTTTGGAAGTGGAGGTGGCTCAACCTTTTTTGGGCAGACTTCGACCTCCGAGCGTTTGGCTTACGTCATCGATTACTCGGCCTCGATGAAGGGGCAGGGGCGCGATATGCTCATGCGGAAGGAACTGTCCGATTCATTGCAGAAGATGCAAAATGGTTTGAAGATCGGGATAATTTTCTTCGCCGGCCCCGCCTGGGTGGCGGGAGACAAAGTCAAGATGATCAAGCAAAAAGAGGCTGTAATCGATCCGCCCAAGGGGAAAAGTTTCAAGTGGAAGACCACGGGAGGAGCTCACGGATGGCAGCCCGACGGACCCAAGCAAAAAGCGCCTTGGTGGGAGATCGATGATCGAGAGGTCAAGAGGCTTCAGAAAATTGTCAACGAGACGAAGTTGGTTTGGGGTACAATTTGGCATCATCCGATTCATATGGCACTCGATATGGACCCACCGCCGCAAACGATCTATTTTATGACCGATGGTAGCGCGAGCGGCTCGGCAGAATGGGCCCGGGAAATTGGGGAACGTGCCAAAAAGATGGGCGTGGTTATAAACTGCGTGGCCCTGATGCACCCCAAGGCCAAGGCGGATCTCAAAACAATTTCCGATATGACCGGAGGGATGCTCACTATGGTGAATGCCAACGGAAAGCGCGAAGAGATCAAGTAGCTTGCTCTTACAGAATCCTTGCTGCACTGCAGACAAGATGTTCATGGGCTCCGCGCTCCCGACGCCGTCCCTGAGCTCTCCTTGGCCCTCTTCACCACATTAGCTGGTAGTCTATTCCTTCTTCGTAGCCGTCGGTGTGCCTGACAAGGTCTCCGCGATGGTGGTTTCGTGATGACTTCTCCGTTGGTTGACTTCCGGCGGCCTCACACGCAATCTCCCCGCGATGGCCGACCTTTCCCACCTTAATGAATCCAACCAGCCGCTCATGGTCGATGTTTCGGCAAAAGCCGAGACTGTGCGGGTCGCCGCTGCGACCTGCCTTGTGACCCTAGGCCGCGAGTTATTATCGCAAATGGATGATGGAGAATTACGCAACAAAAAGGGCCCGGTTCTCCAGACTGCGATTCTGGCCGGCATTACCGGAACCAAGAAGACCTCCGATCTCATTCCGCTTTGTCACCCGATCCCGCTCGACTCGGCCAGGATCGAGATCACGCCCCATGACGATGAATCTCTCCTCGTCACTTCGACCGCCAAAACGACTTCTCGCACTGGGGTTGAAATGGAAGCTCTTACCGGCGCTTCGGTGGCTGCGCTGACACTCTACGATATGTGCAAGGCCGCCAATCCGGCCATTGTCATTTCCGATCTCAAACTCGCCAAGAAGACCGGCGGCAATTCCGACTACCAGGCATGAAAGCTCTCATTCTCGCTGGTGGAAAATCCTCCCGCATGGGGCAGGATAAGGCCACCCTCAAAATCGGCGGCGTCACCCAGCTCGACCGTATTCTCGAACTCGTCCGCCCCTTGACCGTCGATGTTTACCTTTCGGTTGCTCACCTTTCGGAAGGGCCCTCAACCTTTGACGCCGAACGTTCGAAATTGAACTTTCAGTTTCTGCCTGATCTTGAACCTGGTCCCGGCCCCCTCGGCGGTCTCCAGGCCGCCTTCCAGCATGATCCCAATTCCAATTGGCTCGTCATCGCCTGCGACCTCCCGCTCCTGAAAAAAGAAGACCTGCAGGCTCTCGTCGATCATCACGATGGTGAAAAAGACGCCACCTGTTTTCTTAACCCCCTTGACGATCAGCCCGAGCCTCTTTGCGCTCTCTATTCGCCGACCGCTGCCGCCAAGCTCTGGGCTGTCCTTGAGAAGAACCAACGCTGTGCCCGCCGCTTTCTCGCCTCTCTTAAGCGCACCGACCTTCAACCCACTGATTCCCGGTCATTGCTCAACCTTAATCGCCCCGAGCATCTGGTCGAGCTCGAACAACTTCACGAAAACGGTCCGGTTGAAAAAGAAGTCACGGTGGAATACTTCGCCAAGCTTAGCCAGGAAGCAGGAACAGATTCCGAGGTTCTTCATAGTTCAGCCGCCACACTTGCCGGTCTTTGGGAAGAGCTGCGGCTCAAGCATCACTTTTCGCTGGATCTTCCGCATGTCAAACCGGCCGTCGACAACGAATTTGCCAACTGGACCGACTTTCTTTCGTCCGATCAAACCATCGCATTTATGCCGCCCTTTGCCGGTGGATAAAAACCATGTTCTCTATTCGAGATACTCCGCTTGATATCACTGCGCTCCGACAGCAAATGGCTGACCCTGCCTGCGGTGCCCTTGTGGTATTCGAGGGTTTGGTCCGCAATCACCACGAAGGCCGTGATGTTGAAAAACTCCACTACACCCATCATCCCGTCCTCGCGCAAAAGGAGGGTGAGCGAATCGTAGCGGAAACGATGGAGAAGTTTCCGATGGTCAAGGCTCTGGCCATTCATCGAATCGGGACTTTGGAAATCGGGGAGTGCGCGGTCGTGATCCTTGCCGCCTCCGCCCATCGGGAGGCTGCCTTCGAGGCTAACCGCTACTTGATTGATTCCATCAAAGCCCGTGTCCCCATTTGGAAACAGGAAACCTACGCCACTGGTGAGGTCGAGTGGACAAGCCCCTGTCCGAATTGCGGTTCCCTCCCGGGCTCGTGAGCAATGTATGATCACATTTTGTCGGAAATGACAAGGGATTTTCATTGGCTTTGCGATGGAACGATCTATTTTTTCACGGGTGTCGAATAATTGGTATTACGCAAGTGGTGGGGCCCAGCAAGGGCCCATCGGTATTGATGATTTAAAGGCGAGACACGCGGCGGGCCAGATTCCGGCTGATGCCCTCATCTGGAGGGAGGGTATGGAGAATTGGAAACCGTTGAACGAGATTCCCGAACTTGCGACCAGTTCGAGACTACTCACTGGCGGAAATCCTGGAACTCCGGCTCCTGCCGTGAACCCTGTTGGCGACCAGATTTATGCCCCGCCTGCGACCAATCCTTATGCCGGAGCGATGGGTGGAGGGCTTGGAACGAAGCCTCCGACCTATCTTTGGCAATCAATTGCTTGCACCATTCTCTGCTGTCTTCCCTTCGGTGTCGTTGGGATCGTCTATGCAGCCAAGGTGGATGGCCTGGCAGCCAGTGGAAATATGGCGGCTGCATTGGATGCTTCCAACAAGGCCAAGTTCTGGTGCTGGATGAGCTTCGGAGCGACCATTATCATTTTTGTCCTTGCCGCTCTCGGGGGTGCTCTAAGTGCCTGATGGCTTTGCGTAAGTGGTTGGTCATTAGCCTGGCTCCAGGAGCGGTAGTAATGGCGGCTTTGGTGCGGGGGAATTTCCGCGGGCTTCCTCCCTGCCCCTTGCATTCCACGACCGGACTCTATTGTCCGGGATGTGGAGTAACCCGGGCGACGCGCGCCCTGATGCATGGCGATCTTGTGACTGCTCTGCAGATGAACATGGTGGCCATAATTTTGATGCCTTTTTTGGCAATCGTGATGGCCCGCGAAATCATTGCCTGGGGATGGCAACGCCCGGAATGGCGCGCTGGAACCGGCGGCCGCTGGGGCATCGGACTCGGCTTCGCCGTAATCATTTACGGAATTCTCCGCAACCTCCCTGGCCTTGAATTTCTCCGCCCAGGGGGCGCTTAAAATTTGCTCTGTTATCCCTGATATTGCAGTTCGGGAAGAACAACTAAAAGGAGAAGGTGGCTCCAAGGTCTGCCGGGTAGCAGGAAGGATAGGCTTCCACCGAACCGGCTCCATTGAAAGACCGGAAGGACTCTGTGATTTCAGCTTAAATGAAGCCATCGAGTTTCCAATGTGAACTGATTTGGTGTTCAACCGCTCCGTTGAACGGGCCATTGAGAATGAGAAGCTCATCGGGTGCTTCGCTCCACAAAGCACATTTAATACAGAGCTGACAGGGCATCTCAAAAATGAAGACTTCTTCGATGTCGAGACTTACCCAGCCACGACCTTCAAACTGACCCAGGCAACGAAGACCGGCGAGGGAGCTTACGAAATCTCCGGAAACCTTACACTCCATGGAGTTGAGAAGAATATCACCTTCCCGGTGACGGCCAGTCGGGATGTGGACACCGCCAACTTCAGTGCCGAGTTCGATATTAACCGCAAGGACTTTGGGATCGTCTACGCAGGTAAAACAGATGATCTCATTCGCGACGAAGTGATCATCCGTCTCGACTTCAAAGCAACCGCTAAAACCGAAGGATAGGACGTGATCGAATTTTTCGACTCATTTCAAAAACCAAGTGGCCGGCGTTCCTTGATCCCGGCCACTTCGTATCCTCGAAGCTCTTTGGAATAAAAAGAGCTTTCGATACTCTGAAAAGAACAGGGCAATGACCCGCTTCTCCCAAATATGAAAACCATGACTCTCATCGCTTGAATGACTTCTGCGCTCTTGGCTCAGAATTCGCTTAAGGATCAACTCAAAGCCCGGTCCGATCAGGCCGCCAAACAAGTTCCCGCCGAGGTGCGCGCGGAATTTGCCAAGGGCATCAAGGCCGTCGATGATTAGGGAATTGAAAAGTCCGCCAAGCAAGTGGGTGACAAGGCCCCCGGGTTTACCCTCAAGGATCCCATCGGTCAGGAGGTGACCTTGTCGGAGGTCCTGAAAAAGGGTCCGGTGATTCTCACCTGGTATCGCGGTGGTTGGTGTCCTTATTGCAACATTGCCTCGGCCGCTTATCAGGAAAAGCTGCCCGAGATCCGGGCGGCGGGAGCAAGTCTGGTGGCGCTCACCCCCGAGTTGCCCGAAAAGTCGATGATTACAAGCGAAAGTCTCAAGCTCGATTTCAATGTGCTCACCAACCTCAATGATGAAGTCGCTCGCAAGTATCGTCTCGTCTGCGAACTTACCCTTGGGGTTGAGAAACTCCTCAAGGAATTCTTTGATCTCACCAAATTCAACGGCGAAGCCGCCGGGGACAAGGAGCTTTCGTTATCAGCGACCTACATCATTGATGAAAAAGGCGTTATTCGCTGGGCTTTGGTAAATGCCGATTACCGCCAACGCGCGGAGCCGGCAGATATTGCGGCCTCTCTTGAAAAACTCAAAACCGAAAAGAATTAATCGAAGCAACTCCCATCTTCCCAATTAGGGTTGAAAACTCTGTTGGTTTTACCGCTTTTGAAGAGGGAAGAAGTCCTCGTGTGGTCCTATCGCAAAAAACTTTGCTGGCGTCTTTGCTGCTGCGCAGGAATAAGGGGGCGTGCCCCATATCCTTGTTATCGGAGGCGGACCCGCGGGATTGCGGGCCGCCGAAGTAGCTTCCGCCGCCGGTGCGGAGGTGACTCTTTGTGACCAGAAACGATCAGTGGGCCGGAAGTTTTTGGTGGCCGGGAAAGGCGGTCTCAATCTGACTCATTCGGAAGAGCTGGAGCCCTTTGTAATCCGATATCAGGGACCGAATCAGCCGGATGATCTTTGGCGCCGCGCTTTGGAAAAATTTGATAACAAAGCGATCCGGGCGTGGGCCGCGCGTCTCGACGTAGGGACTTTTGTGCAAAAGTCCGGGCGGGTTTATCCCAAGGCGCTCAAAGCGGCGCCGCTTTTACGAAGGTGGGTTGAGAAGCTCCGGACGCAGGGAGTGGATTTTCGGATGAGTCACCGGCTGGCTTCTTTGGCGAGTGGGAGAGCGACGTTTGAAAGCCCCGAAGGAGTGGTTTCGCTCGAGGCCGATGCCATCATCCTGGCCCTTGGTGGGGGCTCGTGGCCGCAAACGGGGTCGGATGGAGCCTGGGTTAAAACTCTTGCGAATGCCGGAGTTGAAGTCAGCCCTTTGACGCCTGCAAACTGTGGCTGGGAAGTGGAGTGGTCTTTTGGGTTGGCAGAGCAGCTGGAAGGGCAGCCTTTGAAAAACGTTGTGGCTTCGGTTGGTGATGATGGGGCGCCCGGGGAGATCATGCTTACGCGTTATGGAATGGAAGGCGGCCCTTTGTATGCGCTCGGTCCTGCGCTACGCGCGATGAAAGAGGCTACGCTCACCTTGGACTTCAAACCGACTTTCACAAGCGGGGAACTGGTGACGAAGATGGAATCCGCGAGGAAGAATTTCCTCGCCGAGTCACAGTATCGCTGGAAGTTGAGCAAACCGATGCGACTGATCCTGGACTACTTTCACGGACCTTTTGAGTCGGCGGAGGAGCTTGCGCGAGATGCCAAGGCATGTCGCATTCCGCTCACCAAACCGCGTCCACTTGCCGAGGCGATATCCTCGGCCGGAGGAGTCGCGTGGGAAGGGATTGACGATCAACTTATGATCAAGCAGCTGCCCGGAGTCTTCGTGGCGGGAGAAATGATTGATTGGGAAGCGCCGACAGGTGGTTACCTTTTACAAGGTTGCTTTGCGAGTGGGACCCTAGCTGCGGAGTCGGCCTTACGTAATTGAGAGCAGGGCCGCTGTTCACGGAAAGGAGTCAGACGTTACCGCTTCTAACCATCCGGAGCCCCCCGCGGACAAGAGCGAAGCGTTCGGCTTTTTTGGAATCTGCGGGGAGAAACCCGCTTAGTCGAGCTTCTTGATTCGCAGCTTGCGGAAGTAGATGAGGCTTCCGGGGTCGTGACCCTGGAGAGCGATGGTGCCTTCGCTAAGTCGCTTGGTCTTTTCTTTGTGGTCGTCGGGTTCGGTGTATTCATTAGTCACCTTGCCGTTGATAGTGACGGTGACTTTTTTGCCCTCGACCTTGATGTTGTAGGTGAACCACTCGTCGTCTTTGTGGCCGGGTTCCCTGAGGTCTTGAAAGCTGTAGATGCTGCCGGTTTTACGCCAGTCCTTCTGGGTGGCATTGACCTGACATTCGTAACCCTGCGAGGGCCAGCCTTTGTCCTGGAATTTGGTGTGAATGAAAATACCGGCGTTGGCGTTTTTCGCAGTCTTGACTTCACACTCAAACTCGAAGTTCTTGAACTTGGCATTGCCGTCCTCCCCGTAGAAGAGGTGGGTGCGGGGGCCTTTGACTTTGATCGTGCCATCTTCGACCGAGAAGGTTTCGGGGTTCTCGGAGTTGACTTTCCAGCCCTTTAGGGTTTTTCCGTCGAACATTTGGATCCACTCGCCGGCGAAGGAGAGGGAAGCGGTGGCAGAGAGGATGATGGTGAATAGTCTCATAGAGTGGAATTCCAAATTAATCATTCGTGGCGAGAATGCGAACGAAAAGTAAGGTTTGCACATTCAATGTTGATCAATCCAAGCGGTGTATCCGCTGATCCCCCGGCAAGATCAATTTGAGGTGGAATTCTTTCAAGTTCCTATCGAGGGTAGACCGAAGGTGATGATTTTTCGTTGGCCCAGGATCAGCTCGCCTGTTTTGGGCCGAATCTTTGCCATGGCCTTGCTTGGCACGGGGATCGCCGGCACCAATCAAGTTTTGCACGACCGAAATGATTATCACGATCTTGCCAGAGTATTTTACGAAGTTCAAGATCCATCAATTCCACTATCTTGGCGAGGAATCAGGATCACGAATTTGGGTCGTGAAAATCGGCTTCCCGGCAACCTGGTGGGTCGGATTTTTTGCGGGGTAGTTTATGGGCCGGATCTTGGTTTCCAGACTTTGTTTTCTATCGGTATTTTCATTCAGCCTGAGGGAATTTTTTTATTTTCCTGGGCGCTTTTGTTGGCGGACTACTCGGATTTTTAGGCAACCGGGTCTTTCCAAATGGTTGGGAGTCAATTAAGCTGCATTGCGCCAGATTGGGTGTCTCGGATGTCTCGTGGATCGTTCGAGTGGCGTGGATTCACGATGCGAGATATTTGGGAGCTCTCCTCGGATTAATCAGGATCGTTTTCGCAAATAGCGTGAAAGAATCGATCTTTTTGGTAAATTAGGCGCGATTTGTTCTAAAGTCCCGACGAACTCGACAAAGACAACGTCATCATGAACCTTACCAAATTGACATTGCTTGCCACTCTTGCATCCCTCACTGCTTCCTGCAGCGAGGAAACCAAGGATACTGTTGATTCTGCCAAGAAGCGCTAGCAAGACGGAGCTCAGCCCAAGGTTCAGGCTCCCTACCTCAAACCAATTTCAGCGCGGTTTGGAGGGTGTCGATTTCATCTGCGGTTTTGTCCCGGCGGATGGCCTTGATCCTGGGGAATCGCAGCGCGAGGCCGGAGTCGTGACGTTTGGAGGGGCGGATTTTGTCGAAGGCGATCTCAAGCACAAGAGTAGGTTCGACTTTGACGATTCGGCGGGAGATTTTCTCGATGGTCGTCTTTTGAAAATGATTGGTGAGGTCCTCAATCTCATCATCAGTGAGGCCGGAGTAGGCTTTTCCCAAAGTACGAAGTTCTCCCGATTTCGTATCTCTTACCGCAAAGGTGTAGGCGGACAGGACGCCCGCCCGTTTACCGTGCCCTTGCTGCGCCGCGATGACGACGCAATCGAGAGTGGGCATCACTCCTTTGAGCTTCTTCCATGACTCTCCCCGCCGGCCGGGTTGGTAGGGCGATGAGGGATCTTTTGCGATGAGGCCTTCGTTGTCGTCGGCCATGGCCTTCTTGAATTCTTTCTCCAGCGCTTCGATATCAGTCCCGCCGGTCCGGATGAGAGGAACTGGGGCAAAGGGGCCGTTGAGTTTCAGCGATTCGAGAGCGTCACGCCGTTCCTCCAGTGGTGCGTCGATGAGCGCCCGGTCGCAGTGGAGGCAGTCGAAGGCAATAAATTTTACCGGGATTGCCGCTCCCAGAAATAGGTCTCCCTGCACCTTTTTTCGGCCTAGCCTTTTTTGGAGGTCGAAGAAGGTGAGCCGTTTGCCATCGGCGTATGCGATGAGTTCACCGTCGAGAATACAGGGTGGAAGAGTGCGCGCGGCGTCGAGGATCTCGGGAAATTCCTCATCGAGGGGGTGGAGATCTCGGGAAAAAAGACGGATGCCATCCGGGGTGACATGAAGTTGACTCCGAATTCCATCGTACTTAGGTTCAAGCCAGAGCGGGATATTCGCGCTGTTGTGCCAGTGTATCATGTCTTCGGCTGTTTCGGTTGGGGAAGCCAGCATGGGTTTAATCGCGGTTCCGGGCCGGAGTTGGACCTGGTCCAGAGTCCTGTTTTTCGCTGCGATTGCGACTTCGCCGAGGTCGCCGGTGAGCATGGCGGCATAGCGAATCTCAGCCTTTGGGACGCTGAATGCTTGGGCGACGGCTTCTTCGTAAAGTCCTTCTCTGGCGCCGGCGCGCAGCCCGCCGGTGAGCAGTCGAACGATGGTTTCGCCTTCGGCTGGGTGGCACCGGCGCAGCCAGTCCGAGAGGAGGCGGGTCTTGGTGATGGAGCCGTCGGCCAGACTTAATTGATCAAAACGCATGGCGATTTGCTGTAAGGAATGTGGAAGAGGATCGAGGGTTGCTTCTTCAAGAAGGAGGCGTGCGGTGCGTGCCGAGTCGTTTTGGCTGGTGGAAACGGTTTTGTATCTTGCGAGGGGAAAGCCGGTGACCTCAAGGAGGGCTTGGCGGATTACGGCAGTGCCAAGATGAGTGATACCGGTGCCGCTGAGCCAGCGTGTGATGAGCGGAAGTTCTTCTTCGGTGCGTTCGCTAAGGAAGTCGGAGAGGAGTTTGATTTTCTTGATTCGCGAGGCGGTGGTGGTGAGTGATTCGAGGAGCCCGCTGAGATCGCGCAGATCGGAGGAGGGGCGGGGAAGGTCGTTAGTGAACGAGCTTTCCGGAAAGGATGCTTCGATGAGTTCGAGTTGGTCGTCACCATAAATCGACCATGCTTCGAATCCTTTGGCGCGGAGGTCGCGTGCGAACTCGCGGGTTCTGCCGTGCAGGGTATAGACGAGGGAAGGGGAGACTTTTTCGACGGACTCAAGAAGGCCCGGGTAGTCGGCGTGATCGGAGAGTGGGAAGACCCGATCAACCTGGTAGCGGTATTGCGAGCCGGGGGTGAGAGCCCAGCCGGTGAGCATGGCGGTGCGACGTTTTTTGTGGCTGCGAATTGCGCGCGAGCGGACAGCGTTGGGTGGTGCGATGACCGCGACGCCGGGAGGAATGCTTTTTTCGAGTAGGACGGGCTCGGGCAGGGCGACTCCAATATCGCGGCAGGCTTGAGTCATTTCGAAGACCGTCTTGTGAACCACAGCCTCGATTGCTGCTGCGTGGAGAATGGCGAGCGCCTCCTGGGCTTTTCCGAGTGAGTAGGCGAAGAAAATGGGCGTTTCGCCGTCATCGAGAGTTTCGCGAGCGAAGCGCGCGATCTCTTTCTCGATTTGATCGGTAGGAGGAAAGATGAAATTTGGCCGGCCAAAGGTGGTCTCCATGATGAGGATGTCCGACCGGGGAAACCCGGGTGTCTCCGCGGTCCGGGACGAGCGGGTTTTAAAATCGCCGGTGTAGAGAAGCGATTGATCGGGCCCTTCAATTCGGATCATGGCCGAGCCGGTAATGTGGCCGGCGGGGTGGAGGGTGACGCGGTGGTTGTCGATGACGCGCTCGTCGCTCCAATCAAGCGCTTCGATGGTCGCAGCTTTAACACCGTAGCGTTTGACAAGAATGTGGCCAGTGCCGGTGGAGCAAAGTACACGTTGGTGGCGGGCGAAGTGATCGGCGTGTCCGTGCGAGACGAAGGCGAAGGGCTTCGGTCGATGCGGGTCGAGCCACATTCCGAGATCCGGAAAGTGGAGCGATTTGGGGTCGAAGTTCAGCGGCACGCGCTACAGTAAGACGTGGCCTTTGATTTGCGAACGGGAAGTTGCTTGATACACTGCGTGCGATGATCATTCGCGATGCCACTGAAGCTGACCTTCCTGCGATTGTAGCGATTTACAATGAGTCAATTCCGGGCGGGAAAGCGACCGCTGATTTGGTTCCGATAACAGTGAAGGAGCGAATGGGTTGGTTCCGGGAGTTTGATCCGGACCGGCGTCCGTGTTGGGTGGCCGAGGATGAGGGTAAGGTGCAGGCGTGTGTTTACCTGCGGTCATTTTATGCGGGTCGTCCGGCCTATAATAAGACTGCTGAGATCAGCACTTACATTTCCGCAAGCCACCAGGGGCAGGGGCTGGGGACGCGTCTCAAGAAGATGATGATTGCGGAGTGTCCCCGGCTGGGAGTGGAGAATCTCCTGAGCTTCTACTTTGATCACAATGAGGCGTCACGGCGGGTGAACGAAAAACTGGGCTTTCAAGACGCGGCCCACTTGCAGGAGATCGCCGAGGTCTTTGGCGAGAAGCGCGGGCTTGTCATTGCGATTCTCCGTCTGAAAGCGGGCTCAGGAAATCCTTAATAGCGGGTTTGAGGTAGTGCATGGCTCCAGCCCGGGTGAGGTGATCTTCATCGCGGTAGTAGGATCGTTCGGCGTATACTTTAAGTTGACCGCGATCCTGGAAAAAGAACTGTCCGCTCGCGTCAATGATCCTGACGTTTTCGGCACCCTGGTTCTTGAGGAGCTTCATCGTCCTTTCCTGTCGTTCCAGGAATTCACCTTTGGTTGTAGTGAATTGAGGGATTGTCAAGAGGCCGGAGGAACGTTTCATGGCATAGAAGCGGGCGGCGGTTCGGCTTTCGTTGCTTTCGGGGACCTGTTGAAGGATGACGAGCTCAATCCCGTGGACTTCCAGCTTCGCCGCCATAGCTTTGATTTGTCGCACAAGGGCTCCGCCGGCCTGTTCAAAGCTGGGCTCGGGAATCATGGAGTCGACCAACATTGTGGTGAAACGGAGGTTTTCAGGTTCACCGAACATCTCAGCTTCATTGTAGCCTTCGCAGCGAGCCACCCATCGCCCCACCAGGAAGACTGTCTTTGGTTTTGCAGCGATGATTTCATTCAGCACCCGTTCGTTTAAAGCGATCATTTCAGCGGCGGATTCTTCGCTCATGTCGGCAAACCACAATCCTGTCACGGGGGGAGTTCCATTGTTGAGATAAGCGCGGCCCTTGAGTTTTAAATCTAGCGCGGCGGAGTTGACGGCGGGCGATGCCGAAGCGCCATGGCTGTCTCCCCATAGAACAAAGTCGACCGGACCCTTGTCTTGAAAACCGATAGGCACGCCTTTGCTTTTAGAGCTCGTGTATTCCGCGCCATTCCACTCGATGTCGGACATGATGACGCGAAGTTCGGCAGGGAGTCTCGAAGGAAATCCGTCGCTAGATTTGACCGAGAAGGCGATTACGAAAAGAGCCAACGCCGAAGTGAGAGCTAGAAGAAGGGCGCGCCGGCGGGTGGCCAGAAGCGGTCCGGTCCGGAACGGTTTTTCAATCCACCGCCAGGAAAGGTAAGCGGCCAGAAGTGATGCAACCAGTAGCGAGACTTTCCAGATGGGCGTAAGCTCAAAGACCATTTCGCGAGCGAAGACCACAAACGGCCAGTGCCAGAGATAGAGCGAGTAAGAGATGAGTCCGACTTTGACCAAGGCATTCAAGCCTAGGAGTTGTCCGATCCTGGTCCTGCCACCGGTCCAAATGAGAAGAGTTGCCCCGAGCACCGGAGAAAGGGCAGCTGGACCGGGGAAGGCAGTGAGTCGGTCGAAAACAAACATGGGAGCCAGCACCAAGACGAGACCGAGAACCGCCCAGGCTTCCTTTTGTGTGGATTGCGCTTCTTTGGGAGGGAACGTTGCTAGAAGTGCGCCGGCGAGGAGTTCCCAGCCACGGGCGGGAAGAAGAAAGAAGGCCGCTTTGGGATCATCAGAGACTTCCAGCCAGCTCCAGGCGAATGAAATCAACGCCGCGCCCGCGATGACCAGGGCGAGACGTTTGCGGGCTCGCTTCCACATGAAACATAAAATAAGGGGGAAGATGAGGTAGAATTGTTCTTCGACCGATAGCGACCAGGTGTGAAGGAGGGGCTCGAGGTCTGATTTCTCCGCAAAGTAACCCTGATCACGGGTAAAGTAGCAATTTGAAGCCATGGCCACATGGGCCATTGCGCTTCGGGCAAGTGAGGCGTAACGCTCCGGAGTTTGCAGGAATCCGCCGATCAGGAGGGTCCCCACGACCATGGCGATGGCTGCCGGTGCGATCCGGCGAACTCTCCGGGCCCAGAAATCCATCAGCGAGAATCTTTGCTCGCGGAGGTTTCGAAGAAGAATCCCGGTGATGAGGTAGCCCGAAATCACAAAAAAGACATCGACGCCCACAAATCCACCCGGAAAACCGAGCCCGAGGTGGTATAAAACGACTCCGATGACCGACACCGCGCGGAGGCCGTCAATGTCCGGGCGGTAGTTTTTTGCCGTCATCCGACCCATCCCTGACGTCCGAATGCCGTGGACTCAACCACAAAAAATATGCGCTTCTGGCGGTTGCTCACAACATATTTATTGATTTTGGAAGATATTTGGGAAACCTTCACCCTATCGAATCCGTTTGTTTCGAAACATAACCTTATGAAAAAATTCATTATCCTTCTGTCCGCCGGCATCGCTTTCGCGTTTGCATCTTGTTCACATTCCTCCGACTCCTGCTGTGGTGAATGTGCAGCCAGCAAATGCTGTGCCGATGGCAAGTGCGAAAAGTGCACCGCCAAGTAGGACTGATTTGCGAAATCGCAATTTCCCCTCAAAAGCCCGTTCTCTTCGGAGACCGGGCTTTTTTACGTCTTGGGAGCCTCGAGGAGGCGATCACTCTTTACAAAACCGCCCCCCCTTGGCAGATACACGAAGTTTTAGCCCCACCGCTTTAAAAAATGCCGAAGGATACCAGCATCAAAAAAATTCTCGTCGTAGGAGCAGGCCCCATTGTCATCGGACAAGGATGTGAATTCGACTACTCCGGCACCCAGGCCTGCAAAGCGCTTCGAGAGGAGGGCTACGAGGTCGTTCTGGTGAACTCCAATCCGGCCACCATCATGACCGATCCGCAGTTTGCCGAGCGGACCTACATCGAGCCCATCACGCCCGAGGTGATCGAAAAAATCATCATCAAGGAGAAGCCCGATGCCCTTCTCCCGACCCTCGGTGGCCAAACCGCGCTCAACGTTTCCATGGATCTTTTCCATGCTGGAACGCTGGATAAGCTCGGCGTCAAAATGATCGGCGCCAATGCCGACGCCATCGACAAGGGCGAGAATCGCCAGCGTTTCAAGGATGCCATGATCAAGATCGGGCTCGATCTCCCCATTTCCGGGGTAGCCCATTCCATGGAAGAAGCGAAGAACATCGCGAAAGAAATTAATACCATGCCACTTGTCATTCGGCCCGCCTTCACCCTCGGCGGGACCGGCGGCGGCATCGCCTATAACAAGGAGGAATTCGAAACCATCGTCCATCGTGGGCTGGACCTTTCCCCGACCAATGAGGTCCTTGTCGAGGAGTGCCTTCTCGGCTGGAAGGAATACGAAATGGAGGTCATGCGCGACCACGCCGACAACTGTGTCGTCATTTGCTCCATCGAAAACCTCGACCCCATGGGCGTCCACACCGGTGATTCCATCACCGTGGCCCCGGCCCAAACTCTCTCCGATCGCGAATACCAAATCATGCGCGATGCCTCCTTCGCTGTCATTCGCGAGATCGGCGTCGAGACCGGCGGCTCGAACATCCAGTTTTCCGTCGACCCCAAGACCGGCCGTTGCATCGTCATCGAGATGAACCCGCGCGTGAGCCGTTCCTCTGCCCTTGCTTCCAAGGCTACCGGATTCCCCATTGCCAAGATTGCGGCCAAGCTCGCGGTGGGATACACCCTCGACGAACTTCCAAACGATATCACCCGCGAAACTCCCGCCTCGTTTGAGCCGACCATCGATTACGTTGTCACCAAGGTTCCTCGCTTCACTTTCGAGAAATTTCCGACAGCAGACTCCGTCCTCACCACTTCCATGAAGGCGGTAGGCGAAGCCATGTCCATTGGCCGTACTTTCAAGGAGTCACTCCAAAAATCCCTCCGCTCTCTTGAAACCGGTCGCTTTGGCTTCGGCTTCGACGGTAAGGATCCCGAAGCCACCCGCGAGGACATCGAGCGTAAGCTCCACGTCCCCAATGCCGAGCGCATCTTCTGGCTTAAGGTTGCCTTCGAACAGGGCTGGACCATCGAGGAGATTTTCGATGCCACCCAGATCGATCCCTGGTTCCTCGAGAACATGCGGGTGATCGTCGAGGAAGGCCGAAATCTCAAGGATCTTGATCTACGCACCGCCAAGAAGCTGGGCTTCTCCGACGTCCAGATCGCCCACGCCCGCGGCACCACGCAAGACGAAGTCCGTGCCGAGCGGAAGGAAAAGGGCATCATTCCAACCTACCGCCTCGTCGACACCTGCGCTGCCGAGTTTGAAGCCGCCACCCCTTATTACTACTCCACATACGGCGACGAAAACGAAGCCCGCGAAACCGACGCCAAAAAGATCGTCATTCTCGGTGGCGGCCCGAACCGCATTGGTCAGGGCATTGAGTTCGACTACTGCTGCGTTCACGCCTCCTTCGCCCTCCGCGAGCTTGGATACGAGTCCGTCATGGTCAACTCCAACCCCGAGACCGTCTCCACCGACTACGACACCTCGGACAAGCTCTACTTCGAACCGTTGACCCTTGAGGATGTTCTTAACATCTGCGACCAGGAAAAACCGGATGGCGTTATCGTTCAATTCGGCGGTCAAACTCCTCTTAACCTCGCCGCCGATCTCGAGCGCCACGGTGTCCCCATCATTGGCACTTCACCCAAGTCCATCGAACTCGCGGAGGACCGCAAGTTCTTCTCTGCACTCCTTGATAAGATCGGTCTCAAGCAAGCGGAAGCCGGCACCGCCGTTTCCGAGGACGAAGCGGTGACTATCGCCGACCGCATTGGCTATCCCGTCCTCGTCCGCCCGAGTTTCGTCCTCGGCGGGCGTGGCATGATGATCGTTTACAACGACGACGAACTCCGCCACTATATCCGCAACGCCGCCGATGTGGCCCCGGATCGTCCCATCCTCGTCGACCGTTTTCTTGAGAATGCCACCGAAGTTGATGTCGATTGCATTTCCGACGGCGAGACCTCCGTTGTCGGAGCCATCATGGAGCACATCGAGCAAGCCGGCATCCACTCGGGTGACTCCGCCTGCGTCATTCCCTCCTTCAGTCTCTCGGATAAAATTAAAGCGGAGATTCTTACCGGAGCCAAAGCCCTCGCCAAGGAGCTCGAAGTACGAGGTTTGATGAACATTCAGTTTGCGGTGAAAGACGACGAACTCTACGTCATCGAAGTCAACCCCCGTGCCAGCCGCACCGTTCCCTTCGTTTCCAAGTCCATTGGTGTCCCTCTCGCCAAGCTCGCCGCCAAGATCATGGTGGGTGGGAAGCTAGCCGACCTCGGCTTTACCGAAGAAACCCTCCCGCCCTGCTTCTGCGTGAAGGAGGCCGTCTTCCCTTGGGGACGTTTCCCGGGCATCGATATCGTGCTCGGGCCGGAGATGAAATCGACCGGCGAAGTCATGGGTGCCGATGCCGATCTTGGCATGGCCTACGCCAAGTCCCAGATCAGCGCTTTTAACCCTCTCCCCAAAGAGGGCAATGTCTTCTTCTCCGTCAACGATCGCGACAAGGATCGCGCCGTCCCCGTCGCTCGTGACCTCGCCGAACTTGGCTTCAAGATCCATGCTACCGGCGGCACTTTCAAACGTCTCGAAGCCGAAGGGATTCCCGTGAAGCGACTTTATAAACTTGCCGAGCAAAAGCGCCCCAACGTGATCGACATGATGAAGAATGGAGACATCCATTTCATCATCAACACCCCGAGCGGCCATGAGGCCCGCGAGGACGAGGTCAAAATTCGTTCCGGCGCGGTGCAGCATAAGATCAGCCACTGCACCAACCTCTCCGCCGCTGAAGCGAGCGTGAAGGCGATCCGCTCGCTCCAGGAAAACGAAATGACCGTCACTCCCCTGCAGGAGCATCACGGCTTGGTTTAGGCGAGGGTAGCTCTCGATCATCATTCCATGGCATGAGCGATGGCGGTCAATGAATTCACAGGATGGGGTGGGAGAGTGGGACTTTCGGAATAGTGGTCAGGTGTTTACCCGATGGTCAAACGACCTATTTTTTAATCATCGCTTCCCAGGATTCCCATGCGGTGCGCCTTGTTGATGGCGGCGGGGGAATTGGGGACGTTGAGCTTTTCGAAAATGTGGGCGATGTGGTTGGCGACGGTTTTAGGGCTGATCTCGAGTTTTTCGGCGATTTCCTTGCGGGCCAGGCCTTCGCTGATGAGAGAGAGGATTTCCAGTTCGCGCTCTGATAGGGTGATGTCCTTGTCGAGAGTGACTGGTTCTCTCTTGAATGAATTGAGGAGGTAGAGAGCCATGCGGGGATCGACGGAAGCGCCGCCGTCCATGACGGTTTGGATGCCGCTTCGGAGTTCCTGGACGGAGGATGATTTGAGGAGATACCCGGAGGCACCCGAGCGGATGGCGCTGAGGACATCGGCTTCGCTTTCGGACTGGGTAAGAATGAGGATTTTGGATTCCGGGGTGAGCTTGGAGAGTTCGGGAAGGGCGTCCAAGCCGGAGATTCCGGGGAGGTTGAGGTCGAGGAGAATGACGTCGGGAACGGTGCGAGAGGATGGATTCCCAAGGCTGCGGAGAGCCAGCTCGGCCGTGCCAAAGATATCGACGAGCTCGATCTCCTGATCGTCTTGAAAGGCGAACTGGATGACATGGCGATATTCATGGCTGTCCTCAACCAGCATGAGTTTGATTTTTTCGTTCATTTCTCCAATCGGAATGGGTTTGTGAAAATTGCTCGTCGGGTTTTGAGCTTGATGGAAATTCGGGTTCCTCCGTCTTCCGGGGTTTCGATCACTACTTTCGAACCCAGAAAGCGGGCTCGACGCGCAAGGGAGGGGGGAATGGTTCCTTGCTCTCCTTCCGGAATTCCGCAGCCGTTGTCGGAGATACTTAAGTGGACTTCGCGTGGGTCTGCTTGGATGTCGATTTTCACCTCCGTGGCATCGGCGTGCCGGTTGATGTTGATGAGGCTCTCTTTAAAAAAGAGGAAGAAATCGGAGCGCAGACGAGAGTTCAGTTGTTGGAGGAATTCTTCTCCTTCGACGGTGAAGTCGTGGTGGAGGTTGGCGATCATGCGGCCGGCGGTGCGGCGAAGGTCTCCGAGGAGGTTTTCGTGGGCTTCCTCGGCCATTTGCTGGTTGTAGAAATCGCGGGTGGCTTCGCCGGCGCGGCCGGTCATGACCTCGATTTCGTCGAGTGCCTTGGAGAGCTTTTCCGGTGAATCGACTAAGTCCTTGGTGTGGGAACTGAGGATGCCGAGGGCGTGCAGGCTGGCGCCGACGTGATCGTGGAGGTCGGCGGTGAAGCGGTTTCGGATGCGGGCGGCTTCGCGTCGGCGGAGATGTCGACCGATCAAGAAAGTGGCGGCGACCAAGAGGAGGAGTCCAATGGTGAGGCGCTTGAGAAGGAGGAGGGTGGATTGCTGTTTCTCGTAGCGCGTTTCCAAGTGGGCGCTGAGCAAAGTAAGCTCGGCTTCGAGGTCGTGTCGTCTGGCCAGTTGGTTCATCCAGGTGCGGATGGGGAGAATGTGACCGTAGAAATTGTGGCCGTCGGTGAGCTTGGCCCAGCCGGGGTTTTCCTTTCCGGTGAGGTTGATGGGACCTTTCCCCAGGGCCACGTTATGGCCGTCGGCGAGGAATTCGATTTCGGCAAAGCCAATGCGATCGCTTCCTTTATATCCGGATGGATTCGCTCCTTCGGGGTCGCTCAGAGCTCCCGTGATTTTGAGGTAGCGACAGTTTGTTTCTGGAATATTCCAAACGAGAATGGGGGCAAACTTTCCGATGTCCTTGAACTGATGTTTGAGCAAGGTGGTGGAGTCGGAGAAGTCGGGTTGATTGGCTCCTTCGATGGTGAGGAGTTTGGGGATTCCCCAATTTACGTTGAATTCGGGAGGGGCGCTTTTGCTTTGGTAAGCGGCATGGAGGTGGATGGAGGAAATGGGATGGGTCGCTTCGAGGTCGAGAGTGAGGCTCGGGTTGTTTCTTAAATATTGAGAGTGGGCGCTTCTTTCGGAACCCTGGGAGGAGTCCATGAAGTAGGGCATGCCGCCATCGACGATCAAGTCGGGTTTCCAGATGCCGCTAAAGAGCGGGACACTGGTGGCGCAGGTCACTTCCTGATGAAGAGCGACATTTTTTTCGCCACTGAAAACAAGGACTTCGGACAGCTGGAAGATGTATTTCCAGTCGCGCTCTCTTTTTGAAAGAAGGGTGGGTTGAATGCGAATCCAGGAAGCGCGGATTCCGGAAAGGGGGACGACAATGGGGGCGACCCGGGGGAGAAGGTCGTCGGACGCGTCGAATTCCGCAACGACGGAGCCGGTGGGATCGGCATCGCTTCCAGCGAGAATGCGAAAGGCTTTGGGGAAGCCGTCTGAGCGGTAGCCCTCTTCGTCATCGTGGCGCCAGAGGGTGGGGACGAGCGCGATCTCATCGATGTCGGCTTCCTTTTGCAGGTCGATTTGAATCCATTCGTCTTCGGTCTCGGCTGCGTCTTGTGGAAAGGAACGGTAGCCGGAGGTTCCCAGGGCACCGGTGCGAAGGGTGAAGACCGAGAGCTGCTCGAGTTCCTCCTGGATGCGGTCCCTTTTTTCTTCGAGTTCAGAAATGCTCCTGCGCTCCAGCGGGTCCTGGGCGTGGAGAATCCCCGTCGAGACGACGACAGCAGACAGCAGGGCGAGAGCTGCCGGGAGGGATTTGAAGAGGGGCATGGGTGGTGGGGTGCTGAAAAATCGGGAGTCGTCGTGGAAAAGCCTATCGATCAATGCTTGGAATGACCATGGGACAAAAGCCCCATAGACGAACTTTCATTTTTTCAGCTAGATTCCAGAAATGCAAAGGGGCAAATCTCAACATTTGAGAATGAAGTTCTCCAATTTCGAACATCAACCAAATCCAATAATGACAAAAAAATACTTAAGGCTCGGTCTGCTGCCAGCGGGACTGCTGCTGGCCATGAATGCAAACGCGGCAACGATTAGTATCAACTTTGATACTGGAAATATTGATTCCGCAACTCTCGGCGGGGCCGCCCCAAACCGGGTTACCAATTGGAATGCCTGGGGAAATACGACCAATCTGACGAGCACGGTGGACTCCGCAGGAGTCGCGACGACTCTCACCGCATCGGGCACCTCCACCAACAGGTCCCAGAGGGGTAATCCAAGCGGGCTTTCAAACGATGAGCTCATCTTCACCAGCGTCATCGATGTCACGAGCTCAGCTAGCGTCACGTTAAGTTCAGTACCCTACGCGCTCTACGATGTTTACGTCTACATGCACGATGAATCGGATGACCGTGCTGGGAGTTTCACTATCGGAAGCACGACTTATTACGCTCGTGGTATTGGTGGCTCTGAGGGTGTGGGTGACCCTGATAGCAGCGGAGGTGGCTATGTTTTGTCGAGCGACACTACCCAGGGAACGGGTGCTGATATTGATCAAGGAAATTACGTGCTTTTCACCGGTCTCTCAGATGCGTCTTTCACGCTCAATATGGTCGCCGTAAATGCTGGAGACACAATCAACCGTAACAAGGTTGCAGGTATCCAGATTGTCGAAACCATTCCAGAGCCAAGCTCGGCCTTGCTCGCAGTGATCGGCGTGGGTCTCGGATCTCTGAGACGTCGCCGCTAAATCGGAGAGAGATCCGATTCTGACGATCCTGTCAGACGACTCACCCTTTCATTCATGTTGAAGCCCATTCGGCATGCATGGAGGGGTTTTTACGCCCAAAGCTCAGTTGCCCTTGAAATAGAACCTCAAATAATGATAAAAAAATCCTCCAAGAATTCCACCATTTCCAACTTTAAAAAGCGGGCGCTGCTCTGCGCGCTTTCGGCAATCTCGCTTGGCTCTGCCAAGGGCGAGACGATTAGCGTTTCGTTTGATGCTTCCACGACTGCCGGGAGTCCGAATTTCTCAACAAGTGAGTCGGCCGGAGCGCCGGGAGTCCGGTTTTCAAACTGGAACTCTTGGTACAATGCAGACTTCACTCTGGGAGATGAGGACCAGGTGATCGTTGATTCGAGCGGTGCTACGGTGACCGGTTTTCAGGCTGTTTATACCGGAGAGGCTCGCTGGGCGCAGCGTCAGGTTGGAACTGGATCCAATGATCCCCGGATGTTTGGGAACGTCATGGATGTCTTTGGGGGAGGGAAGCAGATCGATGTGAGCGGGGTTCCTTATGCGGCCTACGATGTCTACGTTTACATGTATGATGATACCAATGGTCGGGCGGGAAGCTTTACGATTGGGGAGACGACCTATTTTGCCCGAGGGCTGAGCCCGGCGGGATCGGAAGGGGATGGAAATCCGGCCGACGACGGATCGGGTTACGTTTTGTCATCGGATACCACCCAAGGGAGCAACACGGACATCGACCAGGGAAACTATGTCAAATTCACGGCGCTGAGCGGGGACAGCTTCACGCTGGCACTGGGTGCGGTCAATGCGGGGACTCTCGACCGGAACAAGGTGGCCGGGTTTCAAATCGTGCAACGTTTGGAAAATCTTCCAACGGTAGAGACTTTGCCTGCGAGTGACGTCTTGGTGGAATCGGCCACGGCCAATGGAAATCTCGCGAGCAATGGCGACGGCGCGGATACGGCTGAGTTGACGATTTACTGGGGGACGACGGATGGCTTGGATGATGTTGCAGTATGGGAAAACGTCGCAATGGCTGGCTCCTTGAGTGCTCCCGGAACCTTCAATGTTGGGCTGACCGGCCTTGTCGGAAATACGACTTATTTTTACCGGGCCTTTGCTTCGAATTCGGTGGGAGGAGAATGGGCTTCCACGAGCGAGAGCTTCACGACCCAACCTTCGCCCGATCTCCCCGAAGTCGAGAATCTTGCCGCTTCTGATGTCGGCTTGGATCTCGCCACCCTCAATGGGGAATTGCTGAACAATGGCGCTGGTGCCGATCAATCTGACATTACGATTTACTGGGGGACGACGGATGGAGGAACGGATGACGCGGCCTGGCAAAATAGTGTTTCGGCAGCTTCCTTGACGACTCCCGGAACGTTCAGCGCGAACCTCACTGGTCTGACGCAGAATACGCTTTATTACTATCGGGCTCAGGCCGCGAACAGCGAAGGAGAGGATTGGGCTCCGTCGAGTGAAACCTTTTCCACCTTCCTCCCGGAAGTTGGCGTGATCAGTTTGAATTTTGTTCGAGCCAGTACGGGGGCGACGGCTCTTGATGCGGTCGATGTGGCTGGATTCGTCCCGGTTTCCCGTTGGAATAATGCAAGGACTACCAATGCTAACGTGGAAGCTGGGGGAATCACCCTCCAAAACGACGGTGGAAATGACACCACCGCAGTGGCGACCTGGCAGACTGCTGGAACGTCCTGGAGTGTCGGGATCGCCGGAATCGGATCGGAGGCCAACAAGAAAATGATGACGGGTTATCTTGACCAAAGTGGTGATGGTGCCGAGCAGGTTCACTTGATCAACATCAGCGACATTCCCTACGCGAACTATGATGTGTATCTTTATCACTCGAGTTCCGGGGGTGCGAATCGCACGGCTCGTTATCAAGTAAATGGAATCGATGTTTATACCCGCAACCTTGACCCGGCCAATACCTTCGATGAGTTCGTGAATGCCCAGTATGGCACCCTCGCCGAAGCGGTAAATGTTGCGAACTCGGCGGGCAACTATGTCCTCTGGGAAAACCTCAGTGGGGATTTGGTGATCGAGGGCCAGGGCTTGGGCGACTCCGATGGTGGATCGGGAGGAGAGGCGCGACGGGCGCCGATCCAGGGAATTCAGATTGTCTCATCGGTAGCTCCGGCACCTTTCGAAATCACGTCGATTGATCATGACGACGTGGCGGGGATGGTAACCCTGACCTTCAATTCCGTTCCGGGAGTGAGCTACGCTGTTGATTCCTCGGAGTCGATGGATGAGACAGCTGATCCCAACACCTGGATCGAGTTGGATGATTTTGAGTCAGAAGGCAGTGTCACCACCTATGTGGATCAGCTGCCCCAGCCCAGGCCGCTGCGTCGATTCTATCGAGTTCGCAGATTTTAATAGTGGAACAAGATTGCGGCTTTTTCAGTCATTGATCACTTTGCTCGAGTGACCTCGATCATGAAGTCGCAAAGGTCTTCAAATTTTCCCTTCCCATGAAACGCATTTGCCCGGTTCTCATTTCGGCTTCCTGTTTCCTTCAAGTTGCTTCGGCTCAGGCGAAGGAAGAATTGACGCTCTCCTCCCCGAATGGCGAGTTATCTTTGAGCTTCGAATTGAGCAAGGAAGGCGCTCCCGTTTATTCCGTCGATTACCAGAACAAGGCGCTTCTTTTGGAGTCCGCTTTGGGGCTCAAGCTCAAGGATGGCCTCGAGCTTGATCGGGACTTTTCCATTGTGAGTGTGGCGACCAAGAAACACGACAGCAAATGGAAGCCCTATGTTGGGGAGAGGAGTGAAGTGCGCGATCACTACAACGAGTTGGTTGTCGGTCTCGATCAGGGGGGCTCGAAGGCGACTCGTTTGGAGATCCATTTTCGCGTCTATGACGAGGGAGCGGCTTTTTGTTATTCCTTTCCGAAGCAGGAGAAGTTGAAGTCCTTTACGATTGCCAAGGAACTCAGCCAGTTCCGCTTTGGTGGGGACCATTTCTGCTGGGATACCAAGGACCCTCAGGAGGTTTACCGTCGGGTCCCGATTTCCAAGGCCGGCGATGATATCGAGCGCCCGCTTTTGGTGGAGGCGGGACCCTTTGTGGCGCTGGGGGAGGCCCGTCTGGTGGACTACGCCCGGCTCCGTTTTACCACGCCGGCAGCCCATACCTTTGGAGTTCATTTGGGGAGCGAAGTTGACGCCGAGACCCCGTTTGCGACGCCGTGGCGTTACGTCATGGTGGGCGATACTCCCGGTGAGTTACTGGAGAACAACGATCTTCTTCTCAATCTCAACGAGCCTTGTGCGATCGAGGATCCCTCGTGGATTCGCCCGGGCAAGGTCATCCGCACCGAGCTCAATACCAAGGTGGCGAAGGAAACGGTGGACTGGGCTGTTGAGATGGGAGCGGCGCACATCCTCATCGATGCCGGGTGGTATGGTGCGGAAAACGACAACAAGTCGGACGCGACTACGGTCACGGTGGATCCCAGGCGCGATAGTGGCGAGCTGGATCTCCAGGCGGTCATTGACTACGGGAAATCCAAGGGCATTGGCACCATTCTTTATGTGAATCATCGGGCTCTCGAGCGGCAACTCGATGAGCTTCTGCCTCTCTTTCAAAAATGGGGCGTGGCGGGAATCAAGTTTGGCTTCGTTAATGTCGGTTCGCAAAAATGGACCCAGTGGGTGCATGACTCGGTGAGGAAATGTGCCGATCACCAGATGATCGTCGATATCCACGATGACTACCGTCCCACCGGTTGGAGTCGCACTTACCCGAATCTTCTCACGCAGGAGGGCATCAAGGGGAACGAAACGATGCCCACTCCCGAGGAAAATGTCTTGTTGCCTTTTACCCGTTTTCTCTCCGGCGCGGCTGACTACACCGTTTGCTATTATTCTTCCCGGGTGAAGGCCACCCGGGCCCAGCAGCTTGCGGCATCGATCGTTTACTACAGCCCGTTCCAGCTGATCTTCTGGTATGACAAGCCATCGCAGTTCAAGAACGAGCCGGAGTTGGAGATCTTCAAGCAGGTTCCCACAACTTGGGACGAGACGCGGGTGATTCACGGCTCGTTGGAAAAGTATGTCTCGATTGCCCGTCGAAGTGGGAAGCGATGGTTTATCGGGACGATGAACGCGGGGCAAGGTCGGGCTCTCGATCTTCCCTTGGATTTTCTGGAGCCCGGAGTTCAGTATCAGGCGAGCATCAAGAGTGATGCCTTTCCGGATGGTAGCGATGCCAAGGCGGTGGCGAATTCCTTCCGCATGGTCACCTCAGAATCGGTAATCAAGGCGGAGATGGCTCCCAACGGAGGGCAGGCGATCATTCTGACTCCGGTGGAGTAGACTTATACCACTTATTAAAACCGAAGGGACCTAAAGTGTCTCCCTGTAGCGTTTAGTTCGGTCCGCAAGTAGCTGTTTGTAAACAACGAACCGAAGCCATCGGCTTTCTCCCACCAACTCTTAAGCACTGCGGTCATCTGCTTCTCGAGGTGGGCCAAGTCCTTCCAATTCACCGTGCAAATAACATCTTTGACAATATCCCACAGTTTTTCAATCGGGTTGAGTTCGGGGCTGTAAGGTGGCAGGGTTAGGATTCTAACATTCTCTGGCAGCGCCTCTTGATGGTCCTGGCCTTCTTTGTGGTGGAAGCCCGCACCGTCGCCAATAATCACATGCATTTTCTCGGGAGCACTTTTGGAAATCTGATGGATGAATGCCGCATCCATGTCCTTTCCCAGCCCATCGGTATATAGAAATTCACTCCCGTTCCCATCCACTTCAATCGCGCCAAAGACGTAGCCCCATTTGAAGCGGCGGTTTACCGGAGCGATGACTCGTGTTCCTATCAGGGACCACATTTTGCGTAGGAGAGGGTGAAGTCCGTAGCGCATCTCATCATAAACCCAGAGCGACAATTCTTTATCTTTCCGGAGGTCGAGCTCTTTGAGCTGTTCGGCTAAAGTCGTCTTGAAAGCTTAGACCTTCTCTTCATTCTTTTTCTCGTGGCTTGGACGGGGCACTTTCAAGCGCCCTCCGAGCTTTCCCAGCACGTAATAAATACTCCCTTCCTTGTATTCGAGCTTGTGTTCTTTTTCCAACCAAAGGCGGGCTTGGTCGGCCGTGCGAAAGGCCCCATTGCGTAGTTTTTCGGTAAACTCCTTTGCAGCCTTGGGAGTCAGAAGCGACTTACGTCCGCCGCCGTTATTACGGATGAGAAGCTGGTCAAGCCCACCCAAGCGAAACTGTTTCGCCCATTCTTTGACTCGGCTGGGATGTCTTCCGAGCATCTCGGCAACCTCTGCATATGAATGATTAGTTTCGAGTAGAAGTTTAATGGTCTGAAGTCGTTCCTTCTTCCACATGACTTTCTCCTTTTTGAATCGTAGAGCTACTTCAGTAGCCTCACCTTTGAAATCGAGTTTTCCTCGCTGTCTCGCCATGACGGACGATAGACTACAAAACCCTTTTTGTCTCTTCTGTTTTACGGTTTGGTATTAGTCGTCTTGAGCGGTGGTGGCCCGATAGTGCTGGGTGCCCTTGAGCCATTCGCAGTCGGCGAATTGGTAGGGCTTGTCTGGTCCCCTGTGTGCGAATTCGAAAAATTTTTGAGTCGTAGATCAAGCGAGGCCAATGAGGAATGAGCATCTTCTTACAGCTGCTATTCACTCCTCTTGTTCTTCTCCACCCATTGATTGGCTGCTGAAGAATCTTCTTGGCGCCATTTCTCGATCACGCCGTTGAGAGTGGCGGCACGAGTGTTTGAGTCCTTGATTTCCAGGGCCCATGTGGCAGCTGATTCGCTGTCGATGTCGGTAGCTTTGGTGGCAAAACTGGCGATTGTTTCGTCTCTGATCTTTGAGGGTTCTTGAGCGCTGAGCCAGTTAGTTGCCGCTATGGTATCGAGTTTCGTCCAGTCGAGAAATAGGTTCGGCACGAGCCCGGCTTGCTCTTTGGAGGGCAACGCGCTGGCGGCCCATTCGATTGTGGGAATGGGCTCGATCTCCGTGATGTTGTATATCCTCCGGCTTTCGACATAGCGTTTTAATTCATCTGGAGTTAGGGGCATCGATTCAGCTTGTTTGGCTGCCTGAGCCAGGCCGTCGTTGTGCAGGTAATGATCGAGAGTCATTTTAATGAGGTCGTCCCGGATGGGTTCGAATTCGGGGTCGTCCATTGCGTTGACGAGGCGGGGAATGCTGCTCTCGGAAAGGGGGGTGAAGGTCAAGCCTCTGATCATTTCCAGCCCCTCCGCTTCCCAATGGGGAGCAAACGTTCCGGAGCTTACCTGGCTCGACATGGAGCGCCTCCTCGAGGAAGCTGATGTCATCTCCTTCCGTAGTTTTGCCGCGAGCGTCGGTGGCCACGAGGATATCGGGCGTGGACTCACCCAAGAGGGCAAAGAATTCATCGCCGCCGCGATGCAGCGCAATAAAATTCCCTCACTTGAGATAAAGGATTCCTTTGAAGCCAGCGTTGATCAACGCATGAACGGGTTCAACCGCAAGGCCGAAGGCCGCGCAATCAAGGCATGCCTTAACGTTGGTGGCGGAGCTGTTTCGGTTGGGAGTAGTGTGGGGAAAAAACTCTTCAAGCCCGGCCTCAACAAGAAGACCCCAGCCGGAGTGGTGAAAGCCGATGGCGTGATGTCCCTCTTTAGCCAAAAGAAGATCCCCGTCATTCGTCTCGTGCAAGTTCTCGAACTCGCGCAAGACTATGAAATGACCCTTTCTCCCTCCGCCCTCCCCGAGGTTGGCAGGGCCAATGTCTTCAACAGCCGGGAATACAGCAAGGCCACCTGCGTCGTTGTTCTGGTTGTCATTCTCGCCAGTCTTTTCGCCTTCATTCGTTCGGACTTCGCCTCACGCCTTTTCCACAAGGCCGCCACCCCGAAGGACTTCACTCCCGAGCCCATGGTCTAGTCCGGTCCACATCTGTCCGGGAGCCGTCGTAGCCGGGGTTGCGGCGGCTTTTCGGGGGTTTTGGGAGGAAGGTTGCGGCTGCCACCTCTTAGGAAAGTGTACGGTTTTCCTTTGGAAGCATCTGAATTTTTGAACCATTCTCCGATGCTTTTCACAGTGCATTCCCTTTGGAACTACCAGGTGTATTTCTTGAGTGCTTGAATTTTCTTTCCCTTGCGTTCGAAGATTTCGGTCGAGAGGCCGGAGGTTGTGATTTTAACCCGGGTGAAATTATCGTCGGCGATGACTTTGGTTTTGTCGGTGATCTTGAAGCTGCCGATCGCTCCGCCATCAATGGTGCCGGAAAGCTGGAAGTCTTTTTCGTGTGGATGCGGGTAGGGCCAGAAGAAGGCGCTTGAGACAACCGAGTGGATTCGAAGCCCGGAAGGAGAGGTGAGCTGCGCCGAGAATGAGGCATGGACATCGCCGGAGAAGAAGATCACTTTTTTAATTCTCTTTGACTCGATGTGCGCCAGGATTTCCTGCCGTTGCCCGGGGAAGCCGGACCATTTATCGGGACTCTCCGAGGAGGAATCCGGAAAAAAGGGAATGGAGCTGACGACGACTTTGGCCCTTCCGGAGCCGTCATCGAGCCACTTTTTGAGAGCCTTCATTTGATCCTTTCCGATCATCATTCGCTCGCGATTTCCGAGATCCCAAATCCAACGCTCCGTGCGGCAATCGAGGACGAAGAAGTCACAACATCCGTCGGTGTATTTGTACCACCAGCGTTTTGGAACTCCGACGAGACGGTCCCCGGAAATTTCCAGAAGAGGACTGTGGGAAGCTTGGTAGGTTTGATAGGCGTGAGCGGCGGCCGGGTAGAGAACCTTCCAGTCTTTTTCGTTCGCTTTGACGGGCCAATCGTTCTCGATTTCGTGGTCGTCCATCATCATGTAGGTGGGAACATTGGCCATGAGGCGGCGAAGGTGTTCCTAGCCGAAGGCGTGGCGGTAGCGCTCGAAGAATTGGAGCACGGTACGATCGGGAGCGACGATGTTCAGATCGTCGGCATAGATTTGATCGCCCATCATAATGAGTTGGTTGATCTCCTTACCGGACTCGATTTGCCTGATGATGGAGCGGAAGGTTTTATCGCCGCGCTGATCGAAGAAGGTTCCTCCGAAGAGTTTCAGGAAATACCGGCATGAACCGATGGCGAGGGTCCGGGATTCGTTGTCGCGATTTTAGGCCGTCCGAAATATCCCGGAGGCGGCGGCATCCCAGTCGGCGCCATTGAGCTTTGGGTCGATGTCCTCAAACTCGAGATTGCTCCAAAAGTATCCCATCTGGTATTCCCAGCGGGTACGGGGAGGGAGGTCGTTCAGGATGGCAATTCCGGTCATATCGAAATTGGGGTTCATTTTGAATAGCTTCGGCAGGCTCCACCTGGATGTGCCCTTCTTGCGGTGCCGGATGACCCCGAAGGCGCGCCGCGGATCCGAGTCCTCGCGTTGGAATTCTCCCCGGATCCAGATCCGGCTTCGGGTGGGTTCGGTTCCCCCGACGATTGGGCCAACTGTAGGTGTTTGAATTTTCATGGACTTGCGAAGATTGAGACTGGGATCCAAGCCTCTAACAGAAAACAATATTTCGGTGAAGGAAATACGCAGACCCGGTCTGATTGGACTTTCCTCATCTTTTCGAAAAAGGGCTTGTTCGGCATCACTTTTTCGGAGGGAATCCGGGCCATGAGTTCAATTGTGATTCGTCAGGCCGAAGAGGGAGACCTGCCCCATCTTGTTCGCTTCAATTTGGAGATGGCGCTGGAGACCGAAGGGAAAAAACTGGATGTGGCCGTTCTAGAGGCCGGGGTAAGGGGAATTTTTGAAGATGCCACGCGCGGATTTTATCTGGTCGCGGAGATCGATGGTATGGTCACCGGTTCCTTGATGGTGACCAGGGAATGGAGCGACTGGCGAAACGGCGATTTTTGGTGGATCCAGAGTGTTTATGTTTTGCCGGAGTTTCGTCGTCAGGGAGTCTTCCGCGAGCTTTACGAGGAAGCGCGTGGTCGCGCTAAAAACGACGAAGGAGTTTGTGGTTGCCGGCTCTATGTTGAGACCGACAACCAGTCTGCCCGGCAGGTCTATCTAAAGCATGGGTTTGTCGAAACCGGTTACCTCCTTTTTGAAGATGTTTTTCGAAAGTCTCCTTAAATGAGAGTTGGTGGGGCTGCGAGTGGAGAGTGAGAGACCGACCAAAAAGCGCGAGGCCGGGGAGTGATCGAATGGGCCGCAGCGATGTTGGAGAAATGATGCGGGTGGGGGCTTAAACGAGAAGCATGGCCAGAGCCATCGCGGACATGCTGAGGTTCTCGGTGAGGGTGACGGTTGAGACCGGGACGTCGAGAATTTGGCCCATGCAGGCGCAGTTGATTTGTTTGCCCTGCCGCATCGTGTTGAGGACCCCGAGTGACCCGAAGGCCAGGATGATGATGGTGGCAAGATAGGTGGTTTGCGGTTGCCATTGTGCGAGATACGCTAGGCCGAGGGCAAGCTCGAGGAAAGGATAGAGGAGCGCGTAGGTGCGGGAGCGGGCCGCGAGGAGATCGTATTTTGCAAAGCCGGTGGCGAAGGATGGCAGGTTGAAGAGTTTCACCATCGCGAAGACGAGGAGGAAGAAGCCCATGAAGTCGTGCATCCAGACATGCCAAGACCAGCTTGCTCCGGCGGTTTGTCTGGCGGCAGCGCCCAAGGCGGTGGTGAGAACGATGACGAACAAGGGAGAATACGCGGACAGACCCGGCTTCCTTTTTACGGGTTCGTGAGGCTGGCTGCTGCAACAGGATCTGGTTTCGGTGGTGGGAGTCATGTTTCTGTTGATACCATGGCTGGAAAAGTGGAGCGTTGCAAATCGGAGATCCGGTTCTAACAGTATCGCGTGTCCTCCTTGATCCGTGCCACCGGTCCATTCGCCCAAGCCAATGTCCGTTGGTATGCCTGGTTTACCACTCTATTCAATGCCCGGTTTTATTATCCGATTCTGGCGATCTTATTTCTCGATCTGGGGCTGACGCTTTCCCAGTTCGTGACCTTGAACGCAATTTGGGCGGTGACGATTTTTTTGGCGGAGGTGCCCTCCGGGGCGCTGGCGGATTTGATCGGGCGCCGCAAGCTCTTGATTTCGGCGGCGGGCTTGATGGTTCTTGAAATGTTGGTGTTGGTTGTGGCTCCGAAGGATGCGGGGCTTTGGTTGTTTGGGTTTTGCGCGGTGAACCGGGTTTTGAGCGGGCTTGCGGAGGCGGCGGCGAGTGGTGCGGATGAAGCTCTGGCATTTGACAGCCTGGAGAAGGAGGAGGATTGGGATGAAGTGCTGGAGACCACCTTCAAACTTCGATCGAGCGCCATGGTGGTGGCGATGGTGGTGGGTGCCTTGGTTTATGATGCGGGAGCG
>JAURPJ010000071.1 GCA_030835305.1 Verrucomicrobiota bacterium | reverse complement strand
GGTAGTGGGACGATAGGTCCTGTGAGAGTAGGTCGCCGCCAGTTATAAGCCCCGTTTGTTGGTCAATCACCAATAAACGGGGCTCTTTTTTTGCCCGCTTCCACCGATCCCTTCAACTCATCACAGCCAGAGACCTCACCAATTTGCTATCTATTGTCCCACTGGAAAAAGCCGATCGATGTCCCGTTGAGGTAACGGATTCGTGAACCAAGTTCCCCTTAATGGTGGTGCCAAATGATAAAGCTGCACTGCAGTGCTGCTCAGTGTGGTCTGTAGATCCGATACAATGGTTGAGATGTCAGTTTCACCACGATAGATTGTCAGTGCCCTGAAATTCTGATCAAGTAGGATCGCCAGGGGAACGGAGGGACCTGGAGTTCGATCAAAGAGTTTCTCCTGAAAATGGTGAAGTTTTTGCACCGCCGCTTGGTCGATGAATCCCCAGGAAAAGGGAAACTTAGTTTTTTCGATCAGATCGTAAGTGGAACTGAGGTCGGCCGCCGGACCCTCGACCCCATCTGTTGACAGGGCGACAATGTTTAGATTATTGAGACGGAACGCTTCAGTATTCTTTGCGAAATTCTTGAGGCCTTCCTTGCATCTGACGCAGTTTCCTGACCACAGCATAACGAGGGTGGCTCTCGCACCGGGAGTGATTGTTTTTCGTTTCGCCGACTGGTCGCGATATCCAACAATTGGGAAAGGAACGCGGCCTGGTAGGATCACTCGTGCGCTGGAATTGGATGCCGGAACAATCAGTTCCTGTTTTTTGAGGGCTATTTTTTGGCGCTCGCTAATTGGCTTTGCTTTCCCGGTTCCTTGCTTGAGATGGTAACGGCCCGTTCTGATCCCGGTGAAAACCTCTTCATGGCCTCCGGGCCACAACACCTTTGCAGTGAGTTCCAACTTGTTGGTTCCAAGGCCGAAGTGCAACCACTTACTGGATTGAGAGAGAAAGAGGTCACCAGCTCTCACTGATTGAACCCAATATTCATCCGCGGAAGATGATTTCATCTCGACGACGGCTCCGATGGCGTCCCGATTGCACTTGGTCCCCTCAAGTCGAAGAGCAACGGATGGATGGCTTCTCCTTTGATTGTGCATTAGACGAAGCCTTGGCGCGGTTCGATTTCGATACCACAGGTCCAAGAGCCCGTCCTGATCCCAGTCTACGATGGCAAGTCCGCGTCCGTCTTCGATTTGATCAAGTCCTGACAAGTGGGACATTTCGTGGAATCGTCCCTCTCCGCCGTTCAGGAAGAAACGATTTCTTTCGCCGCCGCTCCAGGAATACCCATTTCGAACCAGTGTCATTAGTTCTGACCACCCCTTGGAATAGTCCTTGATGCTCTCGGAAGGCGACACGACCTCCCGCCAGAAGAAACTTCACAAATCATCGTCACGAGTGTTGCTCAGGTAACCGTTGGCAACCACCAGATCCTGCCAGCCATCATTATTGAGGTCGGCAAAGCCGGAGCTCCAGGCCCATCCTCCATTTGTGATTCCACTCTCGATGCTGGTGTCACGGAAGCTGCCTCTGGTCGCAGTGAACAGGCTGTTGCCTCGAGCCATTCGTTTTTTGCCGGCCTGGTAATTCCGCTGAAAGGCGACTCTTTGTCCGGCTGAGGAATACATATTACCTACGAGTAAATCTGATGCGCCGTCGCGATTAGTGTCGCCCCATGCCACTGACATCCCCGCTGCCATGTCTTCAACTCCGGCCTTTCCTGCAAGGCTTGAGAATTGCCCCTTATCATTCAGATACAGACAATTCCGGCCAAAGTCATTTGCAACATAGAGATCGGGATCCCCATCCCGGTCATAATCTTCCCACGCTGCCGCAAAACTCCAACGCGTGTTGTTTTGATCGAGGCCAACTTGACGGGTGACATCCGCAAATTGAAAATTCCCAAGATTGGAGAGGAGGATATTCCGACCTCCATTCTCGGCGTCATTAAAAGGGATTGGCGAACTTGCCTCAAAGCCGCGCTTGGTGGGTTGATCTCCTGCGCTGTAAACACAGGTATAAATGTCGAGGTCACCATCGCTGTCGTAGTCAGCCGCACTTAAGGAAAATGGATAAGGGGCGCCTCCGAAGCCGCCACGTAACTCAAAACCCTGGTTCCCAATATTCTCGGCAAAAGCGATCATGGCGATCGTTGCCACGACCAAGTCCTGATCCCCGTCGTTATCCAAGTCAACCAAGAGCGCGCTTCGTGAGTCCTCCAGCCAGTCGACTCCCCAATCGGCCGCAAGTTCCTTGGCCGTGCCATCAGCTTGCTGAAGATAAAGTTGATTCGGAAGGCTCCCTCCGTCGCACACATAAATATCCTCAAGTCCGTCGCCATTCACATCTCCCACTGCGAGACCGTGATGTCCGGCCATAGAGAGATCGCCAATCCGGGTAATACGTTGGGCCCAGTGGTCGATCCCGTGGAGAACTTGCGCCTCGAATCGTTCATTGGCTCCAATGACGGTCTTGGTGATATCGTTGAACCAATGCCCTGCCGAGAAAACGGTTTCAAAGTTTTCCACCTTCAGGCTCTCTAATCTTGGGGGTGAATCTTTGGTCCATTGGCAATTCCAGGTCGCGGAATACTCGGATCCATCCCGATTCGCTTCTGCGTGGACGCGCGTCGTCTGTCCATCGTTTTCGATAACTTTTAACTTGAGTTTGCCGAGCTCTTTGATGCGTTTCAAGAGTTCTGCCGGACCCACTGGTGCTAATTTGCTTTCCTTTCCAGTGCGGATTTTGACTTCTTTGGCGATGATTTTTAAGAGAGCCTCGCCTTCAAATTCGCTTGCGCGAAAGCCTCCGGCAATGATGGCGGAAACCTTCTCAATGGTTTCCGCCGTCATCATTTGATTCAGCTGATCGAGGGCTTCCTCCGAAAATAATTCACCGGGCCAAGATTCGTTGGCCCCGGAGGATGGAAGGCCCAATTGAGTGGGGATAGCGGTGAGATTCTTCCTTGAATTTGCTTCGTTCGACCATCGGTCCGGCCTTTCCATGGCCTTTATGCGTAGCGGAATAAGCTCATTCCTTTTTTGAGAAAAGGAGAGGGTTGGTGTGGCAATAATCAGAGTCAGGAGCAGACGAAACATCTAGCTGAAGAGCTTGAGAACGGGCTTTTCTTTCACCAGCTCTCTCGGTTGGTTGAGATGATTCATCACCATGGTTTCGGGGTCGATTCCAAAGGCGTGGTAAATCGTTGCTAGGAGTTCGCCGGGATGAACAGGGTCTTCGACAGGGGCGGAGCCGGTCTTATCGGACTTTCCGTGGACGTAGCCTTTCTTGATGCCGGCTCCAGCAATGACGCTAGTGTAGCAGTAGGGCCAGTGATCGCGGCCGTCGGCGCTGTTGCTGTTGCCGGAAGTGCTGACGCCTTTTTGCGGGCTGCGGCCGAATTCGCCGACCGCTACTACAAGGGTTTCGTCGAGAAGGCCGCGGTCTTCGAGGTCGGAGATGAGAGTGGAGAGGCCATTGTCGAGCATGGGCCCGCCCTGGTTTTTGATCCGCTTGGTAAGGTCCTTGTGGGTGTCCCAGGAGTGGTTGTCGGAGTTGGCGACCTTGGGCCAGATGACTTCGACCACGCGGGTGCCTGCTTCAACCAAGCGACGTGCGAGGAGGCAACTATCGCCAAAGGTATTTTTTCCGTAGGCTTCGCGGGTCTGCTCACTTTCCTGTTCGAGGGCGAAGGCTTCGCGGGCGCGTCCACTCACGATGAGGTTCAAGGCACGGTCGTAGTTTTCATCGAGTGAGTATTCTTCGACTGCTTTGTCAATGGTGGGCATCTGGGCATTGATGGCATTTCGGAGGCTGGCGCGACGTTTCAGGCGAAGCGAGAAAACGTCTGGCCGCAGCTGCAGGTCATCGATTTTAATGCGGGCCATTTTGGCCATGTCCATGTCGTCCCCTCCTGGGTAGAGGGTGTAAGGGTCGTAGGATTTCCCAAGGAACCCTGCGCTACCACCCTTGCCCACGACGTTGCTCTCTTGAAGCGGGCGGGGGAGCATAACGAAAGGAAGCATGGGGTCTTCCATGGGTTTCATCTTGGCGATATTTGAGCCGAAGTTGGGGAAGTCCTTGGGGCTGGGTGGCTCGAGTTGGCCGGAAGGGCTCACCTTGTCGGTAGTGTAGCCGGTCATCATTTGGTAGATGGCAGCGGTGTGGTTGAAGAGTCCGTTGGGCGTGTAGCTCATTGAACGGATCATGGTAAACTTGTCGTTGATCTTGGCGAGCTTCGGCAGGATTTCGGTGAAGTTGACGCCGGGGATCTTGGTGGGAATAGACTTAAAGCCGCTACGAACGTTGTCGGGGACATTTTCCTTGGGGTCCCAAAGGTCGAGGTGGCTGGGCCCGCCCTGAAGATAGACCATGATGATGCTCTTGGCCTTTCCCCAGCCGGGTTCGCCGCTCTTTTTCTTCTCTTCGGCAAGAGCTTTGGCCTGAAACATCGTGCCAAGCGACATCCCAAGCATGCCGGCGCCTCCCACTCGTAATACGTCGCGTCGTGTCACTCCGGCGTGCGGGTCACACATGTCTTT
Source organism: Verrucomicrobiota bacterium (assembly GCA_030835305.1). Lineage (GTDB taxonomy): Bacteria > Verrucomicrobiota > Verrucomicrobiia > Verrucomicrobiales > Akkermansiaceae > SW10. The sequence continues at coordinate 66,993 of JAURPJ010000071.1, read as the reverse complement.
GGCGGCTTGTCCTGGAATTCTAAACATGGTTTCGGTTGGTTTGGGCTTTAGTGGTTGAAAAGAAAAGCTGAAGTGTTGATGAGAGCCCAGGCGAGATCCTGGGCGCCGGTGAGGCGGCGTTGTGCGAGTTGTTGCGTACTAAGAGCAAGGTCGCTTCGCAGTTGGTTGTGGCGGGGGTCGATGCTCGGCTTCTTTTCCAGGTTGGCCAGACTTTCCCGGAGTTGTTTAAGTCCGGGGTCGATTGGAAGTGGTTTGCGGGCTTGGGCGAGCTTTTGATCGAAACTCTTAAGCTTGGCATCGTTATCCCGGTAATACTTGGTGATCAAGTCTGCTTGTTGCTTGCTTCGTTTATTTTTTGGGACGGCAAGGGCGTCCTTGATATTTGCCGGAAGGGCAAAGGGAAGAGGTCCTTTTTGGGAGGTAACGGAAAGCCGGAATTTTCCAAGGGTATGAACCTCATCAAAGGGCTGCTTCAAAGTGAACCGGAGGATACTGCCCTTCTGGTTTGAAGCAGATTTCCCTATTTGGAAAATGGCTGTTTGGTTTCTACCAACCTCCGGGGCGATCGCCCAGCCGGCGTTGGGGCCGCCCGGGTTCCCATCGACCGCTTTCGCGACCTCGTAGTTCTTCTGACTAAAGGTCGCCTGGGCCGTGGCAAACTTAATAGGTTTGAAATTTCCTGGGTCTGCAGCCGGTGCGATTTCCAGCTCGAACTCACCGAGGACAAAGTTTCCGCCCTGACGGCCCGGTCCTTTCCCTGGAAGGCGGTCATCGGTGAGCATCTCCAGTCTCACTGCGGTGAGGTCACTCAAATCCGTTTCCGCGTTCACGGTGTAGGTGGTTTTGCCATTGTTGCCGCTCGCAAAGATTGCTTGATCGGACTCGACCGAAAGGGTAGCTCCATTTGTCGATTGAAGATCCTTTGGTTTGAGAGTAACCCACGGAGTCATGCCACCGAGGCCCTTTTCCCACTTGGCGATGGTTTGAGGAAGAGTGGCCTCGTATGATTTTTTCTCCTGTTCGAGTTTGGCGATCCGATTCTTTCTCTCCTGTTCGGCTGCATCGACCTTGGGCTTGATGTTCTTTTCGTGGGCAATGATCGCAGTGCGTATTGTTTCGATATCCGAAGCGAGCTTCTTCTCGGCGGCAGCGAGAGCGGGGTTACGATTTTCGAGATGATTGGCAAGGATACCTGAGAGCTTGGAATGATCAGCAGTGATCTCAGAATTGAAGAATCTGAGCGTCGTGTCCATTTCAATGGTAGTCGGAGGTCGGTTGAGGATTCGATAAAAGATTCCCTCGATCAGGCTGTGATCGTCTTTCGTCTCGTTGACGAGTTTGGCGATGGCATTGTTGGGGTCGGCAATGGCATCTCCCACGGTGGGGCCGCTGAGAAGGGCCATGACGGGACCAAGTTGCATGTCGCTGTTGCGTTCGCATTCGCAGGAGCTTTCTCGAACGGGGCGCCCGAAGTTGGAGAGGAAGCCGTCGGGGAGTTTGACTCCGACATCGGGAAGGGAAGCGGCCCGGGTGCCTTTTGGCACGCCGGGGAAACGGCTGCTGGCTCCAGTGACGGCGTGAATGGTGTCGTAAAGAACTTCGGCAGGCAGGCGGCGGGCCTTGGCGTGGGAGAAGTTGATGGTGTCGTCCTCGTTCCACTGATTGGTCTTGATGGAGAGTTGGTAGGTGCGTGACTTGACGATGACCCGCATGAGTTCACGAACGTCGAAGTCATGTTCGATAAAGTATGCTGTCAACCATTCGAGCAGTTCGGGGTTGGAGGGGGGATTGCCGGCGCGGATGTCGTCGAGGGGTTCGATGATCCCGGTGCCCATCATGTATCCCCAGATGCGGTTGGCGTAGCTGGATGCGAAATATTGGTTGTCCGGCGAGGTTATCCATTCGGCGAGTCGTCCCCTCCTGGTGGGGGACTTCGTGTTAGTGTGATCGGCCTCGTAAGGGAAGTTGGGAGAAGTCACCTCGCCAGTGCGTTCGTGGATTTGTTCGGCCTCGTTCTTTTGAAAGACAACTTCGTAGAGTGGCTTGGCGCCCTCCACGGCGGTGCCGCCAATCTTGCTTTTGCCGCTGGCGGGATCGGTTTTTAGGCCGACTTGGGCGAAGAAGGCAGACATTTCGTAGTAGTTGTCTTGGGTCCATCGCTCGAAAGGATGATCGTGGCATTTGTTGCAGTTGAAACGGGTCGCGAGAAAGAGGTGGGTGGTGTTTTCCATGGTGTCCTCTGCAGTACGAAGGATCTTAAAGTAAGAGGCAGGCGGGTTATCTTTGTTGGAGCCGGTGGCGGTGATGATCTTTCGGGCGAACTCATCGTAAGGCGTGTTTTGGGCCACTTCGTTTCGAATCCAATCGCGAAAGAGCTTGGCTCCCTCGGGGGCGAGGAACTTGCGGTTCACTTGCAGCAAGTCCGACCATTTGTTGGTCCAGAACTCCACGAACTCGGGGTTTCCAATGAGAGAATCGATGAGTTCATTCCGCTTCACCTGCGAGTGGCGGGTGTCGGCGAGGAAAGATTTCACTTTCTCGACGTTGGGAGGCAGTCCGGTGAGGTCGAGGTGAATGCGACGCACGAAGTCGATATCGGTGGAGATCTCCGATGGTCGAATTTTCATGCGCCTCCACTTCTCTGCGACGAGGGAATCGATGGGGTTGAAGGTCGGCGGGGTAACCCACTCGAAGCCGCTGCGATTACCCATCGCGGTAACGGTGGTGGCGGCATAGGCTCCCTCGTAGCGCACGAGAATGGGAGCTTCTCCCCGGCGGATCACCTTGACGAGAGCGGGGTAGCCTTTGACTGTTTGGGCGACTTCGCTGTTACCGCTGCTGATAACTGCTTCCGAAGTCACGTCGCGGGTCTCGCCCCCGGGATAGGTCGCAATGACGCGCATCTGTTGCATCGCGCCGATGTTTTGGACGACGGGGTTGAGCGGGAAGACTTCGATCTTTTTAATCTTGGTTTTCTTGTCTTCGAGCGTGGCTCCGTGGGCAATCCAGGCGCGGATAATTTCATAGTAGTCATCGCCGGGTTTGGTGAGTTGCCCTCCTTCGTGCGGCACGGCGGAGGTGGCCTTGAGCAGCATGAGGCTGTCATCGGGCGAGGCCAGGTTGACGCGGCGCGAGGAAATGTCATCGGTGAAGGCGCGGACGTCGTAAAGTGGATCGTAGCCGCGGAGCGAGAGCTTGAAGCCGTTCTTTCCGTCCTTGGCCCCATGGCAGGTTCCGGCGTTGCAACCCATGCGGGCAACGACGGGATTGACGTCCTTGGTCCACGCGGGAAGGTATTTTTGGTTCAGACCGGTGACCTCGACGGGAATGGATGTCTTGCGACCGGCGAGGCTAAAATCGATCGCGCTGGTGCCATTCGATACGCCACGAACGATGCCGGTTTCGGAAATGGTGGCCTTGTCGTTCCGGAGAGTTTTTTTTGCAATCCGGGTCACGTCAATCACGTCGCCGGAATCGAGTTGAGCTGAGACGATGACCTGGGCGTAACGGTAGGCATTGTCGATCCTGATCGCGTCAGCCGGAACGACACTGAGTTTGACGACCGAACGGCCTTCCGGAATTTTTTCGGAATCGAGGGGCTTTCGTTTATCGAGGGTCCGCGTATTGCCGGAAGTCTTTTCGACGATTTTAGCTTCCGGGGTGATGGTGACGGGGAGGAAACTTTTGGAAATCGTGCCTGCTGAAACATCGACAATACGAACCATGCCATCGGGGCCGGAGGCGGCGACTTGTGATCCGTCGGGATTAAAGGAGACCGCGAAGATGCCGCATTCTGGCACCGGGACGGTGGCGAGTGTTTTGATGCTGGTCTCGAAATGCTTCCTGAGCTTCGCCTTCATCTCGGCATTCCGCTGGTGGGTTGGCTGCTTGATAATGGCCGCGATGTCATTCGGAATCTGAGCTTCGGGATCGACTTCATAAATGTGGATCGCCCCTTTGCCATTCAGGCTGCTTCCGGCGGCGATGCGTTTAGCGTCTTTGGAAATATCGACTGCGAAGACCCGGCCTTTGAGAGGCGGAAATTCGAGGAGGAGATTGGCGTCATCTCCAATCTTGCGGGCCGTGTTGCGGAAGATGCGGTAGAGCTTGGGCACTCCGTCAGAACCGCCGACCACAATTTCATCGCGCGTGGGGTGCATGACTACTGCGGCCATGCCTCCTTTCAGGGCATTCGGGGTGATGGAGGTGATATTGTCGATGAGCCGTTGGGTCGCCAGTTCGGTGAGCTTGGCGGTCATGTCACGGCTTACGGAAACGACGTGATCGCCTTTTGGGTTGAAGGCGGTGTCGAAGACCCAGTCGTTGTGGCCTCCTTGAAAGAGAACTTGTTTTCCGGTCTTGGCATCAATTGCGCGCACGCTGTTGTCGGAGCAGCCGAAGGAAATTTTGGTGCCATCAGGCGACCAGGCAGCCCCATAAACAGTGTCAAAGGTCACGGGAGCGGAAAGAGTGAGCTTCTTTTTGGTAACGTCCCAGACTTGCACCTCGCCCATGCGTCCGGGCAGGCCTCCGGTGACGGCGAGCTTTTTGCCATCGGGGGAAAAGCGAACCGATTCAATGCGCTCGGAGAGTCCGACCAAGCGAGCCACTTCCCCGGAGCCGTCTGCTTTTTGAAGGAGGACTTCATGGAAGCCCGAGATGGCGATAAGGGAGCCGTCGGGGGAATAGTCGAGCGAGGTAATGACGGGGGGCTTGGTGTAGACAGGCGGATGATCCTGATCGTATCGCTGCCGGGCATTTTCAGGAGTGTCATCTTTGGCTCCTTCCTGAATCCAGCGGCGGACCAAGGCGATCTCAATTTCGTGAAGTGGATCGTCCTTTTTTGGCATCTCGGCATCGCCGTGTTTGTCCGGGGTGATTTCCTCGATGAGGTAGCTTTCATCCGGTTTGCCCGGGACGATGGCGACCGCCTCTTCACCTCCGGCGAGGAGGCGCTTGAAATCGGTCATGACGTAGTCGCCATTGTCCTTGGAGGGTTGGTGACAACCGACACAGTTTGCCTGAAAAATGGGACGAATGTCCTGATAGAAGCTGACGGGTTTCACTGATGCTTCAGCAGCATTGCCAGGAAGGCCAAGGAGAGAGATGATCGGGAGAGTTGGGAAGAGACGCATGATCGGGAGGTTTAGATAGACTACCGAATCGAGGAATTGGCGGCAAGGAGATAGGAACGAAGCTGTTACCCGAGTCTGGGTAACTAACATTGACCTTAAAATTGAAGTCGTTTACCGTGCCCTGATCAGGTTAATTACAGTATTATCGACCTTGTTTCTTATCGCGACTGGAGCAGGTGGGCGGGAAACTGTTTTTGCTGCGCGGTGCCTTGTGCTCCCGGTCCCTAAAGTCGGTCAGTTTACGGCGAAGGACAAGGAAGTTGTGAAAGTGCTTGGGCAGGTGAATAAGCCGGCAGCTATTCCCTGGGAAAAGGGCTTAACCTTATCCAAGGTGATTGCCAAGGCAGGTGGTCTAACCAAGCTGGCAAACACCAAAAAGGTTTCGGTCACCCGAAATGGGAAGACGGTGCGCCATGATCTTGGATCCCTAAAAAAGAAGAGGATTGATCCTCCGATCCTCCCGGGCGATATCGTCGCAGTCGCTGAGAGATACTTTTGATTGGTGGTCGGACGCGTGAGGTGCTTGCAGGTTGTCGGAGTCTTGTGAGTTCGTTGGCAACACTACCCCCCCGTATGGTTCAAGGAACTTTGCGAAACTTATCCCGATTTCAGGCACCTGAAGTTCGGAAAGGGTGGTGCCGGACAACGATACGGTTTTTTTGGGGATGGGCTGTCCCTCGAGGAGGAAGACCCAAGGATTGGATGCCGCGTGTTGCTTGGCCCCTTTTCCGGGCCACTGGCAGGCGCTGCGGAAAGTCATTGAGAATGAGATTAATGAGATTACGATGACAGCGAAGGTGCTCGTGATTTCCATTTTGGCACACAAATCGTGCGCCAAGATCGCTTTTCGAGAGTAAGATTCTTTTAAGAATGAAGAAATCGATCAAATTAATAGGCACTCTCCTCACCTCTCTGTCGCTGGCTACCATGCCAATTTGGGCGCAAGAGACGGAGATGAAAGCGGCTCCTAATGTGAAGAATTTCAAGGAGCTCCAAAAGCTCGATCGCCAGATCGTCGCACTTTCCGGGCAGGCACAACCTGCGACTGTTTGCCTCGTTGCCAAAAACGGAAGGGGCTCCGGAAGTGGAGTCATCGTGAATGAAGAGGGTCTCATTTTGACCGCAGCTCATGTCACTTCCAGCATGCCGGGTGGCGTGATCGTCATCTTTCCTGACGGTAGTAGGAAGGCTGGGGAAATTCTTGGAGCTGACTATGATCGCGATGCGGCGATGGTTCGAATCACTGATGAAGGCAAGTATCCCTTCGTTCCGATCGGAGAGAGCAAGGGCCTGAAACGAAACCAGTGGACGGTGGCGCTCGGTCACTCGGGTGGCTTTGATCCAATGCGCAGGCCTCCCGTTCGTTTGGGGCGCGTGCTGGCAAACGATGGTTTTGTGGTCACGGACACCGCCGTGGTTGGCGGTGATTCGGGGGGACCACTTTTTGACGTGCAAGGGCGTGTTATTGGCATTCATTCCAATATTGGCATGACCCTGAGTGAGAATCGCCACGTGCCTATCGATGTGTTTCGCAATCAATGGGAGAAATTGAAGAGTGGGAAAATGAGCGGAGAACGCTTCAACAACGCACCTCAGCCAGTTCAATCGCCGGAGCGCCCGATGCTTGGGGTTCAGTTGGGTGACGGTGAGGGGGGTGTCACGGTGACGGAGGTTGTTCCGAATTCTCCGGCCGAAAAAGCCGGCCTGAAAGGCGGTGATCTCATTGTCGAGGTGAATGGGAAAAAAGTCTCGGAGCCAGCCGATCTGATTCAGCTGGTTGGGATGCGCAAGGCCGGGCAAGAGGTGGACTTAGTTTACAAACGAGGTGGCGAGGAGAAATCCGCCAAGGCCAAATTAATCAAATTGAAGGACTTGATGGAGCCCCCGGAGAAGCCAAAGAAAGAAAAGCCGCAATCTAAAAAAGAAGAGCCAAAGACGAAGGACCCCAAAGAGACAAAGCCTGCCAAACCGACTCCCAAGGAAGATAAGCCTGGGACCAAACAAGAGCCTGAGAAGAAGGATGATAAACTGCCTTCTCTGGAAAAGTTGCTCAAGGATGCGGCCAAGAATGGCGGTCGTCTGGAGCTCACTCCCGACTTGATTGAGAAGATGGGTGGAATGGAGAAGCTGATGGAAGAACTTCAGAAACGCGGTGGCCAAATCGCACCGGGATCGATGGGAGGCGGTGTTGATGAATTTTTCGCGTCATCCCTCAAGGCACTGGAGCCGGTGATGAAAAGAAACCCCGGCGTCACCGCGCTGGTTACGGTTGATGGAAAGCCTGCGGTTCTTGGCACTGTGGTTTCGGCCAATGGAAAAATTCTTACCAAGAATGCTGAAACCGATGAAGGTAAGTTGGCGGTAAAACTCGGAGGAAAAGACTACGATGCGAAAGTTTTGAAACGCTTTCCCCAGCGGGACCTGGCTTTGTTGAAGATTGAGGCCACGAACCTCCGTCCGGTTCGTTTTCAGGTCGAAGAGCCCGCCCTTGGTTCTATCCTCACCGCAAGTGGAGTAGCGAACGAGCCTCTCGGAATTGGTCTTCTCAGCGTTCCCGGTCGCGCCATGGCTGAGGTGGGGTTCATCGGAATTCAAGCCAGTGAAGGCGATGGGGGAGTGTTGATTGCCCGTCTTGTCCCGGATGGGGCGGCGAGCGAGGCAGGTTTGAAGGAGGGTGATATCATCACCAGCCTCAATGGTGAAAAGGTGGAAGATCCTATTTCGTTTGGAGGCTTGATCCGTGGATGCAAGGCTGGCGAGGAGGTCAAAGTTGGTTATCTCCGTGAGGGTAAGTCGGCCGAATCAAAGGTGACTTTGAAAGAGCGGAAGATGCGCGACAATGTCCAGAATGACCCCCGCATGAAGCGCTCGCTTGGACGTCTCTCGGAAAAAACCGGAGGGTATCCCGACGTGATCCAGCACGACATTCCACTTCCTCCGGAGTTCTGCGGTGGTCCGCTCTTTAACCTCAAAGGAAAGTGCGTCGGAGTGAATGTTTCCCGGGCCGGACGCACCAAGACTTACGCCATCCCGGCTGACGAGATCGTTGAGTTACTCAAAATAAAAGTGGCACCAAAACCACAATTCAAGATGGCGTCGAAGCCAGCCCCTTCGAAGAAGGAAACGCTGGAAGCGATCAAGGCGATTCGAGAGAGCATGAAGCAAATCGAAAGCCGCCTTGAGCAGTTGGAAGAGTCGGTTCGCTAATCCGATCTCTCATTAAGATCATCCCTCGCCGGTGGAAGCCGACGGGGGATTTTTTTATCAACCGGGCGAACTATTCCTTCTCGGGCATAGGTGCTCTTTCGGCACCTTCCAGAGTTTGGAGGTAGTGGCGAATGGCTTCGAACTGTTTGTCGGCATCGCCCCGATAGAAGGTTGGGTTTAGGGCCTTCTTTTTGTCGACGGTGTACTTGGGCATGATGGTCAGCGGGGCGTGGCGTTGTGGCCAGAACATCCAGGTGCGGTAGTAATCCGGGCGGAGGCGGTCGCTGGCGATTTGCAAGTTGGGGCCTTGTCCTTCGAAGGCTTGCAGGGCGGGAGTTTCACCGGCAGCGTGACAGGCGATGCAGGCGTAGCCACCGGGTCCGGTAAGTGCCATGCCGGTCTTCACAAGGTCTGGCGTCACTCCAAAGTCGGAGGATGAGAGGTCCATGCCGGCTCGGAAGGCGAGGCCTTTGCTCAAGGCATCGGCATGTGCGGAGAAGCCTGGCATGCGGGCATGGAGCCATGGCCGGACTTTGAGCCCTTCTCCTTTGAGGAGGGTATTGAGCCAATCGCTGTGGAATTTTTCTCCGGCGAGCGAGATTTCGGGCAGCTTGTTTTCGCCGGAGTGGCAGCTGGCGCATTGCAATCGTTCGATGGCTCGTGTGGCATATTCGTGAGGAACGAAGCGGCGAAGCGAAGTGTAGTTTCTATTGCCATCGATGTTCTTGAAGGCGAAGAGGGCTTGCTTTTGGTCGATGCCAAGGCCGAGTTCGGGAGCGTTGCCTTCTTCTTCGGAGAGGCAGCCGTGCTCAAACCATTCGGTGTTCCACATGTCTTTCAGATTTTTGGCGGCGAACTCGTATTTCACGCCTTTGCCGGGCTCGTGACAAGTGGCGCAGCGTTGAGAGAAGACTTGTTTTCCTTTTACGGAATCTCCGCCGGAGGGAACGGGAGTCTTGGTGGCCCGTGAAACGATGGCGCTGGCGATGTTGGCGGCTTCCCGTGGTGTGAGACGAAGGTCGGGGAAGGTGGTGTGCCGATGGTGTTGAGCTGGATTGAGCAGCAAGATGCGCAGTCCGGTCGGGGTGAATTTGCCGGACTTGGCAAGTTCATCGGCCCAAGGTCCGAGGTGAAGTTCTTCGATGAGTCGGGCTCCGCTTTCGGCGTTCCCTTCATCCCCGGCGGATGTTTTCATTTTTCTGGTGGCAAGGTATGCCGCGATGTCGGCGGCGTGGTCGGGCGCTACAGTCGGGCAGTGATCATTGGGTTTGCGGATCCACTGCTCCACCCACCCGGCATGGTAACGGTGCCCGGCATTTTTGAAGTCTGGCAGCGTTTCAAAAAGCTCGGGCATTCTTTCGGACTTAAAGTGATTCTTATCTGCGGTGTGGCATTTGATGCAGTTGGCGGCGGCGAAGAGATTGCGTCCGGCGCGGGCCTTGTCTTTTTTGCCGAGCATGGAGTTGGCGGTGTGGCGATAGGCGGAGGGTTTGACCGGTTCCCAAACGAATGCAGAACCGCTCCAAAGAAGGCGAATACTGCTCGTTCCTTTTTCGGCTCCCTTGAAGTGGCAGAAGATGGCTTGCGGGCCGGATTCGAGAGCGAGGGGAGGGCACTCGAGAGGGAGGTCTCCTTCCATCACCTGCTTGCCGTTGATCTTGAGGCTGGCCCAGCCATTGCCTTCGAGCCGGAAAGCGCGTTGGTCGCGCGCATCGACGATCAGGCTTCCTTCGAAAACGGCTTGGTTGGTTCCAATGAAGACGGAAACGGCTTTGCGTTCCTCGACGGTCAGGGCGAGGCGGTCCACGACGGTCGCGTCATCGGCGCTTCCCTTTGAGGTGGTGAGGAGAAGGCCGGGTTCGCCGCGTGCTTCCTTTTTGATGACGGGAAGATTGGCGAGATCGAGGCCATGGTCGTCGAAGGCCGGGCGTAGATTGTGGATGGTGTTCCAAATTGTTTCTTTGAATTCCTTCTTGCCGGCGTCGGCGAGATCAAGGCGGATTTCCATCTGCATGGCGGGAGTCATTCTAGGAATGTATAGGAAGACCGACTTGCCATCTTCAAGAAGCTGGGCGGCGCGGACATCGACGGAGTCGACCTGATTGACGGACCCTTTCGAAGGCTCGACGAGAGCTTGGGCGCGGGCGGCGGAATCTTGTTCATCGATGGAGAAGCGGCCGGAACCATACTGCGGTCCCCAGACGTAATCCCACTTGCTGATCTTGTAGCGGCGAGGGTCTTTCGCGACTTCGGGATCGAGGCTGGAGCTGAACTCGACACGGATTCCGTTTTCGAAGGCCTCCAGTTTGAGGGGGACGGGCTTCTCATCCGAGACAAAGCGAATGCGCTGGAAGCCGGTACCTCCATTGGTCTGCCAACCGCGGAATCCGATGATGTAAAGGTGGCCTGACCCCGGGTGGAAGCGGCCGCGCATGTTGGCAGTGGTGAGTTCGATGGGGAGGCGGTAAACGCCCCCCTGAACCTGGCCGTCGACCTCGTCAATCAAGGTGCGATAGATCGAGCTCTTGCCATAGGAAAGGTGGAGCATGTTTCCGGCGTGGTTTTTCCAGGAGCTGTTGTCGGGAACCCAAAACTGGCTCCCGCTGGAATTGTCGACGTAGTAGGGAAGCCAGCAAAGCGGGCGCTCGTAGTCGGTGGGCATGCCGGGGAGATTGCGGACGAATTTCTTGTTATCCCACTCGCTGGGAACAACCCCGTGGAAGCTGCTGCCGTCTGGCTTGCTCCAGGTGATTTTACAACGGGGAACGTAGCTGCCCTCGTTCTCACCGGTGGTCATTTCACCATTGGGTCCAATGCCGACGCCACCGGGTGCGCGTAATCCCCAAGCCATGCGGGTGAGGGTTTTTCCATCGGCGCTGATTTTCAGGATGGTGCCATTGTGCTCGGTGAGATCGGAGAATCCGCGCCCGCCGGAAAGGACGGGAGCGCCTTTGCTGAAGTAGAAATTACCTTCTTTGTCGGTTTGGAGGTCGAAGGCGAACTCGTGGAATCCGGGCGTGATAAGGACGTCGTTGTTAAAGCTCTCATAGAAGTCAGCCTCGCCGTCGTTGTTGAGATCGTGAAGTCGGGTGATTTGGTCCCGGCCATGAGTGTAAATGACGTCATCGACAATTTTCAGGCCGAGGGTTTGGTAGAGTCCGCTCGCGAATCGTCGCCAGGTGATCTCGGAGAGGTCGCCGTCGATGCCTTCGGCGATCCAGACGTCACCGTTCCAGGTCGAGCAGGCCGCGCGTTTGCCATCGGAGAAAAAATCGAAGGCACCGAAGCGGATGTTGGATTCCCATGGGTTATCCTTTGGGAGAGGGATGTCATCGACAACGTAACCCTTGTCATCCTTGCTGGTGCGGCCTTTGACTTTGATGATTTCCGGAAAAAGGGAAGGGCCACCTTTGGTGTAATTCGAGATGGGGCCGCGCTTCTCGATCAAGATGCTTGCGCCCTTGGGAGCGTATGCGAGTTGGAATGATCCGGATGCGCCTGTGGTTAGCGAGACGACGATACGGCCGGAGGGCAGGGTTTTAAGCACGACGTCTCTTGACGCGTTCGAAAGTTTCACCTCAATATTTTGTCCGCCTTGCAAAGGGTCAAGAGCAAGGATTTCGACATCGTTCACGAGAGTCTTGAATTCAAAAGAGCGAATCAGCGTGTTGCCGAAAAGCTTGGGCATTTCGAGAAATTTGGCTTCTCCGATTGAATAGCTAAGAATGGTCCCGGTCTTATGTCGGTAAAGTCCGTGATACTCACCGTGGGAATCGGGGAGCGGGCCGTTTTTGGTTTCGCGGGGATCTTTCCAGTTGCCATTGACGGCAATGCCGGGGCCTTTGGTGGTGGCGAAAAAGTAGTCCTTCCGGCCTTCGGGCAAATAGGAATTATCACTGTGCCTGCCACTCCACGGGGTGCCTTCATGCATGACCCTTCCTTTGAAGCCTGCGACCATGCGGAGGGTTTCGGTGTCGAAGACAACGGTGTGATCTTCATTTTCGCCGATCTTGATGGCGATGCCCTTGAGCACGGCCACATCGCCTTTGGGCCCGAAGCCGAGGAAAGTGTCACTAATGAAGGGACCGGTGTCCATGGCGTCCCACCAGCTGAGTTTCGGATTTTCAGCGATTCTTTGTTGGGTGAGTTCGGCTCTTGTAGCGGCAAAAGTCAGAGAGGTCGTATGTGCCAGAAGTCCGCCGAGGATGAGTGTTCGCCAAAATATCATGTGGATATGTCGATTGAATCCTTTGTGTAAGAATCGAGGGAGAGATTATGCGCAACCGTTGGGGTATCAATTCAAAAGGCGAGAGCCGATCGGCCTGTTGTGCTGCCACCAGCTGAATGGTGTGATGGAGGGCATGTTTTTTGAAGTCCCGACACTCCTCGGGTAGTGAGAAAGTTCAGTCTCATCAGATGGGAAAGAGGGTGAAACATTGCTTGTTAGGAGGAAGGCTCATCTTTTCATTGGATTGCGGTAGCGAGCTGTGGTTTCTTTTCTTGAATATGAATCGCAGAGATTTCCTACGCACCTCCGCCTCGGCTTCTATTTTGGCGGGATCAACCCAGGGCTTGTTGGCGTTAGCCGATGATAATGTCTACTGCAAGAAAATCGGTCTGCAGATTTATACGCTCCGGGATCAGTTGAAGGCAGATTTGAAAGGGACCCTGAAGGCTGTCGCCGAGGCCGGTTATACGCAGGTTGAGCCTTATGGTTTCCCTGGGGGTCTTGAGATGATCAAGGTGGCGAAGGATTTGGGGCTCGAGGTGAATTCCATCCACTTCGATTGGGAAGCGGCGGTGAATCCATCGGACGAAGAGTTTTCCGACTTCAAGAAGATCGTTGAAAAGGCCAAGAAGACCGGAATTTCCCATCTCGTGGTGCCTTATCTTCACGACAAGGATCGCAAGACTCTCGATGGCTACAAGAAGGTGGCCGGGAACCTCAACAAAGCGGCTGTGATCTCGAAGGAGGCTGGGATTCAACTCGCGTATCATAATCATTCCTTCGAGTTTCAACCGATGGAGCAGTCAACGGGTTACGATATTTTCGCGCAGGAGTTCTGCGACGAGATGAAGTTTGAGGTGGATGTTTTCTGGGTGAAGGCCGCGAACCTTGATCCGGTCAGTTTGATCAAGGGCCTGAGTGGTCGTATCTCCCAGCTTCACCTCAAGGACATCAAGGAAGGATTGAAATTGCCGATGTATGGCGGCCTGCCCAAGGAAGCCTTTAAGGAGCTGGGAAATGGCATCATTCCGATGGAGCCAATCATTGAGGCAGCCGAAGCCGCGGGTGTTGTCCACTGTCATGTTGAGCAGGATCAGTCACCCGATCCCATCGCGAGTATCAAGGAAAGCGTGGCTTATCTGAAGGGCCTGTAGTTCTTCCGGATTTCGCCGGTCATCCTAGATTTCGGGGGGATCCGAGCCATCGTAGTCGAGCGCGAGGAAGTGGTTCCACGATCGTCTGGGTGTAAAATTTATTGGGAAAATCAACCCATCGCCGCGTGGGTTCTTGCCACGAGGTCGGTATCTTTTTTTCCGGAACCCTGAAGCCAAAAGACACTGGCAGCGAGGAAGCGGTCCCGCATCTTTGGTGAGATGTGGTGGTAATCCTCCAGGACAGCGGAACTAAATTTGTAGTCGTGGGATCCGGTGCCCTTCAGGTAGATCAGTCTCTGTGCTTCTTTCATGAAGTGACTCGGGTCTTTGGTCGACTCAAGGTATGCGAGCGCTTTGCGTGCGGCTTTTTCCTTGTTCCCGGTGATGTCGGCAAAGATTTCGTCAATCCCGGGAGTCCCCTCGGCTGGTTCGAACTGGTCAACCGCGATGCCTTCTTTGATTCCCCCCCGGTCGCGAAACATCGTTAGGAAGGCAGTATTTTGGAGGAGTAGAAAACGTCGGGTTTCGTCGTTCGAGGTGTGTTGGTGGGCGTAGTGGAGAGCGTTGGTCGTGGTGCTGGCGTGGAGGGAGATGATGCCCGGTCGGCGCATGAGCATTTCCGAGGCATGTTGGAAAAGTCCGTCCCAGATGGACCTCGGTGATGCCCCTTTGTTAAGCAATTCCACGACCTTACGGCTGGCGGCTTCCCACGTTCCGCTGCGAAGGATGTTGAGCATCTCGATCGTCGATTCTGGTTTCAATTCACCCCGTTGCCAGTCACCGCGAATTTCTTTGAGAAGCTTCTCGTTGAGGCGGCCTGGGCGATCTGCCTCGTGATCACTCTTGGCCGGATTGCTGCCATTATGTTGGAGGAGGGCATAGCCGAGCGAGCGTAAGACGGGCTCGGAGTGCTTCCAGCCGATCGTTTGCAAGGTGCGCCAGCTATTGGCAACATAGATTGCCTTGTGGCCAATATCGCGAAAGTCACGCGCCCCAAAGCGTGCGAAAAGATCGAAGGTTTCCTGTGCTCCCACCGTGCGTGCCAGTCCGGCGGTGGCCGCATCCACCTTTTCTTCATCCCACAGATCAAGTCCTTCCCGAAACAATTCCCGGGCCTTCGCCGCAGTTGGGACGTCCTTTTCTTTTACGGCCGTCATCGTCCAGTCGCCCTCTTCAATATCGCGTGCTTGCGATGATTTGAAGTAATCGAGCGCCCAGAAGATGGGGAGCCAGCGATCGGAATCCGGTGATCGTAAACTCGCCAGATGGGCTGAATTGACCACGAGGACAGCGTGGAATTTGAAGCCAACGGGACGGGGTTGAATATTACGTACACCTGCCAGAAGGAGTGAACTTAGAATCTCGCGATATGTGGTGCCCTTCTTGATTCGAGTGGCTACTTCTTCGAGTAGGTTCTCACGGGGAGTATCTTCCAGGAGGCGGACCAGCGGTTCAATTTCCGGGCGAAACTGAACTTGGGCTGGATCAACTTTAACGTCCTCTGCTCCGAGCAAGGGGATTCTGGAGAGAAAACCCAGAGCGCCGGCGGCAGCCCCGGTTTGGATGACGTCACGTCGGGAAGGATTAAAGTTCATTTTGCGATGCTACCGGAAGCACCGGATAAAGTCCCGCAAGAAAGCCGGATTACTTTTTTGTTTCCGCTGCTGGAATCACCTTTCGTTGTGCAAGGTTGTAACGATCACCTTTTCTAAGTGTGACCCACTTTTTTTCATCGGGGGTGTCTTCTTTCCACGATTTTGGGTCATAAACGAGAACCATGCCATGGTCCTTGCCAATGATGCTGAACTCGTCGCCCTTCACTACGATGGCTACGTCTTCATCGATTCCGATACCCAGCATTGCGGCTCGATTGAATTCCTTCCGCATCTTGTTTTCTGGATCTTCCAAGACTTTGAGGAGATCTTTTTCACGTCGCCGGGCGATAAGGTGTTGATCGATTGCGGTGTTTCGCATGAAGCCGAATCCCCGTTGCACATCTCCAACCATGATGGTGTTGCCACTGGTGTCACCGCGGGCGAGGAAGGAGCCCTGAATGGTCGCGCCAGCCGATGACCCGCCAATCGCTCCGCCTCGTTCGAGGACCTTGTGAAATTCTTTTTCGGCCCGGGTTCCTCCGTAGGCCTTGGTGAGCCTCCATTGACGTCCCCCGCCAAACCAAACTCCGGTAGCGGTGGTGAGCGGCTTCACGAATTCGTCGGTATCAGCGACCTTGCGATCGTGCGTGTGGAGAATAGTTGCTTCCGTCACTCCCATCGATTCGGCCAGCTCGATCGCCCATGATCGATAGTAGTCGTGGTTGGGGTCGCTGGAGGCAGCAGTGGGGACGATCACGATTTTGGCATTCTTCCCTCCGGCCAGTTCGACGAATTTTTCGAAAACTTGTGGAAAGGTCCGGTCTTTTCCCCCGCCGCCCATAATGATCAAAGAGCCATTTTGCGGGCCAACGACAGCTGTCTTCGCTTCCTTGGCGCATGCGGAGTTGAGCAGAAGGCCGAGGACAAGCGGGACGATGGAAAATAGTTTTTTCATGGGGAGGAGGATCGCGGTTGTGGTGAAAATCACAACCAATCTTCGATTCTAATTTCCCTGGTGGAATCGAAAGAGTTAGTTCCTCTTGCAGCCTATCGGTTGACATCAATAACGACCCGGCCTTTAACTTTTCCGGCGAGGATTTGCTCCCCCAAATCCGGTAGTTCGGTCAGAGTGGCGGGCTTGATCATTTCCTCGATTTTCTCGCTTGAAACATCTTCAACGAGGCGATTTCAGGCGGCCTGTCGGTTGTCAAAAGGCTGCATCACATTGTCGATTCCCAGAAGGTTCATCCCGCGAAGAAGAAAGGGCATCACGTTGGTCGGAAGGGCGGCGCCTCCCGCGAGGCCGACGGCGGCAATGGATGAGCCGTATTTCATCTGCCCGATGATGCGGGCCAACATCGTCCCGCCCACCGCATCAACGCAGCCGGCCCAGGTTGCCGCTTCGAGAGGCTTCTGCGAAACCGTGCTGAGCCTATCGCGGTCCACGATTTGGCTGGCTCCCAGCTTTTTAAGATAGTCTTCGTTTTCAGGCCTGCCGGTGACGCAGGCCACTTCGTAACCGTTGCGAGCGAGAACTGTGGTTGCGATTGATCCCACTCCGCCGGTTGCTCCGGTGACAAGAACAGGGCCGTGGTCGGGTTGTAGCCCGTGATTTTCGAGAGCCATGATGGCAAAAATTGCCGCAAGTCCCGCAGTGCCGACTGCCTTGGCTTGCCGGGTGGTCAGGCCATCTGGAAGGGGAACCAGCCAATCGGCATTGACCCGGGCCTTCTGCGCAAACCAACCCCAGTATCTTTCTCCAACTCCCCATCCTTATAGTTGATGGTGGTGTATTCGATTTTGACGGTGACATTTCCATCGGGGAGCCGGTGATCTTCCAGCTCCTTCACTGAAACCACGGTTTCGTTTGTGCTGATTTGCTCAACGATGACAGCTTTGAAAGACATGGTTCCAGACGGTTATCCAATGTGGGTCATCTCATCAAGAACGACATCCTTGATGGATCCTTCGGTGGCCGCTTTGAAATCCTTGAGATGCTGGCTCTCCATGTGAGCCTGCCAGAGCTCACGGGACTCCCAGTTTTCAAAAAAGAAAAAATGGGCCGGGTCCTCGTTATCCTGATGGAGGTCGTAGTTTAGACAGCCTTCCTCCGCCCGGGTTGGTTCAATGACTTTATGAAGTTCTGCCTTCACGAGATCGATCTGTTCCGGGTTGGCATGAATGTGGGCAATGATGGTGAGTTTGGACATTTCTCGAGTTTGATTTGATGATTATTCCCAGCCGGAAAGGACGAGTTTGCCGATGGTTGAGCCGGATTCGAGTCGACGGTGACCTTCAAGGATGTTGCCGGCGTTGATGGGACTGAGCCGGTCGTTCGCGGTCGCGATGAGTTTTCCGTCATCGACTAATTTTGCGACTCTTTTGAGAATGTGATGTTGTTCGATCATATCATCGGTCTGATACATCGAGCGGGTGAACATAAATTCCCAACAGACCCTCGCACTCTTTAGCTTCAAGGTGCCGCCAAGGTCGAGCTGGTTCTGGTGCCCGGTAATGAGAACAAGGCTGCCTTGTGGCGCGATCATATCCGCCATCGATTCCCAAACGCGATCAACATCGTTGAAGTTTGCGATGTAGTCGACCGTTTCCAACCCCAGATTCTTCAGCTGGGGAGGCATGGCTTCGTGATGATTGATAATGTGGTCCGCTCCGAGGTTGTGGCACCAATCTGCGCTTTCGTTGCGTGATGCGGTAGCCACCACGGTGAGGCCGGCGAGCTTGGCCAGTTGGATTGCGATGGAGCCGACTCCTCCTGCCCCACCGATGATTAAGAGGCTCTTGCCGCTGTTTTCTTCGGGGGTGTCCGGATTGATCCCGAGTCGGTCAAAGAGTGACTCCCATGCTGTCAATGAGGTGAGCGGAAGCGCGGCACTTGTGGAGGCATCCAGTGACTTCGGCCGTTTAGCCACGATCCGTTCGTCGACCAATTGAAACTCGGCGTTTGTCCCGGGTCTTGTGACATCGCCGGCGTGATAAACCCGATCTCCTTTCTGAAATAAGCTTACCTTGTCGCCCACTTCAACCACCGTCCCCGCCGCATCGAAGCCGAGGGTCTTTGGCGGATCTCCCTCCGCCGGTCTGACTTTGTAGTCGACCGGGTTCATGGCAATCGCTTCGATTTTGACGAGGATGTCATGACCGGAAGCCTTGGGCAGGGGGAGCTCGATGTCCGTGGCCGAACCATCTTCGCTGCTATTCTTATGAAACTGAATGGCTTTCATGTTCATGAAAGTTTGAGGCCTGATGACGATTTCCGCGAGCGGGCAATCCCGGAATCTTCGCTTTCCTTGAATGGGGCTCCCCTGATACCCTCCGGACATGCGTTCCCGCAAGCTCATTGCCATTGCTCTGGCTCCACTTCTGCTCCTCCCGTTTTTCTTTTCCTCAGCCCAGGAATCGCCTCCGCTTGAGGTCAAGGTCCGTGCGTATACAAACGCCACGATTTACCCGGTTTCCTCGCCCAGGATCGAGAAAGGCACCTTGCTCATCAAAGGGGATGCCATTCTGGCGGTGGGGCCCGGCAAAGAGGTCAAAATCCCCGCTGATGCCGAGGTTGTTGATGCCTCTGGTAAGACCATCATTCCGGGGTTGATCTGCACTCACTCGCACATTGGTTCGGTGGCCGGCGGAGATTATTCATCTCCCATTCAGCCGGAAGTACGCGTTCTGGATTCCATTGATGTCCGTAATACCTCGATCGACAAGGCGCGCGCCGGCGGCATCACAACGGCCAACCTGATGTCCGGTTCGGGGCACCTCCTTTCCGGTCAAACGATTTACTTGAAACTCCGCAAAGGAAACACGGTGGAGGATCTCTTCATTGAACAGCCCGACGGCACAATTGCCTATGGCGTGAAGATGGCGAATGGCACCAATTCTATTCGCGATAACGGAGGCTTTCCCGGAACCCGTGGGAAATCCGCCGCGCTCGTGCGACAAAAATTCATCGATGCGCGGGCTTATCTGGAAAAGCGCAGGAAGCATCAGAAAGAGAAGCCGGACGAAGCATTTGAGCGCGACCTTGCCCTTGAGACTCTTGCCGATATTCTCGAAGGGAAACGGACCGTTCATCATCACACCCACCGTCACGATGACATCCTCACCGTTCTTCGTTTGAAGGAAGAGTTCGGATTCAAAGTCGTTCTCCATCACGTCTCGGAAGCCTGGAAGGTGGCCGATGAAATCGCGGCGGCGAAGGTTCCCTGTTCATTGATCTTTCTCGACTCTCCCGGCGGGAAACTGGAAGCGCGTGATTTTGAATGGAAGAACGGAGCCGAGCTTTCGGGACGAGGAGTGGTGACTGCTTTCCACACCGATGATCCGATTAACGATTCGCGTTGGTTTCTTCGCAATGCAGCCGTGGGTGTTCGGGCAGGCATGAGCCGCCAAAAGGCTCTCGAAGGTCTCACCCTCGCCGGAGCCAAGATGCTCGATCTCGATCGATCAATCGGCTCTCTCGATCCGGGAAAGCAGGCCGATTTCGTGATACTCTCCGGCGATCCGTTTTCAATCTATACCCGTGTTCTTGAAACCCACGTCGAAGGCGAGAAGGTTTTCGATCTTGAGAACCCAAGCGACCGGCTCTTCGCCGAAGGCGGCTACGGAGCCGGTCACAATCGCGAAGCTTCCGGCTGCTGCTTCTATCGCTAAAATTTCACCGCTCAATATCATGTTTAAAGCAATTCTCGCTCTCGCTCTTACCGCAATTTCCCACGGACAGATCGCGGTCAAGGCGGATCTTTTGTTCACTATGGCCGGTGACTTGAAGCCGATCAAGGACGGGGTCGTTCTTTGCGGCAAAAACGGTAAGATCCGCGCCGTTGGTCCTGCTTCCCAAATCAAGATTCCCAAAGGCTATCAAACTCTCACCGCAAAAGTTGTGACTCCGGGGATCATTGATGCCCATGCCACCGTTGGCTTGTCGGGGATCCTGAATTCTCCCAAGCACGATCAGGAGCAACTTGAGAAGTCATCGCCCATTCAGCCGGAGCTCCGTGCCGTCGATGCCTACAACGGCCGCGATCCGCTTGTGAAATGGCTTCGAGATCTTGGCGTCACTACGGTGAACACCGGCCACGCACCGGGCACGCTTATTTCAGGCCAGCTCATGGTGGTGAAGACCAATATCCCGTCCATCACATCGATGAAAGACACTCTCGTCCCCACCTCGGCCGTCGCTTCCACGCTGGGAGCCAAGGCGTTGAGCAAGTCTCCCGGCACCCGTTCCAAAGCGATCGCGATGCTTCGTGCGGAACTCATGAAGGCCCAATCCCGCCTTCTCAAGATTGAAGAAGCCAAAGACGACGAAGAAAAGGATAAGCCCGATGCCAATCTCAGGCTCGATGTCCTCGTCGACATCCTGAACAAAAAAATCCCGCTTCTCATGAATGCCCAGCGTCATCAGGACATTGCTGCCGCTCTCCGTCTGCAGGAGGAATTTGGTTTCAAGCTCATCCTTGATGGTGCGGCCGAGGCTTATCTTCTTCTCGATGAAATCAAGGCTGCCAAAGTCCCGGTCATCGTTCACCCAACCATGGGGCGACCGTTCGGTGATCTCAAAAACATGACCTTCACCCTCGCGGCTCAACTTCACAAAGCAGGCATCTCCTTCGCCTTCCAGTCCGGTTACGAAGCTTACGTTCCCAAGACCCGCGTGGTCCACTTTGAGGCCGCAATGGCCGCCGCCTACGGTCTCCCACAGGAAGTGGCACTCGCTGCCTGCACCATTCAATCGGCCAGAATCCTGGGCTTGGAAAAAAAGATCGGCTCGCTCGAAAAAGGGAAACACGCCGACCTTGCCCTCTTCGATGGCGACCCCCTTGAAACCACCACCCACACCACGGGAGTGATCATCGAAAGCCAGCTGGTTTCCGCTCTGGCAAAATGACGATCTTCCTCATTTCTTTTGCCGCTCTTCAACCTCCGATGAAGAACGAAAACGACAATGGGGCGGGCTGAGAAAGAGAGATGAATCACAAAAGAGGGGTGCCCGCCTCAAGGTGTGAATCGGAAGCGGTTTACCAACGTGCCACATGGGAGGAACGTCTACCCTGAATGCGACTTTTTAAAGAATTAGCCGAAAGCTGGAGCTTTCAGCTACGTGTGATAGTGGTTTGTTAGTGAAGATCACTCGGCGACATTTTTCCAAAACCCTCGCTCTTGGTGGAGCGAGTTTTCCGGTTTCCACCATGGCTTTCTCTGCGCTCAAAGCTCTCTCCAAACCGATCCGCGTGGGCGTGATTGCAGACCTGCATGTGGATCTCATTCCCGATGGCACGGAACGACTCGATGCTTTTCTTGGCGAAATGGCGAAGAGCAAGCCGGATGCTCTCCTGCAAATGGGAGACTTTGCCTTCGCCAATAAAGCGAATCAGATGATTGTCGATCGTTTCAACAAGGCTCATGAGACCACTCTTCACGTCATCGGGAACCACGATACTGACGGCGGTCTGAGCAAGAAACAGTGCCTTGAGTCGTGGGGAATGAAATCGACCTATTATCATCATGAACTGAAAGGCCTTCATTTCATCGTGCTCGACGCGAACGAGAAGGGTTCGGCCAAGCACAAGGGAGGTTATCCCCAGTTTATTGGAGAGGACCAGGTGGCGTGGTTGGAAAAAACTCTCAGCGAACTCAAAGGGCCGGTTGTGATCGTCTCCCATCAACCTATTGCCGGGCCCTATCCCATCGATAATGCCGGGGAGGTTCAAAAGATCCTCTCAAAGCACTCCGACAAGGTCGTTTTGGCAATGAACGGCCATACTCATATCGATCTGCTCACGGAGGTTGGCGGAATTCCATACCTTCATATCAACTCGGCATCGTATCACTGGCTGGGTGCAAAGTATGCCCACGAAAGCTATCCTCCCGAAGTTCATGCGAAGCACTCCGCCCTGCAATACACCAGCCCCTATCACGAGTCTCTTTTCACGACGCTGACTTTTGAACCGAAAACCCAGCAAGTCTCTGTCGAGAAAAGAGTAACCACATGGGTGGGAAAAAGCCCAGGGGAGTTGGGGCTCAATCGTGAGCCCAAAGGCTCGGTGACTCCGGAAATTCGTGCGCGGGTGATTGGAATAAAGTAGTCGGAAGCCCCTGAGGCTATTACCTCCTCGTCGTGGGGCTTGAAAGCCGGAGCTTCCAGCTATCGGATTCTAAGGCCTCCAGGGTTCTTCCTTCTGGCCCTTTTTCTTCTGCAGGAACTTGGCATCAGTTTCCTTATACCAGGCATGCAGTTTGGTGCGCATGACTTTGACCTGTTCTGCGTTGTCTTTGGCGAGATCATTCCTTTCTCCGATGTCGTGCCTGAGGTTGTAAAGATGGACGCGGCCGTCTTCGTAGCGTTCGACCAATTTCCAGTCACCCATACGGATGGCGCCCGAGGGGAATCCACCCTGATTGCTGTAGTGCGGATAGTGCCAGTAGAGGGCGTCGCGATCGAGATCGCCACCTTTGAGGAGAGGCATGAGGTCCGTGCCATCGACTGTTCCTTTGGGCTCGCCGCCTGCGGCTTTCACGAAGGTCGGGAAGAAGTCGGTGCTCATCACAGGAACTGTGCTGGTCGTGCCGGGCCTGGTGACGCCGGGCCACTTGACGATGAAAGGCTCGCGAATTCCTCCTTCATAAATCCAGCCCTTGCCGCCTCTCAGCGGGAGGTTGGAAGTCGGAGATCCTTCCGAGGTGGATAGACCGCCGTTGTCCGAGGTGAAGCAAATGACGACCTCGTCTTCAAGACCCAGTTCCTCGACTTTCTTCATAACCTTGCCAACGGCCTGGTCCATCGCTTCCACCATCGCGGCATAGACGGCGTGCTTTTGCAGGATACGGACTTTGCGTGGTTTGTTGCCGAAGACTTGCTCTTCATCACCGAATTCCTCTCCGTTGATTTTTTTGGCCTTCTTTTTGTATTTCGCAACGAGATCGGGTCGTCCGATCAGCGGAGTGTGAACCGAGTAGAACGAGAGCATTGCGAAGAAGGGCTTCTCCTTGTTGGCCTCCATGAATAGGCAGGTTTCGGTGGCGAGGCGGTCGGGAAGGTGCTCGCCGTCGGGGCCGTTCTCAAGCTTGGGATTGTCGTAGGGTGAGAAGTATCGTTTCCCGGTGTAGGGCCCACCGGCTTTATAGCCTGCCTTGTTGACATCATATCCGTGCTTCTCGGGCCAGAATTCTTCGGTCGGACCGAGGTGCCATTTTCCAGCAAAGAAGGTGGAGTATCCTTTCTCTTTGAGGGCCTCGGCGAGGGTTGTTTCGCCGTGATCGAGACGATCGTGGAGCGGAGCGCAGGCGAATTTGCCGCCGCGTCGTCCGCTGAAGAAATTGGTGCAATCCTTGCGGGTGGGATAGCGGCCGGTTTGGATCCCGAAGCGGGTGGGGGAGCAGACCGGGTTGGCCGCGTAGCCGTTGGTGAATTTCAGGCCTGATTGGGCAAGCTTGTCGACGTTCGGAGTTTCGTAAAAGGTATTGGGATTATAGGCACCAATATCCATGTAGCCGAGGTCATCGACTACGATGAGGACATAGGATTTTCCTTGCAGAAGAGTGGTTGCAGCGAGGGTAAGCAGGAGAGTGAATTTCACCCGGGAAGATACCTTTGGCACGGGTAGCTCCTTTCATTTCCAGTCTGTGTCAGCCCAACTTCCAGTTGTGCAAAGCACCCGCATGGCTGGTCGGTCTTCTTTAATCATGAGCGTGTTGAGCACCTCTTTGAGATCGTGACCCGATCTGAGTCCGTGGGCATGAGTTCCTGTGAGAGTCTTTGACAAAGCAGATCGGTTTTGGGGTAGTAAGGCCGAAATTCGAATCCGGGCGCAGTGCGGTGATTGATGACTTTTCAATTTTCACCTTTTGATTCCTTCGATTTCCTCTAGGACAAGGGGAATGCGCATGCGTCTCATGGCGGTGGTTCCGGCGTTGGCCATGGCTTCCTGTTCTCTACCGGATACTCCTTTTTGGAATAACCGGGACTCGGGAGCGGCCACCGGGATGCCGAGCGAGTTGATCGTGAAGGCCTTGGTCCATGGTTCGATGAAATCGTTGATCAGCAACCCGGTTTCCGGAACCACGAAGGGCGCCTCCATGTGGTATGAGCGCTCACGCCTTCTTGGGGAAAATTTCAGTAATGACCGAGCCTTGTTAAATCCCGCGTTTGCCAAGGGCGCGGATATCGAAGAAGGATTGGATCTGGTGGGATTGCCAAAGCCCTATCCCGGCGAAGTCGATTTGTTGGTGGATGGGGTCGAGTTTTTTCCAGCACTCTACCGCTCGGTCAATGGTGCCAGGCAGCAAATTGACACTCAAGTTTTCATCTTTGATAACGATGACGTGGCCACTGGTTTCGCCGACCGTCTGAAGAAGCGGAGCAAGGAAGTGAAGTGCCGTGTTCTGATGGATCGACTCGGATCGATCGGTGCCTGGTGGGAGCCTCCTGCCGGGCCGCTGCCACCTGGATTTGTAGCTCCCTTGTCAATGCCCCACTATCTGAAAGAGAAGAGTAGGGTTCAAGCGAGAATGTCCCAGAACCCCTGGCTGGTGGCAGACCATTCCAAGCTGATCATGATTGATCGGAATGAGGCCTATCTGGGTGGGATGAACATCGGGAGGGAGTATCGGTATGAGTGGCACGATCTCATGGTAAGAGTAACAGGTCCGGTCACCACCGAGCTACAAAATCGCTTTAATCATTCGTGGAAACTTCAAGGTTTGTGGGGGGATTGGCGTGCCTTTTTGCATCGGGATCAGAAGCCTGACCTTACCGCCGCAAAAGACTCGCATTTTCCGATTCGCATCCTGCGGACGACACCGGAAAGAGCGGAGATTGAGGAAGCGATGTTGGTCGCGATCAGGATGAGCCGCCGCCGGATTTATCTGCAGAACTCCTACGTCACTTCCGAACTGCTTCTCAGGGAACTCCTCGCGGCCCGCAGTCGGGGAGTGGAGGTGAATTTTATTTATCCCGTGGAGAATGATTCAAAACTTCTTGATACCGCAAACCGTCGCTTCGCAGCGACCCTGTTGGACAAGGGTTGCCGGGCTTACGCCTACCCAAATTTTTCGCATGTGAAGGCCATCATGGTCGATGACTGGGTCTGCCTCGGTTCTGCCAACTTTGATGGGTTGAGTATGCGCATCAATGGGGAATTGAATATCGCCTACTCCGATCCAAAGAGTGCCGAGGAGCTTCGACGCCGGGTCTTCGAGAAGGATATCAGAGAATCGAAGAGGCTCGGAAAGTTGGAATTGAAGGTGCCGCCATACTCGCTTTCGACTCCCCTTCTCCAGCAACTTTAGCAGTCCGACAGACTGCCGGGAGCGGGATCTTATTTTTTTGCAGCCTCCAGTAGTCCCGTCTCTTTCATCCAACCAGCTGCTTGCGTGGTCCATTCCCCGACTCTTTCGGGAATTTCCTTCATTCCATATCCGTGACCGCCTTTGCCATAGATGTGGAGTTCGCATTGCCGCTTGGCGCGCTGCATCGCGAGGTAGTAAAGAGCGGCTCCTTCGACAAATCGGGAATCACCGTGGGCGATGACGACAAAAGATGGTGGCGTGTTTTTATCCACCGAGACTTCGGGAACCAGCTTGTTGGGATCTTTTTCGCTCTTGAGATACGCAGGGTAGATGAGGAGTCCGAAGTCGGGAATTGGGGAGTGTTTGTCGACGTCCTCCATTGGGAAGCTCACGGAGCCATCAGAGGTGAGAACCGTTGCGGTGAGGTGTCCTCCGGCGGAGAAACCAAGCAAGCCGATTCGGTTTGGATCGATCTTCCATTCAGCGGCTTTTGAACGAACGAGGCTGACGGCCCGTTGGGCATCTTGCATGGGAGCGTGGTGCTTTTCGAGATTGGCCCGACGGGGGACGCGGTATTTTAGCAGGATTGCAGTGACTCCGATTTCGTTAAGCCAATCGCAGACATCGGAGCCTTCGTGCTTGGAGGCGAGGATGCCGTAGCCGCCGCCAGGTGCCACGATGACGGCTGCGCCGTTCGCATGGTTTGCCGGAGCCGGATAGACCGTGATCGTGGGCTTGCTGACGTTGGAGGTGCGGGTGATTCCGTCGTTGTTTCTGTCCTCTACCTTTTCCTCGCCGACTTTCTGGTCCTTTTCGCCGGGGACCTCGCCGGTCCAGAGAGGCAGGGTGAGAGGGGCGGCGCTAGTGGCGAGACTGGAGATCACGAAGAGAAAGGAAGTCAATTTCATCAGGAATTGAGCTTAGCTGTTTTGAAAGGAAATGATGAAGGCAAAATTCTCAATTCAAGGGAAATACGAAGGCACGAGTCGAGGGTTCGCGAGTTGTCACGGAGGGTCCCGGCGGGGTGGTCCTGCCGGGTTTCGAGTCTGATTTCGTTTGCGGAGGCAGATCGCCAATGGGCCAGGTGGTTGCTGGCTTCAAATTGACGGGGACCTTCGGTGGCCTTGGTCGCGGATTAGACTTTCACGACGAGATTAGGAGAGGTAATCATCCAATTGAGGGAATCTTTCCGGTTCGGAGGCTAGCTAGGTCTGTCAGGAGATGGTCGATTGGGAAGGGTTGGTCTTTGATCAAAGAATCAGGGCGAAAAGGCGGGCCAAAATGTTCCGTGTTGCTAGCCTTAAGGCGATATGGAAAGAGAGCGGCCCGGAATTTGTGCAGGAGCGTGGCTCCTTCTCGTGGTGTGTTTTCTGATGGTTGGATGTCAGTCAGGCGGACCGGCCCGATTGCGGGCGTTTGAGTCGGACGGATGCAGTATGTTTCCCGATGGGACTCAAAAAGAGCCCGTGCTTTGGCGCGATGATTGCGTGAAACATGACTTCTCCTACTGGAAGGGAGGAACCTGCCGGGAGCGCCGGGAAGCGGACCAAAGACTACGGGATGGGATCCGTAGCAAGGGGAAGCCCATGGTTGCTCAAATCGTCTATCTCGGAGTGCGTGTCGGAGGTCATCCGTGGCTACCCACCCCCTGGCGCTGGGGATTTGGGTGGACCGAATTTCCCCGTGGATACCGCTCAGTGAGCGATGATGAGATACGAGTGATCGAGGCTCTTTTGGATCAGGAAAAATGAGAGAGGGCCGGTGACCTGGGTTTTGCCGCAATTCTCCGATAGAGCCGGGAGCCGGTTCCGCGTATTAAAAAACTGTGATTCGATGGATATTACTACCGCTTCTCACAGACTTGGCATGTGCTGATCCGGGTGAGCCCGAGAAGATCGAGTTTTTTGAGAAGCGGATTCGCCCGATTCTCGCGCAGGATTGTTACGAATGCCACCGCACGGGTGGGAAACAAAGGGGAGGGCTGGCGCTGGATCATCGGGCTGCCATGTTGGAGGGTGGCGAAAGCGAAGACCTCTTCGATTTCAAAAATCCGGAAGAAAGCTATTTGATCAAGGTGCTTCGTCATGAGGAAAAAGGCATGGAGATGCCCAAGGACGGGGCGAAGTTGGACGAGCGCGTCGTCACCGACTTTATCAAATGGATCGCGATGGGTGCGCCGGATCCTCGTGATGAGCCCCCATCGGACGAGGAAGTTGCAGAAGACAGCAGTTGGGAGCAGGTGATGGAGCGTCGAAAGCAGTGGTGGAGTTTTCAGCCCATTCGTGGTGTCGAGCCTCCCAAGGGTGAGGGGGATCCGGTTGACCGATTTTTGCAGGTCAAGATGGAAGAGGCTGGCTTAAAGAAGGCGGAGCGCGCTGACGATCGGGCCTTGGTTCGGCGTCTCAGCTTTGCGCTGCGGGGGCTGCCGCCCACTGTGGTGGAGGTGAATCGTTACCTCGCCGATACGAGGGCAAATCGTTGGGAAATATTGGTGGATGAATTTTTAAGCTCACCACAATTCGGCGAGCGCTGGGCGCGGCATTGGATGGATTGGATTCGCTATGCTGACTCGCACGGCAGCGAGGGGGATCCCGCTATTCGTGATTCCTGGCGATATCGTGATTACCTGATTCGCGCTCTTAATGATAACGTGCCCTACGATACCTTGGTCACCGAACACATTGCCGGTGATCTTTTGAAGAAGCCCCGCCTTAAGAATGGCATCAATGAGTCGGCGCTGGGAGCAGCTCATCTCAGGATGGTCTTTCACGGCTTTGCTCCGACCGATGCGCTCGATGAGAAAGTTCGCTTCACTGATGATCAGGTCAATGTCGTTACGAAAGCTTTTCAAGGGCTCACGGTGTCTTGTGCCCGATGCCACAATCATAAATTCGATGCCATTAGTCAGGAAGACTACTACGCAATATTTGGGATCTTTGGATCGACCAAACCCGGGGTGGTTCGAGTTGATGCGGTGGATGAAAGAGGGATCCGCTCTAAGATGACGGAACTCAAGTTGCAGTTGAAGCAAGTCCTTCTGAAGAAGTGGCTTCTCGACCAGCCAAAGTGGAGCGAGCAATTTTTGCAATCCCAGGAGACTCTCTTCAAAGACGGCAACCAGAAGAATGAATTTCTTTTTTTGCGGACTTGGGATGACGGGCGCAGGGATATGGCGGCATACCTCGGCAAGGAGAGTAATGGCGCAGGCGGGAAAGCACGGTATCAGTGGAGCGGTCGCGACCTTGCCCGGTGGACGCGACACGGAGAGGGGACCGCCGGCGGGGTCGGGGTCGGGAGTGGGAGTTTCGCGATTGCGTCAGGAGGTGGGTCCTTGTTGTCGGCGATCTATCCTTCGGGAATCTTTTCAAACGAACTCAGCGACAAGGATCGTGGTGTCGCGATCTCACCGCGCATCGAGCTTGAAGGCGACGAAGAAGTTTGGATGAGGGTCCGTGGCAGTGGAAACGCGGTGGTGCGCTACTCGGTGCAAAACTATCCCCGCAACGGCACGGTCTTTCCCTCGACGGATCTGAAGAGCGGAAAGTGGAGGTGGATCCGCCACAACCTGGATTACTGGAAAGGCGATCGCATTCATCTCGAGCTAAGCACGGCCCGTGATCAGCCTATCCTGGCCAAGAATGATGAGCGATCGTGGTTCGGTATTTCAAGGGCAGTGGTCACCAGGAAAGGAAGTGTGAATCCTGCCGATCAGGAAGTCGCAAAGATGAAGAAGTTTCTGCGCGAAAGCCATCGTGATGGCGATACTCTCACGGACTTCTTTAACCGGCTTGCGCTCGAGGCTTTGCATGCATGGAGCAGGGATGAGTTGCGCGACGAACAAGCGACGATGCTTGATGAGCTTTTACAGTTTGGAGTTCTGCCAAACAAGGCCAAGATTGGTGGTGCCCTGCTCACGGAGTTTCGCAAGCTGGAGCAATCACTTGCAGTGCCTGTACGTGCGCCGGGGGTTTGGGAGGCAGACGCTCACGATCAGGAGTTTTATGAGCGGGGTAATCATATGAAGCCGGCTCATTTGGTGAAGAGGCGCTTTCTTGAAGTGATCGACAAGACGCCCTACCAGGAGCCAAACAGTGGGCGTCTTGAGCTCGCCCGGGATTTTTTGAGAGAAGACAATCCGTTCACCTCGCGGGTTTTTGTAAATCGTGTGTGGCATCACCTGTTCGGCTCCGGATTGGTGCGGACGACAGATAACTTTGGACGCCTTGGAGAGAAGCCCAGTCACCCGGAGTTGCTCGACTATCTCGCGAGTGGATTCAGGGAAGGGGGATGGGATATTAAAATGCTCATCCGCGAACTTGTTCTGACCGGAGCTTGGCAGCGTTCCAGTAAGCCAGATTCGCTAGCAAGGGAGAGGGACCCCGATAATCGACTGCTTTCTCACTTTTCCCTTCGGCGTCTTGAGGCCGAAGCCATTCGCGATGCCTTGATTACGGTGTCCGGATCGCTGGATCAATCGATGTTCGGGGATACGGTGGACGGGAAGAGCCGACGACGCAGCGTCTATGTACGGACACAGCGGAACCGTCTCGATCCTTTTTTACAAACCTTCAACGCACCAGTGCCACTCGGTGGCAAGGGGCGTCGTGACGAAACCAACGTTCCCGCGCAATCGCTGACGATGCTGAATTCCGATTGGGTGATTGGCCTCGCTGAGCAGTGGGCCGGACGGCTTCAGGGAGAGACCATGGCGGAAAAGGTGATCCAAGCCTATGAACTGGCCTTTTCCCGGAAGCCGTCCCCGGACGAGATGAAAGACATCAAAGCCTTCATAGCGGCGATGGAAAAGAAACGTGCGGTGACGAATGAAAGTCATGGGAACTTGGAGAAGGAGATTCAGAAAACGCAAGCGAGGATCAACGAATTGGAATCGGAGGCCCGCTCAAAGCTGAAGCCGCAAAAAGTGTCCGCTCCCAAAAACGTGCCCACCCCGATGGCGCGATGGGGCTTTGAGAAGGATGCCACGGACAGCCTTGGTGGGCTTCACGGGAAGCTGCACGGCGGGGCCGAGATAAAAAATGGTGCCCTCAGAGTGGGACGGAAGCAGGGCTACTTTACCAGCGTGCCGCTTGATCGGGATCTGAGCGAGAAGACCCTGCAGGTCCTCGTGCAGCTTGACAATCTCCAGCAAAAGGGGGGCGGGGCGTTGGGGGTCCAGACTCTCGATGGAGCTACCTTCGACACCATCGTCTATGCCGAAACTGAATCGGGTCAATGGCTGCCTGGAAGCGAGTTTCATCGGAGAACGCAAAGCCCGGGTGGGCCGCGCGAAACCGAAGCCGACAACCAACCGGTGTGGGTCACCATCACTTATTCAGGTGATGGCACTCTTCAGGTGTATCGCAATGCGACCTATTACGGTCGCGCTTATCGAAAAGCTGGTTCGATGGGTTTCAAAAAAGGAGAGGCTCAGGTTCTCATCGGGAATCGGCACGGCTCCCCTTCGGGAGGAAGATTGCTTGCCGGTCAGATCTTTGAAGCCCGCCTTTATGATCGCGCCCTTTCGGCAAAGGAGGTGGGCGAAAGTCTGGGAATGGAGATGCCTCCCTCCCGCGATGAAATCCTAAACCTTCTCAATGCGAACCAGCGGGCGGAATTGAAGAAGGCCGAGGAGATGATCGGAATTCTGCACAAAAGGCAGAGCGAATCGAAACGCGGCTCTCGACCCTCTGCTCCGCTCGCCGATCTCACCCACGCTCTCTTTAACTCCAAGGAATTCATCTATGTTCGGTAACATGACACGGCGCGACATGCTCGCGCAGACTTCAACAGGCTTTGGAAGCATCGCGCTGGCCAGCCTTTTTGCGGAACAGGCGGGAGCCAAAATTACCGGGAAGGATGGCAAGGCGAAGAATGTCATTTTTCTCTATATGTCGGGTGGGGTTTCCCACGTCGATTCCTTCGACCCCAAACCTAAGCTTCGCGAGATGCACGGCAAGCCGATGCCAGTGAAGGTGGAGCGAACGCAGTTCAACAATAACGGGAAGATATTTGGCAGTCCCTTTGAGTTTAAGAAGTGTGGTCAGAGCGGGCTCGAGATCAGCTCGATGTTTCCCGAGATCCAGAAGCACTGCGCTGATGATCTCGCAGTGGTCCGCTCGATGACATCGAAAGTGAACGAGCATTCGCAGGGGAATTATGCCTTCCACACTGGATTTCCTTTCATGGGGCATCCCAGTGCCGGGGCGTGGGTGAGTTACGGCTTGGGGAGCGGGAACCGGAATTTGCCGGCGTTCGTGGTTCTGCAAAGTGGCAATGCCGTTCCCCCGCACGGAGGAGTGGGCATGTATAATAATGGTTTTTTACCCGGTCATCATCAGGCCTCCATCATTAAGGCCGACGGCAGGGAGCCGGTGCCTCACGTGCTTCCGCAAGAGGATCGAATGATCCAGCGCAAGCGGCTCGACTTCATTCGCTCGCTTGATGATCATTTTGCCGATTTCACGGACCAGGACAAGAAGGTCGAAGCGGCGGTGCGAAATTACGAAACGGCTTCGCTCATGCAATCGGCTGTTCCGGAGGTAACCGACCTCGACGGTGAGACCGAAGCGACCAAGGAGATGTATGGACTCAATAGCACAGATGGAAACACCGCGCACTATGCCCGTCAGGCTCTCCTTGCCCGCCGACTGGTGGAGAAGGGAGTTCGGTTTGTTGAGCTGAGTTGCCTCACCGCCAACATTGGAGCGGGAGGGGCCGCCAATCCCTGGGACCAACACGGCGCGATTGAAAAAGGTCACGGCGCTATGGCACGGCAAATCGACCAGCCCATCGCGGCGCTCCTTCGCGATCTCAAACAACGGGGTCTGCTCGATGAGACGATTGTGATTTGGGGAGGAGAATTCGGTCGAACCCCGTTCTCCCAGGGCAGCGATGGTCGGGATCACAACCCTTATGGTTTTTCAGTTTGGCTCGCAGGTGGAGGATTCAAGGGGGGCTCGGTTTATGGCGCGACTGATGACCTCGGCTACCACGCTATTCAGAATCCCACTTCGGTTTACGACCTCTGGGCCACGGTTCTTCACCAGCTGGGACTCGATCATGAGAAACTGACTTATCTCTACGCGGGCCGGAACGTCCGCCTCACCGATGTCCATGGGAATATTTGGAAGGATTTGGTGATATGATGCGCTTGGCTGCGAGGCGGTGAGGGAATCAAAGCGATCATGTTACTCGTTGTGTGCATCGAGGAGAGCTTTCACTTGTCCGAGCAGGTCCTCGTCGGTTCCACAGGAGTCACGAAGAAAGGTGATTCTTTCGTCGCCCTCCAGCCGGAGGTAGGCTTCGTGAACCAGAGCGGTGACATTAAAGGATGGTCCCTGGGGCTCCGAGCTGACCTTGAAGTAAGCCACGCACTTGAGCTCATCGTGCGCGATCCCAACCAACTCCTCGGTCGAGCGGCGATTGGGGGGGTGGTCTGCCAGAATCTGCAGGCTTTCCTGTATGGGTGATATTACTTCCTTTTCTGATTCCTGCCGTGGGGTGCTTGTTTGCGATCTTTTTCGATGAGGTCGCGTCGGTAGATCTTTCCAGGCTTGATCGGTTGGTGGGAGGACACGGCGAGAGCAACAAGTTGCTCGAGGATTTCCGGCTTCTCTTTGGCGAGATCTTCGTTCTCTTCGATGTCCTTATAGAGGTCGAAGAGCTGCCAACCGCCCTTTTTGGCTTTGTAGGCTTTCCAGTTTTTCATGCGGACGGCGGTCTGGCCAAGGTATTCCCAGTAGAGGTGGTCGTGTTGTTTCTGTTCGCCTTCGCCTGTAAGTGTTGGCAGGAGGGAAAGCCCGTCGGTTTTGGGCGACTTTGCTCCGGAGAGCCCGGCGAGGGTCGGCATGATGTCGGGAAAGTAACAGAGGTGATCGGTGACGGAACCGGCTTTAATTTTTGCAGGCCAGCGAACGAGGAAGGGGACTTTGAGGCCTCCTTCATAAAGTGATCCCTTGCCCGCACGATAACGTTTGCCGGTCTTGCGGTTGAAGTTGGGGCCGAAGAATCCGTGGGGACGATCGGGAGTTTTGAAGTAAGCCTGTCCGCCGTTATCACCGCAGAGAAAGATGATGGTATTGTCATCGATCTTGAGCTCTTTGAGGAGTGTCATGATTTCACCAAGTTGGCGGTCGACCATGTGCATGAAGGCTGCGTAAACACGGGCGTCGCGATCGGTGCGTTGTCCGGCGATCCAGGGCTTGTCTTTGAAAAGCTGCCAGGAGGGATCATCCATGTCGATGCCCCAAAGGCCGTGGGGCGGAGTCCAAGGAAGGTAACAGAAGAAAGGTTTGTCGTGCTTTTTTTTGATGAATTTCACTGACTCCTTGAAGATTTCGGTTTGAGCGTGGGTTTTGCCTTCGTAGAAAGTTTTACCCGTGTTGCCTTCGAGAGGAACTTCCTCGCTGTTTCGAATGAGGTATTGGGGATAGAAGGTGTGTGCGTGGACCTGGTCGTAGTAGCCGAAAAATTCGTCGAAGCCATGCTTCTCGGGAACCCCACTGGTGCCGCGACCGCCGATGCCCCACTTGCCGAAGCCGCCGGTGGCGTAACCCTGTGTTTTGAGCATGTTGGTGAGGGTGGTTTCATCGGCGCGGATCGGAGCCGAGCCACTGTTGGCTCTCATCGAGGTGTGCCCCGAGTGCAGACCGGTGAGTAGCACACAGCGGGTCGGGCCGCAGACCGGGGCTCCGGCGTAGGCGTTGGTGAAGCGCATGCCTTCACTGGCGAAGCGGTCGATATTTGGAGTGATGAGATCGGGATTGCCCATGTGCCCGGACTCAAAGTAGCCCCACTCATCGAGCATGAGGTAGATGATGTTGGGTTTCTTCTCGCCGGCAAAGGCGGTTGAGAAGAGAGCGAGAACGAGGATGAAGATGCTGCGTTTCATGAGTGGAAAGAGATTACTTGTTTTCGGCTTCGGCTTTTTTGCGGGCGGCTTGATCCCGCTTCTTTTGCCAGGCGGGCGTATGAATCAGGCCCTTGAAAACGGGATCTATGTTGGACTTGTTCCAATCTTTCCAAAGTGACTTCAAGCGGGCAACGTCTTCTGGTGACTGGTCGCGGATGTTTTTGGACTCACTGATGTCTTCGGTGAGATCGAAGAGTCCGGTGTAGCCCTTATTTTCATAAGTTACGAGTTTGTGCTCCCCACTTCGAACAGCGGTGGCTTCGGAATCGAACTTGCGAAGAAAGATGCCCTGGTGCGGCGGTCCCTTCTTTTTTCCGCTAACGAAGGGAATGAGGTTGACGCCATCGAGCGGACGTTCCTTGGCGACGGGTGCTTTGGTAAGGGCGACGATGGTAGTCATGATATCGAGCGATATGACAGGATGGGAGTAGGTTTTTCCTTTTGGCAATCCGCCCGGCCATTGCATCGCGAAGGGGACGCGCCACCCCCCTTCCCAGGCATCGCCTTTGCCACCGCGAAGGGGAGCGTTGTTGGATCCGTTCTTGGTGGTAGGGCCACCGTTGTCGGAGAGGAAAACCACGAGGGTGTCTTTCTCGATTTCTTTTTCGCGGAGGGTTTTGAGGACGCGACCGACGCCGTCATCGATAGCGCTCACCATGGCGGCGTAAATTTTGCGCTGCTTCTTTTCGATGTGCGGGAAGCGTTTGAGATATTCCCCGGGTGCCTGCAGGGGAGCGTGGGGGGCATTGTAAGAAAGAAAAAGGAAGAAGGGCTTGGCTGAGTTTCGTTCGATGAAGCTGACTGCTTCATCTGAGAATTCGGTGGTGAGATACTTGCGAGGGGCAACCGGTTCGTGATTCCTGAGAATCCAGGTACGATAACTTTGAGATTCGTTTTCAGCGGTATCGCTGTCCTTGATGGTGAGTTCTTTGGGGAAGTATTGATGTCCACCGCCGAGGTGTCCGTAGAATTCCCGAAAGCCCCTGTTGAGAGGGTGGTGCTTTTGGGTCGCGCCAATGTGCCATTTACCGATGACGCCGGAGTGGTAACCGACTTTGCCGAGGACGTTCGCGATGGTTTCTTCGCTGAAGGGAAGGCCCATGTTTTCATCTTGAGTACGGTATTGGGGATTGCGTTCAAACCCAAAGCGCTGGCCGTAGCGACCGGTTATGAAGGCGGCGCGACTGGGTCCGCAGACCGGGTAGGCGACATAGCCTGAAGTGAACTTGACTCCGTTGGCGGCAATGGAATCGATGTGCGGAGTCGGGATGTCCTTGCAGCCATTGAAGCCGACGTCGGCGTAGCCCATGTCATCGGTCATGATTACAATGAGGTTGGGTTTTTCAGCCGCCAAGAGTGAGAGTCGAAGAATGAATAGTGCGAGACAGGCTTTCACTGGGAAAGGGTCTGTTCCTGAGGGTGCTGTGCCAAGGCTGTTTTTGATCTTTGTTCTTGAAAGTTTTTTTTCGAGTCCTGTCTTTGGTGATCTTAATTTTATAATTTCATTCGTTTAGTGGATTTCTTCACTGAGAGGCCGTCTGAAAAACCGCCCAACGAGTGTTTCAGATTTGAGGGGATGAAGAATTGTGGCTGCGCCGACTGATTAGAAAAGAAGCCTTGGCGGGCTGCGAGGCCTTCCAAATCAAGCTGCGTTGATCCCGAGTCACTCGGTTTCGGCGAGCCCCCGCGGTCGTGCCTTGCTTGGGATGAAATTTTTCCGCAGCACTCATTCGGTGTCAGTGTAAATGACGGCGCCGGACCCTTCTTCGATGATGGTCATTGCTCCGAGGATGATGGCGCCTCCTTTGCGCGAGTCGTCGGCCGACTGAAGTTTGCTGAGCGGGGGCGCATCGGAGGGGAGCGCGTCCGCGAGGGATAGCACGAGAACGTGATCGCCCAAGGGATGGGATGCTGTGATTTCGGCGGCGATGCGGGCACTATTATGGGGGTAGCCATCGTCCACAGCATAGAGTTTCGATCGGATCCCCGGCGCGTTTCGAGTAGCCCAGTCGAGCTGCTCCAGTTTGGTTGCGAGGGAGTTTTCTCTGTTGGGGTTTTGTGGGCTGGCAGGGCGAAGGCGGTTCTGTTCGCCCCACATCGCAAAGACGATTTCGATTTCGATCTCAGGAGGTGTTTGTTCAACCACTGTCGCGATCGAGCCAGCAGAGCGGTGACTTTGCCTATGAAGAATCTGTGCAGCCCGGTCCCGGACAAGTCTATTCCTCTTCCTTGTTAGTAGGCGACGAGATCCTCTATCTGGGTCGTGATCGCAAGGCCGTGATTGTTAAAGCCGGTCCCAAATTTGAAGTGGTTGGCAGCGCCAAACTGGAGAATAGCAGGGGAGTTTTCAATGCGAGTCCTGCCACGGTCGGTGGACGACTTTTGATCCGTTCGAACAAGTTTCTCTGCTGCATCGGAGAGAAGTGATCTGGAAATGGACGATAGAATCCTGCGCTGTTTGTTTCTTGCTCGAGGCTCAACGGCACATCAACCTTGAGTCGCCCGATGAAATCAATTTACACACTGGTCCTTTCGATGAGCGTTTCCGCGATGATCTCCGCCTTGTCCGCTGAAGTGGATTTTCCACCTGTGCTTCGGGAAGGTGAGGGGAGCGTGATCAAATCGCAGCAGATCTTCGATCTTGCGAAGAAGCCGACGAGATCCTGTCATGCCTCCACCATTGAGGAAACTCCGGAGGGGTTGGTGGCAGCTTGGTTTGGAGGGAGTCACGAGAAACACAAGGACGTTGGTATCCGGGTGTCCCGCCATTCGGATGGCAAATGGAGCGCTCCGGTTGAAGTGGTCAATGGAGTGCAATCCAGCACCAAACGTTATCCTTGTTGGAACCCGGTGTTGTTTCAGCCGAAGGATGGCCCGCTTCTCCTTTTCTACAAAGTTGGCCCTAGCCCCAGCACCTGGTGGGGGATGCTGACGACTTCCAATGACCATGGCAAAACCTGGTCGTGGCCCACCAAG
This sequence comes from Verrucomicrobiota bacterium, assembly GCA_030835305.1. Lineage (GTDB taxonomy): Bacteria > Verrucomicrobiota > Verrucomicrobiia > Verrucomicrobiales > Akkermansiaceae > SW10. Next base: position 29,479 of record JAURPJ010000071.1, on the reverse strand, counting down.
CTGGGCGAGCACGAAGCGATTAGACATCTTCTTGGACCGGTCAAAAACAAGCCCATTCAACTCCCCGACGGTGCCATCGTTTGTCCTTCGAGCTCCGAACTGGACGTTAACTTGGGGAACGACAAATGGCGTGTTCATTTTGAAATCACCCGCGATCTGGGCAAGACTTGGGAGGTAATCGGCCCCATCAATGACGGGATTGAATTTGACGCCATTCAGCCGAGCATCCTAACCCACAAGAACGGCGATTTTCAGATCCTCTGCCGCAGTCGTCAGAATGTCGTCACGCAGGCCAGGTCGAAAGACCAGGGAAAGACCTGGAGCGAGATGACCGCATCGAATCTTCCCAACCCCAGCGCCGGAACTGATGCGGTGACCCTGGCCGATGGTCGTCATCTCATCGTCTACAATCACACCACTCGAAATACGAAAATCCCTGGACGTCGTATGTTGAATGTCTCCATTTCTAAAAATGGAAAGGACTGGAAGCCGGTCGTGACACTCGAACGAACTCCAAAATCTGAAAATCCGGATCGCTCCGTCGAGTATTCCTATCCCGCCGTCATTCAAACCAAGGACCGCATGATCCACATCACTTACACCTACCACCGGGAAGGGATCAAGCATGTCATCCTTGATCCCGCTAAACTTTAAAAACAAAAACACGACCATGAGCGACAACAGTTCCACTTCCAAGCCCACCCGCCGCAAATTCCTGACCGGGGCCACTTCCTCGGCCTTTGGATTCACATTTATCCCCGCATATCTCACGAGCGCGCGGGCCCAGAATAATCCCCAGAAGCCACCGAGCCAGCGAATCAATCTGGGCTGCATTGGAGCAGGGGGCAGGGGAGCCTCGGTGGTTTCGGGGATTTGCCGGAAGGGGAATGCCAAACCGGTAGCCATTTGTGATGTCGATCACCAGCGCGCTGCCAAAACGATCAAAGGGAATCCCGATGCCAAGCTCTTCCACGATTTCCGCGAGATGTTTGACACGATGGAGGGCGATATCGATGCCGTGTCAGTGGGGACTCCGGATCACACTCACTTCACTGCGGCCATCCAGGCCATGTCGCTGGGCAAGCATGTTTACGTGGAAAAACCACTGACCCATACCTTTGAGGAAGCCGCCATCCTGATGCGGGGTGAAAAGAAGTTCAAGGTCGTCACCCAAATGGGCAATCAGGGTCATACCTCGGGAGGTTCCGAACAATTCAAGCGCATGCTCGCCGGTGGCGTCGTCAATGACATCGTGCAGGTCGATGCCTGGAAGAGTCCCTCGCTCTGGTTCATGGACAAGAACAAGCGGATTAAGGGATATCCCAAGTCCCAGCCCATTCCGGAGTCACTTAAGACGTGGGACCTTTGGTGCGGCCCCCAGGAGATGAAGGACTTTAGCTCCATGTTTCATCCCTTCGACTGGCGGGGCTTTCATCTTTATGGTGGAGGGATGTTCGGAGATTGGGGATGTCACATCATCGACTTCATTCACCACTATCTTGACCTAGGCCTACCCACCAAAATCTCGCCCAAGGCTCTCGGTGACTACAACAAAATCAGCTTTCCGCTCAGCTCGCATATCGAGTTGGACTTCCCGTCACGCGGTGAGAACAAGCCCACGGTGCATCTTGTTTGGAAAGCCGGAGGGGACTACGCGCCGCCGGTCGACAAGAAATACCTCGGTGACAAGAAAGCTCCCAACCTGGGTGGGGCCGGAACTCTCCTGCACCGCAAGCAGGGCGACTACCTTGTTCATCGCAATTCCCACGGCGGGTCGTCCAAGCTAATCTCGGCCAACTCACACGAGAATCTCAAGGAGGCACTTAACAACAAGGGGCCGCAGAACGATCATATGGAATCCTTCACCCAGGCCTGCATGGGCAATGGGAAAACCGAATCTCCCTTCAGTGTCGCGGGAGCCCTCACCCAGGTTTTGAATCTCGGCATGATTGCGGAGTATCTCAATGTTGATCTCGAGTTCGATCGAAGGACGCAAAAGTTCGTTGGCAACGAAACGGCCAATGCGCTTCTTGCCGGACCTGCTCCGAGAAAGGAATGGGCCGGGCATTATAAGCTGGCTTGATGTCATGCCATTCCATTCGGACTCGACGTGATGGAATTGCTGGGGTGCTCACAGTGCACCTTCAATCACTACATGCCATCGTGGTCGTTTTTCATCCTCCTTCGACTTGCAGCGGTATTCTGGATTTCCCGGGGTAGACTTGACTGGGTTCGGACGGTCGGGCTTGCTTCCGGTTAGGAGTTTGCCTACTTCCACCTTTGGACCCGCGACGTGATTGCCGGGTATCGTGAGATTTTTGGAATTTCAAGAGGGCCGTCCGAGGTGTTCGGACAGTGGTTCGTCGGTCTCTTTGCTTTGGGGATCATTCACCTTGCCCTCCTGTTGGTGCTTTCAAGGTTCGTTTTTTCAAAGTGAGGCCCGAGTAGAAGACTGATCTTCGAAAGGTCGCTTTGATTATTCCGGTCTTCGTGATGGTGGCCATTCTTTGAGTGGTTGTCGCATCAGGAACCTCACCATATTAACGCCCTGCCCTTGCTTTTGAGGGCGCGTCCTTTTTCGGCTTGTCCACCTCAACGACGGATTTTGCGTTCTGGTCTGAAACCGGAGTACGGTAGCCCTTGATCGCGTTGCCCGAAAGCACGACTTCGCTCCCCTCTCTGGCAAGAATTCCGTTCGCGCCATTTTGCCCTTCGATGGAGTTTCCGAAAGCATCGAGGCGCCCACTCAGCATGATTCCGGCGATCCCTCCACCCTTGATGGTGTTGCCGGTTAAGATGGTCTTGGAACCTTCGAAGATAGCAACGATGGGTGGCATTCCTCCGGTTCGGACGAGGGTGTTTCCGTGAAGAAGAGCCTCGCCGCCGTTTGGAATTCCAACCGCAACGAGGCGGTTTTCCAGACAAGTGTTCTCGATGACGCTGGCTTTGGATTTTCCACTGATTCCAATTCCGGCGGTTTTATTATTCTCGATTTGATTTCGAACGATCACGGCCCCGGCGGTGCTGATTCCAATGCCAGCGGCCCCATTTTCATGGCAGTGGTTCTCAAGAATGTATGCCGCCGAATTTGAGCGAACTCCAATGCCTGCCAGCTTGTTCCGTTTGCATCGATTCCCACGAATGACCGGGGATGCTTCTTCGTCGCAACCAATGCCTGCCATCTCGTTTTCGTAACAGTCGTTATTCTCAACGATGGGCCTAGTTTCTTTCCCGGTGCGGATGCCAATCCCGGCTCTTCGATTTCCATAGCAACGGTTTTTGCTGACCAACGGACTTGCGCTTTCGCTGATGCCAATTCCTGCCCGGACGTTGCCATGGCAGACATTTCCGCGGACCACCGGACTGGCGTTGTTGTGTCCGATGCCCGCGTAGAAATTTTCAAAGCAATGATTTTGCTCAATCACGGCGGTGGATCCCATCATCGAGCCAATGCCACCTCCCATGTTTCGGTAGCAGATATTTTCGATGACCAGTGGGGAACTCTGTTTTCCTTTCGCCCCACGAATGGCAATTCCGGTGTCTCCGATGTGATGGATGATGTTGTGACGGACCAGGCAATTCACGGCATTGATGGCAATCCCCGGAACGCCAAATCCTCCAATGTGTTCATGAGACTGATTCTCTCCCTTTTCATCCCAAGCCTTTTGCCATTTTACCTGGTCGTAAGTTCCCACGCCCGTCACGGTGAAACCGTCGAGGCCTGCGCCTTCGGCCATGCTTACGCCGGGGTGATCGTCCTGTCCTCCACTTCCGTCGATGATGGTCGCTTCGGCCCGTTTGAGTCCGAGCTTTCCTCTCTCATCCCCTCCCAGACTGCGCAGGGTGAGGTTGGGTTTCAATTGGATACGTTCCCGGTAGGTTCCCGGAGCCACCAGAATAACGTCGCCGCTTTGTCCCTTCTCAATCGCTGCCGAGATGGTCGGGTGATCCTTTGGGACATGAAGTTCAGCGGCATTAAGGAGTTGAAGAGCACTCAAACAGAGCGCCGGAAAAATGTTCTGCAGTCTTTTCATAAGCTTGAGATTCCGGAGAGTGTTTCACCAAACCGTTGTCGTTTCCAGCTCTGAATTTTGACGGCCTTGAATATTCCACCGACGATGGCGAAAACCAGTTCGGATTTATTTTGAGGTCGAGAGGGAACGAAAAATTTGCGAGACTGGAGCGCACGCAATGAATTTTGTTTTTCTGACCCTTGTTACTTCGGTGGGCATCACTGTGGGAACGCCTCTTATAGCAGCACCAATTTCCTGGGCGTTTGCTTCGGATACTGCCGATCCTTCTGTCATTCTGACGGACGGGTCCCTTGTCGAAGCCTTGAACGGAACCGCCGCAACGGGTTTGGTGACGGCCAATGGGGTCGATTTTTCTCCAACGAATGCGCTCCTGCCTAATTCAGCGGCAAGCGTCGCGTTGGCCGGCCGAAGCACGCTGGATCCCGGTCTCGATCGTTTGCTCAACAACGTGGAGTTTGGCGGAGGAACTTCGACTGCGATCACCGTAGGTGGAGGAGAGCTGGTCGTCGGGCAGGCGTACTCGATCCAGCTGTTCTTCACCGACCTTCGAAGCTGCTGCAGCAGTCGTGTCATGACTTTCGGTGATGGTGAAGGGAATACCGTGAACGTCCGTGCTTCCGGGGCTCCGGGATCTTTTGGTCAAAATGTGACGGGGACTTTTGTTGCCGATGGAACCAGCCAGACGATCAACCTCGTCGCCAATGGATTTGGAAATGTGCACCTCAATGGTTACCAGGTTCGGAGTGCCTTCCCGGTTCCAGTCATCGAATCATTTTCCGCGACACCCTCTCTCATCGCCAGCGGAGAATCCACCACACTGGATTGGCAAATCACCGGTGCTGATACGGCCGAGATAAACAACGGTGTTGGTGTCATCGATGCCACCTCGGGTAGCTTTTTGGTCAGTCCGAACACTACAACCACATACATCCTCACTGCCGCAAACGATGGTGGTCCGGTGACTTCCGAGATTACCGTGGGTGTCGATGTGCCCGTGCTTCCGCCGGTCCTTAATGAATTCCTCGCCAGCAACGATAGTGACTTTGCGGACGAAGATGGAAATTTTTCCGATTGGATTGAAATCTACAACCCAAATGCCTTTGCCATTGGTCTCGATGGGTATCACCTCACCAGCGATCCAGCAAGGCCCACCGAGTGGACCTTCCCCGAAGGGATCTTCCTCGGTGGTGATTCCTACCTTATCGTTTTTGCGAGCGGAACCAGCAGGGGGCTTTCCGAGCTTCATACCAACTTTAAAATTTCTGCCAGAGGCGGCTACCTTGCTCTGATCACTCCCGACGGAAGCACCGTGATCAACGAGTTCAACTACCCTTCCCAACGGACCGATATCTCCTACTCGCAGGCGGGTTACCTCTCTTTGCCGACTCCGGGCGAAGAGAACGGGACGGCCACCAGTGGCTTCGTGGCCGATACCAATTTTGATATCGACCGTGGGTTCTATGATGCCCCTTTCACCGTGAACATCACCACGGAGACGCCCGGAGCGACGATCGTTTACACCACCGACGGAACAGATCCCACCGCCACCAATGGCACGACCTCGGTGGCCCCAGCCAGCGTTTCCATCACTGGTACGACCGTGCTTCGGGCCGCTGCTTTCAAAGCGGGCCTCACTGCGACCAACATCGATACCCAGACCTACCTCTTTACTTCCGACATCATCAAGCAATCCAACATGGATCCCGACGTCGTGAATGATCCGGCCTACCGGGGGGAATTCGACTCTGCTCTGAAATCCATTCGCACCCTTTCCCTGGTCACTGATCCGGCCAATCTTTTCGATAACTCCATCGGCATACTTGCCAACACCGGCGGCAGGGGTATCGCCTGGGAACGACCTGTTTCCATTGAGTTCATCGACCCTGATAATTTCAACGCATCCATGCAAACCAACGCCGGTCTTCGCATGCATGGCAATGGTTCGAGGGGAAACCCCAAGAACTCTCTCCGCCTCCTCTTCCGTGCCGATTACGGGCCGAAGAAGCTCAATTACCCGCTCTTCGGGGAAGATTTTGTAGCGCAAAAATTTAATACCGTTGTCCTCCGTGCGCAGAATGCCAACAGCTGGACCAGTTCGCGTTCGCTTGACCGCCAATCAACAACCTTCCTGCAGGACTCCTTTGCGAAAGACACTCAGGGAGCCATGGGACAGCCTCACTCCGGATCAACCTTCGTCCACCTCTTCCTGAATGGAACCTACTGGGGACTCTACAATCCCACCGAACGACCCGATGGCTCGTTTGGCGAGGACCACTTTGGCGGAGACGATGCCGACTACGATGCCGTGAGTCGACGCTTCAGCGTGGAAGTTCAGTCGGGCAGTAAGGTTCACTGGGACGAAATGATCGTCTATTCCAACAACCTTCTCGATACCAGGGAAGAGTATGAAACGCTCAAGCGGGAATACATTGATGTCGATAATCTTATCGACTACATGCTCATCCATCAGTTCATGCAGACGCGCGATGGTCCGGACGATTTTGGCCACAATAACATGCGCCTTGTTCGGCGTAACAACCCACCGGGTCTCTGGCAGGCCTACGCCTGGGACATGGAGTATTCCATGATCGATCCCATGGGTACGCGCAATTTCTCATACCCATTTCCGATCTATTCCAGTTCCCGGAACAGCAATAACGACATCACTGACAGCATCGCTTCAATCTATATCCGTCTGAAGGATAATAACCCGGAGTTCCAACTTCGATATGCCGATCGGGCCTATAAGCATCTCTTTAACGGCGGAGCGCTCACTCCGCAAAATGCCAGCTTTCGCTTTGAAACCCGGGCGCAGGAAATTGAAAGTGCGGTCATTGGCGAGTCGGCTCGTTGGGGTGATCAACGGCGGGCCTCTCCCTACACCCGCGATGGCGAATGGGCCGCCGAGCGCGATCGCATCAATAGCGAGTTTTTTCCTGTTCGTCCCGGTCATGTTATTTCCCAACTCCGGATTCACGGACTCTATCCTGATGTTGATCCGCCGAATCTTTCCCAACACGGGGGACAAGTCGCTCCGGGATTTGATCTTGCTCTGACCGCTGAGGGGGGAACGATTTATTACACCATTGATGGTTCCGATCCCCGCCAAACATGGACTGGTAACTCCCTTGGCACGAGCTACTCGGGGCCGGTAGATCTCACCCGGTCCCTCACAATCAAAGCTCGTGTTCTCGATGCCGGTGAATGGTCCGCCCTCACCGAAGCGTCCTTCGTCGTAGGGACGCCTGCCAGCTCGGAGAATCTGATTGTTTCGGAACTTAACTACCACCCACCCGCCGGGGAAACAGGACGGGAATTCATCGAACTCCTCAATATCTCAAACAACGCCATCGAATTAGGTGGGGCATCCTTCACCGAAGGAATAGATTTCACTTTTGCTCAGAATACGACTCTGGTCGCGGGTGATCGGCTCGTGATCGCTCGGGATCCCGCTGCCTTTACACCGGTCGAACTCGCCGACATCGTCGGTTTTTTTGAAAACGATACCGCGTTGAACAATGGCGGTGAACGCATTGCTCTTGTCGATTACCTCGGTGCCACGATTTTCGATTTCCATTACCGCGATGATCATTCCTGGAGCAGCTTCCCCGATGGTGGCGGGCCGAGCCTCACCCTCATCGCTCCAGGGGAAGCTCCCGATCTTTCCGATCCGGCCAGTTGGCGATCGAGCTCATTCCCCGGCGGCACTCCGGGCGCGACAGACTCCACGACTTTCTCAGGCGACCCTGCTGCAGACGATAACGGCAACGGGATTTTCAACTTGGTCGAATACGCTGTCGGGGGCCGCATTGAGACTGACTTCACCGCCGTGGGCGAAGAGACTTTCCTTACTCTTGAGTATGATCAAAATCTCGGATCAGATGACGTTGTGGTCATCATCGAATCTTCACCGGATCTGATCTCGTGGACTCCGCTGACAACTCGTCGCCTAAAAAGCTATAACTCGAATGGGACCGTCACGGTCTCGACGAGATCGGACGAAAGTCTGTCGACGGTCCGGCAATTCCTTCGGGTCCGTGTCGTGAGCCGATAACACGGGCTTCCGGGGCTCAATGCAATTAAGTTGATCTCAAACCCTGCTCAAGGTGCCGTTGATTCCCGCGAAGGAGTTCGTCTCGACGCCGAGTCGTTGCAAAATGGTGATGAAGAGTTGGGAAAGCGGGAGTTCTTCTACCTCGACTTTGCCTTGCCAGCCACGGTCAGTCACGATTCCGGCTCCGGCCTGGTTGTCTTCATTGCCCTTGCCAAATTTGAGATAGCGGCCGTTCTCGAAACCGAGGTTTTTGCCTCCGGCCGATATAATGGGGTAGTTGCGGGAAAGGTGGAAACTACTGGAGGCAGAACCATGCATCGCAAAGGTATTGTCCAGAATGCTTCCCTGGCCATTTGGTTCCTTGGTATCCTTGAGCTTCTGGATGAAGCGTCCAAATTCCTCCGCTTGATACCGGTTGTAGGTACCGAGATTCTCCCATCCCTTTGGCTTCTTGACGGCGTGCGTTAAGCCGTGGGCATTCCCCAGCCCGACCGCCTTTGAGAGAAGGTCGTGAGGGCCGCCCCCATTTTCACGGCCCAGTTGGAAGGTCGCCACACGGGTCGAATCACTGACGAAGGATAGATAAATCAGCTCGTACATCGTTTCGAAATAGAGTTTCGCTTCCTTGGGGCCAGCCTCCAAAGTGAGGTTTCGGGTATCCACTTTTGGAACCGGCGTATCGATCCACTTGCGGGCTTTTTCCAGCTTCACTTCGGTGTCGCGGACAGCATCAAGATATTGCTCCAGCGTTTCCTGATCGTGTTTGGATAGCTTCCGCCCGAAGGAGCGTGTATTGGCGATCAGAAGGTCCAGCGCGCTTTTGCTCCGTGCCAACTTGGCCGCAGCTTCCCTGCCGCTGGTGACAAAGAGCATGTCGAAGATCTGTTTGGGATGGTTCAAGGCCGGGATGGGCCGTCCACTCCGGTTGTAGGATTGGGTCTGCGCTCCCCGTGGTCCGCCGACACCACCATTGGTCGACATCACGAGAGAAGAGTGGCGTGTGAAATGTCCCACTTGCTCGGCATAGACCTGATCAATGGAGATCGAATTTTTGTAAGCCCCGTGCCCGCCGATGGCCGCGCCGGTCAGATACTGATCGGCGTTGGAATGACCGTGAACGGTTCGTGCCGCCGGATGGGAAAGTCCTGAGTAGATGGTGATCTCTTTTCGCAAAGGCTCGAGCACATCGAGAACTTTGGTGAGTTTGAAATCTCTCTCGCCTCCTCGAGGGAACCAGCTCCAATCCTTCCAGGCCGGATCTTCCTTGACTGGCAGGCCGACGCCGTCCGGATGGTAAATGCTCACAAATCGTTTTGGAGCAGGATCCGCATTGGAGTCATCTGCGGCAAAAGTTTCCAGCCAGGGCAGGCCGAGAGCGACGCCGGTTCCCCGAAGGAAATTGCGACGGTTCATGGAGGAGGTCTTGTGGCTCATTATCCGGTTTTCTGTTGCTATTTTGAGTTGAAGAGACTGCTGTGGATGATGAGATGAATCAAGTCACTCAGGCGATCATCCTTTTTTCTGAAGTTCAATGTCAGCGCGTCGATCCCGGCATGATCGCTGAAAGTCAGCGGACGTCCGAGGGCGTAGGTGGTCATTTTATGAACCATTGCGCGGGAAAATTGATCCTGGCGATCTGTGAGGAGATAGCGCTTCAGGCCATCCATGCCAGCCAGTTCCTGTTTATTGAAAAGTATCGATGTGGCATCGATCGGTTTGCTTTTTATGTTGGTTCGGAAGGCGCCCAGCGCGTCGTAGTTTTCGAAAGCAATTCCCCATGGGTCAATTTTGGCGTGGCACGAAATGCATGCCGGTTTGTTGCGGTGGTCTTCGATACGCTCCTTAAGCGTCATTTCCAGAATCCTCGGGTCTGTCAAATCGACCTCCGGGACATTCGGAGGAGCGGGCGGGGGAGGATCATGGAGGATTCGTTCAAGCATCCAGATTCCGCGTTTGAGCGGGTGGGAATCCTTGCCATCGGAATTCATGGTGAGTATCGCGGCGTTGGTCAGGATTCCGCCGCGATTCGCTTCGGGCGTGACAGGCACTCTGCGGAAGTGCGGGCCGTAAACATTTCCGATCCGATAATGTGCCGCCAGCCGTTCGTTCACCACCGCGTAGTCGGAGTGGAGGAAATCCATCACGCTGTCGTTGTTCTTTAAGACGTCTTTGAAGAAGGCGATGGGTTCTTCCTGCATCGCTTCCATGAGCGCGATGTCCTTCACATGGACCACGCTATTGAGCCCGTCCAAACCAAGCCATTGCTGCACGAAGTGTTTCGAGAAACGACCAGATCGTGGATCGGCCAACATGCGTTCGATCTGGGCGTCCAGAATCTCCGGCTTCGTGAGCGTACCCTTCCAGGCGAGCGTCAGTAGTTCCTCGTCAGGAATACTGGACCATAGAAAAAACGAAAGGCGACTGGCCAACTCCAAATCACTGATGGTCTCGGAATCTGGCTGTGTCAGGTAAAGAAACTCCGGCGTCGCCAGAACCGTGGCCAAGACTTCCAGCATCGCCTCTTCCATCGTGGCAAACTCTGGACGGTATTTCGCAAACAAGTTCACGAAGGGGTCCACTTCCTTTGCGTTAAGCGGCCGGCGCCAGGCAAGCACCATGAATCGCGTCAGGACTTCACGGGCATAGACCTCTTCATTTGCTTTGTTCTTACTCTCGAAGAAAATCTCCTGATGACTTTGCGGCGGCCACTGTTCGAAAAACGGGGCGCTGACTTCGATGAAATCGACGAGAATGGTGAGCGGCTCCTTTCCCCGCGTGCTGGTTTGGCATTCGATCGTCAGAAATTCGTCTCTCCTCGGGAACTTCTCCTTATTGTTTCGAAACGGGTTGCGTTGGATTTCGCTGAGCGGGATGTCCAGGTGGATCAACTGGGGCTTGTCGGTCGTTCCTGTGACCGGAATGTCGCGCTTGGAGATGACCTCGGAAAAGTTGGCGTTATTGCTGGTGTGAGCACTGAAGTGAAAACGCAGGCTCGCAAATTCATCGGGCTTCAGCGTCGAACGCGCGGCCCGGAGGGTGATTCTCATCGTGCCTTCATCGGGGAGGTGATTGCTGAGATTAAACTTCACCGAGCGTTTCCTCTTATCAAAGGTGACTGTCTTTGGAGGTGTCTGCCCTTTTTTTACTTTTTCAGTGAGGCGATGGATCGCGCTGATGTTCTTGGGGACAATTTTTGATGAAGCTTGGTCCGAATTGGGGAGCCGGTAGACTACCATCCCGGGTTGTTCGCCGAGGACGGTCACATGCTTGAGCGCCTTGAGTGCGGTTTCTCGATAGATCTCAAACTGCATTGCCGACATTTGCAGCATGTCCGAGCTGTTCTTAAATCCGTTTTCCGAGGCCGCTTCAGGAGGCAGCTTTCCGGAAAGAGAGTAGGAAAGTCCCAAAAGGTCTTGCAGCGCGTAATCGTACTCATATCGCGTCATGCGACGGAAGGAAGAATACCCCCCTTCATTTCGCCGCTGAGTCGAGGCCTTCTGAATTTCAGAGTTCAGCCACTCCGTGACCTTGGCGAGTTCTCCATCAGTGGTTTGGACATCAGCGTCTTCGGGCGGCATTTCGCCATTGCTCACGGCATCGAGAACCTCCAACCACCAATCGACATCGCCACCCTCGATGAGATCCGGATCGAGAGTGTCGATGCGAAACTTGCCCTTGGCTTTCCTGGGGCCGTGGCACTCCAGGCAGGTCTTGTTGAGAATGGGCGCGATGCTCTTCTTAAAGCCCGCGAGATTGGCAGCTGGTGCTCCGATTGTTTCCGGGAAGGCTCCCCTCGATGCCAACAAGGTTGAATGTTTGCGCCCGATTTCACGGGCTTGTTCGAGTGACGGAAGCTCACTTGATGGCGATGGCGTCCCGGCGTGTCCCAAAGAAGTCGATACGAAAAGGAACCACGCCGTGATGCCAGGTCGAGTTGGGAGAAAAGTGCGGATGATACTCATCGTTTATTCTGGCCTCCTGAAGGAGAATGTTAGTATTGATCTACTGTTGGGACGGGCAGAGATCTATCGTCCAATCTTTCATGGTAGGGATGATTTTTCCGCTCCTTGGGAGGACGAAGGGAGAGAGCCGCTTCTGTCAATGCAATACTGCAACTTGTAACGATAGTGATGTCTGCTACATCAAGTATCTCCTCAGGACTTTAGTTATGATTACTCATTCGAAACGAATTTTCACCACCGCCAGCCTTCTGTTCACCACGCTTCATGGGGTGCTCATTGCGGATGATGCCGATCAGGCCCGCGCCGAGTACCCGGGTGGGTTTTCGCGTCCTCCTTCGCGGGGAAAAGACTACAACACCTGGGCCGATGCCACAGGCCCTGATGTGGGTGAGGTAAAGGTGGACCCAAAACGTCTGCCGTCCCGTGTTGATAATTCCTCCCGTTCGCAGTTTCCGCCCATCTACAAGCAGCGGTGGGGGGCATGTGGTCAGTTTGCGTCGGTGGCTTCGATTTTTACTTACGAGATGAATGTTTTGAATGGCACGGTTGCGGATACCGACGCCAATTGGTTCCCGGCCCACTTCTCGTGGAATATGATGAATAAAGCTGAGAATAATGGTTCCGAGGCTTATCACGGGTGGGAAGTGGCCAAGCGTATCGGTATTCCAACCGCCAAGACCTATGGCGGAGTCCGGCTTAACAAAATCGGGATGTGGCCAAACGGCTATGGGATTTGGCGCGAAGCAATGGAGTATCGGGTATCCGGATATCGCTATTCGCCGGCAAATACCGTGGAGCAACTCAACGAAGCCCGAGGTTGGCTTTTTGATCGAAATCAACCGAAGAACGATGGTGAAACGATCGGCGGATTGTTTGCTCTGGATGGGCGTATGGGTGAGTTGAAGAAGGTGACCAAGACGGTCCCCGAAAAGGAATATGCCGCTGGAGAAGATGTCTGGGTGCGTTGGGGGCCGAGTGGTTATGGACACGGAATCACCTGCGTGGGCTATGACGATCAGGTTGGATTCGATGTGAATGGCGACGGCAAGATTACCAACGATTTGGATATCAATGACGACGGCAAGGTGACCCTCGCGGATTGGGAACGCGGTGCTTACATCGTAGTGAATTCCTGGGGGAAATCGTGGTCGAAAGATGGCCGGATCTACCTCCTTTACAGTGCCATGATTGATCCTACGTGGAAGCGCGGGAATTATCTTGGTCGGGTGGAGGTCGAGCGCTACCAGCCCAAGAAAACTCTAAAATTGAAGCTCTCCTGTAATGATCGTTCTGACTTGCGGATGACGGTGGGAATCGCAGCGGAGGCGGAAGCGACAGTTGCTGAATACGAGATTGCCCCTTTGGCTTTAAACGGCTGGCCCTTGTTTGGTCGCAGCAATGGCGGGCACGTTCCCATCGCCGGTCCGGATGATGACACTCCGATCGAACTCGGGATCGATCTCACCGAACTCTTCGAGAAGCTGGGTGGCGATAAGGCGGCCAACGGTAAGATTTTTCTGACCTTTGGCCGGGCGGACCAAAGCAAGGTTGAGGGGAAGGTTCATGAATGCGCAATCCGGAGCTATGACAAAACCGGGAAGTTTCTCAGTGAGTCACCGCTTAAGATCGAGGACGGAACTTTCGGGGAATCTTCGCTCAAGATTGCATCGGTAATCGGTGAGCAAAAAAACAAGTAAGCAGGGTTCTGTTCTGATAGGAATCCCTCCATGCGATTTTTGATTCCCTTTCTTGTCCTCCTGCAATTGGGGGTCTCACAATGCGATGACTGGAGACAGGCGGCGGGCCCGAATGGAAACTTTATTGTCGAAGGGAAGGCTCCGGTCAGCTTCAGCGTCGCGCGCGACGAGGAGGTTCGGTGGCGCGTCCCATTGCCAAATACCGGGCAGGGAAGCGTGGTCGTTTCAAACGGCCGTGTCTTTGTTGCGTCGCATGCGCCGACGAATGGAGACTCGGAAACCGGTTCGTTGATTATCGGGCAGTGTTTTGATGCTGCCTCAGGCCAGGAACTCTGGCGGCGAGAACTTTCCGGCACGAGGGTCACTGATCTGTCGAGCCTGTTCAGCGACAATACCGCGGCCTCTCCCGTGACCGACGGGGAGCGGATCTGCTTTATCAATGTTGGTGGATCGATGAGGTGCTTTGACTTCGATGGTAAGGAGCTGTGGTCAAAGAAGTGGGTGCCATTTGGGCGGCATCACTCCCGCCAGCATGAGCCAATTCTGCACGACGGCAAAGTGATTGTGGTGCGCGTCAAGCCATCCAATCTCGATCCAAAAGTCACCACCAAGGGTGGAGCGAAGCCACTCGGGCGGGACCTGGCCTACTGGACCTGGCTGCATGCTTATGATTTGAAGACCGGGGAGCTTGTCTGGACCGGGCAATCGGGAACGGGCATTCATGCGACGTCGTTACCAGCGAAACTCACGAATGGAACCGCTGCGATTCTTACGGGTCGCGGCGGCGGGCACCAACCTCCCGAGGAACCGTATGGCATTTCTTTGTTAAAGGCATCCGATGGCAAGGCGATCTGGGATCTCCCGGTGAAAGGCTACGCTTCCCATCAAAACTGCGTTTCAAATTTCCGGCTTGCGGCAATGTTTGTGGGCAAATCTCATCTCACGATCGACCTGGCTTCCAGAGAGATTTTGAAGACTGTTTCTCTCCTGAACGGTGTCCAAACCTGTCGTCAGGTTAATGGCCTTTATGTCACGGAAGCGAACCAAGACTTGAAGGCGTCTAAAAATCCCATCACTTATCAGACCAATCTTCTGATTGGAGATTACCATTACTTTCGCTCCTTCAGTGGATTCCGCATCGGTCGGGTGAATGTAAAGACAGGCAAGGTCGAGTATCTCGAAGTGCCGGTTCAAGTTGTCAGGCCGAAGCGCGGGAAAGATGAAATTCTCTGGCAAAAGGTGATCCCGAATGACATGCGGAATGCCCAGGGATTTCTCGCCACCCAGGATAAGCGCAATGCTGGCAGCGGCTGGGGTCATTGTTCGGCGGCCAGCCCCACCGTGATTGGCGAATACCTCTACATGCCGACAATGATTGGCATGGTTTACGTTTTGAGATGGAATGCTCCGGTTCTTAATGAAAGCGCCCTGGTCTCAATCAGCGATCTCGGTGCGGCGGGAAAGACGTGGTCTTTATCAAGTCTGTCCTACAGTGACGGAAAAATTTATGCGCGGACGATGAAGGAACTGCTTTGTATCGGGCGTCCGGATTGATCGGTGACTGAGGTTCGCCCGTTTGATCTTGTGAGGTGATCCGCCAATCTTTAAAAGTCAGGAATGATTCAAATTTTCAAACGAGCGCTTGGACTGTTTATCGTCTCGGTGACGCTTGCTCCCAACTTTATGGCGGAAGAAACGAAACTCAGTTTGACCCTGCGATCACGATCCAAGGAGTCTCCGAAAAATGTCGTCGAAACCAAAGCTCAATGGGAGTCTGGAAAGACCGCTTTGATCATCTGCGACATGTGGGACGATCACTGGTGTAAGTCCGCCTCAAAGCGGGTGGGGGAGTTGGCCGGCCCAATGAACGAGATGGTCAAGGCCGCGCGCGAAAAGGGGATCTTTATCATCCATGCCCCCAGCAGCGTGGTTTCTTTTTACGATGACACTCCGCATTGGAAACTCGCGAAAGCTGCTCCCTTTGCAAAGTCCCCGGTGCCTCTCAGTGTGAAGGAGCGTTGGGGGACATGCTGGTGCTGGCCGGATCCCAAATTCGAGGGAGTCCTGCCTATTGATGATTCGGACATGGGCTGCAGTTGCCACGGAGAAAAATGTGAAATCCGGGAGGCGTGGACCCGACAGATCAAGACGATCGAAATCATGGACGGCGATGCCATCACCGACAACGGTCAGGAGACCTGGAATCTTTTACAGGAGAGAAAAATTGAGAATGTCATCCTTTGTGGAGTGCATCTCAACATGTGTGTTCTTGGTCGACCTTTCGGCATCCGCCAAATGGTCAAGCTTGGAAAGAAGGTCGCCTTGATGCGAGATATGACCGACACCATGTATAACCCCGAACGTCCGCCGGGAGTCGATCACTTTACCGGAACCGATCTGGTCATCAATCACGTCGAAAAATACTGGTGTCCCTCATTTACAAGCGCGGATCTCGTGGGGGGAAAGCCTTTCCGTTTTAAAGCAGACAAGCGGAATTAAATTTCATTCGTTTTTCAGGAGAGGATCATTGAACTGAAGTTCGACACTCTCGAGAATCGGCTTTGATTTGTTCTCCGTGGAGTCCGTCAGCTTGATTTCAAATTGAAATCCATAGCCCTCCGGGAGAGTGGCAAGGTCGAGCGATGCCGGAGTTTTTTGGATCTGCTTTGAGAAACCCGGAGTGTGGTCGTAGGTCTCTTTGAGCTCCTGCCATTCCGTCCACTTGTCGATCTTTCCATCGTTATTCGCATCGACACCGACCCGGACTTCCACGGTTTCGACCCATGGTCCCGGGCTGGTGTAATCGGTCTTCTGCTGGGTCGCCAGGTAGAACCGGCCTTCCGCAAAACAGACATCCGGATCCGGATGACCCCTGCCGATGCTGTCGCAGAAGGTGAATTGCATGCCGATATCCGAAGAGGTGAACCAGGCCGCTTGCATGGGTTTGCCGTGTTCCGAATCGTAGTCACCAAAGAGGTAATATTGTCCGCCGATACAAATTGGTGCCCAATCGCCAAAGGCCTCCTGGTTCGGGCTGTGGACTTCGTATTCTGCGATGCTGGATGGGTAGTTTTTCGGGTCTTCCTTTGTCCAGTGGGGGTGCTTGTAGGTTTTGATTTCGCCGGTTGGCTCGGTGCGGACATCAACGGGAGGGATTTTCTGAATTTTGAAAGGGGAGATGCCATCCGGGCTCACGGCGTGGCCGGCCAGCGGAGAGTCCCAGGCCCGTTTACTGGCGTTGATAGGGTTCCAGTTTTCAAAGATGACATGGAAATTACCATCGAGGTCGCGAATGAAGCCGCTGTCCGATCCATGTGAAGGATCGCTCAAGACTTTCCCCTTGTTCTCTCCGGGCAAGCCGTCGGTGAGATCGGAATCGACGTAGCCGTGAGGGTCCTGATCATTCGGGAAGTCATAGTAAATGTAGGTCTTGCCATCGACATGTTCGGCACTGGTGACCCATTTCGAAAACCCCTCGGTGACCGGTCCGTGGTGCACCCAGTTCACCATGTCCCTGCTCTGCCAGGCGTGGTAGCCGCTAAGCTTTGGTTTCAGCCCGCCGGGCGCATCAAATTGATTGGGGAAACGAGTCGTTTGGAGGGGAATGTTGAAGCCTTCCAGGGTGGCAACTTCGGGAGTAAACGCGGCCTGTTTTTGGCCCGTCTTGTTTTTCTTCGGCCTGGCTCCACCGTAACGCCCAAACATCCAGTAATTGTCCGGCCCTAACGTGAGCAGCACCGGAGCATCGGCGAGGTTGGCCGGTCCCAGATTTTTGATGGGGTTCCAATTCTGCCAAATTGGAGATTGATTCAGTGTTATTGAAGTGACCGAACGCTTTTGGTCGAACTTCTTGAGATTGCTCTGAAACGTCCCGGCATTCTCTTTTGGGGAAATTGCTCCGTCAATCAGAGTCAAGCCGGTATGCGAGGCGCTCGCGGCTGACCAATCCTCTTGCGAGGTGATCGTCCAAGCTTCTTTCGCGGTCGCGGAGGTGATGGTGAGAGCTGCGCATAGCAGGGACGTGGTTTTCCGGGCAAACTTCATGCCTCCCATCGTCGCTGAAAGGGAGTTCGAGTCAACTTGTCGCCGCTGTTTTTTCCTCCTTTCTTGCGAAGGCTCAAACCGCCGGAGCCAGCGATCTTGTTGACAAGGCCGCTGGCAAGTGTCATTCTTTCGCATTGGTCACTGCGAAAGATGGCATCGCCTTCTTTGATTGCGCATGCCGCTTTTAGAGTCCCTTTCCACCACTTCATGATTTGTAATTTCATTTCGAGGCTTATTTTTTGAAGATGTTTCGGCTGTTCCACTGTAGGTAACTCCATGAGTCGGATTGACGATCTGGTCATCGGGTAGTCCGGTCAAATTGACCAAGCCAAAACCCCCGGTTTTCAGTATTCCTTTTCGATTGATGAAGATGTTTTGCGGCTTGTGTCACGGTAAGATCGCCCAGTGAATTGCCCCACCAAGAGATCTCTTGACCGATTTTGGCTGGTTCAGTATCTTCTTGGAAGACTGGATGAGGGTGATTGTTATGAGATCGTGGAATCTAGTCGTAGTCCAGAACCTCCCAATTTAAAACACTATGAAGACGCTCTCCAAATTTCTCTCCCTTGTGGCCCTTTCCGTCAGCTTCGCCTCCTCCAACCTCCAGGCTGACACTCTCGGTGACGTGATGAAAGCGGAGGGAATTGACAAAATGCTTGGCACTTGGGTTGATGCCGATACCGAAGGTGAGAATTTAAAGATCTCCTACCGATGGAAGATCAAGGGACATGCGGTGGAACTGAGTCTTAAGACTCAGGAAAGCACTTCCACTGCGCTGATTATCTTCGATCAAGGATCCGAAGAAGTCCTCCACATCGGAGCAAACTCAAAGGGAGCGCTCACTCGTGGAAAATGGTCAACTCATGATGGTGCCGCAGTTCTCGATCTTACTCAAACCAATGCCGGTGGTGAGGTGGTGGAGCTCAAAGTCACTCATAAGATCGTCGACAAAAGCACTCTGACTGTTGGTTTCGAAATGAAGGCAACAGGTGACACCGGTGAAATCTCACTGGTGCGTCCCGCTAAGAAGCCTAAAGCCAAGAACGAGAAGCCTGGCGGGAAAAAGAAGAAGACCGAGTGAAGTCTCCCTGGCCCGAATTTCTCTCACGATTGATCCACGCACGTGATTGAGCCGAAATGATCGGTCGCTGGCGATGACAGTCTGGGATTTTCTTTTTGAAGGGAACGGGGAGAGATCTTGGCTTCCCAACCCAAGATGATTTGGTTCATTTTTTCGGGCCGTGAAAATTATGATTCGCTCGCTTCTGTGCTTTCTGCTCCTTCCGTCTTTGGCTTTTTCGAGGACGAAACCGAACATCGTCATCTTTTTGGCTGATGACCTGGGGTGGGGGGATTTGGCGTGTTACGGCCATCCCCGCATTAAAACGCCCCACCTCGATCAATTTGCCAACGAAGGAGTTCGTTTCACACAGGCTTATTCGGCGTGTGGGGTTTGCTCGCCTTCGCGTTCGTCGATTCTAACCGGCCGCACGCCCTACCGAAACGGGGTTTGGCGTTGGCTGCCGGTAGGGAATGAAGCCCATCTTCGGGAGTCCGAAATCACGACACCCGGGCTTCTTGGGAAAGCGGGCTACGAAACGATGCACAGTGGGAAGTGGCATTTGAATGGTTACTTTAATAGCGACAAACAACCCCAGCCCGATGATCACGGATACGACTGGTGGTTCGCGACCCAGAACAATGCCTCACCCTCTCACAAGGATCCCGTCAACTTCGTCCGCAATCGAAAAGAAGTAGGTCCACTGAAAGGATTCTCAGCTCCTCTGGTCGCGGATGAGGCCGCCCTTTGGTTGAAGAATGAGCGTGATCCAAATAAGCCGTTTTTCCTGACCATCTGGACTCATGAGCCGCACCTGCCCATCGAGAGCGACCCTGAATTTCAAAAGCACTATGCCGATATCGATAACCCCGGAGTGCGTCAGCATCATGGCAATGTCACCCAGCTGGATTATGCTTTCGGACAGCTCATGAAGACGCTCGATGAGCTCGGTCTTCGCAAGAATACCTTCGTCGTATTCACGAGTGATAACGGGCCGGAAGGATCAGGGAGAGGAAAGCTGTCTGCTCCGGAGTCCCAACAAAATCGAACCTGGGGATCGACCGGCGGACTTCGCGGTCGTAAACGGGACAGCCACGAGGGCGGCATTCGTGTTCCGGGGATCATCCGCTGGCCCGGAAACATTGAGGCTGGTTCGGTGAGTGAAGTCCCCATCATCGGCTCCGATCTCTTTTCAACCGCACTCGCCTTGGCGGGGGTGCCGGTTCCCGCCGACCGGACGATTGATGGAGTGAATATTCTTCCGGCCTGCGCTGGCAAAGAGGTGGAACGCCCGGTTCCCTTGTTTTGGCGGACTCATATCGCTCCGACAAAAAGCCATGCCGCGATGCGGATCGGCGATTGGAAGATTGTCGCGGACGAGAAGCTTGAGGAGTTCCAGCTTTATGAAATCAAGAAGGACTGGAAGGAGAAAAACGATCTCGCCAAAGAGCATCCGGACAAATTGGCGGAACTGAAGGCGAAATTTCTAGAGGTTTGGGAGGGAGTTGAGAAGGAGGGCCCAAGCGAGTGGTGGAAGAGACAGGCCGACCAGGAGCGGAGAAATCAAGGCCGTAAGAAGAAGTCGGGCAAGCTTGCCGAAGGCAAGGACGAGAGCGGAGACTTTGGCCTCGTGCGCGGAGGCAAGGTCACGACCAGCAAGTTTGGCTACCTCCTGGACACCGTTGGTAGCGAGGGGTTTGCTCTGCAGAAGTTGGCAACTCCGCTTCAGGAGAAAGCGACCTTCAAGGTGAAGTATCGCTCGGCGGCCAGGGGTGTCACCCGCAACGCTTGCTTTTGTTTCGGGCCAAATCCCACCAACAACGATCTCTACAAGGCTGGGACTCTCATTGGGATGGGCAAGCACGGGATCTTCGAAGGCGGGTGGGGGAACGTGGCCGGGGGCATTTCAAAGAAGGCTGATTTCAAGTCAGGCGATTCCTTTGAAGCATTGATCACGATTGATCTCGAACACGGTGAAGCGGTCATGGACGTGGGTGGGACCAAAGTCGTGCAAAGGCTGCCTGCGAGTCTTGAACAAGTCAGCTACATCGGCATTTACGCAAAGGATACCCGGTCTGAATTCAGTAAGATTGAGCGGGTGAAGTAAGCTCAATCCGTCGTTCGGAAACAAGCCGCCAGGCAAGTTTGAGGTCAGCGCCGGGAGACGATCAGGGAAGTGTCTTCACGGGATGGTTTATTGGATTCGAAAAGGGGGCGGTAAAGATCTGACCTCGTCCTTCTTGTCATCTTTGATAGGGTAGCGAAATGAAAATCCTCAGACTCCTTCTCCCGGCTGGTCTTTTGGTCGCGGTCTTCATTGCAAAAGCTGCCAATGACGGTCAGGCCGTGGCCTTGAATGCGAAGCGGGTGGTGGAGGCCCTGGAGGTGCTGGGGAACCCACTCTCGAATGAAGAAAAGGCCAGACTTGCAGACGGAGACGGCGGAACGATGGAAGGGGTTTTGGATTCGAAGTGTTTGGCAGTGGTGACGATCAATCCGGAATCGCGGGTGAAAGCAGTGGCTGGCGAGGCCAAACCGGTGCTGGTGGAGGCCGGTTGGAGTGTTTTTTTGATCAAGGTGATCAATGAGGCAGGGGTGACTGCACCATTGCGGGTCACAAGCGAGCAGGCCATTCCGCTCGCCGGATCTCCGAAGGCAAAGTTGGAGGATCGTTGGCTTGATCTTGCGATCTTTCGAGGCCGCCCGCTCTCTCCGACTCTGACCGGGGCGAGTATCGATTATCGTATCATTCAATTATATTCGCGTGATGCCGGGCGGCGGGCGGCGGTCCTGACTTTTGACGTGGGGCAGGGAACCCAGGACCTGGGCTTTCGAAGCGACCTTCTGGTGAACTTCGAGTGTCGACCGACCCGGGAGGTCCAACTCAAGCTTCTGGATGAAAATGGCAAACCGACCACGGCGGCACTAGAAATCAGGGACAACCAGGGACGGGTTTATCCGTCCCAGGCAAAGAGGCTTGCTCCGGATTTCCACTTTCATCCCCAGATTTACCGGGCCCATGGTGAAACAGTGAAGCTCCCCGAGGGGCGGTATAAGATACGGGTGACGAGAGGGCCTGAGTATTTCGAAGAGTTGAGGGCGTTTACGATGGGTAAGGAAGCGCGCGATTTGAAAATTGATCTCAATCGTTGGGTCGATCCGGCGGCGAGCGGGTGGTGGAGTGGTGATCACCATATTCATGCCGCTGGTTGTGCCCATTACAACAAGCCGACCGAAGGAGTGCATGCCCCCGATATGATGAGGCATATCCTTGGGGAGGATCTCAAGGTGGGAGCCAATCTCACCTGGGGACCGTGTTTTGACTACCAGAAGCAATTCTTCACGGGAAAAGAGGACAAGGTTTCGCAGCATCCTTATCTCCTGCGATACGATATCGAGGTTTCGGGTTTTGGCTCCCATCAAAGCGGTCACCTTTGTCTGCTGCAATTGAAGGACCAGATGTATCCGGGCGGGGATTCCACGGACCACTGGCCGACCCTGGGTCTCAATACCTTGAAGTGGGCAAAAAGGCAGGGCGCGGTGGTGGGGCCGGCACACTCGGGTTGGGGCCTTGCTTGCCAGAGCAGCAAGTTGCCCAACTATGAAATCCCTCCATTCGATGGCATCGGCGCCAATGAATACATCGTGGATGTGACCCATCAGGTGGAAGGGCCCAAAGGGAGCCTCGTTCCGGCAGTCGATTTTCTTTCCACCGTCGATACCCCGATGGTTTGGGAGCTTAACATCTGGTATCACACGCTCAACGTGGGATATCGCACCCGGATCAGCGGCGAGACCGACTTTCCCTGCATCTACGGCGAGCGGGTGGGGCTGGGTCGAAGTTACGTCAAAGTGGATGGAGAACTGACTTACAACAGGTGGTGCGAAGGCATCAGGGCCGGCCGAAACTACGTCGGAGACGGTCGAAGCCACCTCATGGATTTTTCAGTGGGCGGGGTGGAGGTCGGAGTCAAAGATAGCGAGTTGCAGCTGGCCAAGCCGGGCAAGGTGACCGCTCGCGTTAATTTTGCAGCTTGGTTGGACAAGGAAGTGAACCCTATTGTGCGCGGAAGGAGTCAGCAGGAGAAACCCTACTGGCACATTGAGCGGGCACGGGTGGGGGATTCCCGAATGGTCCCGGTGGAATTTCTCGTGAACGGCTACCCGGTGGCACGAAAGGAAGTGGCGGCCGACGGAGAAACCAGAGAGGTGGGCTTTGAGGTTCAAATTGATCGAAGCAGTTGGGTCGCGATGCGGGTGCTGGGAAGTTCTCACACCAATCCAGTCTGGGTCATTGTTGATGACAAGCCGGTCCGGGCATCGAGACGAAGTGCGAAATGGTGTCTCGCCTCGGTCGATCAATGCTGGAGCCAAAAGGAGCGCTTCATTGCCAAGGCTGAATTGAATGATGCCAAGGCTGCTTATGCCCACGCCAAGAAAGAATACGAGACACGTCTTAATGAGTCGGAGGTCGAGTAGTCCTCAGGTATGAAGGTGATTACATGAGATCTTGAAGTTTTGTGAGAACTCTCGGGATGTTTTGAAGCGCTTGGTTTCCCTCATATTCGAGAACGACAAAACCCTGGTATCTCGCTTTCTTGAAAATGTCGGTGATGCGTTCAAGATCGGCAGGGAACACCTTTCCTTTATCATCTTTCATCATGGTCTTGAGCTGAATATTGACCGCGTAGGGTGCGCATTTTTCGAGATCGGCGTAAGGGTCCTTTGAATGAAAATTGCCGGTGTCGAGATTAACCCCGAACCATTTGCTTTCGACTCCATTGACGATCTCAAGAACTTGTTTGGAGGTAAGGTTGCCATGGTTTTCAACGCCGACAAATATGCCACGCTTACCGGCGTAATCGGTGCACTCTTGAAGTGCTTCAATGGCAATCTTCAATCGGTCGTGCTCCTGGGCGAAGTCTTTGGAGGTTCCGGCAAAAAAGCGGACGTGGGGAGCTCCCATCCAGACAGCCCGGTCGATCCATCTTTTGGCCGTGGCAATTTCCTGCCCAAGGTGCTCACCACGACCTTTCGAAAAGTTGTTGCCGATGGCGGTTCCGCTTACGGTGACTCCACTGGTATGGGCGTGATGGCGGATTTTGCGGAAGTAAGCCTGATCGGCATTGGGCGGGAAAAAGTAGCTCGTCAGTTCTGCTCCTGGCACCTGCCACTTCGCGCAGACATTGAGAAAGCCAAACATATCGATTGCCGGTTCCCTTCCTTTTTTAGGTTTCCCTTTCATCCAGGTGAAGTGTTCCCGGAGTGAGTAGGCGGCCAAGCCGAGACGCAGGTTGGCATTACCACT
Source organism: Verrucomicrobiota bacterium (assembly GCA_030835305.1). Taxonomy (GTDB): domain Bacteria; phylum Verrucomicrobiota; class Verrucomicrobiia; order Verrucomicrobiales; family Akkermansiaceae; genus SW10. The sequence goes on along the minus strand of JAURPJ010000071.1, from coordinate 5,320 downwards.
CCGTTCGATGGGTCCGCGGGCTCCACACAACCCAATTGATCCCAACCCGGCAATCACACTTCGACGTTTCATGGGGTTATAAGAACACATTCTACCGCCTGCCTAAATCTCGAACCTTCCGGCTCATCTCAAATTCGATGGTTTCTTTTTCTTTGTTAGTAACGTCAAATAACAGCAACCTAGCTTTCTATTTTTGATGTTCCGATGTATTCTCATTCTTCCCCTTCTTATTTCATCGCTGGCGCAAGCTCAGACCAAGGCCAAAGAGCCCAGGAAACCATTCAGCCCGAAGCTTGATGCAGTGGTTGAAGCAGACCGGCTTCATCCGTTGTTCAAGTTGGAAAACCTCTATCCTGAGCAAGACGTTCAATTGAAGATCTCGGCGATGGCATTTCACGGTGACGATCTTTACGTGACGGTGTTCACTCCGGACCGTCAGAACAAGGCTCCCTTTAAAAAGGGGGAGATTTTCAAAGTGACCGGTCTCATCGGAAATTCCGACCGCTCCAAGGTGAAGGCTCAACGCCTGATGGGGGATCTTTATGAACCGACGGCGATCGCAGTACATGAAGGGAAGATTTACGTGGGCGAGAAGGACAAGATTTCGCGGCTTGAGGACCGGAATGGTGACGGGGTCTATAAGACTAATGAAAAGGTGATTTTGATCGATGGCATTTCACAGCCGAATTTTCATACTTACACCGTTGGCTTTGAAACGATTAAGAAGGACGGAAAAGTCTACTTGGCTGGGAATCTGACGACTTCGGTCCGATTGGGCGGATCACGTGATCTCAATGTCACGGTGAACCCAAAAACAAAACGTGGTTCGACATTTTTGCTGGGGCCTATCACGGGCCGCGAGGAGCAAAAGGATGTGGACATCGAGTATTTCTCCGGAGGGTATCGCACGCCCAATGGTTTCGCGGTGGGACCGAATCAGGAGATGATCGTGCTTGATAATCAGGGTGTTTTTAACCCTTCCAATGAGTTCATTCGCTTAACCCAGGGGGGATTTTACGGGCACTACCTTCTCAAAAAGAAGAACACAAATATCGCGGCTTTTCAGTCGGAGGAGGTGGACTCCGAAGTGGGAGGTTCCCGGTATCAAACGCCTCCGACGGTGCACCTTCCGCAAGGCATTGTGAATCGCTCGCCCAGTCAGCCGGTAATCTTGAAAAACCTCAAAGGGCCGCTTTCAGTTTACAATGGCCAGTGGCTTTTTGGAGACGTCACCTTGGGACGGATCAACCGGGTCTTTCTTGAGGAGGTGGAAGGCGTTTGGCAGGGCGCGGTTTTTCTGCACTCGGGTGGACATGATCCCGAAGGGCGGTCTGGATTAACAGCAGGTCCAAATCGAATCATCGAAGGGCCGGATAATAATTACTATATTGGCCATATTGGCCACGGAGGGCTCTGGCAGTTTCTTCCAAAGAAGGGGGAGGAGCCCAAACCCCACTATGGTTTGCAAAGGCTGTCGCTTAAGAAGGCGAATGAACTTCCCGCCGCGTTTAACGAAATGGTGGCCCTGCGTGATATCCCCAGCGGACTTGAGATCGAACTTTTTAGGCGTATCACGCGTGAGCAATTGGACAAGGCCCGGTTTACGATCAAGCAATGGACCTATATTCCGACGAATGGTTACGGGGGGCGGAATTTCGGCACGGAGACTCTCCCGCTTCCGGAGCGTGAACTGAGCGATGATGGACTGTTTATCAAGCTTACCATTCCCGGGATCCGGGATAATTCTCCTCCGTATGTCACCCATCAAAACTACAGCAATGAGAACGTGGGTTGGGTCATCGAAGTCAAGGTGGAGAGTCTCCCGCTCTACAAAACTACGGCCTGGTATACCATGATTCATCATCAAGGCGGGGGAGCGAATACACAGGTGGCTCAATCGATTTCAGCAAAAGATCAACCCATGGAATACGCCAGGGCCCAGTTTGCGGCGGTGTGTGCGGCGTGTCATTCGCTTGATGGTTCTCGCCTCGCCGGGCCTTCTTTGAAGGGAATTCACGGTCGCAAGCAGGAAATTATCCGGGACGGAAAAACGGTCGAGGTGACAGTTGATGAGGCCTACCTTCTTCGTGCGATTAGTGATCCACTTGCGGAAGGTCCTGTTGGTTATCCGCCTGCCATGCCGAATTTGAACTTGGTGGATGAGGAACAAAAAGCCCTCGTTCAGTGGATTAAAACGCTGAAGTGATTGGCGGCGGGATCGGAAGTTGACCCGCTGGGTGGTGAAAGCGTAGGGTCCTCCCCATGGCAAAAAGCAAATCTTTCCTAGCAGATCTATTCCGATTCACAACTCCCGCTGCAGCGCTCGCGCTGGGTGCCGCCGCACCTTCCCTCTATGCCCAGGAGGATATGACCAAACCTGAGATTAAGGTTGAGACAAAGAAGGACGCGAACGGCAGGGAATCGGTTTACATGTATATTGATGGCGTGAAGGTTCATGAAACCGACACGAGCAAGCAACCTCTTCCCACCGTGGTGACACCGGGTGACAAGCCCGGCGCTCCTCCCTCCGATGCGGTTGTGCTTTTTGATGGAAGTGCGGATTCCTTTAGTGCGAATTGGACGGATACCAAAGGTGGTCCCAGCAAGTGGAAGGTCGTTGACGGCGCCATGGAGTCAGTTCGCCGTGCGGGATATGTTCAATCAAAAGAGAAGTTTGGGTCGTGCCAACTTCATATCGAGTGGGCTTCCCCGGCGAAGGTTCAGGGCGATGGCCAAGGGCGCGGAAACAGCGGGGTTTTTTTGATGGGGACCTACGAAATCCAGGTTCTTGACAGCTACGAAAACCAGACATATGCCGATGGCCAGGCGGGAGCTCTTTACGGGAGGTCCAAGCCTCTGGTGAACGCTTCACGGAAGCCCGGGAAATGGCAGAGCTATGACATTATTTTCCACCGTCCGCTCTTTGACAAGGAGGGCAAAGTGACCCGGCGTGCGACCTTCACCGTTCTTCATAACGGAGTCCTGATTCAAGATCACACCGTGCTGAGTGGCGGAACAGGTTGGCGTGGGCCCCACGCTGCTTCAGAGTATAAGGCTCATCCTGACAAAATGCCCTTGTCGATGCAGGACCATGGTAATCCCGTCCGTTTCCGCAATATCTGGGTACGCCCTTTGGAAGACTAATTGTCTTTGCTGTTCTTGCGGGATTACCCGCTGTTTTTTCATTCTTTGACCTTGCCGGGGTGATCCTCGGCGAGGTCCTTTTCCGGGCCTTCTTCCAACTTCTTGATCGGGCTTCGCCGCTTCGTTATCTGCCAACGAATGCGCCCGGTGGGATCTTCCACTGCGCTTTCATCCCGAAATACCATTGGTTGTCCTTCTTGGTCTGATGCATCTCTGGGGCACGGGCTCTGTCCTTGTTCTTCGTGGAAGAGCGAGCATTGATGATGGTGGCACAGAGATCGTGCTTTTCTAACAGATGACGGAATTTGAGTAAGGTCATGGCATCAGGCATGGGGTCTCTGGCGAGGTTGATCCCGAGAAAAGCGCGCATGGCCTGACTGTCATAGACAGCATCTTTAAGAGCCTCGTCAGCGAGGCCATACTATTGTTGTGGGAAGTAGAGACGGAGCATTCGCTCGAGTCCAATGGGTGGATGTCCACGTTTCCTGTTCGGTTGGTAGGGCTTGATTTCCACGAGAAGTTCATCCGAGGAAACAGTGATTTCCATCTCCGCGAGAAATTTCACCCGGCATGTCGTCTTGCGCTTCCCTGCGTATTCTGATTCCAGCTGGTGCCCCATGACGAAGAGTCTCTCAGATTTTCTGCTCGACGACCACTCCGCTTAAATCAGCGTTTCCCTAGGTTCCTGTCGCGTTAGTTCTCAAGGGGAAAAAGATTCATTTGGCGGGACCGTCTGCGATGATCCTGTCAGTCCAGCGCGGACTCCAGAGGTTTGCCTTCAGGTCTGATTCGAAAAAGAAATAATGAAACCACTCCAACTTATCACCATTGTATTCTTCGTTTTCGTGTTGTCTGCCAACGCTCGAACAGCAGCAGGGGATATTGCTCGAAAAGACCTCCACGTTTATCTTCTAATTGGCCAATCAAATATGGCCGGGCGTGCACCAATTGATGATACGGCCGCCAAAGAGATCGAGGGATGTCTTCTCCTCAATGCCTTCAATGAATGGGAGAGAGCCAGGAATCCACTCAACCGTTATTCCACCATCCGGAAAAGTCTCAGCATGCAGAAGCTTAATCCCGGCTATTCCTTTGCGAGGGCGATGAAGAAAGCAAATCCGAAGACCACCTTCGGCCTTGTTGTCAATGCCAGGGGAGGGAGTAAGATCGAACAATGGGCACCCGAAACACCTTTTTACAAAGCCATCGTTAAGCGAGCCCAGATAGCTCAAAAAACCGGCACCCTGAAAGGGGTACTTTGGCACCAGGGCGAATCCAATAGCGGTGATCCTGGTAGCTATCTCCCCAAGCTTAAGGCTCTCGTCGAGGAGCTCCGCAAGGATCTCAAAGACCCCGACCTCTTGTTCGTGGCAGGGCAGATTAAGGAAGGTGAAAAAATCAACCAAGAGATCGCAAAGCTTCCTGGTAGCGTTCCCCGGACCGGTGTCGCTATCGCAAAAGGGCTCAAGACCATGGACCGTTGGCACTTTGATGCCGAAAGCATGATCAAACTCGGCGAACGCTATGCGGAGGAAATACTCAATCTTCAAAAGAAGTAGAGTTTACATCGATGCTATTTCGTATCGAGGGGCCTCTATCAGGGGCTGGCTGCCAGGATTTATCGATTCATGTTAGTGGAGCTCCCATTTTAAACGTGATCCTCTTGGAAACGGAGAACTGGATTTTCCGGCGGCTTATCACAAAAGGCAACGCGGTCATCAAAAAATAAGTTGAGAAATACTAGGGAGAGCTCAAGCACCTTAAAGCAGCCGCCTCCGTCAAGAATGGACCCATCAATAGACGAAGGTTTCCGAGTCAACAAGACATCGATGGTCTGAAAAGATTCTTTCCAGGGAGAGTGGGATAGAACGTGGGGTCAGCATGGTCATTGAATCTTCCGCGAATGATCGTGGATTCCTGCAAAATCTAATTACCCAAAGCTATGGCGGCCTGAGGTATTCCCGGCTGACCAGCGTGAGGGGAAGAAGAGACGGATTCAAGCGGCTAGCGCAAGTGGTTCAGTAGGAAAAAAGATGTTATTTTGGGGTTTGGAAGCCGAGGCATTTGCGAGGTCTTCGGTTGGGTTTGTCTTGAACCTCCTTCTCGTCTTTTGGGTTGATTGTTGAGAAGTCGGTTTTCTTTGGGAAGTATTGGCGAATCAGCCCGTTGGTGCTCT
>JAURPJ010000070.1 GCA_030835305.1 Verrucomicrobiota bacterium | reverse complement strand
TTGGCGACCGCTGCGATTCACAAACTCCCCGTCAAGATTGTCGTTCTCAATAACCACTACCTCGGCATGGTCCGCCAATGGCAGGAGCTCTTTTTCGAGAACCGGGAGTCGGGCGTCGATCTCGAGGGCAACCCCGATTTCTGCAAGCTTGCCGGTGCCTATGGCATTCCAAGCGTCCACTTTAAACGCCCGGCCGATTGCCAACGTAAGATCGAGGAAGCACTCGCCTACAACGAAGGGCCCATCCTCATTCACGCCGAGTGCGTCAAATACGAGAATGTCTTCCCCATGATTCCTGCCGGTGCAGCTCTTGAGGACATGATCACCGAGCCGCCCAAAACTCAAATGGCAAAACCTGTGGGATCAACCTAGGACCTCCCTCCACTTTTCAAAAATTCACCATCACTTGAAATGTCTAAAACGATTGTCACCACCGACACTCCTATGGAAAATGCCACGCGTGGCGCTTCAAATACGCTCTCCATCCTCGTCAACAACAGCCCGGGGGTCCTGATGAGAATTTGCCAGGTCTTCTCACGAAGAGCTTACAATATCGATTCACTTGTCGTCTCCGAAGGCCGCACCGGTGCTTTTTCCAGAATGACCATCGATATCTCAGGAAATCCACAGGGGCTCGAACAGATAATCAAGCAAGTCAACAAGCTCATCGATGTGATTCATTGCTACGAGCACACCGCGGCAAACTCGGTCGTTCGCGAAATGCTCCTGGTCAAAATTATCGCTGACAAGGACGAGCGATCCGCTGCACTTCAGGTCATTGAACACTTTGCAGGAAAGACGGTCGACATGAGCCCGAATTCGATGATCGCGATGTTCACCGGAACCACCAGCAAGATCGACGCCGTCGTTCTCATGCTCGGCCAATTTGAGGTCATCGAGACCATCAGAACCGGAAAGGTCGTCATGGCACGTGGAAGCCAGGCCACCTAAAGTCGCATCCGGAAACAATTTGATCGAAATTCCCGGTCTGGATATTCTAGGCTGGGGATTTGCGGTATCAGGAAAAGTTGTTAGAGTTATGAAATGTTTTCCAAATCGGTCACCGTCTATTGCATCTGGGGAGCCGCCATGATTGGCGCATTTTTTGTCGGAACAAGATGGCAGAAGGCTGAATACAAAACCAATTCCGAAACGATCGTATCCGCGACGAGCACCCGGACCCAATCGACCCTCCCCGTCGGCTCCAGCACCGACGCTTTCGGGCCACAGTCGCAACGCTACCGCTCCAGGCGAAAGGATATTGTTTCAGAGGTTTTCGACGCCAATGCATTTTCTGAGATGGGAATCGATAGCCTTACTGCCATGGCTTTTAAGGATCCGAATCAAGTCAAACGCCGGCTTGCCTTCAGTCGCCTGCTCGCAGAAATGACCAGCGAAAATGCGGTGCAAATCCGTGAAAAACTCATTGCATCGGGAATGAATATCCGTGACCCGGAGTGGCGCGACTTTAATTATGCCTGGGGGACCATTGCCGGAGAATCCGCCTTCTCGGACTCTCTGGACATGGAACAAAAGGATCTATACTCCGTGATCAGTGGTTGGGCAATGACTGACCCGACAGGCGCCATGGCAATGCTTGATCGCCTGCCCGAAAATCTGGCCGACCAGAAAAAGCGACTCGAAGAAGGCGTTGTAGCCGGATTGGCGGACCGTAATCGCGACGAGGCCACCGCTTATGTTTCCAAGCTTCTCGCCGGAGGAAGAACCGATGCCGCACGTTTGATGGAAACCGTCGCCAGCGAGGTCATCCGTCAGGAAGGCCCGGTGGAAGCCTCTAATTGGATTACAACTCTGGAAGATGGACCACTTAAAGGTTCGGCAATGAACAAGGTGGCCGAACGATACGCACGAACTGATCCGGAGGCTGCGGCGGGATGGATTCAGACCTTCGCAGCCGAGGATTATGCCACCCGCGCGGTAGCCCAGGTCGGAGAGAAATGGGCCGAGCGCGAACCCCTTGCGGCAGTCTCTTGGCTCGATCAACTTCCAGAGGGGCCCGGCCAAAAAGCGGGTCTCAACTCCGCCTTCGGTGACTGGGAAGATCGCGATCCCATTGCCGCCGGTCAATATCTACTCGACATGCCAAATTCCCCAAAACGTGATTCAGCCATCAAGGGCTTTGCCGAGGGATACGCGTGGCAGGATCCCCAGACGGCCATCGCGTGGGCCCAGGACATCCAGAATCCCGCAATTCGCAGCGAATCTCTCAAGAAGGTTGGTTACGCCTACTACCGCCGCAAACCCGAGGAGGCGAAGGCCTGGCTCACAAACAGCGGTCTTCCGGCAGAGGTCCAAACCGAGATTCTTAACTCTCGAAGAAGGCGCTAGGCAAAGGTGGTGAATCTCCAGAAAATCTCCCCTTCTTCCAAATTGAAACTTCATCAATCTCACCGTAGCGTGGGAGGGTGAAACAATCGTCCTTCGTCTCCACGTTGGTACTACTCCCGCTTCTTGGCGCGCTTGCCGGCGACCGGGTCGCAAACACCTCGATTAATCTCCCGGCGAACCCTCCCACTTCGGTCATTGAAGTAGAGAATGCATTCGCCGGGCTTTCGTTTTCCTCACCTCTCTGCCTCCGCAGTCCGGCCGGTGAGTCCAGACGTCTCTTTGTTTGTGAGAAAACCGGAGACCTCGAACTCATCCCGGATGTCACCGCAGTCACACCGACAAAAGCTGTCTTTCTGGATCTTGATCAAATCATCAACAATCGTGGCGAATCGTTCCTAACGAGTAGCGAACAAGGACTCCTCAGCGTCGCCTTCCATCCCGATTACGCGAATAACGGAGACTTCTTCGTGGTCTATAATGTTCGCTCAGCTGGAGTGAATTATCAAAGACTCTCACGTTGGAACGATCCGGATACTACCGATACGGTCGCCGACCCAAACTCGGAAACCATCTTGATCGAGATGGAGAACAATGCGTCCAATCACAATGGCGGCGATCTTCAATTTGGCGCTGACGGATATCTTTATATGAGCTGGGGAGACGAAGGGAATCAAAACGACTCCCTCAACAACAGCCAGCTCCTCGACAAGGATTTTTGGTCATCCATCATCCGCATCGATGTCGACCTGGAGTCTGAGGACTATACGGCCTCAGATGGAACGGGGAGCGATGACGACAACCTGCGCCCCAATAATCATCCGGCAGTGAGACTGGCAAACGGAAATCCGCACTACGAAATCCCAGCACACAACCCTTGGGTTGGAGTCGCTTCCTTCAACGGAATTTCGGTCAATCCAACACAGACCCGCACTGAATTTTTTGCCCTTGGTTTCCGCAATCCATGGCGCATGACGCAATCCATGGCGCATGACGCAATCCATGGCGCATGAGCTTCGATGGGGATGAGCTCTGGGTCGGAGATGTGGGTCAGGGCGCGCGCGAGGAGATCAC
>JAURPJ010000069.1 GCA_030835305.1 Verrucomicrobiota bacterium | reverse complement strand
TTGTGGTGTCGACACGATCGACGGCGTTTTCCAGGAGGAATTCCTCGACGACGAGTCCGGCTTCGGAGTTGTAGCGATGGTTGCGATTGAAGCCGGTGGCGATTTTTTGTTCGAGGGTGGGGTTGGGCAGGAGGTCGCCGGCAAGTTGTTCGATGGTGAATTCGTCGAAAGGTTTGTTTGAGTTGTAGGCTTCGATCACCCAGTCCCGCCAACGCCACATACTACGGGGGCCGTCGAATTGGTAGCCATCGGTGTCGGCGAAGCGTGCGGCTTCGAGCCAGGGGAGTGCCATTGTTTCGCCGTAACGGGGCGAGGCGAGGAGTTGATCGATAACGCGCTCGTAAGCGCCGGGTTTTCTATCGGAGAGGAATGATTGAAGTTCTTGAAGCGTGGGAGGGAGGCCGGTGAGGTCGAGCGTAACGCGGCGGAGGATTTTTTCACGGGAGGCTTCGGGGGATGGCGGAAGTTCCTTTTGATCGAGGGTGTGAAGGATGAAGTGATCGATGGGATTCCGGGGCCATTGCGGGTTGGAGGGTTTTGGAAGGGGCGGAGAGGTTGGTTTCACGAAAGCCCAGTGCTTTTCCCATCTGGCCCCGTGTGTGATCCAGTCATTTAGAGTTTGTTTTTCGGCGGCGGTGAGTTGGCGGTGTGCCTCCGGTGGAGGCATGACCTCGTCCGGTTCCTCGTTGAGGATACGAAAGATCAGCTCACTTTCAGCGGGATTGCCCGCAGCAATGGCGGGGAAGCCGTCACGATGGGCTTTGGCCTCGGCCTCGAGGTCCAGCCTGAGGTCGGCTTCGCGCGCTTCGGAGTCGGGGCCGTGGCAGCTGAAGCAGGCGTCGGACAGGATGGGGAGGACATCGCGATTGAAACTGATCTCCCGGGCATCTGTCTGTTCCGCAAGAAGGACGGAAGCTAGGATGATTTTAAGATGGGATTTCATGGTACGACCTGACCTCCAAGTGATGGGGAGAACAGTGCCACGAATACGCCCTAAAGGCGTAGGCAAATTTCACCTGAAAGTGAGAAGTTTGACCACGCTTGCAGCTAAAGAACCCAAAGCCAGCAAGGTTGGTGCATCCGACAAGCTTGACTTTAAAACGGTCTCCGGAAGCAGATGCAGCTGCCGAGATCTATTTTGAATGTCATCAATGGCCCCGACACGTCTCTTCCTCGGATTCGGTCGCGAAAAGCCTGTCTGATCCAGGGCTAACGGGACCAGGGAGGAAAATGGAGGTGGCATCATGACTTGTTTTCTTCCGGTTTTGAGAAATTCGTAATTGCCTTTTACTTCTGGGGTGTCCAAGTGGAGACTTTTCAGAGGCTGGATGACTTGCATTTTGATGTTTGTCGCGGGAGCGGTGAGTATTTCCATTGTCGATCACTGGGTGGGAAATGTTGAGAGTTCGAACATTCGAATTTTATACGTCATCGCCAGAATTCTTTTGATGGCCGTTGCTCTGGTGTGGCAGACAATGCTCAAATCCAGTTTGGAGGTGGCGCTGATTCCGGTCCATTGAATATTGGTCGTTTGCAAGTAGTCTGTAATGTATCATAAACTGGTATGCCCATTCGCCCTTGGTATTGGCCTGAACGAGGACAGCCGGAGAGAACGGAGCCCTTCACTTGGATTGTGGAGGGGAACATCGCAGCATCGTGGTGGCCCGATCCCTATGTGTTCGATCTCTTTGATGAGAAAGGGATCAAGTCGGTGGTAAATGTTTGCGAGTTTGACAACCGGCGGGACGTGCCAAAGCGATTTGACTATCATTTCATCCATGTTCCGGATTTCGGAGTCCCATCCGATCAACAGATTGAAAATTTTATTGAATTAATGGACCGGCATCATGCGGCGAGGGAGCCGGTGGTGGTGCACTGTGTGGCGGGTTGCGGTCGGACGGGGCAATTCATCATCGCTTGGTGTGCCAAGGCGGGTTTTATTCCGAAGGGAGCCGACCCGGTGACGTGGATTAGAAAGCGCAGGAAGTGCTGTCTTGAGACGGGTGGGCAAATTGAGTGTGCCAGGCGATTGACCACGAAGTATCGAAGGTAGTCAGTGGAAAATCGGATCTTGGTTAAGCTGACTTGTATTGGGGGGGTGTTTTTGTGTAAACCATTGCTCATGGCAGAGACATTGCGATGGGGAATTTTGGGGTCGGCGAATATTGCGCGGAAGAATTGGGATGCGATCCGCAATTCCGGCAACGGAGTGGTGGTGGCGGTTGCGAGCCGGGATGCGGCCAAGGCGCAAAGGTTCATTGATGAATGCCAGGACGAGGTTCCTTTTGCGGAAGCTCCGAGGGCGATTGGCGGCTATGACGAAATGATTGCGGCTGATGATTTGGACGCGATCTATATTCCGCTTCCAACCGGCATGCGTAAGGAGTGGGTGGTGAAGGCTGCTAATGCCGGGAAGCATGTGATGTGTGAGAAGCCGTGTGCGATTAATTCCGATGATCTGGAAGCGATGACTTCGGCCTGCGCGGCTAACAATGTTCAGTTTATGGATGGGGTGATGTATATGCACAGCGACCGCATGCCGAAGCTGCGGGAGGCGCTCGATGATCCCAAAAATGTCGGAGAGATCCGGCGAATTGCTTCCGCTTTTTCCTTTTGTGCTCCGCCTGAATTTTTTGACGAGAATATTCGAGGGAGCAGCGAACTGGAGCCTGCGGGAGCGCTTGGTGATCTGGGGTGGTATACCATCCGAGCCACTTTGTTTGTGATGAACTATGAGATGCCGGTTTCGCTTCGAGCGACTCTTCTTTCATCGGCAGGCGGCGGTGACACTTTGGATGGAGTGCCCACCGAGTTGAGTGCCGAGCTTATTTTTGCGAACGGGACTTCCGCGACATTCTATAATTCCTTTCTCACGGAGAACCAGCAATGGCTTCACGTGAGTGGATCAAAAGGAAATTTAAGAGTGGATGATTTCGTTCTGCCTTATCCGGGTGGGAAGTTGGGCTTCAAAGTGGCGAACCCCAGATTCGTGCAAGAAGGCTGTCAATTTTTCAAGGAACGCAACGAGAGGGATTTTGCGATTGAGGAGGAGGCGAACAACCACCCGACGGCACAGGAGACCAAGCTGTTCCGTAAGTTTGCGGAACTTGCTCTGAGCGAGACTCCGGATCCGTTCTGGCCGGAGATTTCGATGAAGACACAAAAGGTTCTCGATGCCTGCCTGGTCTCAGCGCGCAATGACGGGAAGCGGATCGATATTTAGCGCCGGATTTCCGAGCACCCAAGGTGGTATTCTTGGAGTGAGGCCATTCGTGATCCGGGTAGAAGAAGAAATGACATCCGGAAGAAGAGCCCTGAAGTTTATCGCAATAATAATCTTCGGCTGTCTTGCTGTATCTCGGGTATGGGGTGACGCAAGCAAGCTCCCGGTGAAGCAAGGGGAAAAGATTGCCTTTCTGGGAGATTCCATCACGCAGGGTGGCAATCGTAAGAGTGGCTATGTCACTCTGGTTATGGAGGCGCTGAATCACGAGGGATTAAAATTGTCCCACGTTCCGGCGGGGGTTTCAGGGGACAGGTCCAAGGATATGTTGGCGCGATTGGACCGGGATGTGATCAGTAAGAAGCCCGGTTGGGTGTTCCTAAGTTGCGGGGTGAATGACGTTTGGCACTTCACACTGAAGTTGGGAAATCGTGCGTTCCAGGGAATCCCGCTGGAGGATTATCAACAAAACGTTCGGGCCATTGTCGGGCAAGCCCAGGCGGCCAGCATAAAGATCATGATTCTCACCTCGACGATGATCGGTGAAGATCTTGAAAAAGAGACAAATAAGAAGCTGATACCTTATAATGATTTTCCCAGGGAATTTGCCAAAGAGAACGAGCTTCCGTTGGCGGATCTGAATCGAGAGATGCAAGACCAATTGAAAACGATTCCTTATGTTGCTGGCAAGGCGCTGATGTTTGGTGAGCCGAAGTACGATCGGAAGATTCAAAATAAGCTCACAACCGATGGCTGCCACATGAACAAGTTGGGCAACATCATGATGGCCAAGGGAATCTTGAAGAGTCTGGGCCTGAGTCCCGCAAAGATTTCAGAAGCAGAAGAGCGTTGGCTAGACGAGTAGCCATTTTTCGCAGTCAGCCGAATTGAGTAAGTCCGACAGACTTCTAGGAGTTCTGTAACAGGCTTGCGATCAGGCCGATCAATCCTCCGCAGACTCCTCCCCAGACGACGAGCCAACCCAGGTGGGCGCGGATCATTTGCTGGATGATTTCTTTGACCATCTTGGCCGTTAGTTCCTCGAGTCGCTTTTCGACGATGAAACTGACCCGGTCGAGGAGTTCGGAGTGATCGCTGCTGCTTCCGGTGGCGAGAGCCTGAAGTTTTTTCTGGAAGTCATCCGACGAAACAATCTCTGCAATCGAGCTTCTCATCTTCTCGACAAAGCCCGGCTTGATGGGATCGAGAGCGGCTGGTCCGCCGAACATGGCGAGGGCTCCTCCGAATTTTGAATCGATGACGGCTGTTTTCAGCGCTTCAAAGGTGGGATCGAGATCGACCGAGTCAATCAGGGGAGTGAGGTCGACTCCGCTGTTGTTTCCTCCATCGGTTCCTTCAAAGAAGCGGGCCACGTTCTCGGAGGTAAAAAATTGCTGCATAATGAGCCGGTGAATCCCTTCCTTAAAATCTTCAAAGCGGGCCGGGATAACTCCCGATCCGTAAAAGCCGGGGACCTTTTCGAACAGCATGTGAATGGCGAGCCAGTTCGTGAGTGCTCCGGAGAAGGCGAAGAGCCCGATGTTAAAGGCGGGGTCGCGGAATGGGGCGGGGAGGAAGTAGCTCACGATTGCGAAAAGGATCGCAATGAGATTGGTGATGAGACTCTTGTTAAAGCGCATGATTGGCTGCTCTTTATTAAGGAGCGAAGTTGTGGTTTTTCAATAGCACTTTTTGATATCTTCGCTGGATATGGCTATTGCGGTAAAAATTGTCCAGCCTCGATGAATCCAGAGCAAACTTTGAGGAGGCAGATTCAAGCGGCTAGCGCAAGTGGGTCAGTAGGAAAATAGACGTTATTTTGGGGTTTGGAAGCCGAGGCATTTGCGAGGTCTTCGGTTGGGTTTGTCTTGAACCTCCTTCTCGTCTTTTGGGTTGATTGTTGAGAAGTCGGTTTTCTTTGGGAAGTATTGGCGAATCAGCCCGTTGGTGCTCT
>JAURPJ010000068.1 GCA_030835305.1 Verrucomicrobiota bacterium | reverse complement strand
GCTTGGTTATTCAACTCACGCCGAACCGTTGTGCGTTACGAATACCACCACCTCAACTACGCGGGTTTCATCCACCTTGCCTGCGTAAAAATCCTGCTCCAACATTTATGAGATGACTTCTAGTCGCTTTGAAATAACTATCGAAATGATATATGACTCATATCAAATCAAGCCTCACACCTCCGGAACCAGCCTAAGCTGGTTCCGGACTTCTCTGATCGGTGGAAGATCTGTATCCTGATTACTTCTTGTCCAATCCCACTTTGCAGTAGGGTGGATAATCAAACTGATTTCCATTCAACCGAGGGTCGTTGTGCTCTTTCAGCTCGGCGATAAGCTGGGCGCGTAACTTGGCTCTCACCGCTCCGTATTTGGGATCAGCAGCCAGATTTTTGATCTGATGAGGATCGCTCTTCAGCTCATAAAGTTCCTCTGCCGGACGGGATCCGAAACCAAGATCCCAATGGAATTTGAATTCCGGCTTATCACGATTCAAAATCATCCACGCCTTGGTTGGTCCGGCATCCACGTCGGCATAAGTCAGCCGCGTTTTACCCGCGAGGTCTTCAAAAGAAAGCGGACCTTTCTTGAGAGCCAACAAGTCACCCATTGGAGTGCGGTCTGAAGTGAAATTGATGATATAAAGATGATCCGCCGTTCGAATCGAACGCATCGAAAAAGGAAGCTGGCGGTCACGCGCCGACTCCACGTGAACCTCGCGCCCGATCAAAGCCCATGACCGAAGACTCGAGTGATCTCCGGAAACCAGCGCGGGAAGAAGATTCTCTCCATGCATCGTATCCGCTTTCTCAATTTCGGCAGCAGCCAAAAAAGTAGGCGCAAGATCGATCAACGAGATCGGCTTGTCCAACTTCTGGGCGGGCTGGATATGGCCGGGCCAACGTGCCGCAAAAAGAACCCGCGCACCAAAATCGTAGCAATTCGTTTTCCCGCGGGGGAATCCGGGCGCACCATGGTCACCCGAAATCACAATCAAGGTGTTGTCATATTCTCCGGTCGCCTTGAGTTCCTCGAGGAGAATCCGGCAGCATTCATCAAAAGCCATCGCCTCGCCGAGGTAGTCCGCCAGATCTTCTCGAACCACCGGGACGTCAGGAAGAAAAGGAGGCATCTTTCCCTTTAACTTCCCGGGATCCAGCCCCCAAAGATTTTTGCCCGAACCCCTCGTCCAGGAGCGATGCGGATTCGTCGGGTGAAAGTGATACATAAAGGGCTGTTCCTTGCCCCGCTTTTCCAGAAAGCTCCGAAAGTTTGCCCGGCATTCCTCATAAAGATCGTCCTTTCTCTTCAGTATCTCACCACCCTTGCTGACATACTGGGAAAAGGTATTCACCTTGCGCCCCGCCTTATTGAACTGTGGCCCAAACTTTTTCCCCTTCACATGATCCTTGTGAGTGAGTCCGATGTGATATCCGTTCTTCTGAAGGATCTCCGCATAGCCTGAAATCCCGGCCCAGGGATCGGAGGCCTCGGGTCCGTGCCAACGATGGTGTAGCTGGGAACAGGAACCGTTGGTAAAGAAATGACGCCCGGAAATCAAAGCAGCACGGCACGGCGAGCAGGAAGGAGCCGAAACAAAAGCGTTGGTTGCCAAAACCCCTTCACGGGCCACCTGGTCGAAGGTCGGGGTTGAAATGATGTCGTTCACCGATGGCTGATCCTTGGACGAATAAGCCGAGGCATACCGCCCAAGGTCGTCTGCAAACAACATGAGAATATTTGGCTTCTTGTCGGCCCGGGCTATCAAGGGAAGGAAGAAGAGAAGAAAGAGCGCAAAATTTTTCATGGATTCAGTCAAAAGGTTTCCCGGAGCTGGTGCAATACCTTGGAAGATGACAACGTAGGTACACCCAACCAACTATCATCCCATGTCCCTGAAACCCGTTCTTCCCTCATCTTCCCGCTCGCTGCGATTCCTCAAGCTCTTCGCTCCTCTTGCCATCCTTGTCTCATCCGTCTGGCTTGCCTTTGGCGATAAGAAGGAAAACGCGCG
Organism: Verrucomicrobiota bacterium; assembly: GCA_030835305.1. GTDB lineage: Bacteria > Verrucomicrobiota > Verrucomicrobiia > Verrucomicrobiales > Akkermansiaceae > SW10. The sequence goes on along the minus strand of JAURPJ010000068.1, from coordinate 28,968 downwards.
CGCCGAAAAAATCGGCTGGATTGAGCCCGTGCAAAAGAACATCGAAGGGTGGACCGTGCACGTCGACCCCACCCTGCTTGAAGGAGGAGAGAATGCCGAGACGGGAGAGAAAGCCATCAAGATGCTCGCCAACCACCTTCAGCGCATCTGTATTCTCCTGCCCGAAAAGCAACTCGACAAGATGAAGACGATGGAAATTTGGCTCGAGAACAAACACCCCGAACTCACCGGAATGCAGTATCACCCCGGTGCCGGATGGCTCACGGGGCGCGGCTATGATCCCCGCCTCGCCAAGAAGGTCCACATCACAAACGCCTCCGCCCTTTTCTCGCGTGAACAAATGCTCAAGCACCCGGCCGTCATCCTTCATGAACTGGCGCACGCCTACCACGACCAGGTCCTGAGCTTCGACGATAGGAAGATCATCGAAGCCTACGACACCGCCATGGAAAAAGGAATTCTTGAGAAGGTGAAGCTCTTCACCGGTCGTACCGTCCGTCACTACGCCGCCACCAACCACAAGGAATACTTCGCCGAAGCCACCGAGGCCTACCTCTACCGCAACGACTTCTACCCCTTCGTCGCCGCCGAACTCAAAGACTTCGACCCGAAGGCCTTCGCCGTCATGAAGGAAGTCTGGGGACCCGCTGCGGTAAGGTAACCGTCCAAAGTTCACAGCATGGCTCTGCCGAAATTGACGTTTGAAGGAAAAATAGAAATGAAAAAGAATATCCTCCTACTGTTGATCGTTCTTGGTGCGTCTGGCGCGTATTCGAAGGAAAGCAATCTCGAACTACTTTGGGATCAGCACGGGAATAGAGTGACGGGAGCAAAAGGTAAGAATGAAATCCAAGTCCAAGTAACGGGTAATCAAAAAAAACCGGGCTTTATCGTCTCCCAAAGGGTTTTGGCTTAAAGTCAATTTACGGAGTATGTGGGGGACATGGAGGACAAGGCGATTTTGGAGGAGGACCGCCGGTCAACCTGACTGTCACGCGACTTGTTGATGGCAAAAAATTTGTGTGGAGACATAAACTCAAGACTTTACGCTTGGCAAAGACTCATGACTTTGAGTTGCAAGAGGGAGACCTTGTCTGCGCTGATACCCGTATATTCTGACTATCGTTATCCTGCCAAGCGAAGCGTCTTTCGCAGATTCTTCAGATTGGATTGGTCACTCAACCTTCCAATGCAGATTACGCAATTCCGGCGGCCTCCCCTTCCAGGAACCACCGAGGGTCTTACTATTCTTACTACCACGCTTCTTTGATCGAAGAATGTCAATCGGGGCATAGCGGAGTTCCTTGATTCCTTGCCAATTTTCCAAAACACCGCCTTCCGCATCCTTAAACTGGAATGGCTCTAGTTGGACCATCTGCCACTCCTTGCCGACATCAAGCTTCACTACTATGGCGAAATGATCAATGCCTACTACGAGAGTATTTGCTTCTTCCGACCGCACCTCGAAGGTGAGCTTCGCACCTTCCGGCGCTTTCCACCGTGGCTCATAAACCTTATGGGTTTTGCGAGCCCATTCCTTCTCGCGATAGGTAAACCATTCCTTCTCCCAGTCTTTGGCGAAGTCCTCAATCACGGTTGAAGTCTTAAAAGTATCCGCGACGCCAAGCTTCTTCAAGCGATCCGAATCGAGCATCGTCATGGGGCTTGAAATCGTAAAATGATTTGCTTCATAGACTCCATAATAATAGCCCGCTCCGACCACCTTGTTTTCAAGAGGATAACTGACGTTTGCATAGATCCAAAGAGGGCGGCCGGGATCAACAAGGGGAACATCAGCAACCCAATCAGCCTTTCCCGGTGATGCCTTCACGTGATGCCAAAACCGACTCTTGGTATTCTCCCTGTTTCCCAGACTTTCCAACACTTCCCCCTGCTGGGTATAATAAACATCCACCGATAGAATTTCTCTCGATCGATCCGGGACCAGAATGAGTCTTGGCCGTCTTCCTTCCCGCAGAATCAGCTTGGTTGATGGTGTTCCCGGAGTCTCAAAGGAACCCTTCAGATGCTGGTCGAACCACAATTGCGTCGCCACCTCATAGCCCGAGGTATCCTGGTGATTGTGATGGGGCGCACAGGTCATGCGGATGTCGGGAGACTGAACCTCAATTGTGGCCTGCTGCAGATCATCGATTCGGCCATGGAAATCATTTGCCGGACTCAGAAAAAAGATGGGGCAATCAATTCGCGGAAGGTAGGCATCATCTCCAATGGTCGTCCGGAATAGCGGATCGGAATTGTAGCGATCACTCACCCCTCCACACGACGGCGCAGCAGCCTTCACCCGATCATCGGATCCCGCCGTCAGCACCGTCAGCTTCCCGCCCATCGAGTGTCCGTATACTCCCAGCCGCTTCGGATCCACCTGCAGTTGTTGTTCCAAAAATGTCAAAGCCCGGCGTGCCCCGAGCGTACACAGGAACCAACCGTTGTTTCGGGGAGACTTCACGGAATCAAGAGTCCATGGCGCGGGATCAACCAACTTGGGAAAAACGTTCCCGGCATTCCGGGCCGGCGCGTGATAGCCGTCCAGTGCCCCCCAATCAGTCGTGACCCGGTAACGCGGATCGTCTGTGTTCCCTTCCCAAAACAACTTCACTTCCGGGGGACCCACCCGGTAGTCCGGCGCACTGATCCGCCCGGCCCAGGATATCGAAATGGTGGCATAACCCCGCTTGGCATTCGTCAGCACCGCCCTGTGATCGGCATACTGTCCCCCGCCATGGATCTGAACCAACCCTGGCAAATTTTGAGCCCCTTTGGGATAACCAAAGATCCCCGCCATCATCGCCTTCCGTCCTTTGAAGACTCCAATCCGATAGCGCAGGACCTGAAGGACCACTCCGTCCTCCTCCCAACCTTTCAGAACTTCAACCTCAAGCGGCTCATTCCGCGGATCAAACCCCCGCCATAATTCATCCACCGTGGAGGGAACCTGCCCACCTTGCAGAGGAGGCAGGGTCTCTTTCAGCTCCACACCAAACGCAAACGGGCAAAAAATCCACAAGGTAAGGAATAGTCGAATCACAAAAATTCCTACACTCATTTGTTAGCGAACCTTTCGAACGGCAACGAAACCAATGCCCCTTGTCCCGATCACCTATGGCAATCGCCGGAAACGGTAGAATCGCCGGTCTGCCAGAACGGTGTCAGAGAAGATCAGGGTGCCACCCCCGGCGAGAATTTCGTCACTCAGCGGCTCCCAGTTTTCCAGATCATTGCTGAACTCAGCCTGATACCAAAAACCGGGCTCGGTCATCAGAGTAAAAGTCAGGATGTCGCCATCGATCACATAAGTTGCACTTGGGCTGACGGCCGGGATCGAGTTCAACGATCGCGGTGTCGGTTGTGCCAGGGCCGCAATGATCTCTCCGGCACGGCCCATCGTCTTGTCGGGTGACTGACGGCCGAAATCAACGCGATCAATCAAAGTCCCATCAGGTGCCGAGAGACGAATGCTCTCCCCTCCTGCTGACAACCTGAAAGGAAGGTGCAAGTCGGAACTCAAATCCGGAGTGTTCTGTAAAATTTCGTCATCGGCCCACGCCAGGAAATATCCTCCTCCAGGCACGCCGTAGCCTGGTGGAATCTGGAATTTAAATGGATCGTTGGGATCATCGCTGAGGAACCAACCAGTCAGGTCAGCCGTCACCAATCCCGGATTGGCCAATTCGATCCAGTCTTCGAAATCGCCATCCGCCGGATCTGGGAAAGCGCTCTCATTGTCAGCCATCCACTCATTAATCACGAGCGGTGGCCACGCTTCCACACCGGTAAAGGTGACCGTTCTCACTTCACTGGCAATCTCGGCTCCTTCCGCGTCGAGAGCCCGGGCCAAAAGAACATTTTCACCAGCTTGCAGGGCAAAGGGGGCAGTCCAATCTCCGGGGGTATTCCAACCAAGCTGCAAAGGAATCCCATTCACCTCGATGGTCACCGCATCGACGGGAGCCGTTCCCATGAGGGTAATGAAAGGGTTGTTTAACGAGCTTCCCTCCGTGGGTTCGGTGAGCTCAAACGGTTCGTTGACCGCTTCAAGTTGCGGCCGGATGAAAGCGGCCCGTTGCTCAATGAACTGTGGAATGGATCGGCCCGCACCGCTCGGCACAAAGGGCGAGGTGAAATTCAAACCGGCGGCCGCATAGGCAGCCCGCTTACGCTCAAGCAGTGGCGAGACACCAGCCGTCGAGTAGAATGATCCCAACGATTCCTCCATGGCACGCCAGTAAGCCCGCGTAAAAGCCGGAGTCTGATACATCCGGTTGATATTGCGATCGCCGGTCGATGGAAAAAGCGGTTGCGTCGGCTGATCCCGGCTGTCCGTTCCCAAACCAACATCCATATCCCAGACAAACTGGACCCATCCGGAATCACTCGGCTTGTAGAGATAAGTATTCTTGAAATTGGTGTTCCCAAAGGCATCCCAAAACGACCCTAAATCGATCATTGCCCAGGTCCGCATCCAATTCTCCATGTCAATGATCTCGAGCAATCTCTCTTCGTAATCCGGCCCGGAATTATCGGCTCGTCTCATCAACTCAACAATTGTCGTATCGTCCAAACGGGTCCGACTTCCCCGTGCCCTCGCTCCGGTTGTCCACCGATAACGCGCTTCACGGATCATCCCGTCAGCCTCGAAAACATCGATGATGTTTCGCACAAAAGGTCGCGTTCTCGACCCAGAATCATTGGTCTCGTTATCGTTGCTCGTTTTGAAAAGCTCACCGTCGTCACCCGGAAAATGCGAATTCGCCACAACTCCGTCCGGCTGCTCGGCATCGTGATAAATCGTACGACGCCGGATCCCGTTCATGTAGAGATAGATGTCACGTCGATGCAAGGTAGGCAGCTTCAATTGGTCCGCAAACCAATGCATTGTCTGCTCCCTTTGGTTGGTGGCATCGCGCACCGGATAATCGAGTGTCAGCTTGTCCGCGCCCAAAAACTCTTCATTCTCCGGCAACGTCACGTCGTAGGAAACCGAGCCACTCGTCGGAAAACTGTGTGAATCCTTGTTCCCCCCGTAAAATGCTCCTGCGTTGTAAATCGCCCGCGCGCCATTCGAAACAAAAGTAATCGGAAAAGGATCATTGCTCCGAAATGGCTGGGCGTCCCACTCGCTCAATGAAGCCTGGGTGATCCACATCCGATAGGTTCCGAAGGCATCACCATTGTCAGGCTCGCCGGTCCGGATCAAAGCCTCGCCCACCGGAGGAAACACTGATTCGCTCGCTTCGGAATCAAAGGCCACAACCTCGAACGCGATCAGGGTCCCATTCGACTGAGCTGGAATCCTGGCGGAAAAAATTCCATCCCCTGCTGTCAAATCTGCGCCCGCTCCATCATCATTCATGGGCAGATCAGTTGTCGTCGAAGAAGGATCAATCCGATAGCGCAAGATCACCGAGCCCAAGCCGTCACGGTCGGCAACCCCAGCATAAACACTGATATCATCACCGGCTTCCGGCAATACCGGGCGATGCATCACTTCATCAATTTGCGGCCCCGCATTGGCCAACGCCTGGCTATTCACCGCCCCCGGTGTTCCCAGGTTGGTGGGCACATCAAGCCGCCCTTTCGCCTCCAGCCAGTTGCCGCGGAAGCGAAGAAGATACTCGGGATGCCCAGCAAGCCAACGAACCTTTGCCCGGAGAGTGGCACGCGAACCAGCCGCTAGCGTTTGTGTCAGCGGAGCACGGGCCCGGTTGGGACCCGGGTCGCCACGGCGAGTGGCAATCAGTCGCAGGGAATTCCCACCCGCAAAGGCCTCGCTCGTTTCCAGACGCGAACGCCGCTGGTTGCCTTGAAAAAACCATCCCGAAGTTCCACTCTCGAACCCTCCATTCGAAAGGACATTTGAACCACCCTCCGGAATCACCTCAACCTGATCGACCAAGGCCTCACCCGCCCCAAGCAGAAACATCTGCACTTGGTTTGCCGGAGCTGAACTATTGCCGTGCGCGAGCGTCCCTGTAAATTCCACATTGGTCCATTCAGACTTTGCGGACTCATCGCTGTCCACCCAATTTGAAGGCCCAGAAGAATCCCCATCCGGGTCGCGTCTCTCGAGGGATGCTCCCCGACCATCCGCAAATCGATGCCAGCGATCAGAATCACGATAAATCACCTCATCCTCGACCACAAAAAATCCACTATCAATCTTTGACAAGGCAAGTCGCTCCCCGGCATCAGAAAGGCTTCCGCCATAGTTACCCAGAACCACGCTACCATCCAGATCCGGATGATTCGCCAGCGTCCGCACGCGATCTTTCGCGATCACCAGGAACCCTCCGCCCGCGATCCGGCTCCCGTTTGGAAAAACAAAATCAACACCGTCTGTGAAAGCCCAGCCGCTCAAATCGATGGCAGTGGCTCCCGAGTTGTGAAGCTCGATCCACTCATCGGCATTATCATCCGTGGGGGGATGAAACATGATCTCATTAATCACCACCGACGGCCCGGATTGAGGCCGCAAAGGACCGTCACTTCTAAAGCGAACCAAAGGCACGCCGGTCTGTGACGCCGGAAGAATCACCGCATCAAGCACCCGCTGTCCTGACGAATCCGTCAGATAAACGGCATCGCCATCCGCTCCCAGCGCGAAGCCCAACTGAGGCTCTTCAAAGCGAACCATTCCTCCCGCCGGAATCGAGGTTCCAACTGGAACTTGAAAAAGATCAAGCGTGTCACGGGCGTCACTAAGAAAGCATCCGGAGATATCAACCACGGTCGGAGCAGCATTTCGCAACTCCACAAAGTCCACCACCGGAGCTTCTGAATTACTTAAAACAGCGGTGACAAAAACCTGATCCAGATCGTCGGAGGGAACCACGTCGAGAGCGCCCGGAGATCCCCCAATCGAGTGGCTCGCTTCCCACGCCCGCTCATCGCCTTCCCCGAATGTCGCTCGCGCCAAAACCAGCGAATGCCCGGCACCATCGGCGGCCGCGGGCCACGGAAAGTCATCGTTATAGTTCACCTCCTGAACAATCGCACCCGAAGGTTTCCTCAATCGGATCCGTCCGCCGTCGTTCGAAAGATTCCCCGACCATGGTCCCAAAACTCCCATGACGCCAAGTTCGCTTTCCACGTCACCCGGCACCCGCGCCACGACCACAAACCCCAAGCCCGGCACCAGGGTCCCATCCGGAAAGACATAGTCCGCCTCACCGCTCAGCCTCCATCCCGAGATGTCCTCCGCCCAAGGCTGGGAGTTGTACAATTCAATAAACTCAAGCTCACGTCCATCGGTGCGTTGAGCAGGATGATAAAGAATTTCGGAAATGGTAATACCACTGCGGCGCGATGAGGGACCCAGCGGCTCGTAAGTGAGCTCCTCGCGGGTCGGAAACTCCGGAATATCAATCGTGATCGCGGCAGCACTCGAATCCACAAAGCCATTCACATTGGCCACTCTCACCGTGTATTCGCCATTCCGATCCCACTCGGCGGCATTCAGGGTCAGGGTTTGCGAAGTTGCTTCCGCAATCGGAGCTCCATCCAGGAACCACTGGAAGGAAAGGGGTTCCGGGCCGCTCACCCCGACTTCAATCACCAGCTCTTCCCCACCATCCCAGATGGCTTGAGGTTGCGAAGTAATCTCCGGAGGCGTATTGGGATCAACTTCTTTCGCCTTCAGGATGAAGCCATTAATCGCCGATTGGGAGAGTCCGGCGGTGTTCCTAAGCTGGAAAGTCCCCGTGGCCGTGGTCTCGATTTCAAAGACCATTGCAAACGATTCATTGTCGACCAAGGGATCTTGAAAATTCACTGATGCTGCCGCTGGAGTCCCCCTCCCCGACATCACCGTCCAGACCTTGTCAGACCCGTCGCCGGCGCCCGGATCCCAGGCGTAAAGAGTGAGTTCGTAGGTTTGACCGGGAATCAAGCCGCTGAAGTTCAAGGTCAGGAATCCTGTCGGCGAAATCGCGATTAACAAATCCTCATATAGTCTTTGAAAACTATAGCCAGGCGGGTTGCCATTCGAGCTCCCGCGATTCCCCGGTACGCCAAAAGTCGTACTTGTCGAAACCTGCACCGTCGTTGTTCCAGAGGTCAGTCCCGCGTCGGTCGTAAAATCCGCGGTAGAACTCGATCCGGAGAAAGGCGAAGGCCAAAGATCAAAACCAACCTGATCATCCTGATTGAATTCAATCGCAAGAATTTGGGTCTGTGCGAAAGCGGTTAGACTGAAACATAGCGAGCACAGGAGGGCCGCTTTAAACATCTTTTGTGTCATAAATTTTTGGTTGGCATGAATGCAATAATACCCGTTTCCACCAGGAGAAACGGATATTCTTGGCTCGAGGCCTCAACGAGACCGGAAAGATCTGGGACGGAAAATTACTTCTGACGCCGCACAAGGAGGCCAAAAGAGGCAAGAATCGTGAAAAAGGTCGATGAAGGCTCGGGCATCAAGGCGAGATCTAGATGATTCCAGTAGAGAGCTTTTCCCTGAGTTCCTTCGAAAAGATTGGCGTTGATGTTAGTCCCATGGAAAAGATCAGCCAGACTTGGGTGTTACTAATTACGGTGCCCCCAAAATTACCCATATTCCCTCCGCGGAATGCCGTGGCAGAATTATCACCATGCCAGTTAGTCTTAATACCAACTCCGGACAGTGAATAATTTTCCAGAGCAATGATTCCATTTGCAGGCAGGACCCCGATCTCCAAACTAGGAGAAACATCAACGGGATCAAAAATCACCCCAACGGTGTATTCGGTCCCAGCACTTAGGGCTCCGAAACTACTTTTGATTCCAATCAAATTATTCCCCGACGCAAAATTAAGATCATTGAATGTGCCCACGGCATTCGATCCCGTTCCGTTCATCTTGCTGAGGAAGTGAAGCTCTCCTCCCAGAAGATAGAGTCCGGAGCCATTCGCGACCCCGCCAATCTCCATGATATTCAAAGTTTGATTATTAGAATGGAGATCAGCGGCCGCCGGAGTAACGGTCACATTAAAGGAGAGGCCATTTGCAGCGGTAGGTGCACCTGCCCCAAATCCACCCACCCCACCATCGGCATCCGTGAGCGAATCAAATCGCCTCAGAGCTGGATCGAGATTCACAATCAACGCCCCATGGGCCAGTGATACAACCAAGAAAGGAAAAAATACGAGAGACGCTCCGGCCAACATCTAGATGACGGTAGAGGATTGTTGGATTGAACACAATCCCGAATTATTTCACAGGTCCAATGGCCTTCCGGCAAAATGAGGGAGAGGGCCTCAACCCGCAAAAAAACACCGGGGCCACGAATGGTCCCCGGTGTTGAAAACAGTTTGCCGCCTACTTGATTTCCTTGATCCAGATGTTGCGGAAGCGAACATCCTGGCCGTGTTCCTGCAGCTTGAGAGGCTCGTCGGTCGGCCCGTTCTTCACACCACCGTTGGCATGTTTCACGGGAACATTGTCATGAACCTTGATCCCGTTCCACCAGAGGGTGAGGCGGGCCGGCTCCTTCATCTTGTCGCCTTCCCACGCTCCGGCCTTGAAGATGAAGTGAAAGGAATGCCACTCACCATTGGGACGCCAGGCATTCCCCTTGGGAACGTGCTCCATGCAAACCGCGCCAATCCCATGAGGCCCGATTTTCCAACCATATGGATCCGCAATATTCTTCCCTTTTGGTGATTCGATCTGAAGCTCGTGGCGATTCTGCATATAGACACCGCTGTTGGCATAACCCTCGGCTTTATCATCGCCACGGGCCCCCATCATAACAAACTCCACGTGCCCCTCGAAATCGTGATACTTTTTCTTGGTGACCAGATCATGGGTTCCCCATTTTTTTCCGCCATCGGTCATGAGCACCTTGCTGTCACCCGTAGGGCTTTTCACCACTTTCCAGGTGATTTTCATGTCCTTCTTGGGCCACATCTCCCAGTTCTTTTTCACCGACTCCATCGTGCCGTCAAAGGGAACATCGGCGCCTTCCGGAGCCTTCACCCCAAGGTCCTTGGACTTGTCGTAACCCGCCTGCTCCTCGGGCTTCTTGGCATTTGCGACCGCCCCAATCAGGGAGAAAGCCGCACAGAATGAAATGAGTTGTTTTGTCTTCGTCAGTTTCATGATGGGAGATTCTACGCACTCCCGACGCCACACCTATCGAAAAGGACCCCGTCTTCAGCCCGATTCTTAAATAGAACTCGTGATTACTCTGCAAAGCTTCATGGTTGCTTGACTGAAGACTGTCGTATGCCGCTGGATTGCCTCGTTGATGATGCTCACCTTGATCTTGAATTCCATTTCATGCCAATCCATCGATGACGTGAACCTCGATGTCAGAGACGAGGTCGAAACCCACGAAACTCCAAAGGAAGAGCAGAACACCGTCACCCAACGAAGTCGCGATGGTTACGCCCTTTTTTTGAACCTAATCAGGCTCCCGATCTTCGCTCTGGTCGGACTCGGAACATTGATCGGAGGAGGCAACGCGGCTAATAACTAGCTTGGGAAGACCCCAAAAATCTTTCTACATTGTCACGACCACCCTAATTGACAGGAACCTCTCCATCCTTCCGATACATAAAGGAATCCGAGGTGAGAAGAGACAGGACCACCATCTTGAAACTACCACCGCTCTTCACGTAGGCGTTCTCGGCATCGATCAAGGTTTGCGAATCAGAGAGCATTTCATTCCGCCCCATAAAGTAGCGGAAGGCATGACGGATGATCGATTGCTGAACCCGGCGCGATTTGGCCAGCCGGTCGATTAAATCAAAGGCATCACGTACTTCGCCATCCAGCGAAGGATCACCAGTCCCTTTAAGGTATCCCGTCGCGTCCACCGGCAAGCTCCTGTATTCGTGCTCCGCAAATTTTCCGCGTCCTTGGCTCACGATGTTGTCCGGATGCTCGAGCTCCTCCAATTTCCGGTAGCGCCCAAAGTCATCAAAGATCTCAAAAGTGAGCCCAAGCGGATTCATGTGAACGTGACACTTCCAGCACTCCTGCTTTGAAGTCACTCCATCGAGTCGATCACGCAAGGTCCGATGATGATCCTCGGGAATCTGCGCATCAACCGTGATCGGCACATCGGGCACATAGCCCGCGAGCAACTTCTCGCGGATCCACTTCCCGCGCCGCACCGGATCAGTCTCGGTGTTCTGGGAATGGGCCACCAACCATGCGGGATGGGTCAGGATTCCTTTGCGGTTCGGAACCTGAAAGGGCTGGGTCGTCGGAAAGTCCCAATACTCCTCCTGCTCGCCATAGTTTCCATTGGCACCCGTGGGACCACTTCCCGGGACTTTGGGCAGACTGTAAACTTCAGCATAACTAAACTTCTGACCGCCATGATAGAACCACGGCGAAGTCGCCGGAGTGATTCCCCGACCGAAGCTATTCGCAAAGTACTCCATCCACCTTTTGAGGTTTCGTGCGTTCCGCTTGTCATCAATCTTGGTGATCTTGATCGCCTTGAACTCATCGAAATATTTCTCGAAATTCTTTTCCACGAAAACCTTCGGATCCTTCGCCCAATCACTGTCTTTCAAGGCAAGCCACACTTCTTTCCACTCCGCAACAATCCTGGCCCCTTCTTCATTCCCGTGACGATGAAGGACGAAAAACTCGTCTGTTGTTAGAAGTCGCTCAAAGACCTCCTGATCCTCTCTCAAGATAACATCGACCACCCTGTCAGCCTCATTGGTGATCCAACCCGCTGTCCCGGAGTAACCACGGGAGGTGTTCATGAAAGCCCCGCCACTTCTCGCAGTATCCTTAAAAACCTTCATGCTGTTTGCGTAGCCAAAGAACTCCCTAAAGAAGCGGTTGAGTTTCGGATGCGTCACCTGATGTGACCGCATGTGGATTCCGTTCAACCCTGGGTCTCCTTCGGCCAAAAATGTCTTCTCGTCCTTCAAGAGCCGCAGGACTTCCCGTTGATAATCCTCCCTGCTGCTGAGTCGACCTTCCTCTGCGGCTTTCACCAAAGCGGCATCAGGATTACGATCATCGATGGCATAGGCAATGGCATAACTCGCTTCGCGCGGAGACAATTTGCGCCTTCTGTGTTCATCAGCTTCGCCCGCACCAAATTCATGGCGATACATGAATTCCGATTTCAAGATCACACTGACAAGCATCTGCCGCAGACCTTCGGTGTTGCCGCCGATCGCGATGCTATCCTTCAAAAGCGCGAGATGCTTCTCCAGCTCCCCGGAGGTTGCCTCGCGCTGCAGCACACATTGATACTGGGCCTGAATCGCCGACTTCATTTCCGACTCGGTCGGAGCCGACTTCTTCATGACAATGGTTTCAAAGGCCTCCGGAGATGCCTTTGGGGACCAACGGTCCTTTGGGTTCTCGAACTCGTTTGACTTTACCTCGCCGGCTTTCACTCGCGCCGGGCGCAGTTGCTTTTTTGAAATCCAATCGGCATTGGTCAGCATCGCAAGCAAATGACCTCCATCCAGAGTGGTGGTGTCATAGTAACGAACTCCCGAATGATCCGGTAAAATCACCGGTACGGTCACTCCATAAAAACTCCGCTGCCGGTCCCGGCCCTCCAAATCAAAAATCCCATTGACCCGCTCGATGAAAATCTGCGGGCTCACCAACCACCGGCGAGAGCGAGTAAAAGGCTTTTCCGTGATCTCACCACTGAAGAGTTTCTCGTGGTCGACGTAATTCGCGTAGCCGGGATAGCGGAGCTTGTCCTGCAAGGTGGAAGCATTGTGCCTTCCAAGTTCATTTTTCAGCCAAGCCAGCAATTCCACACGCTCGGCCTCGCCAGGTTGCTTCTTCTTTTTCTTCGGGGGCATCTGCCCGAAATAAACCTGCTCCTGAACTTTGTTGAGCAACTCAAGGCGCTCCTCAAGCGGCAGCTTGTCCAGGTCATCAAGCCGGATGTTGCCCTTCGATTCCCACTCATCGTGACAAGAAAAGCAATAGTTCTCCAGGATCGCGGTTGGCTTGGCCTGCACCGAAGCAACGATTCCGGCAACCGCGAGAAGACGAAATGGCATCATGGTAAAAGCCTATCCAAGGAGCTGCTTAATCGCACCTTTCTGGTCCATGTGCGCCAGACCGGTGTCGATGGCACCGTAATGTTCAACTGGATTTCCATAGGCGTTCAGGATGGAGGTATACCAGTTGCCGAGAGTCTTGTGGTCTTCCTTGCCATAGTGAGGCAGGCGAATGTATTTCCCGGCGATATCGAGCTTGGCGTTCTTGCCGGACATCACGATGAAAGGCCACTCGGTTCCCTTACTGTGGTGGGTCTCACCATTATCAGGAAAGTAAAGAAGCATGGTGTTGTCGAACATCGTGCCACCTTCCTCGGGCACTGATTTGAGCCGGCTGACCAGACGGTCGATCAAGTTCATGTGGTGGCGGCGGACCTTCTCGCGCACTTGGAGTGCTTCAAATCGGCCCACCGGTTTTCCGTGGCCCACATCGTGAAGATTTACGTTCTCTTTCTCGATGTCGGTGACTCCGGTGTAAATCGTACCCAGCTCATCGGCAGTCAACGTGACGATATTGGTCATCCCGGAAATCAAGGTCGAGAGAGCAATCTCAGCGTGTCCGATCTGGCGGTCCACGGTGTTGAGATCGTCTGCGAAATACTTGTCATCGAGGCGCGGCGCGTGCTTGCGAATGACATCCGACATCGCGTCCATCTTGCGATTGCGCTCGCGAATATTTTCAATCGAGTCCGAGTAATTCTTCACCTTTGCTTTCTCGATGCCTCGAAGTTCTTCGGCCATTGCCCCTTCGCTGGTGGCTGCAAACTCCAGCAAGCGGCGTTCGAGTTGATACTGGATCTTCGATTCCTTATCACTCAGAACCGACTTGAAGAGTTCTTCAATGGCAACTTTCGGAGATCCGAAAGCGTAGTTGGGCTGTTGCGGTCCACGGGCCGAAAACCCCTTCTCAATCCCATTAATATTTCCACGCGAGTTTCCACCGCCACTTGGGAAGCAGGCCAATTCGATGTGCTCGAGCGAGGACGGGAAAAGCTTGGCGAGTTCAAAATCAATGGTGGCCCATTTGATCGAACTGAGTCTTTCGTTTGCCTTATAAACTCCGAGGGAAGATTGCCAGGTGTGGTGCCCGGTCGTGCACATCTTACCCGAGAGTCCCTGAAGAATTGTCATGTTCTCCTTGTGCTCACTGAGCGCACCCATCCATTCCGGAAGCTCGTGATTCTTGAGCGAAACCTCGAACGCTTCCTTGCGCTTCTCCTTCTCAAGTTCCGTGCCTTTCAAAGTGGAAGGCACGAGGGTATTTGGAAGCAAGCCGTTTCCCTTGTGGATGAATATGAAGCGCTTGGGAGCCTTCCCTTTGGGGTTGGCCGCAAAGAGACCGGGAGTAAGCGCCATGGCGCCGGCGCCCAGCATGGATTGTTTCAGGAAATTTCTTCGGCTTTTCATTGGGATGATTGGGTTTCTTTTCGGTAGATGAAGGAGTCTGAAGTCAGCAGGGAGACGATGACCATTTGGAAGCTGCCACCATTCTTATCGTATGCGGCCTCGGCATCAATCAAAGTTTGTGAATCGGAGATGAGTTCGTTTCGTCCCATAAAGTAACGGAAGGCATGGCGAATGATGGACTGGCGCACCAAGCGCGACTTCGCTAGCCGGTCGATCAAGTCATAGGCATCCTGCACCTCTCCATCGAGAGCGGGATTGCCGGTGCCTTCGAGGAACCCGTTTACTTTTATTGGCTTCGTTTTATATACACTTGCAGAGCTCTTGCCATCTCCGCTCTTGATCAAATTCTCCGGGTGCTCGAGCGCCTCTTCGGTGCGGAAGCGGCCGAAGTCATCAAACATCTCGAAAGTTAGCCCCAAAGGATTCATATGCACGTGACACTTCCAGCATTCCTGCGGTGAGGTGACTTTATTCAGGCGCTCGCGCAGGGTGCGATGGGGATCCTCGGGGATCTGGGCATCCACCGTGATGGGCACATCGGGAACGTAGCCCGCCAGGAGTTTTTCACGAATCCACTTTCCGCGGCGAACCGGATCTGTCTCGGTGTTTTGTGAATGCGCCAAAAGCCAGGCCGGGTGAGTCAGGATGCCTTTGCGATGCGGAATTTTGAATGGCTGCTGCACCTGGAAGTCCCAACCTTTTTGACCGGTGTCCTTGCCACGCGTCCCGGGGATTGGTGCCAGGTTATAGATCTCGGAATACTGGTGACGAAACCCGTGCGCCCAGGGTGGGTTGGTGTAAGGGGTGGTGCCGCGGCCAAAGGTCGTTTCGAAATATCCCATGAGACGGACAAGCGTATTGTCGTGCCGACCTTTGCCTTTTTTCTGCTGGGGAACCTTGAGTCCGAGATTGTTCTTGAGGAGCTCTTCGTGTTTCAAGCTCACGGACTCAGGGTCGTCGCGCCAAGGCTCATCCTTGAGCACTTCATAAGCCTCGCGCCACCGATTAATGATAGCGGCGGTCTGCTCGTTCGGACGGGTATGATACACAAAATACTCATCGGCGGTCAAAAGCTGCTCAAAGACATTTTGATCCTGCCTTAAAATGTAATCGACGATCTTGTCCGCCTCATCAATGACGTGACCGGACGTGCCCGCCGTCCCGCGACCGGCATTGGAATAGAACCCACCACTTCGCTTGGTATCCTTGAACACCTTTGTCATGTTGGGATAACCGAAAAATTCCCGGAAAAAACGGTTCACTTTGGGATGGGTAACTCTATGGGAGCTGAGTCCCTTGCCACTTACCTCCGGAGCACCCGGACCGGCAAAAGAACTTTGGTCGTTGAGAATCCGGATCACTTCACGACGGTAGTCTTCTCTTGAATTGAGACGGCCTTCTCCGGCAGCCTTGACCAGCTCCGCATCGGGATTGCGATCACTCAAAGCATAGGCGATGGCGTAGCTTGCCTCGCGTGGAGACAACTTGCGTCGTCCGTACCCGTCTTCCTCACCTGCCCCAAATTCATAGCGATACATGAACTCGGATTTCAAGAGGACACTGACCAGCATTTGTCGCAAACCCTCGGTATTGCCCGCGAGCGAGATGCTCTCTTTCAAAAGTCGGAGGTGCCTTTCCAATTCCGATTTGCTGGCGGCGCGTTGCAAAACACACTGATACTGGGTGTGAATGGCTGCAATCATCTCCGCTTCGGTGGGAGATGATTCTTTGGTCACGATGACCTCGAATGCTTCCGGTGTGCTGCGCGGGGTCCACTTGTCTTTCGGATTCGGAAATTCGTTGGATTTAATTTCCCCGTTTTTTACCCGCGCCTCACGCAGCTGCTTTTTGGAAATCCAATCTGCATTGGTGAGCATCATGAGGAGATGGCCGCCATCCAACGTGGTGGTATCATAATAGCGAACCCCTGAGTGGTCCGGAAGAATAACCGGGACGGTGACGCCATAGAAGGAACTTTGGCGGGCCCCTCCCTCAAGACCGAAGACCGCGTTGATTCGCTCAATAAAGATCTGCGGACTCACCAACCAGCGCCGCGCCGGAGTGAAGGGCTTTTCATCAATCTCACCACTGAAAAGCTTTTCATGGCTCACGTGGTTTCCGAAATTTGGATAGCGCAGTTTGTCCTCCAAGGTCGAAGCTTCGTGCTTTTTGAGCTCCGCCGCGACCCACGCAAGCATCTCCGACCGCTCCGCCACGGTGGGTTGCTTCTTCTTTTTCTTCGGCGGCATCTGCCCGAAGTAGAGTCGCTCCTGCACTTTATTGAGAACGTCGAGGCGTGATTCCAGAGGCAGGGTGTCGAGAAGATCGAGCTGTAAGTTCCCCTTCTGCTCCCATTCATCATGGCAGGAATAGCAATAATTCTCCAGGAGAGCCTCAGTCCCCGAGACTCCGGCAGGCAATCCAAAAACCGCCATGGCGACGAAAGCGCAACGCCATTGCACGAGCTTTCTCAGCCAAGCAAATAATTGAAACGGTAAATGGAACATTTTCTGTAGCCAGAATATACTACGCCACTTATTCACAAAACGCACATCTAATAGCCTCTTATTTGCGTTCTTGTTCCACTGTCTAACGACAAATAACGGTTTGCCGATATTTCGCCTTCCACCGTTCCGGACCGCCCCGCCGACTGCTTTGAGCGTGCCCGCCTTTATTCAATTGTCCATGCCCAATCGTTTCTCCAAAGCCCTTGTTTTCAATACCAGATAAGCCCACTCGATCAGGAAAACTCCCTTTCTCCCCCATGGATGCCCCCAATCTCCGTTCTTCAGGGCCATTCCGCCAAAAGCACATTCCTGGCAACCGAGGTCCACCTTCACCGACCCGGCAGCCAATCAACGTTAATTCTTCTATCGAATCGTCCGCTTCTGATTTTGAAATCAACAGCACCTTTCCCATCTGGGCAATTCGGTGAGTGATATTTCTCCCCATGCCTTGTCGTTATCGGCCGATTCAATCGCAAAAACCTTTCCCTGCCGTGTCCTCCGTGTTTTGAAGCATTTTTCCTGTCACCTTTCCGTCACTCCACTCGTACCTCCTTGTCGTTACTCTGGCATTGATAAATTGTTCATGCTCGATGGACTTTTGTAAGATGCTTGCTTTCAACACTTTCCCCAGACCATCACAAGAATCCCCCACCGATTCGGAAAAACCCGCTTTTTCACTATTCCAATTCATTCAATGAACGTCCTTTCTTCACTTCCGCGCCGTATTCTTAACTCCCTCTACTTCAAAATTTTTGTCGCTCCACTGTTACTTTCGGCGACGGTCGGGGCTCAAGCTCCAAGCTTCTCAATGAATTTGTCGCCGGAGGCGGTCGGCGTTGGCAGCTGTGCCGAGCTCACCTTCGAGGTGCGCAATAACAGCGGTAATGCGGTCAACGATCTCGCGTTCACGGTGAATCTGCCAGCCGGAGTGGCTCTGAGCAATCCCACCAACCCGATCAGCGACTGCGGAGGCATCTTCAATGCAGTGGATGGCGGCAGCACGATCACGCTAAGCGGTGGTTCAGTAGGTGCCAACGCAACCTGCTCCGCGAGCGTCGGAGTGACTCTTCTTGCTGAGGGGCCGTTCAACATCATCTCGGGCGACCTCACCTCGGATGGCGGTAACAGCGGGACCGCGAGTGTCTCGATCGGAATTCCTACGACCGGGCCTGCACTCGGCTTTACCAAGTCGTTCTCCGAAAGTCCGGTGAGACTCGGAGGACAAACCACGCTGACTTACACCATCCAAAATCAATCCCAAACCGCTGCCGAAGGGATCTCCTTTAGCGATGACCTCTCGCCCGGAATCGTCGTTGCCAGCCAACCCAACATCATTAATAACTGCCCCGGATCCACCCTGACTGCAATCGCAGGTTCCCAAACGATCAATTTTAGCGGGGCTAGTCTCGCGGCCGGTCAAAGCTGCGTCATCTCGGTCGATGTCGTGGGACTTGTGGCAGGACGGAACATCAGTATCTCCGGCGATATTTCATCCAGCTTTCCGGGGGGAAATCCGGTTCCTTCCGGCCGGGCTTGTGGAGCTCTTGACGTGATTCCATCCGAAGACCTCGCCGATATCTCCTTCTCAAAATCCTTCGTGGAAGACTCCGTCTATCCCGGCGGAACCACTGACCTCGTTTTCACCCTCACCAACAACAGCCAGACGGAGACCTTAACCGACATCACTTTTTCGGACGATCTCAGCGCCATGCTTCCCGGTGCGGTGGCCACCAATCTGCCCGAAGAAGGAGGCTTCCTTGTCGATGCCAATTTCGACGGCTCGGGCTCTTCTGTTCTCGATTCTTCGTGGGACTATCTTGACCAACTTCAGAACGAAAACGGACGGAACGATGGCTATCCCCTCGATGAATCCGGAAACGAATGGAACTCCGTCGCATTCAATCCGGAAACTTCCACCATCGGGCCGTGGGTCGCCGGGAACGCCCCTTTCCAGGCCGGTGTCATCGACGCCTTTCCCGCTGAAACGCCGGCCGTTCTGGGAGGAATTGACGCAGCGGCCAATGGCGAGAATTTGGTCACCACTTATCTCTTCCGCAAGGAGTTCACTCTCGATGCCTCACAAGCCGGGATCAGCGATTGGTTGCTCGGTTATGTCTTCGATGACGGAGCCATTGTTTACATCAACGGAATTGAGGTCTTCCGCAGCGCCGGAATGCCCGCCGGTCCGGTGACGACAACCACGCTTTCGGAACTCGGAGAAGAGGTGAACCGAACCTCCAGCCAGGTCGATCTCTCGGGCGTTCTTCTAGAGGGATCAAACACGATTGCGGTAGAACTTCACCAAACCACCCTCGACAGCAGCGATGCCGGATTCCTTCTCGATCTCCGTCCTGTTTCCAGTTCTCCAACCGCTGGCTTTACCTACTCTGACGATACCTTTGAAGGCACCACCGATCCCGGGGCTGCAAACGGCACCCTCAATCCGACCGGTGGATCTTCGGGTGGAGGCATCGACGTCACGGTGGGGGGCAAAAACTTCATCGCAGGCTTCTTTAACCCGCCAAGCTCGGGTGGCTGGGCCCGAACTTTTACCGTCAACGAAGCAGGCTCCATTGA
Organism: Verrucomicrobiota bacterium; assembly: GCA_030835305.1. Classification (GTDB taxonomy): domain Bacteria; phylum Verrucomicrobiota; class Verrucomicrobiia; order Verrucomicrobiales; family Akkermansiaceae; genus SW10. The sequence continues at coordinate 9,479 of JAURPJ010000068.1, read as the reverse complement.
GGTGAGCCTTCGCTACCGTCTCCTTCTTGATGAGACCTACGAAGTCAATGAGTTCGGCCAGGCTTTGCTGGAGATCGATGGAGTCCGTTACGGCAATAGTGCCAACAACTCGCTCGCCCAGTTGAATGGTGGAGCAGGAGTTGACCAGGATTCGGGGTGGCAGGTTTATACCACCACCATTTTTCTGGCAGCGGGCGAGCACACCATTTTGATAGGAGCTTATAACAATCAATCAAACTCCGGAACGGAAGTGACCCAGGTCTTTTTCGACGACATCCAGATCGGAACTCCCTTGAGACCTGCGGCGGTTTGCGGACCAAACTCACAAATCGTTGGGAGCGATGTCCTAACCTTCACCGGCGGCCAACTCGCTCCCGGCCAATCGTGTTCCTTTCGGGTCGGCATGAATGTCCCGCCCTCCACTCCCTTCGGCGACTACGAAAACAAAACCAGCCTCATCTCCACCGTGGTCGGGGGACGGTCTTTGGTCGGCTTCCGCGCAACAGACACCCTCAATGTGGTGCCGGTGCCACCCACTTTTACAAGCTCATTCTCCCCGACCGACATTCCCGCAAACGGGACCAGCACCCTGGCATTCGTCATCGACAACCGGAGCAGCCAGGTTGCTGCGACAGACATGACCTTCTTCACCTCCCTTCCCAATGGCATGGTGATCGCCGAAGAACCCAGGGCATCCTCGACCTGCGGAGGAAGCATTACCGCACTCCCCGGATTTAATACCTTCAACTTCTCCGGCGGGACAATCGCGGCCGGTCAAATTTGCACCGTAACCGTTAATGTCACCGGACAAAGCAGCGGCGACCTCGTCACCACAAGCGGGCCTCTCGTGTCCTCGCTCGGCGACAGCGGAACCAACACGGCCACACTCACCGTCAGTCCTCCGCCGACCTTCAGCATGTCCTTTACTCCAGACGAGATTAACGCGGGTCAGGTTTCAGCGCTGACCTTCGTTATCGATAACAGCGCTTCACAACTCCCGGCCACTAACCTCAACCTGGTCCACGAATTGCCGGACGGCCTGATTATCGCGAATCCCTCCAACGCCAGCACCTCCTGCCAGGGCGGAACTGTCATTGCGATCTCCGGGACCGATCAGATTTCCTACTCCGGAGGAACCGTACCTGCAGGGCAAACCTGCACCGTCACCGTCGGAGTGACCAGCAACGAAGGAGGCGACTTTTTAAATGCCACCAAAGAACTCACCAGCTCGCTTGGCAACAGCGGCAACGCCAGCGACTCACTGGAAGTCCAGCCCGCTGTTTCCCTTGCTCTTGGTGTGGGCACATCCACCCCAACCGTGATCGCCGGATCAGGCGTGGAAAACCTCGGCTATGTCGTTGTTGTCACCAACAACGGGCCTTCCACCGCCACCAACATTGTCATCGATTTCGCCGATACCCTTCCTCCCGAAGTGATTGCTGGAAATGCCCTCGCTGGCGTGGGCACATTCAACCAATCAACCTGGTCGATTCCTGCCCTGGCAACCGGAGGACAGGCCACTCTCGGAATCACTTACACCGTCCCGCAAAACACCCGACCCGGCACCGACTCGATTGTAGGCACCGCCACCTTGACTTCGGTCGATCAATTCAATCTCAACCAAGCCAACAACTCCGCCACCGCTTCCACATCGGTAAGTAACGTCTTCGACATCGCACTCACCAAAATGGAATCGATCGATCCTGTCTTGGCCGATTCGGGACCTGACAACCTGGTTTACACCGTGACCGCTTTCAACAGCGGACCTTCCGATGCCACTAACGTCAGCATCCGTGAAGTGCTCAAACTGCCGCCAGGTGTCACCGTGCAAGCAATCGTCCCAGGCAAGGGAACATTTGCTCCGGAAAACGATCCCAGCGGCCTCTGGACCCTAAACCTGCCGGTGGGAGAAACCGAAACCCTGACCATCACTCTAGATGTCGATGCCAATGCGCCGGACAACGGAACGATTGGCACGACCACCAGTCTCGAGTCGGCTTCAGGAACCGACAGCAACAGCAGCAACAACTCGGTCACCGAAACGACCACCATCATTGCCGGAGTCGATTTGATCGTCACCAGAACCGGGTCCGATGATCCCGTGGTTGCCGGTTCCGGGAGTGGCAATCTGAGCTACCTCATCGAAGTTACCAACCAGGGACCCCTCGCTGCCAGCGGACTTGAGCTGACCGATGTTCTCACGTTTGGAGACGGCATCGTCATCGATTCTGTGACCCCAAGCATTGGGATATTTGAGAATCAAACCTGGACAGTGGGCGACCTCGCGGTCGGTGCCACCGAATCCCTCGAAGTCATCGTGACCGTGGGCCCATCAGCCCAGGCCGCCTCACCCGGATTCACCAGCATCTCCTCGGTCAGCGCCGTGGACCAGGCCCAGATCAACACTGGCGACGAATCGGTCACCGCCCATCGGGACATCACCCGCGAAGTCGATCTCACCGTCTCGGTCGAAAACTCACGCGACCCGGTCCTTGCCGGATTCAACCTTCCCCAAAATCTCTTCCACACCCTGACTGTTACCAACCAAGGACCCAGTGATGCTTCCGGAGTCAGCTTGAACGTCAGTGAAGTCCTGCCCGAAGGTGTGACCGTCGACTCCATTAGCCCGGCAAACGGAACCACATTTGCCGACTCGGTTTGGTCCGTGGGCGATCTCGGCATTGGGAATTCCACCTCCATCATCTACTTCTTTCAGGTTCCCGGATCCGTGACCGGCGGTGTTGATCTCATCTCAAGCCAAGCCTCGATCAACACAGCCAACGAACCACTCCTTAACCCCGACGATGATATCGGCTCCATTGCGACCGACATCGTCAGCCCCGCGAGCACCAACATCGCAGGCGACGACATCGTGCTCGATTTCCAAACCGGCCTATTCAAGCAGACCGTCACCATCACCAACAACAACCCCGGAGCGCTTCCTGCCTTCCGGGTGCTGGTCGGAGGTCTTCCCGCAGGAATCACTGTCGCCAACGCGCAGGGGGAAATCCTTGGCAACTCCTTCCTTCTGTTCAACCAGCAACTTGCGAGCGGCGAGAGAATCGAGCTAACCATCGAATACCTTCAGGCCGATGCCTCGGGAGGATTTGAGCCCACCTTCGAAATCGAGCTACTCGACGCAGTCGAAAACCAAAACGACGGGGAAGGAGTCGAAGTGGACCGCTGCGAGGTGCTTGCCAATGGCGATATCCTGATCGAATTCCCATCTGAAATCGGCGCAATCTACACCGTGCAATACAGCCAGAACGGTGAGGCCTGGGCCAACGTTGTCCCGAACATCACGGCCGGAGGAACGCGATTGCAATGGATTGATAATGGCCCGCCCAAAACCGCCAGCCATCCGTCCAGCGAAAAACTCCGCCTCTACCGGGTCATCAAAAGATGATACCGACAAATAATCCCAACACTTTTCTTATCATGAACCTTAAATTCAGATTTGCGTCCTTCGCCCTCAGTGTCCTGCCCGTCGCGGCCGGAGAAGATGTCATTTCATCCGCCAAGAGCGGGCTCGACTCTGCCAAAAGTGGGCTCGACTCCGCAAAAAGCGGGCTTGATTCAGCGAAAGGCGTCATCGAGCAAATCCCGCCAGCCTCTGGCTCAAAAACCCGATGGGCTTTCGGTGGAGGAATTTCGTGGCGCAAGATCGGAGCCATCGATTTTAATACGAAAGCAACCGGTTTGACCGCGCCCGGCGTTTTTGGAAACAACTCCTTCACCCAACCCGCCGGAATCGGAGCAGACACTGGCGCGATCGCACGCACCTATGACAATGGCTTCGTCAACCCCGGACCACGGACTCCCGCCACCGGCAGAACGAGCGACTACGAATACCAATCCCAGGAACAACTTCAGGGCAACAATCTCGTGATGTCAGCCACCGGAGGAGAACGCCGTGTCATTGAACAGACTGCGGCTTCATCACCCACCGGATGGAGCGAGGGTGATGATTGGGAAATCTCCCCGTATCTCAGTTTGAGTCGACTCACCGACATCGGAAACGGCTGGAGCGTTGGACCATCCTTCAACTTTAGCTTCACTGATATCGGTGGCAGCCGGGGAAGATTGAACACCTTGAACGCCAACGAACGTCGCAACATTTTTGACGTCAGAGCAATCGATCGCTTCGACTCCACCGGCCTTATTCTTCCCAATGCTCCTTACACCGGATCACCGGGCGCCATTGCTCCCCTGCTTCCCGCAGAGCCTGCCGGACGCACCTTCGAGGACACCTTGCGATCCACCGATACCGCCCTCTTTAGTGATTCGATCAACGAATCACTCGACATTAACTTATTTGGATTCTCACTCGGAGCCAGTGCCGTCTATCAGACTGATGGCCGCTTCTTCGCCGGAGTCGGCACCGGCCTAGTCTTGAACATCGCCGACTGGGACGCGAGCCGCAGCGACCAACTCATCCAGATCACCAACGGGGGCGCTCCCATGCAAATCAACTCCGCCGGCTTCCGCAACTCCGGAACCAACGTCCTCTTCGGATATTACCTGCAGGGATCCATGGGCTATCAAATCAACGACTCCTGGTCGGTCGAAGCAAACGCCCGCTACGATTTGAACAAATCCCTCCACGACTCCGTCGGCGGGAGTGACTTTGATGTCGACCTCACCGGCCTGACTCTCGGGATCGGAGCTAACTACTCGTTTTAAATAGAACAGCAGAGGGCAACTCCACCCCCGCAAAGGGGCCAAACAAAACAACCCGGACACCGCCTTGGGCCTTCTACTCGCGGACCAAGAAAGCGGCTGAAAGCGCGGGTCAGGCCGTCACAAGAAGAGAGAATCTCACACGTCCCATGTTGCCTCAGACCAACAAAACCCACCCTTGTTCGATTTGGGTGGCTGATAACTCCAGCGCCCCAGTTTGTATGAACCGCCTACTTTCTTTTTTCCAGTTCCACCAATGTGTCGGCGAAGGCCTTCCCGATTTGGGCAAAGAACTTGGCCGAACCGTGATAGTGGAAGCCACGATTCGAGATTCCATTGTCCAGAATGAACAGTTCGTCCTCCGAGAGGCTGGCTTCAATTTTGGCACGCTTGGTTTCCTCAAGTTTGGCCGCGTCCTTCTTCCAGTCCCCTCCCTCTTTTTTCTTCTCCTTTAACTCCTTTTCTCTTTTCGAAAATTCCTTGTTGAGGGCGCCGACTTTGGCCTGCAGGGCGTCGATTTCAAGGGGCCAGTATTCGTGGGTAAAAACGTTGGCCACGTTTCCTTTGAACTCATCCATCCCGGCCGGAGCAGCCATGGCCTTGCGAAAGGCTTCGGTGCCATCACCCGAGGTCGCGCCCCCGGTCCCCAGCACGCCAACGACAAAGGAGAGCTTGGGAGCCGAAAGGTCCTTGCGAACGTCGCGAATGAAGCAGGATAAGAGACGACTGTATTCCGAATAGTCTTTGAGGCCCTTCCTGCCATCCGGAGTCGTCATCGCGGGGTAGCGTCCCACGAGGTCGTTGAAACCCTGAAACCAAACGAAGCCGGCAAGCTCGTAGCCTTCCTTTGAATCGTATCCCGGATAGACCTTCGCTGGATCGGCAAGGACTTCTTTCACGTGCTCGACCAGCAACTTGTAGTAGCGACCCGCTTTTGCTTTCGCCTTTTCGTCCTCCGGCTCTCCACCACTGGGCGGGCGGAAGTCGACCTGGAGACTCTTGCCACCCCAGGCATCCTTGATCAAAAGAATGGGCTCGCCCTGATGCTCGGACATCGTGATTCCAAAAGTGAATTCAGGGCCAATTTTTCCGGTCCCAATATGATGCTGACTCCCAAATCCGGCCGTGAGTTTTCCGGAACGTTTCCCGACGGGATCTCCGGAAAAATTTCCGTAGGAATAAGCAATCCAGACATCATCGCACACCACCGGCTTCCCATCCGGCCCAACCATTTTTTTGTAAAGCCCTGCTGTTTTCGGATCCGAGGCGATGGCCGGAAAGGTCCGGGTCTGGGCGTGCCCTTCCATGTTTGACTGACCACAAAGGATGTATACCTTGAGTGGCTTGGCATTCGCAGCCGCTGCAAAAAGAAGCAGTCCCAGAATAGAGATTCGTTGAGTGATGGTCATGGTGGAAGTGACCATACATGGAAAGATCCGGAATTCTTACTTCGCCGGACATTCAAGAACAAGCAGGCGCCCCCACGAAAAGACGACAAAAAAGGATACGTCCCCACTGTGGCAAGGAACTCCGGAAAATTTTATCCGCTCCATCAGAGCGAACTGGCGATCGAATCCTATCAGGACTCCTTGGCCGCGCACTCTTTTGCCACTTTTGCAGGGTGCTTCAGCTTGTCGCGAACGTCTTTCGGGGTCATCGCTGCCACAGTTGCTTCGTCCATGCCCAGAGCGACAAGGCGCTTCCGGTGATCGCTCTGACGCTTGTTGCGGGCGGCATTCGACTTGGTGGGGCGATTTCTGTTTTTGTTGCGAGCTTGTGTTGAGGCCATGGTCGTATTTGGTTTCTAGCTGAAAGAAGGTGGGCAATTCCTATCGATTGACGTGATCAATCCCGGAAACCCGTCTCGTTTAGGTTCGAAGACGCTGCCGGTCAACTGGAATCCTGTGAATAAGTGCCACCCCACTGGAGCAGTTCTTTAATTTCTTCTAAGCATCTCTTTCGAAATAACGCTTCTTTGATTGCCCTGGAAGTCTCCCGTTTTAGGCTCGACCACAACCGATGAAACGTCGCCACTTTCTATCCACCTCCGCTGCCGCAGGAGTCGTCGGCCCGGTATCTCAAGCCCGGAATGGTCCCAAAGATCTTCGCCAGGCCGGATTCATGGGAATCGCAAAGGCCAGGAAGAATCTACCCCGGACCGCCAAGCTCAAGGTGGCCGGCGACGAGTTGCGTATCCTGCAGTTCACCGACATTCATTTCTTTTGTGACCGCGACCGCTTTGGCGAAAAGGCGGACTTACAGACGGTCGACGACATGAAGCGCATGATCGAAAACACCAGCCCGCACCTCCTTGCCATCACCGGCGACCTCTGGAGCGACAACCCGCGCGGCCGGGGCCAGAAGTTCTTCGAATACGCGCTCGAAAAGATCACCTCTTTGGGAAAACCCTGGCTCTTCAACTGGGGAAATCATGACCAACTCGACCACTACGCCGCTGCCCAGGTCACGCTGACAGAAGCCAAAAACAGCCTTTATCGTGGTGGTCATGACGGAGGAAACTACCGCATCTCCATCAATGGTGACGACGACCGCCAGCTCATGGAGCTCCTCTGCCTCAACACCACCACGCAAGGCGTGCAAGCAGGCCAGGAAAGATGGCTCACCATGCAGAAGCCCGCGACCTCGCCGGTGCTTTGCTTTCTCCATATTCCCCTCCTCCAATACGATACCGTCTGGCAAAGAAAACTCGCGAAAGGCATCTTTAAGGAGCCGGTTTGCACCTACGGTGAAGACGGAAGCGCCATCGCAAAGCTCAAAAAATTTGGCGACGTGAAGGCCTGTTTCTGTGGCCACGACCACGTCAATGATTACGGCGGAACCTGGGACGGAATCGAAATGGTTTACGGTCGCGCCACCGGACACGCTGGATACGGAGCCAATAAGTTAAAGAAAGGCGGCAAACTCATCACCGCAAAACTCAACTCCCCAAAGAAGAACTGCACCTGGAAGACCGTCTTTGCCGACGGATCCGATTGGTCGCCGGAGTGAAGATATCGCGGGCTGATTCCTCGTTACCGCGTCCTCGTCATCGACCGGTTTGTCGTCAGCAATGGTGATTTTGCTACCTAGGTGTTTCCCCGTTCGGAGACGGAAACTAGCCTTGAACCCACCATCACAGATCCCAATGCGATTCCAATCTGAGAATGTTAGGAGTCGCGGTCCCGGATGAAAAAGGTTCAGAGCGGTGGCGTAGTCGCCGAGTGGATTGTTCGCTCCCAGAATGGGGAGAAATATGGACGCAAAGTCGAGGTGTGACGTTGGATAATCAACAACGGAAAGCGATTTGCCCGGCATGTGGAATATGAGGGAAAATTCAGCTTGTTGTTCGGTAAACTCCGAGTTGTGCCCCCAACGGGAAATTCCGTGATAGGCATTGCTACCTGCGGATTCACGAGTTCGAGGTGGAGCAGGGAATACTCAAGGTAGAGTATGAATTACCGGTGCAAATTTGTCCCAACACCTCTGGAGGAGCTCCGCTGGTTGGCGACCCGATCGGAGCGGCGGCCCTGGCCAATGATCTCGCAGTCGAGATGGGATTTGGCAACGACTGAGTCAAGGCGCTGGAAAAGGCCAAGGACGACTTCGTTCCCCCAGGGGAGCAGGACGATCTGGCAGCAGAGATCGCAAAGGGTGCCATGAAATTTCTCAATGACAGGGAAACTGGTGACCGTGCCGGACCTTTGTAAGGAGCCCTAGTATCTCAAGATGTTGGAAAAAAACAGCGGGAGACCCTGCCCAATGCCGTATATTGCGGGCAGGCCATCGGGATCGCCTATGCGACAGATGAGATGAGTCTGCGAGGCAACAACCGTCATTTCACGCGCGCAGCGATCCCACACGAGCTGATCCACGGACACCATTTGCAGAGGCTTATCGCGGCGCCTCATGCCACGCATCGCGGGATCTTCCGCACGCCATTTTATGTCGAAGGTTGGGCACTGCATTGGCAGATGCTGCTTTAGGATCTCAACTACCCGCGCACTCCGGAAGAGAGCATCGGCATACTGTTTTGGCTCTCCCATCGCTGCGCGCGGACCATTGTTTCGATGAAATTCCACCTCGGCCAAATGACACCGAAGGAAATGATCGTATTCCTCATAAAAGAAGTCAGCTTGGAAGAGTCCGAGGCAACCAGCAAGGTCAACCGCTACATCGGCGATTCCTACTCACCGCTCTACCAATGCGGGTACATCATCGGCGGCTTGCAGCTGCAGGAGCTTTACGAGCAAATCGTTGGGGAAGGAAAGATGACGCCTCACGAATCCCACGATGCCGTTTTGAAAATGGGCCTGGTCCCAATCGAGATGATACGCGCGAGCTGGGGGTTTTAATTGAAAGGCCCGAGACCGTTTTAGTCTCCGGAAGGGAAAGCCTAATTCCACCTTTCCAGTTAGGGTTCAAGTTCATATCCTGCATCGCCCTACTTCCTCCAATTCGATATCTTTCCAAATTATGCATCTGTTTCCCCATGCTTTTTCAACCGCCATCGCGGCACTTCTCCTCACCTTGGTCGGTCTAAAACCTATCTCCGCCGATGTCGTGATTCCGAATTCCATCAAAGCCTTTCACCAAGGCGATAGCCTAACCGGAAATGGCGCGGCACTACAGGTCATCAACGGAAGTGGCATGTCAAAATCCGACCCTAATGATCCATCGACCTGGACCGTCAACTCCACGGCATGGGCGGACGATTGGCAGGGGTTTTCAACTCCGTCGGGTAACAATACCACATGGGCCGTTCTTGATCTCGGTTCACCAACTCCCAACCTTGATCAAAT
>JAURPJ010000067.1 GCA_030835305.1 Verrucomicrobiota bacterium | reverse complement strand
GTTGAAGGGTTGTGGTTTTTCCCTGAGCACCATGGCCCGGGGAATGGCAAAGGGTGAGGTGGCCTGAAGGCGGGTCACGGCTCCAACGAGTTGGCGGAACTTGCCGCGTTGGGTTTGATTGATTTTCGTGCCGCCGGGGAGATTGAAATCGAGAATATCGTTGGGAGTTTGATAGCCGGGGTCGCATTCTTTGACGTGATTGTGCACCGCCATGGCTTTTTTTTCCAACTCGGCGCGGTAGGCGACGGCCCCGGGTTCCTGCGAGGGCTCGGCGATGACCGGAAGCTTTTTGGGGACCAGCGAGCTGTTAAAAACGCCAAAGAGCGCGTAGTAATCGGCAGTGGGAATGGGATCGGTCTTGTGATCGTGGCAGCGGGCGCAGGCAACGGTGAGTCCCATTGTGCTTCGGGTGGCGACATCGATCCGGTCCGCGATGACGAGGTGGTTTTGCCCGCCCTGATAGGCACGGCCGACCGTCAGAAACCCGAGGGCCGCAAGTTCCTCGCGTGGGAGCTTCATCAAATCTGCTGCGATCTGGCGGTGGAGGAATTGATCATAGGGAAGGGATTCATTCAATGAACGAATGACCCAGTCGCGATAGGTGAAGGCGTGGGGGAAGTCCTCGTTGTCGGGCAGGGCCGCGCCACGGGTGTCGGCATAGCGGGCGACGTCCAGCCAATGGCGGCCCCATCTTTCGCCGAATGTCGGGCGGTCCAAAAGATCGTCGGCGAGGTGGGCGAGCCAATTGGGCCGGGTGTCGGTCAGCCATTTTGCCTTCTCCTCCGGGGTCGGCAGGAGGCCGGTGATGACGTGAAAAGTACGACGAATGAGGATCTCACGCGATGCCGTGGGCACTGCGGTTAGATTTGCTTCTGCGAGTTTGGCGTCTACGAGTTCGTCAATGGACCGCCCGTCCGCGATGGGAATTTTAAAGGCCCAATGCTTTTCGGGCGGCGAAACCTTCCCGGTTTTTGGGGAGTTTTCGAAACCAAAACCCAGACAGACCGTGAGGGAGAGGAAGATGGAGACGAATTGGCGCACGGGAGATTTACGATCTGATCGAAGGGGGTCTTTCGAGTGGGAAAGGGGGGCTCCGATGGCTGGGGAGGCGGGGATGAAGAAAGGAGATTGTATGGATGGACCTGACCGGAAGTTTTTGGCGATCCAAAGTTCGTTTTTGGGGAGTCCGGGGCGATGCAAAATCATTGCTTTTGCACAACGGTTGGGGGATGGTCGTTTTCATGAGCGACAAGCCATTGAGCGGAAAGACCGCGGTTGTCTTCGGGGTTGCAAACAAGCGGAGCATCGCTTGGGCGATTGCCAAAGCGTGGGCCGATGCCGGAGCAAAGTTAATTTTTAATTACCAGGGTGAGCGTTTGAAAGATAACGTTGAGCAATTGGCCTCCACCTTCGGTGAGGATGTTCCTCTTTATCCCTGTGATGTCACCAGTGATGAAGAATTGGACGTCTTTTTCAGCAAGGTGAAGGAGCACACCGACACAATTGATCTGGTCCTGCACTCGGTGGCTTTCGCTCCGAAGGAGGCGCTCGAGGGAGATTTTCTGAGCACCACCCGTGATGCCTTCAAAACGTCCCACGACATCAGCGCTTATTCCCTTGTGGCTCTGGCCCAGCGGGCGGCGCCGATGATGACAAATGGTGGTAGTATCGTGGCCATGAGCTATTACGGTGCCGCCAAGGTAGTCCCCAACTACAACGTGATGGGCGTTGCCAAGGCCAGCCTAGAAGCTTCAACCCGCTACCTCGCCTATGATTTGGGTGCCAAAAAAATTCGTGTGAACTGCATCAGTGCCGGGCCGGTTCAAACCTTGGCGGCGCGCGGGATTTCCGGGTTTGGCTCCATGATCAAGCACTACGAGGAGCATGCACCTTTGCAGCGTTCCTGTTCCACCGAAGAGCTGGGGGCAACCGGTGTTTTCCTCGCCAGTGAGGGCTCCGCGTCAATTACAGGTCAAGTTCTTTATGTCGACGGGGGGTATCAGATCATGGGAATGTAATCCGCTGACAGTCTTATGGTTGAATGGTTTTATGGCAAAGAAGGCCAAAAGTACGGTCCCATTGATGAGGTCACCCTGAGTGCCCGCATCGCAACGGGTGAGATCGGTCCGAGGGACTTGGTCTGGACCGAGGGCATGGATTCGTGGAAGCCTTTGCAGCAAGTCCGTCACCTCACACCCGGCGCGGATGCGTCCCGGTCTCAAGATCAAGATGCCGGGAGCCAGCCTCCTGGGGTTCCGTTATCACCCTACGCGCCACCTGCTGCGGGGCTTGAGGGCGCCTCCTACAAGCCGGGGCCGTCTTTGCCTGTCACCAACGGTCTTGCCATTGCGAGCATGATTTGTGGCATCCTGTCCCTGGTTTTGTTCTGCTTTTGTGGGGGAATTTGGCTCGGGATTCCCGCCGTGATTTGCGGACATCTGGGTTTGAATCAATTGAATGCGCCGGGAAATCAACAAGAGGGTCGGGGCCTTGCGATTGCCGGATTGATTTGCGGATATTTGGGGATTGCCTTTTTTGGCCTCATGTTGCTTGGCGGAAACATTAGGAGTTATCAGGGGATTTAGAGCCGAATGAATCCTCCGCCTATCCGAGGAAGGTGGCCGAGCTGGATCTTGTTGGTGCCAGTTTCAGCGGTGCTCTTGTCCGTGGCTCCGTGGCTGGGCGAACGGATGCCCGACTGCTTGTTTTATGACACGACGGGGCTACTTTGTCCGGGTTGTGGAGCCACAAGATCTGCCGTGGCGCTCCACAAAGGAGATTGGGGCTCGGCAATGAGAAACAATGTCCTCGTAGTGAACGGGCTCGTTTTGGGAGGGCTCTGGATCGTCCTCGCGGCAGCAGGGGAGAAGTTCCCCAGTGTCCGAGCGCTTCGCTTTTTTCGTTTCCGGATTTGGTTTTTATGGGGGATTCTGGGAGTGCTGTTGGTATTCGCGCTCCTCAGAAATATTCCGGCAATGGAATTTCTCCGGCCGGTTTCTCGCTAGCGTTTACCGCTTGGACCGGTAAACCGGCGGGGCCAGCTTCAGGCTGCGCTCTTTGACTTCCTTTTTTAGAACTTCGATGGCTTTGTCGAGTTGAGGATCTTTTCCTGAGTTTAATTCGCCTGGTTTGACATCGACGATGAAGTGCGGAACCGCGCCGTAAAGTTCCATATCCTCGCCGTTCTGAGGGAGAAACCAACCGCGACCCGGTAGACGCATGCGACCAAGCCCTAGAATGTTCGCGGAGCCGGTGGAGATCACCCCTCCGGCAGTCTGAATCCCGACGACCTTGCCGCGGTTCAGGGTCTTGATGGCGTGGGAAAAGATTTCGGCATTGGAGAATGAATTTTGGTTGCAGATCACCACGATGGGCTTGTTCCATCTCGCATAGACGTGACGATCCTGCGGGTAGCCGATCGCGCCATTACGGCCCACGGTGTAGGCGTGGAGTGGTTGAGTCAAAACGGTCAGAAGGTGATCGCAGGTGAAGCCGCCCCCGTTGTCCCGGACATCAATGACGAGGCCGTCCTTGCCGGCTCCCCGCTCATAGATGTGGTGTTCAAATTTCTCAAATTCATCCCACATCATGCGGGCCACGTGGAGGTAGCCCAGCTTGTTTCCGGTGGCTTTTTTGACGTGGGCATTCCGCTCGTCGAGATGGGCGGAATTGGCCAGCGCCCTGGCCTGGGAATAGCTAATCGGACGGATGACGACTTCGCGGGGTTCCTCGTCCTTTTCCCCTTTGACGGTGAGGGTGATGTCGCGATCAAGACGGCCATTGAGGGTGCGGGTGAGTGAGACGTCAGAACGGATGGCCTGGTCATCCACCTTGAGAATCCGGTCGCCAATCTTGAGGCGGCTCCCGGGACGGTCGGCGGGTCCGTTAGGATGTACGAAGGTCACGTGGTTTGTTTTGTTGAGACGAACGCCAAGGTGCGGAGTGTAGCTACGCCATGCTTCGTTAAACTTCCACTCCTTGGGGAAATCGGCGGAGTAGAAGCCCATGTGGGAGGCATTGAGTTCACCCAAGAGAAGCGCCATGACCCGGCTGTATTCTTCCTTGGTCGGGGCATTAGCAGCAGCGAGTTCATATTTAGAACGAATCTTGTCCCAGTCGCGATTGTTGAGGTTGCCATCATAAAAGCGGTCCCTGAGGATCCGCCAGGCCAACTTGAGGCCCATTCGCTGGTAGTGCGCGCGGTCCCGGTCCATCGGGATGGTGAAGGAGTAGCTGGAAAGACGCCCTTTGCTGAAGAAAGAGGGAACGCCGTTGGCGACCAGATAGATCTTATCGTTGTCTCGGTAGCGGACGATGGGGCCGCTGGCTTTCGCCATCACTGCGGGTTTCGCTCCGGCTTTAACGGCAACCTGGTAAATACTGCCATTGGTTTGGAAGGTCACATTCTTTGAGTCGGGCATCCAGTGAAGTCGGGATGGGTTCATGCCGTCAAGAGGGATCCGTTGAATCCTCTTGTGGAGATCTTCAAAGTCGATGGGAGCCTTCGCCTCCTTTTTTGGCTCTTCCTTTGGTGGTTCCTGTTTTTCGGCAGCGGGTGCCTCCTCCTTCTTCTCCTCTTCTTGGTATTGTGGGTCTTTCGACATGGCCCGGCGGGCTGATTCGATGCGTGCATCACGGTCGCTGCGGAAGTGGGTCTCACGCTTAAGATGAACAAAGAAGAGGTCGGTCTGGGTCGAATGACGACGGCCCGCAAATGCGAGGGTTTTGCCATCGGGAGACCAGACCGGAGAGTAATCGCTGTCGGGATGACGGGACACGTTGACCGGCTCGCTTTTGCCATCGGTCGCGATGATGTAGATGTCACTGTTGTAATTATAATCTTCGACCGCGTAGGCGATGTGCTTGCCGTCAGGTGACCAGACATAAGAAGGGGAGTCCCACTTTTCGATGAGCTTGCGTGCTTCCGAGCCATCAGGTTTTGCAAGGAAGAGAGTCCCCGGGTATTCCACGAAGGCGATCAATTCTTCGTTCGGGCTGAGGGAGAAGCCGGATTTTTCCTTGGGGCCCTTGGTGATGGGTTCGTGATCAAAAGACTCCGCATTCCACCAAAACTCCTTGGGGTCGGTTTTCGACATGCGCCAGTAGTTGACGACGATGCCGTTATCTTTTTTGTAGTAAATGTATTTTCCGTTTTTGGCGAAGTAGATATCGGATTCGAGAGCCGGGGAGTTGGTGAGGCGATTGGGTTCGTTGAGGACGGTGTCCATGGCCCAGATTTCTCCCCCGGCCTCGAAGGCCCATTCCAGACCGGTTGGGGTAACCGCGGCGTCACGAGTGGACTTAAAGGTCAGAGCCTCACTGGTGGGATGCGCAAGAGTGGTCCGCTGAAAGAGATCGATTTTTGCCGGGCTGTCTTTACCCTTGGTGGAGATTTGGTAGAGGTCGAAAAGGTGGCGGTAAACAATGGTCTTGCCGTCAGCCGAAAGGGCAGGGGCGAAGACGCTGTCATCCGGGTGCCGGGTGATTTGGCGATCTCCTTTTTTACCGAATTGGTGGTGCCAAATATTGTGTGCACCAGATCGGCTGGTTACGTAGTAGAAAGATTTTCCGTCGGGTGCCCAGACCGGGTAGCGGCAGCCGGTTTTGTCTGTGACAGGTTCGGTGAAGGTCTGTTTTGCGAAATCGTAGAGCCAAATTCGGGAGGCCTGCGATCCCTCGTATCCCTTGCGGTAAGTTGGGGATCCGTCGCGCATCAGGAGGAGCTTTTTGCCATCCGGCGAGTAGCGGCCATATCGGGCATTCGCGTCGAAGAGAACCTCTTCATCCTTGTTTGGATCCAGGGCTTTTTCGATGAGACGGTAGGGGCGACGACTGCCATGATCGCGGTATCCCCGGACCAGGATGGCGGGCTTTGTGGGATGGAGGTCCTCCAGCGCGCTGCCTTCCGAGTGAAAGGTGATTTGCTCCGGGTTGCCTCCCCGGATCGGGATGCGGAAGACCTGCTCCGAGCCGGTTCGAGCTGAATTAAAAAAGACAAATTTTCCGTCCCTTGAGACCTTGGGGGTGTCATCGGGTGCGGGATGGTAAGTGAGTCTGCTGGCTTCGCCTCCCTGAAGGGAGCTGGTCCAGATATCTCCGGCCCACGCAAAGACAAGAGTCCTGGAATCCGGGGTGATGGTTGCGGTGGAGGGGAGTTTGATTTCCCCCATTCCGTGTGCGGTCCCCGCGATGAGGATTGGAGCAGCGGCTCTGGAAAGATGGCGGACTAAAATTCGGGGCAGCGTGTAAAGCGTCGAACGAAGCATTGTGAAACCCTGCTCGATTTTCTGAAAAAGCCAAGGTGGGAAATTAATCCGCCAACGCATGGTTGAGTTTGAAGTGTCATCGTTGGAAGGAAATACGCGAAGTTTAAGGGAGGTGAAGAGGTGGGCTAATTCGCCGATGTGGAGGCTGCAGAAGTCATTGGGGTTATGGGCGGTTCGGGTGACACATTAGGTTTGCCCTTCAAGAAGGAAACCATCGGGGAACTCAGAGTCGCCGGGTTCCCATTCTCTATCTTAGAAAATGGGAATGGGAGTAGCGTGACTAGAAACGACTTTGGTTCCGGGTGGATAAGGTCTGTGGATGGACGATTGTGGAGGAGAGTTACAAAAAGTAACTTTTAGAGAACTTCGGCCAGAGAGTCTTCGTAGTGTTCGAGCATCGTCGCTTTTGATACTCCCAGACTTTGCCATCGAAAAAGTTCTGCGTGGATGTTGATTGGAGATCTAGTATCGCGAGGTGAGGTAATCTGACAGGACGAGCGTCGGGAAGAAATGGATTCGGCCGGCCCGTCTGATGTCGGATGGGGCGCACTGGCATGTTCGCGCTTGGTGCGAGCTACGGAAGGCTTACTGCGATTTTGTGATGTTCCGGATCGTTTAGGCCGGGGTGCTGGTTTCCTGAGACGATTCACTGCCTGCGGACGAGGATCAGGATTGATGGGAAGTTCTGGAGCTGATGTAGAATCCAAAGGTGGGGAAAAGGTAAGGGAGGCCTTGCGTCTTGATTGTTAGCTGGCCTAAGGGGAAAATTTTGAAGCTCAAGGTTAGAGAGGCTCTGAAGCAGTATCTGAGAGAGCGAATGGAGTCCTGGAAGGAGGGGAGTGAGAGACAGTGGGTTGAGGTTGAATGGGAGAGTGGAAAAAAAGCCCGTGAGCTGTTACTCGACAGGCTTGAGGGAAAAAAGAGATTGGAGGAAGCCTAGGACACGGAGTCGCGGGCGCTGGCGGCGAGGTAATCGCGGTTGAGCTTGGCGATGTGGTTGGCACTAATCTCTTTGGGGCAAACGGCCTCGCACTCGAATTGGTTGGTGCAGTTTCCGAAGCCTTCTTCGTCCATTTGACGAACCATTCCGAGCACGCGTTGGTCTTTCTCGGCCTGGCCTTGGGGGAGGTGGTTGAGGTGGGAGGCTTTTGCTGAGACGAATAGCATGGCGGAGGCGTTTTTACAGGCCGCGACGCAGGCTCCGCAACCGATACAGGCTGCAGCATCGAAGGCTGCATCGGCGTCGGGTTTTGCAATCTGAATGGCGTGTGCGTCCGGCGCGGAGCCGGTGCGGACGCTGATGTATCCGCCAGCAGCTATGATGCGATCGAAGGAGCTGCGATTAACGACAAGGTCTTTTACGATCGGGAAGGCGTTGGCACGGAAAGGCTCGATCCAAATGGTTTCGCCGTCGCTGAACTTCCGCATGTGAAGTTGGCAGGTCGTGATACCACGTTCCTTGGAGTGGGGAACTCCGTTGATCGTCATGGAGCACATGCCGCAAATGCCTTCACGGCAGTCGTGGTCGAAGTGAATGGGCTCCTCGCCGTCCTGAATGAGTCGTTCGTTAACGATGTCGATCATCTCGAGAAACGAGGCCGAGGTAGGAATTTCCTTGGCTTCGTAGGTCTCAATGCGGCCTTCGGATTTGGCGTTTTCCTGACGCCAGACTTTTAGAGTGAGATTGAGAAGTGGCATGACTTACTTGTAAGAGCGGATGGAGGGTTTGACTTCTTCGAAGATGAGTTCTTCCTTGTGAAGGATAGGTGCTTTGCCGGGTTCGGTGTGCTCCCAGGCGGCAACGTATTGGAATAGGTCGTCGTGGCGCTTGGCCTCGCCAGTCTGGGTGGTGCCGTCCTGAACTTCGGCGTCGGCCTCTGTAAATTGGTGCTCCATGCGGAAGTGGCCGCCGCAGGACTCCTCTCGGGCTAGGGCGTCATGGCAGAGGACCTCGGCGAAGTCGATAAAATCGGCGACGCGGCCTGCTTTTTCGAGTTCTGAGTTGAGGCCATTGGCCGACCCCGGGATGCGGACGTTAGTCCAGAATTCGTTCCGAATTTCAGGGATCCGCTTGAGGGCATATTCGAGGCCTTCCTTGTCGCGGGCCATACCGCATTTGTCCCAGATGAGTAGACCGAGCTCGCGGTGGAATGAGTCGACGGATTTGGTCCCTTTAACTTCCAGGAGGGATTTGAGGCGATCCTTCACATCGTTTTCCACTCTTTTGAATTCCGGATGGTCGGTCGTGACAGCTCCCGGTTTTTGGTTCGCGAGGTAAACCGCGATGGTCGAAGGGATGACAAAATATCCGTCGGCCAGGCCTTGCATTAATGCCGAGGCTCCCAATCGATTCGCTCCGTGATCGGAGAAGTTGGCTTCGCCCAGAACGTGCAGTCCGGGGAGGTTGGACATGAGATTGTAGTCTACCCAAAGGCCGCCCATCGTGTAGTGAACAGCAGGGTAAATTTGCATCGGCTGCTTATAGGGATTGTCGCCGGAAATCTTCTCATACATTTGGAAGAGATTGCCATAGCGGGCGCGGATTGCGTCTTCCCCATCGCGCTTAATTGCGTCTTCGAAGTCGAGGAAAACTCCGAGTCCGGTGGTGGCAACACCGCGGCCCTCGTCACAGCATTCCTTGGCGGCCCGTGAGGCGATGTCGCGGGGGCAAAGGTTTCCGAAGGAAGGATACTTTCGCTCGAGGTAATAGTCGCGTTCGTCTTCCGGGATGTCGGAGGCTTTCTTCTTTCCACCGCGAATGGCCTTGGCATCTTCAGCAGACTTGGGAACCCAGATGCGTCCGTCATTTCGGAGGGATTCGGACATGAGGGTGAGCTTGGATTGGTAGTCTCCGCTCACCGGAATGCAGGTTGGGTGAATTTGGGTGTAGCATGGGTTTGCCATGAAGGCACCGCGCCTGTGTGCGCGAAAGGAGGCCATGACGTTACAGCCCATTGCGTTGGTGGAGAGGTAGAAGACGTTCCCGTATCCACCGGTGGCAAGGATGACGGCGTCGGCGGCATGAGTGGTTATTTCTCCGGTGGAGAGGTTGCGCACCACGATGCCCTTGGCGTGGCCATCGACCACAACTAGATCCAGCATCTCGGTGCGGGTGTGCATGGTGACTCCGCCCTTAGAGACCTCTTTTTCGAGTGCCTGATAGCAGCCGATGAGTAGTTGTTGACCGGTCTGGCCCCGGGCGTAGAAAGTCCGTTTCACCTGGGCGCCGCCAAAAGATCGATTGTCGAGGAGTCCGCCGTATTCGCGGGCGAAGGGGACTCCCTGGGCGACGCATTGGTCGATGATTTCGGTCGAGACCTCGGCAAGACGGTGAACGTTAGCTTCGCGGGAACGGAAGTCGCCACCTTTAATGGTATCATAAAAGAGGCGGTGAACCGAATCGCCATCGTTTTGATAGTTCTTGGCGGCGTTAATCCCGCCCTGGGCGGCGATGGAATGAGCGCGGCGCGGGCTGTCTTGGTAGCAAAAGCACTCCACTTTGTAGCCGAGTTCGGAAAGGGTGGCTGCGGCGGAACCACCGGCGAGGCCGGAGCCAACAACGATAATTTTAAATTTCCGCTTGTTGGCGGGGTTGATTAGCTTGGAGTTCATTTTGTGGGAACTCCATTTTTCGGCAAGAGGGCCTTTGGGAACTTTGGAATCTAAGCTCATGAGTCAAAAAATCGGGCGTGTTTATTTACAAGCTTCACAGCCGAAGCCGAAGAGAAGAATGGCGAGAGGGATGGAGATGAAGCCGAGGTAGATTACGATGGCGTAGATCCTGGAGAGAATACTGATGGGACCGGCGGTTTTCTTGGTGCGAAGGCCCAGGGTCTGGAAGATCGAAGCGACTCCGTGGCTCAAGTGGGAGCAGAGCAGTGTCATTGCGATGATGTAGAAGATTGCCACAAGGGGATTGCCAAATCCGACGATGACCATTTTCCAGGCGTCGTGGCGCTCGGAACCGTCTGGCATGACTTGCATAAAGGAGGCGTAGTCGGTGCCTGCTTTCACCGTGAAGTGAAGAAGGTGAAAGATGATAAAAGCCAGAATCGTCAGGCCACTCCAGATCATCATGAGTGATGACCTTTGTGCCT
This sequence comes from Verrucomicrobiota bacterium, assembly GCA_030835305.1. Lineage (GTDB taxonomy): Bacteria > Verrucomicrobiota > Verrucomicrobiia > Verrucomicrobiales > Akkermansiaceae > SW10. The sequence continues at coordinate 29,160 of JAURPJ010000067.1, read as the reverse complement.
GCACGGTCGCCTGATGGGCGTATTTTTTGCGAGCGGTCTTATTTTCCCTTGTCAGGAGAATCGTGAACCAGACATGACCAACTAAGCAAGCTAGGAGCCCGATCCGGGCGATCCAAACACCGGCCCCGTGGAAGACTTCATGAAGGAACTGAGCGTAGTCATTGAAGGCATCTCTTCCTGCAAAAATCAGCAGGTTTCCGGTGAGGTGGCCGGCGAGGAAGAGAACGAGGGCAAGTCCGGTCACGGCCACGATCATTTTGCGGCCGATGGAGGACTTGGCGAAGGCACACATGGAACAGAGAGAAGCATTCATGGTTCACTTGGACACCCAGCGGGTGCTCGCCGAAAACTAGGATGCAACCTAGAAAAAACAAGTGGTATCGAGACGATTTTGACGATTTGGCCGCCTTAACACATTACCGGTTAGAAGCAGGTCTCCATAGATGGCTTCAATGTGAGCGCAGCGTGCGAAATTATCCAATCAATTCCTTGATCACCGTTCCTCCAAATTGGGAGAGCTGCTTGTAGCGGCCGGCGTGGAAGTAGGTGAGTTTGTTGTCTTCAAGCCCAAGGAGGTGGAGGAGGGTGACGTGGAAGTCGCGGATAGGATGGGCACATTCGACGGCCTCCGCCCCGATGTCATCGGTGGAGCCGACGATGGAACCTTTTTTGACTCCGCCGCCGGCCATCATAATGGTCATAGCGTCGGCATTGTGGCCACGGCCGATGGAGTATACGCCCCCGCGCATGTTGTTATCTGGAGTGCGGCCGAACTCGCCATTCCAGATGACGAGAGTGTCATCAAGCATGCCGCGTTGTTTAAGATCTTTGATCAGGGCCGCCCAAGGCTTGTCGACGGCGGCGATCCGTGAGGAGTGGCCGCGTTCAAGGTAGTCATGGGAGTCCCAACCACCTGCAAAGATTTGGACAAAGCGGGTTCCTTTTTCAACGAGTCGGCGTGCCATGAGGCATTGGCGCCCGAAGTCGTGACTGACCTTGTCATTCATGCCATACATTTCGCGGATGTATTCGGGTTCGCCATCGAGATCGACGACTTCGGGAACCTCCATCTGCATGCGGTAAGCTAGTTCATACGATTCCATGCGGGCAGCAAGGTCGGCATGTTCAGGATGGCGCTTGGAGTGTTGGTCGTTTAGGAAAGCGAGTTGATCCAAAGCGGCTCGCTGGTGGGTGCGGGACTTGAAAGGCTGGGATTCTAGATCGAGGAGCGGGGATCCTTTGGGGCGTAGAGCGGTTCCCTGGTAGTGGGCGGGGAGAAAGCCATTTGACCAGTTTTTGGATCCGCCCTGGGGGAGGGCCATTTCGGTCATCACGACGTAGCCGGGGAGATTTTGGTTCTCGGATCCGAGTCCATAGGTGGCCCAGGCGCCGAGGGCGGGATCGGCTCCCAGACGGCTGCCGGTGTTCATGTGGAAGAGAGCCTCGGGATGGTTGAGGGATTCGGCCTGGCAGCCTCGGTAGTTGCAAAGTTCATCGGCGATCTCGGGATCGGACATGTATTTCCATTGGTCGCACATATCCATGCCTGATTGGCCGGCTTTTTTGAATTTGAAGGGAGAGCCGACGTAGAATTGATAAGAGCCGGCGGCGAGCCCCCGGTCATTCTTGGATTCAGTTTTGTGGAGTTGGGTGAGCTTAGGCTTTGGATCGAAGGTGTCCATATGCCCGGGGCCGCCCTCCATGAAGAGCATGATCACATTTTTGGCCTTGGCCGGTGTCATGGGCTTTTTGGGAGCCATGGGGTTGACGGTGATTTCTTCTGCAAGGAGGGATGAGAAGGCGACTGACCCCATGGAGGCGCCGAGTCCGTAGAGGAACTCGCGACGCGAATGGGCGTCGGAGAGGGGGCGGGAGCAGAGGGGAGATTTCATGTATTGGTTCGTTGCGAGTGGGATGGTGAGGCTTGGCGGTTGGTTATTAGCGGTCTGTGACTTGCTTCTAATAAGAGTAAACAAATTCGTGGGAGTTGAAGAGGATGAGGCAGAAATCGGCGAGGGCTCTGGTGTTGGGGCTGACGTCGGAGGCTTGTTTGTCCTGTTGGTAATCGTTGAAGACGGGAAGGAGTTCCTGGTATTCGAAAGGTTGACCTGAGAATTCTTCAACAAGCGAGCGGGTGATCTCGGTGGGATATTCTCGGGGCTTGGGAGTCTTGTCGGCGTGGTAGACTTGCATCTCCTTCACATAAGCTTCGACTTTGGTGGCTTCTTCCTCGCTCGCCTTGCGATTAAAGACGAGGTGGAAGGCGCGCTGAATTTGTGCGGGAAGAGTGCCGGATTCTTTTTCCAATCTCAGGGCGAGGGCGATGGAGCGATCGGTGACGAGATCGCTGTTCATGAGCGTGAAGGCCTGGGGAGAAACAGAGGCGGAGTCGCGTTCTTCGCATGAGTCGTTGGGATTGGGTTGGTTGAAGGTCTCGAGGAAGGGATCGGCGAGTCCGCGCACGCGGTAGGCGTAAATGGAACGCCGGTTGCGTTGCTCGGGGGTTTTGCTTGGGAGATAGGTTGGCGCAATGGAGAATTGGATCATGCGGGGTTGCAGGGCGACTTCCATATTCATTTCAGGTCGAATCGGCAGACCGCCGGCGGTTGGATTCAACTCTCCGGTGATGTGGAGCATGGAGTCGCGGAGCTCTTCGGCGGTGAGGCGTCGATGGGGGAAGAAGGCAAAGAGGTCGTTGTCGGGGTCCTCCTGTGCGAGCTTGTAGTGATCACCATGGTGGCTGGATTGCTGGTAGGTTTCCGAGGTCAGGATGAGCCGGTGAAGTCGTTTGATGCTCCAGCCGTTTTTGATAAAGTCGGAGGCGAGCCAGTTGATAAGATCCGGGTGGGTTGGAGGTGAGCCTTTCACTCCGAAGTTGTTGGGGTTTCCGGCGATGGGCTTGCCAAAGTGGTATTGCCAAATTCGATTGACGATAGAGCGCGCGGCGAGCGGGTTTTGGGGATGGGCGATCCACTTGGCGAGGGCGAGGCGGCGACCGTCCAGGTCTTCGGGCGTGGCGTAGGGATCATCTTCCGGAGCTCCCTCGACGGGAAGTCCGATAGCAGAGAGAACACCCGGGGTGACTTTCTCACCGGGGGCTTCAAGGGCACCGCCGGTGAGGATGTGGGAGTCGGGTTTCCAGTTTCCGTTGATCTTGCCCGGCATGCGGAGTTTTCGGGCATTGAGGAATTTGGGATCGGGGCCGTTGTAGACGGATTGAACCATGGGGAGGAAGCGTTCGCGACGGCGGTTCCAAATCCACTCGTCCTGTTCGCGGACTTTGAGTTGTCCTTTTTCCGTTTCGTCGAGGCCGACGTGGCGCGGTGGCTTTTGATCGACGGAGTCGTTTTTCCGGGCCTTGAGGTTTTTGTAGGGTAGGTCGTTGTCGGCATACCATTTCCGGGCATGCTCCTCGACCTTATGCTGAAGGCGTTTGGCTTCGCTGTCGGCGAAGCTGTGGAGGAGTTCGATTTGTGCCTTTTCTTCTTCAAAGCCGACCTTGTTGTCGTGCTCCTGCCATGAGACGAAACGCTCGGCGAGTTGGGTTCCCGCAAACACGGAATACATGCGGTAGTAGTCCCTGGTGGGGAGTGGGTCGAATTTGTGGTCATGGCACTTGAAGCAGCGCATGGTGGTGGAGAGGAAGGTTTGGCCAACGGCATTGACGACATCATCCAAGTATTGCTGCCTCGCTTCGGGAGCCTTTACCATGGCCGGATCCCACGGGCCCATGCGCAGAAAGGACGAGGCGATCATTTGATCGGCCTCTTTGGGAGAGTAGTGACCTTTTCTGCGGAGTTCTTCGTAATTCGCGTCATCACCAACACGTTTGCGAAGGGACTGGTCGGCGAGTTCATCGCCGGCGATCTGTTCCATGATGAATTCATTGTAGGGTTTGTCTTCGTTGAAAGCGCGGATGACGTAGTCGCGATAGCGCCAGGCGTTGGAGCGTTCGTAGTCGTTGGAGAGGCCTCCGGTGTCGGCGTAGCGGGCGACATCGAGCCAATGCTGGGCCCAGCGCTCGCCATGGTGAGGAGAGGCGAGAAGCCGCTCAACAAGAGACGCGTAGGCGGTGTCGAAGTCTTTTTCTGCAGCGGTAATGAACTGGGAAACTTCGGAAGGAGTGGGAGGGAGCCCAATCAGGTCGTAGGAGACCCGGCGAATCAGAGTGCGGAGGTTGGCACGCGGGGCTGGTTCATACTTGGCGGACTTAAGCTTGGCGTGAATGAAGGCATCGATTGGGTTGGGTTTGCCGGAAGGTGGGGTTGGTTTTTTAAGTGGAAGAAAGGCCCAGACGGTTTCAGGTTTATAGCGTCGAAAGGTCCAGTCGTCAGCAAGGCCGCCGGAGGTTTCGATGATGAGACCTTCGTCGGTGAGTCTTTTTTCTTTTTCGGCTGATAGGATGACCTTTTGGTCGGCTTCACTGGGCCAAGGGGCTCCGTTTTTAATCCAGGTTTCAATATGGGCGATCTGCGCGGGTGTCAGCCGGTCATTCTCCTTTGGGGGCATTTCGAAGTCTGGATCTTCCCATTTGATAACCGTCATGAGAAAGGATTTTTCGACATCGCCCGGAACGAGGAGGTCCTTGACGAATTGGCCACCCTTCAGGAAGCCCTCGCGGGTGAGTAGATTGAGCTCGCCCTCAATATCATCCGGGTCTTCGCCATGGCAGGCGGCGCATTTCGAAGAGAGAATGGGAAGAGCCTTGAGGGTGGCGTGTTCTTCGGGGGTGGCAGCCCACGCGAAATGAGTGAGGAGAATAACGAGAAGAAGTGGCTTCATTTGAATAAAAACTTCGGGTTGCCTTGTTTTCGTCGGCTGGAATTTGATTCAGGGCTTGCCGGAAAAGTAGAGTGATTTGATCTCTTTAGGAGTGAGCGCCGATTGATAAATTGTGAATTCGTCGAGTCTCCCGTTGAGGTTGCGGACGGCAAACTCAGGTTCTTCGCGAGTGGGGAGTCCCCAGTTTCCGATCTGAGCGTTTTCGATGACGAGGGCGCCCACACCCTTTTCCTTGGGAGCAGATTCGCGGCTGATTTCTTCTCCGTTTAGGTAGTGAACGCAAGTACGGGTTTCGACGTCATAAGTGGTGACGAGGTGAAGCCATTGCTCGCTTTTGGTATAGTCCCATATCACGGGCGAATGAAAAATGTGATGGAGCTTTCCTTTTCCCAGGCCGACCGAGAAAAACAGGCGGCCGTCTTCACGGATCTGCCAGTGCGGTTCGCCAAGGCCGTAATTGTCGGTGAGGAAGAGGGCGTTGTATTGGCGGTCGAGGCTGTCGATTTTCGCCCAGGTGGAGTAGGTGAGTGCTTGATGTCTTCCGGGGATGTGGACGCGTACACGGGAGCCATTGGGTGAGAAGTCGAGAGCTTCTTTTTGCGGCCAACGACCTTCGACGATTTTCGCGCCGACGATGGCTCCCGGAAGAATTTTTCCAGCCTTCGAGGGGAGTTCCCGGTCCCAATCCTGGAGTTGGTCCATTGGGAAGTAGGCGAGTAGTTCGGGGTGGCTTTCGGTCGCCCGAGAGTCCTGCTGCCAGTCCGTGAAACGATCGGTTTGATAGGCTGCGATTTTGCGTGCCAGTTGATCAGGGCCGGTGAAGCGTTCTGGTTTGGCTTCAATTCGCGAGTTCTCCTTGCCGGTCAGTTGGAGAGCTTGTCCCTTTGTGAGCAGGATATCTGGCTCTGATTCGTCATGCCACTCGACTTCGCCGTCGATGACGTGGAGCTCGGAGTCATAATGCGAGACGTCGAGTGCAAATTCGGTCCCAAGGTCAAGGGCCGTGCCTTGTGGCGTGTGGATTTGAAAACCGATGGCGGGGCGCGGGACGTGTGCTCTGAGTTTACCACGGAGAAGTCGCATTTCGTCGGGCGAAATGATTTCGAGAGCGGCGTCTCCCTCGAGGACGAGTGATACACCGGAAAAAAATTCGATTTGAGCGAGGCCGGATTTCAGCTCGAGGAGTCCCTGGGGGAGAAGGTCTCCCTCGGCCGGAGTGGTTCCGGACCAGATCGAATTCACCGAGTGGGTCAGGATTGCAAAGCCGGTATGGTGCTTCTCGACTTCGGCGACCGAAGAGGTGGTGATCCCGGATTCGGGATCACGGAGTGCGATGATTGCCACAACGGCGGCAGCGGCTGCCATGGTCCACGGGAGGAGTGTTTTTGATGAGGAGAGAATGGGCTTCCAGCCGGAAATATTTGCTACTGCGTGTGTGTGTTTCGTTGCGAGTGCCCCGGACTGGAAGCCAGAATGGAGAGAGCCGTGCAGGAGCGCAATTTCAGCGAATTGATCCGCAGCGGCTGGAGACTCCTTTAAAATTTTATTGAGCTTACCTAGCTCACCTTGATTCAGGGTGCCGTCAATAAAACCGTGAAAAAGTTGGTCGTGTTCCTGGTTCATGATGTCGAAAGTTGGGGCTTTTCGAGGCAGCTTCGAAGTTGTTCGCGGATCCGCTGGAGGGCCTTCGCCGCGGCATTCGGTGACATCCCCAGCTGTTCTCCGATAGCGGCTGGCTTGAGGTTCCGAGCGTAGCGAAGTTCGCATAATTCGCGAGCCCGGTCATCGAGTTGGGAAACGCAGTTCTCAAGCCGAGTCAGTCGTTTGTCGTGAGAGGGCCGGATTCGGGAGAAGGCATCGACGAGGTTGTTTAGGGCATCATCGTCAAAGATATGAGGATCTTTGGATTTGCGGCGCAGGTAAAGGCGGACCTGATTTCGGGCAACCCCAATCACCCAGGCCGCGAAGGGGCGTGTGGAATCGTAGCGATCGAAGGAAGTCATGGCGGCGATGGCGCAGTCTTGCAGGACGTCATCGCGATCACTGACATCAAAGACCATCGAGCCGACAAAAGCAGAGACCTGCGGCAGGGCGCTGGTCCATTTGCGGGTGAATTCGGCGGTCGAAAGATCCATCTATCATTGATTTAACAGGGAAGGGGAAATCGTGACCAATTTTTTCCATTTTTTTGCGGATCGGTATTTCAATGGTCCCAATTCCCGTTTTTCTTGCGTTCGCGATATCCCTCCTTGTGAGACTCTTGAAGAGCTTCACCCAGCTTGCTCCGGGATCGAGTGGTTTCGCTCATAACGGAAAGATTCTTTATGAAAAAGGCGGCTTCAATTGAAGCCGCCTTTAAAACAGATTGAAGTGAATCCGAACCCTTAGTTGGTGGGCTTGGCCGAGTAATTTTTATCGCTGAGTTTCGTGTAGAAGTCGAAGATTTGAGGCTTCTTAAGGTTCTCGTTCTGGATCATTTCGATGTGTCCGTCGAGCATGCAGCAGTGAACCTTGCCCTTGTGATTACCCTGGGGAGCGTTGTCCACGTTTTTGAACACCCATCCGTGTGAGGTGACGTTGTCGTCGGTTTCGCCAAAGTAAATCGTGCTTGGGCCGTCCTTGACGGCGCTCAAGCGAACTTTGTAGACATTTTCCTCCGCAGCGTCATTGCTAACGTCTCCGCCAAGTTCGGCGTTGTAGGCATAGCTTCCGAGACTCAGAGCTGGCTCGTTGTAGAGTGAATCATATTCCTTCTTTCCCTCACCGAGCTTCTTCTTGGAAAGTGGATTTTGAAGGATGGTTTCCCAATACGCCTTGCCCCACCTGTAGTTGGAACCGTCGCGCTCCGCGACGTCGAGTTGCTCGGCAACGAGGTCCCACCATACGAAAGATGGCTGTTGGGCGTCTTGAAGGCTTCCTTTGTAGGGAGGGAAGGTGCTGGGAGCATGATAACCGGTGTTCACTCCCTCGGACTGGAGAACGGTGAGGGCGCTGTAAATTTCCTTCATGTTCTTGGTGGCTTTTCCCGCCTTTGAAGCGGAAAGGCCGGCCCGGACGGCCACGAGGGCAATCCCGGCGAGAGTCATGATGATGGCGATGACCACGAGAAGTTCGACGAGAGTGAAACCTCTTTTTCTATTTGATGATGAGTGTGTATTCATTTCCTCCACAGAGCTTGGATAGCTTGGCGCGGGGATCAAGTAGTTTTCACTCGCGTGGGGGATCTTCTTGGGTCTCATCCTTGTTTTTGGGGCTGTCGCGTTCGTGATTTGGGGTGATTGAGGACTGGGAAAGTTTTTCGATCACGGGAGATGTTTTTTGCGGTCACCACGGTCAGAACGTCATCAAAGGTTTGCTCTGCGACGATGTGGCGGCCTGGGGCCTCCTGCAATTTGCAAGTCAGCATCAGCCTGCGAGTTCACCTTGGGAATTGGAAGAAGGGTTCGGTTTTTTTGAGAGGAACCCCGGATCTTGGCCGCCACCCCTCTGATGACTCCGGTCCTGAGGGCGCACGCCACCGTTGTGAAAGAACCGTCATTATGGATGTGTTTGTTGGCAAAACCGAATATCACGTACGATCAATGGGGCAGGATTTTGGTGAGTCAATCCGATATGAATTTTTCAACTTCAGCGGTGTCTCCTGACATGAATGGATCCACTTGTTGGCTGAGGTCAAACGGCGATTTGGGATTTCCCTGTATTGCCGTGGTAGTCATCAGGGGTGCTGCACCGGCCTGGGAAACCTAGTCTAGGGTGGTCATTAGCAGGCCGTTACTTTTGAAATTATGGGGGTGGTGGAGTGGGTTCCGTTTGCTGGCCGAATGCGACGGACAGGGCCCCGAGGACCATTGAAGCGGTAAGTCGCGAACTCTTCTTCATGGCTTGATTTCTTCAAGGGCAACGCTCGATCAATCTCCTTCCTGATCGGACTGTAGGCTCGGGCGCGGTTGATTGAAGGAGAGGTAGCCATATCTGGCAATGACGACAAAACAGACGGCGACAAGGGTGAATGAAATGGGAACTCCGTGAGAGGTGATCAGATTCCCCTGAACTTTTGCTCCAACAGCTCCGCCGACGATGGCCATGATCAGAAAGGCGGAGCCGAGTTTGGCTTCTTCCTCTTTCATGCCATCCAAGGCGATGCCGTAAATGGTCGGGAACATGAGTGACATGCATCCTGAAACGCAGACGAGGCAGATGAGGCCGGGGTAGCCGGGTATGAGGATGGCACCGCAAACAAAGACGAGGCCGCCAATTGCAAAAATCATGAGAAGCCTACCGGGGGTTATGATACGAAGGAGCCACGTGCAGAAAAAGCGGCTGCTCAAGAAGAGAATCATGGAGGCGATGTTCCATTTCTGGGCGGTGGCGAGACTGAGGCCGACCTCTTCCATTCCGTAGTGGATGATGTAGGTCCAACACATAATTTGGGCCCCGACATAAAACGCCTGGGCCACTACGCCACCGGCAAAGTGACCGCGGCAAAAGATGCGTTTGGTAATTTCAAAAAAGGGAGCCTCCTTGTCCTTACTTTTGAAAGTGGGCATTTTTGAAAAGGCAAAGAACAGAAAAAAGAGAACGACGATGGCGGCGATGACGAGGTAGGGCGTGCGAACGTTTGCGAGGTCTGCGCTTTGGAGCATTTTGAAATCCTCCGGTTGGGTGGCATTGAGCCCCTTAAGTGCGTCGGACGTGGCGCTGGAAAGAACTCCGGGAAGTTCTTCGGAGAAGACAGGGATTTCCTTGTAGAGGGGAACGGTGACGCTCTCGTTCAGAACGACCGTGTCAACATCAATCGTTGCTCCGTTGGGAAGAGTTGATTCCGGAGTGAAGAGGAACTTGGTGGCATCCGGGTTGTTTTTACCAAGCTCCTCGGCGAATTTGTTGATCTCAAGTTGGGGTGCGAGAACGAAGGTGGCAATGGCCATGCCGGTCAGGGAGCCGATGGGATTGAAGGCTTGGGCGAGATTGAGGCGCTGCGTGGCGGTTTCGCGGGGGCCCATGGCCAGAATGTAGGGATTGCAGGCGGTTTCCAGAAAGGCGAGTCCACAGGGGATGATGTAGGATCCGAGGACGAAGATTGGGAATGAGATGGCCATGCTGGCGGGAATGGCGAGGAGGGCGCCGATGGCATAAAGAGCCAGTCCGACAAGGATGGCCCCTTTGTAAGAGAACCGCCGGATGAAGAAGGCAGCTGGAAGAGCCATGCAGAAATAGCCAAAGTAGAACGCGAATTGGAGCCAGGCGGCCTGCGCGGTGGGAATGATGAAGACTTGTTCGTATACCTTGACGAGAGGGTTGGTATAATCGTTTGCAAATCCCCAAAGTGAAAAGCAGCAGGTTGTCAGGATGAAGGCTGCGAGATAGTGTCGTGGAATGACTGGCAGAGAATTGTTGTGTGAGGTCACAATGGAAAGGCTGAAGAAGGATGGATGTCAGACAAATTCATCTTTGTGGAGATCAAAGTCTCGCAACTGTGTGAAAATTGCTAACATGCGGTGATGAAAGATTACTCACGCCGCAAATTACTGTCTTCCCTCGCTCTATCTTCTGCCGCCTGTTTGACGGGATCGGCTCGAGAGGGCTCACGCAAACATCCCATCGGGGTCTCTACTTATAGTTTCTGGGGCTTTCAGCGGGACGAGTTGCGGGATATCGGGAAGTGCATCGATCTGGCTGCCAAGATGGGGTTTGACGGAGTGGAGATCCTGCAGATGCAGATGGAGGATTTTTCGCCGGCAGCGATGCAGAAGATCAAGCGGAAGGCCTTCATGGCAGGGGTGGATTTAATGGGTTTTTCAACGCACCAGGATTTCGTGGATCCTGATTGGCTGGTGAGGCGAAGAAATGTCGAACAAACGATCACCTACATCGAGCAAGCCTATGCGCTGGGTATTCCCACCCTGCGGATCAATACGGGCCGCTGGAATACGAGTAAGAATTTCGATGATCTCATGGCGAACCGCGGCATCGAGCCAGTGCTGGAAGGTCACACCGAGCAGGAAGGATTTGAATGGGTGATTGAGTCTATGAAACAATTGGTGCCCTATGCCGAGAAGTGCGGGGTGGTGCTCGGTTTAGAAAACCACTGGGGACTCGGCCTGACACCGGAGGGGGTGATGAAGGTGGTCGATGCGGTGAAGTCTCCCTGGCTGCAGGTGACCTTGGATACCGGGAACTTTTTAGAAGATCCCTATGCGCGGCTGGAAAAGCTGGCGCCGCACACCGTCCTGCTTCAGGCGAAGACTTATTACGGCAAGGGACGTTGGTATACTCTGGACCTCGACTACGGGCGCATCGCGAAAATTATGAAGAAGGCAGACTATAAAGGCTATGTTTCACTGGAATTCGAGGGCTTGGAGGATCCCAGAACGGCAGTGCCGAAGAGTCTCGAGCTATTACGAAAGCACTTTGGGTAAAGGGCTGTCTGGAATCGCTCACTTTCTTTCAGGATCGACGTAGAAGGGGGATTTGGACGGGAAGCGGCCGTTATTACAAAGAATTTTGAAAAATTTGGTGTCCTCGGAACTCAGCTTCCCATCGGGCTTTCGGCTGTAACGGTGAGCCTTAACGATCTTGCCAGTGCGCCTGCCGACGCGGCCACTGCTCAAAGTTTAATTGCCGGGACTGTTGTGAATGGCTTTCCCGTCGACTCGACCCAAGGCGTTAGTTTCAATTTGAGGTTAACATCAAACCAACCGACCCAGCCGGGGAAAGGGTGTGTTTTGAGTTTGGTGGGGGAAATGGAATAGGAAGTTATTTGGTTTATAGTGGGTTCGATGTTGATTCCTCTTTTGAATGTGCCGCTCAATCAGCCTCTCACCATCACGGCCTCCATCGATCTTTCCGAGGCGCGGCTCAACCTCTTAATCGGGGAGACTCTCTATACGACCACAGGTACGGCATTGACTGACTGGGCCGGTGGCGACGAAGGTGGTTTCTTCGCGCTTGGAGAGAACTCCGCTCTTACGCCCAAATTCAGTAATGTGGCCTCACCTGAGTACACCTCTCCTCTTGCTTCGGAAGCTGAAGCTCTTTCCGAGCTTCGCATCTACGGAGATACTTTTGTCGATTCGGCGCCTGAGCCATCATCGATTTTTCTCGTTGCCATTGGCATGCTTGGGCTACTCCACTGTCGTATATAGCTCATCTATTTGTAGGTCAGTTGGGCGGTTGCGCCCTTAGCTCTGCGCTTGTTGAGCAATTCGGATTTGACGGTGTCATCGTAGTCCATCACGACATGGTCGCCCCAACGGGCAAAGTCGCCGAGGACCTTGAGGTAGGACGAGCGGGGTAAAATGCCGGAGGAGTTTTGGGGAGTGAAGGTTTTGGGAAAGTTCTAGAACATGCCGTGTATCGTCATGAGGAAGCTGTCGCCTTCGCCCTATCTTGCGGATGCGGGGCCACTCGGTGGTCCAGATCGGATCGGTTGCTGGGCTTGCGTTGCCGAAGATTCCGCTGGGTCCGGTCACTTCGGTGAATTATTTTTCGAGAAAGGTTTCGAGGGACATGGACTTGCCGTCCCGCTGGGCGAGGACGCCGGACTTGGTGAAAGGGTTTTTCATGTCGGCAGAGCCTCGCTGTCCGTTGTTGGAGTAAACAAGGTGTCCTTGTCCGGAATGGAAGCCCTTGCCGTGGTAGCCGTGGAGACCGGCCTTTGGTTCGCCTTGGGTCCGCCGGGGGAAGGGGGCCAAGGGGCGGAATCTGGGCTTCGAACGTGATGATTCTCCCAGTGGTCAAAGTTACGGGGAATTTTTCCGGGGAGCGATTAATGAAATGGTCATTTACGACATGGCTCTCAGCCGCGAGAAGATTGTCAGACTATTGGAGTTTAACGAGATGCCCGAGGAGTAGATTCAAGCTGCCATTCGCCTCGATAGAAGAGAGACGTGGATCCTGACGGTAACGAAGGAAGGCTTAGGGTCGTTGTTGAGCCGTCGGATTCTCGATTGAAGGACGAGGCGGGTAAAGGAGTCCAGGTGATGAGGTCGCTTGAGCTGGCGATGACGAATTGCTCGGCACGTGCTCCGGCGGGAAAAGGGGAAGTGAAGGCTGCTTGGTTGTTGTTGGTGGCTGCGGTGGGCTCGATCGTCGGAGCTGTTTTGAGGACTTGAACTTCGGCGGTTTGAGAAGTTTCACCGTTGATAGTAAGAGTGAAGGTGGTTGCTTCAAGAGGAGAGACTTCGAGGAAGCCGATACCGTTGACGGTAAACGGGCTGACGTCTTCACCGTTGAGGGTGACTGTTTCGCCAGGGGTTATGTTCCAGCGGAGAAGCGAGCTTTGTCCCGGGATGATGCGGGGAATGAGAGCTTCGAAGGAATTGATCGCCGGAGTAGGGAATGTAGCAGGGGCCTGGTTGGTTAGAGTGCGCCTGTCACTGAGTTCGATGCGGTAAGTAAGAGAGTTGTCGTAAACGGGTGGTCGGACGAAGTTGTCCCGGGTTCGGATGGCGTAGATTAACTCGTTACTTGTTTCGGCGTAGACTTTGAGAACGGGTGAAGGGTTGATTCCGGTGGTGATAGCCGGGAGGTAGCCGGTGGGGACTCTTCCGTCGTTCTCAGTTTGGGAGATGGTGAGAGGCCAGTCGTCGAATTGCGAGCCGGTTGAGGGGGATCCGGGGTCGGCATGAAGGGGCCAGGTTTCAAAGGTGATCCGGCGGTTGCTTTTGTTCATCCGGATGATGCCATATCCGGCGCCCCGGTCGTGGAGGTTCGCCGGAGAGATGTTGCGAGTCTGATTGTAATATTGGTGAGGATTTCCGACGGCGAGAACGCGGAGGTGATGGGGGAATTGCGAGGTCAGGTTTGACTGGCCTGTTGGCAGGGTGCCGGTGCCATCGAAGAAGAAGTCTCCCGTGTAAGGACTCACTTTGTTGGTGCGACCGGCCGAGTTATTGACGGGGTCCCAGGTCCGCGGGAAAAAGTTGGCAATGGCAGGAGCGGTGAAGGAAAATCCGGCGTCGGCCGGGCCGTCGATGCCGTGGTGGGCGATGGTGGCGAGGTGTTGGTCTCCGGCGATTTGAAACATGCGGGAGAGGCGCAGGAGTTCCCATGTTTCGTTGCGGCGGTGGGTGGGCCAGCCGTGGGTGTCTCGGTCATTGAGTCCAAATCCGTATCCGCTGTTGGCGTGGGTGTGGAGGTTTCCAAACGGGGATTGTGAGACGACGCATTTGATTTTCTGATCATCCCAGTCCTCGGCCCAGTCGCGAAGAAAGTCTTTCTGGCGGTTGCCGAGAAGGAATTGCTGGTTGAGGTTGGCTGGTGGATTTGTGCTGCCGGTTTTGAATTTGCGATCTTCGAGGATGGCAAACCCGACTCCACCATAAATCATGCCGGTAAAGTAGGTGGGAATCCCCTGGGCGACCGGGGGCGCTGGTTGGACCGGGTTGTAGGGATCGGAGTCAGGAAGGTGGAGGGTCTGGGTTCGTTCGACCATTTTGACCCAAGTCGCAGGTTCATCGTAGCCTCCGGTGTTTTGGCTGGTGGTAAAAATGCCGCCCTCTCCCCAGAGATTACCTTGAAAAATATCGTGGTCGTCGGGAATACAAATAGTGGGGCGGTCTCTGGTGATTTCCCGGGCCTGAAGCACCCAGAGATACCATTTATAAAGGTAGTCGTGGTGGCGGTTGAAGTCGATGCTGCTGTCCTCAGGGGTGGGTTGTCCTTCGTAAATCTGGTCACCTAAGGCAAGGAAGACATCGGGGTCGTGTTTGGCGATATGATTGAAGGCGAGAGTGTGGGGTTGCCAAAGGCGAACGGGTGACCAGTCGAATCCGTCGTTCTGAACCTGCCCGTCCGCGATACGCTGGCAGGTTGTCGCAGCGACCGAGATACTTTCTTGGCCGGTCGGGTTTTTACGAATGAATCCGTTCCAGTGGTATTGTGTTCCGTCGATAGTGATCGTGGTGCGGATTTCAATTTTGCGGGTGTCATCCCAATCGAAAACGCGGAAGGTCGCGGTGTAAGATGAGAGATTGTCGGTGGTGTCGATGGGGGCGCTGGCCACGGTTTGCCACGCTTCGCCATTCCGGACTTCGAGAAGTAGATCGGAAGTGTTGGCGAGGTCCATGGGTGGAAGTTGGGCGGTAAGTTTGAGCGTATTACGGCTGAGGCTATACATTGAGCCAAGGATTGCGAGATGTCGGTCGGGCTCGGGATTGAGGGCGGGGCCTGATCCGGTAAAATCATCAAACCAAAACCGGGCGTTGTTTGCTCCTTTGTGAGAAAGGAGGGCGAGAGAACCGAGAAGTTGATCGGAGGGAACCTCGGCGATGGCGCGGCTTCTGAAGGAGTTGTTCAGGTCGAAGGCGTCGAGCGTGAGCCGGTAGGTTCCGGAGTCGGGTAGATAAACGGCGTTGAGATCCAGCCGGGTGTTGTTCGAGAGTGACACCTGGGGCTCTCCCGCAGCGAGGAGGTTGGTTCCTCCGGTGGTCATATCTTCGATGACAGCTGAACCATCACCCCTCATCCCGAGGAAGATTCCGAAGTCGCGGCCCAAGCCGTCGTGCACGAGAAGGGAACCTCGCCAATCGAGTGAGGGTCCGGCGCCGAGGATGAAGCCGGAACGGGCGCCACTTGAACTGTTACCGGCATCGAGTCCGGTACGAACAGAGAAGGTGAAGTTCTGTCCGTCGCCCCGGAGGGTGGTGTTGGTTTTATGAAGGGTTCGGCGATCGCGGTCTCCGAGGATGCAGTTGACCCGGCCATTCCGAACCTCCCAGTCGTGCAGGCGATTTCCCCAGAAGCCGGGCCCGGGCCAGACCTGGTTAGGGGTGGTGTTCCAGTTGATTTGGAAGTCTTCGCGAGGAGCGTCCGCACTCCACGAGTTGAGCCGAACGTTGTCGATGGATTGGAAGTTGTTCTCGGGAGTGGGGGTGCCGCGGAAGCGAATGCCTAGCGCTTTTCCTGCGTGGGCATCAAGAGTTCCGGGAGGGACGGCGAGGTGGTAGTGGAACCATGAGCCTACGGTGGGGGATTTGAAGTCGTAGGTCCGTGAGGCGATGGGTTGGATGATCCCATCTTCTTCGACGTAAAGTTCGGCGGTGAAGTTGCGCTGGACTGGTATTCCGGTTGATTGGCCTCGTTGGAGAGTGAAGTTTTCAAGTCGGGCGAATCCGCCGCCTCCATTGATGGCCTGAAAGGAGGCGAAGAGACGTTTGTCCGCAAAGGAGGTTGGCACCGGGGCAAAAACTGAACGCTGGGTTTCGTAGGTTGTGGGGATGGTGGAAAGATCCGAATCAATGCTTTGGATGATAGTTTCGTTTCCGGTGATGGTATCATCGTCGGTGGTGAAAAGAATGACGCGGACGCGGTTGGAATCGGAATTCCAGTTGAAGGCATCCCGCCATTGGTAGGTGATCTGAAAGACCTCGCCTGCAATTAGGGTGTGTCCGGTGTCGATGGCGAATCGACGTTGGGCATTGGCGGAGAGAACGGCGTTGCGACTCCCGTCGAGGGCGGTGTTGGCGGGATTGAAGCGAGTGGCCTGGCTGGCTTGGTTTACGATGCCGAGATTATACCAAAACGGCGTTTGTGCGTAGTTGCGTCCATCGATGGGAGAGTTGTCTTCGTTGAAGTCTCCATTGCGGACTCCCGGCCCGACAAGGGTGAGGTCGGGGATAAAGTCCCCACCGGGAGTGGCTCCGCTGAAGATTGCGGCATCGAATCGCAGTGAGTATGAGGCTCCGGTTTCGATGAGGTGGGGAGTAAGTTGGCGAATCTCGCCGGAGTCTTCGAAAGTCAGTCGCCATCCGCCGTTTCCGTAATCCGTGTGGTCATTGATGACCTGGCCGCTACCCTCCCACGCAATAACGGAGAGGTCGGAGACGGGGGTGCGGTCGATTCCGTTATTAATTTCGCCTCCGGGGTTGAGCAGAGAGACAGGAGCGGCGATGGCCGGAGTGACGAGGGCAATGGGCAAGAGTCTGAACATGACAATTAAGGTTGATGGATAAGTCGGAAGAAGCGAATCCCGTCAGCCGGAATGACCGCTGATTGGGAAAAGCGGCCAAGCCCCGGTCGGTGGAAATGCTCCTCTTCATCGATGACGAAAAATTGGCCGCCGGGGAAGGCGTCACCCCAATTGATAAGGTCGGTGGAAGATTGAATTTGAAAGAACGTCGCTTGTCCAAGAGATGAGACTGGGTAACTGATACTGTTTGAGGTGGAGGTCCGGGAGATGGTGAGTGGGTGGGTTTTGGTGAACTCGGCGGGGTTGCTGCCGGTGAAGAATTCGAGTCCGTTGGAAATACCATCGAGATCGGGGTCCGCTGAAAAAAGAGAGTCGGCTCCGGAGAGCATGTGGGTTCGTTCTGACCAGATTTGATAAGCTTGGATGGAACGGACGAGTGCGATCTGGTTCCCCTGGTATTGGTAGTCGAAGAGGTATCCGGTTGGCGGAGCGTTGGCATCACGGAAGCCATCAACGAGGGTGGTGTAGGTGATGATCGGGTAGATGGCTTCAGTTAGGTTTTGAGCCGACCAAGTGAGGGTGGTGTTTGAAAGATTGAGTTCTCCGGTGGAAACAAGTTGATCGGATTGAGCTCTGTCGATTTCTAGGTGGAGCCTTCCGGGGGCGGCGTTGTGGAGGGTCAAGGTCCCGATGCCCTGGCCCGGGGAAATAGTGCCGGGACCGCTGAGGGAATGAGTCAGAGTGCCGTTGCCGGAAATTGTGCCGTTCTCCGCAAGGATAACTTCGGAGGAGAGGGTGGTGTCCGCGGCCAGAATGATTTCTCCCCCGGTAATGGTGGTGGTCCCGGTGTGGGAGGGAGAGGATTTGATGAGCAAGGTGGAACTTCCGGACTTGGTGAGAGAGGAAGATGGATGATGTTCCGAGAGCTGGCCTTCTAAAATGAAGGTGGCGGTTCCGTCTCCGGTGATTTCGAGATCGTTGTAAAGGGCGAGGTCCTGCTGGATGAGGAAAGTGTAGTTGGAGCCCATGGCATCGAGACGGATGCTTGGAGGCAAATTTTTGAGGTCGTTGGTGAGGAGAAGATTGTTTCCGCGCAGGGTGGTGGATTGGGGGGATGGAGCATCGAACGATCCGGTGAGGTGGAGCGAGTTGAGCATGAAGGTGAGCCCGCTGACACGGGTCATGTCATTGTTGGCCTCATAGGAGAATTCCGGGGTCGCCGGGAATTGAAGGACGCAGCCGGGGAAGGCGTCGGTTCGAAGGAGGGTGTCCGGCGAGTTGGTTTCGGGATCGATCCAGGCGGAACCTTGAGACCAATCGACAAGGATTGGTGTGTTGACGCCGCCTTGCCCTACGGTTCCGCGTTGAAGTTCAAAGTCGTCAAGCCGGGCGAATCCACTGCCTGATTGAGCGGCGTTGATTTCGATGAAGAGTCGTTTGCCTTGTGCACTGGCGCTGATGGGACTGAAGAGGAGGGTTTCGGTTTGATAACTTGAGTCGGAAGTGGAGGTTCTGGATACGAGCTGCTGGAGATCGGTGCGGGATCCAGAGAAGGTGTTGTTGGAGGTGGTGAAAAGGGTGACTGCGATAAGGTCGGAAGAGTCGTTCCAACCGGAGGCGTCGCGCCATTGAAAATTGGCCTGGAAGATTTCTCCACTTGATAAATTATGGCCGGTATCAAGTCCGGCGGCACGGGCAATTGTTTTGGCGATGATGGCATTTCTGGATCCGTCCGCCGAGAGGCTGGTGTTAGTGAAGTTTTCCAGGGAGGTGCCGTTTCCTGTGTTCTCCCACGAAGAGGTTCGCGCGAAGGTTTGCACACCTCCCGCACTACCCGCATTGAAGTTGCCGTTGCGCAAATCCCCCCCGACGAGAGTCAGGTTTGGAGTGAAATCTCCCTGTAGCGTTCTCTGGGGTGCGAACACGAAAGTGTTGTTTAGGTTGATGGAAGAAGGCGCGCTGCCAAGCCCGGCATGACGAGGTTTGTCGGCGGTAGTTTCGAAAGCGGTAAAATCGTCGAGGAGGTCTTCAACGATGCTTGGGTTGGTAGAGGCGAGGTCTCTTGTTTCTCCAGGATCTTCTGAAGTGTTAAAAAGTAAGAAGGGTGAGCTGGCAGCGTTCCTGGCAAGCTTCCAGTCGCCTTTCCGGACACTCACTTTTGTGTCGTTTCGAATGGTGATGACTTCGTGGGGGACGCCGGGAATAGTGGAGTTGAGATAGGGGAGAAGGCTGACGCCGTCGATTTCGGATGGAGGGCTTGCGCCAGCGGCATCGAGGCAGGTGGGGAGAATGTCGATGGAGTGGATGGGGGCGTGGTAGGTGGCATTCTCCGGAAGCCCGGTTCCGGCAATGATCATGGGGACGCGCGTTCCGCCCTCAAAGATGGAGCCTTTGAAACTGCGAAGAGGAGTGTTGTCGGTTCCGATTCCGGAGGCACCTCCGTTATCGTTGATGAAGATGACGAGCGTCCTTTCGGTAACTGAGACCGAACCGTCGCCTGCAGGGTTATCGAGGGTGTCAAGGATGTTGCCAATTTCGCGATCCATGGTGAGGACCATGGAGGCGTAATTTTTGCGAGTACCCGAGAGGGTTGTCAGGCGTGGATCACCAATGTCAGGGGAGGGGCCGATGGGTGAGTGAGGGGCGGTAAAAGAAACATAGAGGAAAAAGGGATCGGGGTCAGCGTGGTGTCTTTTGATGAAATTCACGGCACCCGTTCCGAATGCATTGGTGACGTAATTGCTGGTGGTGTTCCAGGGCGGGGTGGTCTCGAGGACGGTATCAGAGAAGGGGGAGGTGATGGTTTCACGCAGGGTTCCAGATCCCGTCGTTGTTCCGATGGTGTAATTTCGCGAACCTTTCCAAATTCCAAAGAATTCATCGACGCCTTGATTTTCGGGTCGGTTGCCGAGTCCGCCGCCATTGTCGCGCGCGCCGAGGTGCCACTTGCCCACGACGCCGGTGGTGTAGCCCTCGGATTTCATTCGGTCAAAGATGGTGGTGGTGTCAGGTGAAAGTCCGTCAATGTCATTGGCCCCCATGAGGTTGTTGATGTTATATTCGTAGCCAATTCGTTGTTGGTAGGACCCGGTGACGATGGCAGCTCTTGAGGGCGAGCAAACAGCTGCGGTGTAAGCGTTGGTGAGGAGGGTTCCCCGTTGGCGCAGGGCATCGAGATTGGGAGTGGGGACCTGCGAGTCGGGCTGACCGGGATTGATAGTTTGAAGGTAATCATCCATGAAACCCCAGTCGGCATAGCCGGCGTCGTCTGAAATGATTACGACAACATTGGGACGCTGGGCGAGGAGGGGTTGAGTCAGAAAGAATAGTGCGGCGGCCGGAAGAAGTTTCATGAAGTGATCTCGATTGAAGCGAAAATCCCGAATAGCGGCAATGGCAGTTTCCTCAAACTGCCGGAATCACCGGGGAGCCACGGTGATTTTTAAAAAGGCTCTTGTCGTGTTTTTCCACGGTGCCGTAAGTTCCAGTTCGCCTCCGTTGCCGGGGGCGGCCGGGGTGACCCCCTAGACGTAGAAGAGAGAAACCCGCGAGCAGTTGGCAATCGTCGAGAAAGCCCTTATGGGTGAGTTGGGGAAGCTTCTCGCTGGTTTGAATGCCACCAAGGAAGACGGGGAAACCTCACTCAAGCAGTCGATGGTGATGCAGATGAGAAATCTCGGTGAAGCCAACCGACACGCCAACCGAAACCTGCCGATCCAGCTGGCGGGCGGTGATTTCAAGCACAGAAGTCACCTTGCTTTCGACGAAATCCACAACATGCCGCTGGCCAATCTTTATCCGAGCATGTTGCAACAGATGCGAGTGGAAGCCGACATGTTTATCACTGCTACAGGAACTTTGTGGGAATTGGAAATGACAGGGTGAGGTTTTCAGGCAGACTCACATCAAAAAAGGCCACCCGCACCTGGGTGGCCTTTTGAAGATGAAGCGAAGGGCCCCGGCTTAATCGATCGCGACGGCGGCTTCGTGCTCTTCTTCGGCTTTTTCGAGGTCGTATTTTTCCTTGGCGATGACCCGAATCAATTTTGTGAGAGTGGTATCCCAGTTCTCAAGAAGTTTCTTGGCGCAGTGCGAATCGGTTTTTCCGGCGTGCTCTTCTATAAGCGATTTGACCTCGGCAATATCCTGTTTGCGCATGACGGGGCGGGCGACAACCATCTCTGGATTGAGGCGGCTTTGGAACATGCCATCGATATCGTAAATGTAGGCAGTTCCGCCTGACATTCCGGCTCCGAAGTTCTTTCCTGTCATGCCCAGGATGACAGTTGTCCCATTCGTCATGTATTCGCAACCGTGATCGCCAACCCCTTCAACAACCGAGATGGAACCTGAGTTACGGACGCAGAAGCGCTCGCCGGCCCGTCCATTTACGAAGAGCTTCCCGCCGGTGGCACCATAGAGGCAGGTGTTTCCAACAATGGAATTTCTGGCGGCGATGAAGTCCTGACTCATTTTTTCCGGCGGGCGGACGATGATTTCGCCATTGCTCATGCCTTTGCCAACGTAATCGTTTCCTTCGCCGATGAGGGTGAGTTTGATTCCACCACAGAGGAAGGTTCCGAACGATTGTCCCGCAGAGCCGCGGAAGGTAAGATTGATGCTGTCTGCCGGGAGCCCGTGGTTTTCGTAAACCTCGGCAACGCGCCCGGCGGTTCGGGTGCCAATGTTGCGATCGGTATTTACAACCTTGTATTCCCTGGTAAATGGTCCGCGGTCCATGAGGTTGCCGGTCGGGTTTTCTCCTTCAGCGGTTCCTGTATGAGCGGCAAGGTCCCTGAGGATTTCGAGGTCGAGGGCGGGCTTGTGAATACCATCATTGCGGTCCTGGGTGCAGATGCGAACGGCATCTTCGTCGGCCTTGTCGGAAAGCACTTTGCTCAAATCAAGGGTGTTGGCCTTCGGGTGATCGGGAACCTCACGTTGTGCGAGGAATTTCTGTGGGCGGCCAATCAATTCGTTCATCGAACGAACTCCGAGGGATGCCATGATCTCTCGGGCCTCCTCGGCCACTCCCATCATGAAGTTGACGACGTGGTCCGGCGATCCCTTGAACTTGGCGCGCCACTTCGGGTTTGTGGTGGCGACTCCAACGGGGCAGTTGTTGAGGTGGCACTTCCGGACGTAAACACAGCCCATCGCGATCATGGCGATGGTTCCAAAGTTCATCTGCTCGGCTCCCAGGATGGCGGCGATGACCACATCGCGTCCGGTGCGGAGTCCGCCGTCGGTGCGAAGGGTGATATTATTGCGGAGCTTGTTAATCATGAGGACCTGATGGGCTTCGGAGATGCCGAGTTCCCATGGAAGTCCGGCGTGCTTCGTACTTGAGAGAGGGGAGGCGGCGGTGCCGCCATCGTGCCCTGAAATGAGCACGTTGTCGGCGCTCGCTTTGGCGCACCCGGCCGCCACGGTGCCGACGCCGGATTCGGCGACGAGTTTCACGGTCACTTTTGCCTGTGGGTTGACCTCCTTGAGGTCGTGAATGAGTTGGGCCAGATCCTCAATTGAATAGATATCGTGGTGAGGAGGAGGGGAGATCAGTTGGACGCCGGGCTGTGTGTTGCGCAGGCGTGCGATGAGGGCGTTGACCTTGTGACCGGGAAGTTGTCCGCCTTCTCCGGGCTTCGCTCCCTGGGCCATTTTGATTTCCAGTTCGTCGGCATTGACGAGATAATGCGCCGAAACCCCGAAGCGACCGCTGGCGATCTGCTTGATGTAGGATCGGGCAAAGTCTCCATTTGGATATGGCTTGAATCTACGGGCGTCCTCGCCACCTTCGCCAGAGTCGGACTTGCCGCCAATACGGTTCATTGCGATGGCAAGGGTCTCGTGGGCTTCGGGTGAGAGCGCTCCCATGGACATGGCCGCGGTTGTGAAGCGCTTCACGATTTCCCCGGCGGGTTCCACTTCCTCAAGCGGGACCCCAGAGGCGGGAATCTTGAAATCCAGGATGTCCTTGATGGTGATGGGGTCGTTGGCAAGGGTGACTTTAACGTAGTCTTCGTAGTCTTCTTTTTTGCCGTCGCGGACGAAGGTGTGGAAGTTTTTGATAACGTCAGTGGTGAGCGCATGGGCCTCGCCCGATTTACGGTAGCGGTTGTAGCCGGGATCGCCCAAATTGAGAGGTTTGTTTTGTTTCACTTCGGTCTCAAAGGCAGCCCGGTGGCGAATGATGGTTTCTCCGGCAATCTCCTCAAAGCCAACTCCGCCGATTCGTGAGTGAACACCGGTAAAGGCATAATTGACCACTTCCTTGCCGACTCCGAGTGCTTCGAAAATCTGGGCACCCTGATAGGAATTGAGGACGGATATCCCCATTTTGGACATGATTTTGAGGAGGCCTTTTTCGAGGGCTTTGCGGTAATTCGCCATCGCAAGCTCGGGTGTCATGTCCTCGCCAAGTTTGTTTTTTGTGTCGGTGGCGACGACCTGTCGAACGGTGGCATAGCCGAGGTATGGACAAACCGCGGTGGCGCCAAATCCGAAGAGGCACGCGATCTGGTGGGTGTCGCGTGCTTCTCCGGTGTCGATGACAAGTGAGGTGCGCAGGCGCTTACGGCAGCGGTTGAGATGGTGATGCACCGACCCGGTGGCAAGAAGTGACGGGATGGGGACTCGTTCGGCCGAGGTCGCGCGGTCTGAAAGGACGAGAATTTCGACTTTATTGTTCACGGCCTTCTCGGCCTCGGCACAGATGCGGTCGAGCGCTTTCTTCATCCCGGCCTCGCCTTCGTCGACAGGCCATGTGGTATCGATAACCCGGGTGGAAAACCCGTGTTCCTCGCGCTTGACGAGAGTTTCAAGCTCCTGCTCGTAAAGGAGGGCTGATTCCAGGCTGAGAATGCGGGCGTGCTTCGCGGTCTCCGAGAGGAGATTTCGTTCTGCCCCGAGTCCGGCGCCCAAGGTCATGACGGCCCACTCACGGATCGGGTCGATGGGTGGGTTGGTAACCTGGGCGAAGAGTTGCTTGAAGTAGGTGAAAAGGAGACGCGGGTAGCGGGAGAGGGGCGCCAGTGGAATGTCATCGCCCATCGAGAATACGGCTTCCTGTGCGCCTTTGATCATGGGAGGAAACACCATGTCGAGGTCTTCGGCGGTGACGCCGTGGGTGACCTGCTGACGTGAAAGCTCGAGTGGTTCGAAGTCAACGGTGGGCACATGTGCGGAGTGGTCAGTGAAGGACTTGAGTTCGACACGATTTTCGTCGACCCACTTGGCATAAGGTTTTTGGGATGCAAGCTGCGCGCGGATCTCCTTGTCATAAAGAACTTCTCCGGTTTCGGTGTTGGCGGAGAGCATTTGACCGGGGCCAAGGCGGCCGCGACGGATGATTTTTTCGTCAGGCAGAATAATCGCTCCGGATTCGGAACCGATATAAAGAAGTCCGTCTTCGGTGAGGGTAAAACGGGATGGCCTGAGGCCGTTGCGGTCGAGGCTTGCGCAAAGGGCACGGCCATCGGTGAAACACAGTCCGGCAGGTCCATCCCAGGGTTCGGAGAAGGAGCGGATGTAGTTGTAAAATGCACGCTCCTCTTCAGTGATATCGGGATCATGACGGAAGGCGGGAGGGATTAGCATGCGCATGGCATGTTCAAGGCGCCTCCCTGAAAGCACCAGAAGCTCGAGTGCATGATCCAGTGATGCCGAGTCGGACTCGCCGTCGCTCATGAGATTTTTGACTAGTTCAATATCTTCGCCCCAAAGTTCCGAACTGAAGAATTCCTCGCGCGATCTCATCCAGTTTCGGTTTCCGCGCACCGTGTTGATTTCGCCGTTGTGGCACATCATGCGGAAGGGTTGTCCGAGGGGCCACGCCGGGAAGGTGTTGGTTGAAAAACGCTGGTGGTAAAGGGAAATGCCGGTTTGGAAATCGGAATCTTGAAGGTCGCTGTAGAACGCCCTCAGGGTTGCGGGCATGGCGAGGCCCTTGTAGCTGATGAGGCGGCTGGAAAGGGTGGGGATGTAAAAAGCGGCTTCGTCTTTAAACTCGCGCTCAATTTCACGACGAACAAGGTAGAGCAGTCGTTCGAAATGATCGGTGTCCACGTCAGCGGGACGGCTGACGATGAGGTGGTAAATTTCCGGTTGGGTGAGGCGGGCCAGTTCACCCAGTTCGTCCGGGTTGACCGGAACCTTACGCCAGCCGACGAACGGGATATCGCGTTTGACGAGGACGGACTCGGCGAAGGACTTAATGTTAGCGGCGATTCCTTCGGGGAGGAAAAAGACTCCGACTCCAAGATCGTCATCGTCGCCATTATAGCCAAACTCTCTGGCCGCCTTGGCGAAAATGGGGCGTGGGATCTGGCAGAGAATGCCGGAGCCGTCGCCGGTCTTCATGTCGGCGTCGACAGCCCCACGGTGGGTCATGTTGCAGACCGAGGTCAGGGCGTAGTCGAGAATTTCGTAGGATTTCTCTCCACGGAGATTGGCAATGGCTCCCATTCCGCAGTTGGCGGTTTCATTATCCCATTGGTGCAGAGTGCCTGAGAAATCGGGGGTGTGACGTGGATGATAGAAGTTCATGGTCGGAAAGTCGTGGGGGGTTATGAGCAGTTGCCGTACCCTCCGGAAAGCCCCAGAATATGGTCGAGCGGAGTGAGTTGCCAAGTGGAACTTGTTTGTTAAATTAAATGGGGGACACCTTGAATTCTTTGTGATCCTGCCCGTCTAAATTCGGTCATGCGGAGCAGATCATACCTTTTGGCGGCCATTTTAGGTCTTGTTTTCTCATCGGGAGCGGGTGCCCAGCAGATCTCGAGAGAGTTGGCGGCGGAATTAATTGCCGAGGCCAATCAGATTCGTTCGGCCGATATCACGATCGGGCCGATTCACAGTGTTGAGCGTAAAACGGATACGACCATAACTCTCCTAGGCGGGGTTTGTGTGACCTTCATCGCCCCGGAGATCAAGGATGGGCGGCGTCGCAGGGTCACATTGACGCGAACATTTTTCTATGACAAGGAGTGGGGTTGGTATCTTTACGCCCTCGAAACTGACCGAGGAGGTGATGTTATCGACATTGTCAGCCAGCACAAAGGGCGGTTGATTTTGAGGGGTTTGACTGGATTTCACAGCACTTCCAGAAGGCCGGAATGTGAATTCGGGCCTTTTTTGTGGACTGGAATTCGGAAGAACGCCCATCTTTTCGCGGAGATGAGCACGTTTTCCGGGAGTATCGAAGGGTGTGAGCTACAGGAAATCCCTGTGGAGTCTTTCGGGTATCAGGAGTTGCGCCGACTGAGATTTGCGGAGCTCCGAAAGCCGCTGGGTCTTGAGTGGACGAAGGCTGAAGGCGAGGCGGACCGGCTCGATCGGCATTTTGGACTTTACCGGGAGGGGGTGCCGGTCGGGACGGTCGTGGTGGCGGCGATAGGTTCGGGGCTTGCCAAGCTTCGTCAGATCGCGGTGTCAAAGGCGGAGCAGGGAAGAGGTCTGGGGCGCTGTCTGATGGACGCTGTTGAGAGTCTACTTGCAGGAGAAGGAGTGACTCAAGTTGAGCTCCACGCGCGGCTGGAAGTTGCTGGGTTTTACGATTCGTTGGGCTATCGACGGCAGGGAGAGCTCTTCGAGGAAATTGGAATTTCTCATGTGAAGATGGTCAAGTCCCTCAAGAGGGGTGGGTCAGCTTGATTCCGGCGATTACGGCGATCAGTCCCAAAGTGACGGAAAGGAGCACCTTCAGGATCGCGAAATGAGTGAGTCCGGTGGTCCAGAGCGAGTGGGTGTCCCGGGCGAAGGTTGAAAATGTTGTGAATCCGCCCAGGAATCCGGTTGCTAAAAAAGGGAAGACCCAGCTGGGAGCGCTTTTGCCGGTGAAGTAGCCGAAAAGACAGCCGATGAGAAAGCAGCCAAGGAGATTGCAAACCAAGATCCCGGCCGGGAATCGCTGGAGTGAAGTGTTTTGGGCGAGGGATTGGACTCCGGAAGATAAGCCGTAGCGTGCGAGGGAGCCAAGTCCTCCCCCAAGAAAGACAAGAAGGGCGTTCATGAGAGAGCTGCCAAAAGGGCTCGGACCTTATCGAAATCCTTGTGTCCGGGAGATGACTCGGCACCGCTGGCGACATCAAGGGCGGCTGGTTTGACCGTGGCGAGGGCCTCGGCTGCGTTTGTCGGGTCAATCCCGCCCGCCAGGAGAATGGGAAGGTCGGGATGCTTCTGCGCGAAATCCCGGGCGATGGACCAATCAAAAACTTTTCCTGTCCCACCGTAATTTTTGCCAGCCGGGGTATCGATAAGAAGGGCGAAGTTCCTGGTGGGAAGTTCGTAGTCGGGGAGACGGTTTGCGGAGACCGCCTTGATGACAGGGATCCTTTGTTCGAGGAAAAAGTGAATATCCTCCTCGGTTTCGTCGCCGTGAAGCTGGACGACATCGATGAGGCATTCGTCGATGAGTTTTCTTGCCAAATGGTGGGAGTTGTTGACGAAGACGCCGACCCGGACGATGTCTCCGGCAACGTGGGATGCGATGGTCGACGCGTGCTCGGGCGAGCAATATCGTTTGGAAGCGGGCCAAAAGTTGAGTCCAAGAGCTGTGACCTCAAGCTCGGTAAGGCGTTCGGCATCCTTAAGAGTCGTGACACCACAAATCTTGAGAGAGGGAGTTGAGGAAAAGAAGTCGTCGACCATATTTGAAGTTGTCCCTAGCATAACATTTTTAGGAGTAGATGGGAATGACGGAATCGTCCAAGTCAAATCTCCGCGAGCTTCCTTTTTTAGACGGCCTCTCAAGCGCTTTCATGATTCTATGCGTCACCATTTTTCCGAATCACTCGAGGGCCAACTAGGCTGCCGGAATTTTGGTCGACGCGCTATGGATCTTTTCGGAAGAGAAAGGAGTCCGAGGTAATAAGTGCGACCAGCGTTTCCTTTAGACTCCCTTCGCTGTCGACGTAGGCCTTGTCCATGGCCATGAGGGTTGGAGAATCGTTGAGGGTTTCGTTTCGACCCATGAAAAAGCGGAAGAGGTGGCGGATGAAGACCTGTCGGACACGCGAGCTTTTGGCGAGCTTGTGCATAAGTTCGACGGCGGTCTTGACGGGGCCGTCTAGCTCCGGGTCGCCGGTGCCAAAGAGTTGGCCGCTCATATCAACCGGGATTTTGAATTCGGCAGCTCTGGCGTTTTTGTCGGGATTCTTCCGGTTGAGCATCTCGAATTCGGCTTCAACAAGGTGGCCGTCTGGGCATGCCAGATGCTTCGTGCGATAACGACCGAAGTCGTCATAAGCTTCGAATGGGTTTCCGAGAGGGTTCATTTTTTTATGACAACGCCAGCAATTTTCACCTTCGACGACCGAGAAGCGTTGGCGGA
Organism: Verrucomicrobiota bacterium; assembly: GCA_030835305.1. Taxonomy (GTDB): domain Bacteria; phylum Verrucomicrobiota; class Verrucomicrobiia; order Verrucomicrobiales; family Akkermansiaceae; genus SW10. The sequence continues at coordinate 1,135 of JAURPJ010000067.1, read as the reverse complement.
TTGTTTTGTCATGCCACTCGGGGAGTTGCGCTTGAGCTGCAATGGGAAGTTCGGGGACATCGTATCCCAGAAGGTGTCCGAGGATCCATTTGCCGCGACGGACAGGGTCGGTGTGGAAATTGGTGCTGTGAGCGACAAGCCAGGCAGGGTGGGTGAGGATGCCGGCTCGCTGGTCTGCGGGCATTTCAAGGGGGGTGGCACCGCGTGCTTCCCGGTGGCCTTTGGCCATATTGTAGGCGAGCTGATACCCAAAAGGTTGGGCCGCTTTTTCCGCCTCAGCTTTTGATTGGGTTGTTCCTTTTTTGCTCTTCTTTTTTCGGAGTGCTCTAACGGCGAAGCGATTGGTGGTAAGCAATTCCTCGAGGACATTTTTATCTTCAGCGAGAACGTGCAATACCGTCCAGTCGGCATCCCGGACCAATTCCTTGGGGTCGTGTTTACCGCCGTGGCGGGTGTCGTCTTTGAAGACTTCCGTTGCTTTGGAGTAGTCAAAATATTGTTGGAAGAACTGGATGAGTTTGGGTCGTGAAAATGTGCCACGGCGGTGGTCTTTTGATTGCATCCATACAAAATCACGGGAGCCTACGGCAACGGAGCCCCGGAGAAGCCTGGTATCATCATAGAGCTTGCGAAACTCGCGCTCCACATCTTCCCTGGTCTTGAGTTGCCCCTGCTCGGCGGCCTCTAGGACACTTTCAACCGGATGGTTATGGAGAGTGTAGGAGAGGGTAAAGCTCAGTTCGGTGGGTGAGAGCATGCGTCGGCCATCAGGAAGTTCCTCGCCCCGGCCGAGTTCGACCCGGAAGAGGAAGTCAGGTGAGAGGAGAATGGAGGTAATGGTGCCCTCAAGTCCGTGCGAGAGGCCACCGGTTTCAAGGTTGGGTATTAGCACTCCACCGACCCAGCGGTTGGTTTGGGCTTCGGTGGGCTTGCGCTTGGTGAAAAATTCAAAGAGGAAGGTGAAGATATCTACCATTTGTTTTCGAGACGGACTGCCCTTGATGGCGAGGAAATTCTGAATGGCCCTTTGTTTGGGGCCGGAGAAGGTGGGGACAAAATCCTCGGCATTGCCGTGCCTGGGCGGTGTCGAGGCCTTGCCTCTGACCATGGCGGAGGCCACGCGTTTGGCGTTGGT
>JAURPJ010000066.1 GCA_030835305.1 Verrucomicrobiota bacterium | reverse complement strand
TGAAGGTTTCCATGGCAGTGATTCGTTTGAAGGATTAGTTGCGAGTGAGCGACTCGTCGAGGTTCATGATGGTTTGGGCGACCACCATCCAGGCAGCATGCTCGGGAGCATCCATCGAGTCATCGCGAGGCGATTCTCCCACCATCAGAAACTCCTTGGCGATTTCCGGGGCCGACTGGAAACGTGCCAAGTTCTCTTGGTAAAGCGCGGTGAGAATCTCAACCTCGCGACCGCTTGCGGGCCGGGCGGTGGCATACCGATAGGCGAGATCGATTCTATCCGCGGTGCTTCCCTTTTGCGACTTGAGCAAGCGCTCGGCGAATGAGCGGGCGGCTTCAAGAAACTGCGGATCATTAAGCGTCACAAGAGCTTGTAGAGGAGTGTTGGTGCACTGGCGTTGAATAACGCATTTTTCGCGACTCGGGGAGTCGAAAATCAACATGTTCGGCATGGGTGAACTGCGTTTCCAATACGTATACATCGAGCGACGATAGAGCTTATCGCCTTTATCCTGTCGGTAACGCAGACCACCGTTGAGACTCACTTCATTCCAGATATTCGCAGGCTGATAAGGTTTCACCCCGGGACCGCCCACAGTTGGGTTCAACAAACCACTGACCGCGAGGGCGTGGTCACGGATAAATTCGCCCTGCAGCCGGAAGCGAGGAGCGCGAGCGAGGAGTTCATTTTCAGAATCCTTCTCGCGATGCATCGACTCGATCTTCGAACTTTTCCGGTAGGTTTTCGACATCACGATTTGCTTGAGCATGCGCTTCACGTTCCATCCGCTTTCCACAAAATCGACCGCAAGCCAATCGAGAAGTTCGGGATGGGTTGGCGGCGTGCTTTGGGCGCCGAAGTCACCGACTGATCGCACCAAGCCTTCTCCGAAGAGGATCATCCAGTAGCGATTGACCGCCACTCTTGCGGTGAGCGGGTGATCGGCTTGGGTCAGCCATTTGGCCAGACCGAGGCGGTTTGCCGGAGCACCCTCGGGCATCGCGGGAAGAGCCTTGGGAACACCAGGCGAGATGACTTCGTCCTTTTTCGGTGAATCATAAGCCCCACGATCAAGCACGTAGGTCTTCCGCATTTTATCGGGAGGATTGTCCTGCATGATCATCGAAGTGATCGGCTTGCGATCTAGATCAGCGCGCTGTTTCTCAAGCTTCTGCTTTGCAGAAACCAAATTCTTATAGGTTTTGTCCTGACTTCCCAGGTAGCGAGCGAGAAGGATCTGCTGATCCCCCGGTTTTCGGTCCTTCGCAGGAGTAGCTAGGATGTTTTGCACTGGATCGCCGCCTCCGGCCGCAGCGAGCTCATCTTGCCTCAAAGCCCGACCGTAGAGACGAAGATCATCGAGCTCCCCTTTCCAGATCGAACTGGTGGAACGACCACCTATCCGCAGCGGCTGACTGGTTTTAATGGATGCCCGGAGAGTGTCAGCCTGCACTTGGTTGGTGGCGAGTTTGCCATCAATGAAGATCTTAACCCCGGATGCCTTGTGAGTGCCATCATAAGTCAAAACGATGTGCTGCCATTGATTTGGCTTAAGCAGCTCATTTGTGACCACCTTAAGCGCGTTGGACTGCCAGGTATTGACGATGTGGGTTCCAATTTTTCCGCCTTCCATCCAGAAATCAAAACCACGGAAACCTGCCTTGTCATCCATCTTGGATAGGATGGCACCAGCGGCATTGCCATTCGGCTTGACCCAGCCGGTGATACTAAACGGGCGGTCAAACTCTACGTTGACAGAAGTATCGAACTTGAACTGTGTGCGGCCATTCAGCTTTAGAGCCTTGGACTTCCCGCGGTCGGATACCTCGAACATTCCTTTTTCGGCCACAGCCGCCGAACCCGTGATTTCATCACGAAAATCATTTGCAGCTTCATTGATCGGGAACCAGTGGATCAAGCCGTCCGGCTGTTTGGTAGATCCGTTCTTGCGGGCTTCCGCTGACTTTTTGGCGACCCATTTTTGAAATTCCGGGCTCCTGGCAACAAGATTACGATAACCTCCGATCTTCTCGTCAGAGGCAGTCAATTGCTGGTGTAGCTCGGCAAGACGCTTCATCCGTTCCTCGTCGGGGACCTCCACAACCGGCGCCTGGTTCCCGTTGCGGGTCTGCATGCCGGGATCGGTCGTGTTGTTGAAAAAAGCAAAAAACTGATAGTATTCCTTTTGAGAAATAGGATCGTATTTGTGGTCGTGGCACTGGGCACATTCCATGGTCAGCCCCATCCAAACATTCGCGGTGGTTTGAACGCGGTCAGCAACATACTCGACCCGCAGCTCTTCGGCAAACGCCCCGCCCTCGTCACTCGTAGCATGGTTCCGATTGAAGCCCGAGGCGACCTTCTGTGAAACGGTTGCCTCCGGAATCAGATCGCCGGCAATCTGCTCAACCGTAAACTGATCGAAAGGCATGTTGCTGTTGTAGGCTTTGATCACCCAGTCCCGCCACGGCCACATGTCGCGCGGCCCGTCCGCGTGCATCACACTGGTGTCGCCATATCGTGCAGCATCCATCCAGGCGACCGCCATGCGTTCTCCATAAGCATTCGAGGCCAGAAGGCGATCGACCAATTTCTCGTAAGCATCCGGCGACTTATCAGCAATGAAGTCCTCCACTTTCTCCGGGGTGGGAGGCAAGCCGGTGAGGTCAAGAGTGACGCGGCGGATTAGGGTCCTGCGGTCGGCTTCCGGTTGAGATTCAAGACCGGCATCCTTGATCCGCTTGTCGATGAAGTGGTCGAGAGATTTTACCCCGGCATCCCTTTTGGGGGGCACCAGCGACCAATGATCGTCGTATTCCGCACCCTCTGCGATCCAGGTTTCGAGAGTTTGAATCTGCTTTGGGGTGAGAGTTTTGTTGGACTCGGGCGGCGGCATCAACTCCTCGGGATCATGCGACTTGAGGCGCTTCACGATTTCGCTCTTGGCGACATCTCCCGGAGAAAGGACGCCGGCATCCAGCGCATCCTCACGATCATCGAGACGCAGATCGCCCTTCGTTTCACCCGGTCCGTGACATTTAAAGCAGGTGTCCGAGAGAATGGGGCGCACGTCACGATTGAAATCGATTGTTCCTGCTGACAGCGAGCCTACAAAAAATGCCGCGGGGAGAAGTCCTTTCATAAAAATCAAATTTTCAATGGTGGAAACGTTCCCGACCACTCCTCAAAAGCAACTGAAAACGAAACCGACCTTTCGACCTATTTAAACGAACGAATTGCCCCCAGTCTTGCGAATCTTTCCACTCTGTGGAGATTCCTGCAACCTGCAGTGCTCGTCTCGCGCCCGGGCTTTCCACGGAGTCCTTTACTGGCCTAATCTGAAGGTCCGCTTTGCCTAACCTAACCAAAAGTTCGTAGCTTGATTTCAAATCTTCAGTAAACCCTTTGAAAAGAAGCCGCTCCGGGGCCATTATTTCAAGAAGAACGAGTTCACCTGGCTCGCGGCATCTTATTGGATAGCAACGAAGATCTCAGCAACCCACCAACATCACTTTCCATGAAAATCACAACATTGATCACCTGCACAAACATTCTGGCCGCAACCGTGGTCGGAGCCCCAGATCTCCTTGCAGCCAAAAAGCAAAAGGAACAACTCATCCTCACGGCGACAGGAAAGAAGCTTGAAGCGAATTATGCCAGGCAACTCGAGGCGCTAAAAACAGAGCTCACCCAAGCCCTTCCTTCGGTAAGCTCAGCGAAAAAAAGCGCCTTTATCGAGGCCCGCGAAGCCGAAATTGCCGCGACCAAGCAAATTGAGGAAGCTCGCAAGAAGATGGGCGAAATCGCCTCGGCCAAGGGCCTCGTGGGCCACGCCAAGGGCAAATGGATTGGCGGCGCAAACAAGGGCATTGCTGCCGCTGAAGCCAAACTCAAAAATGCCAAGACTGCCGCTGAACGTGAGGAAGCCAAAAAGGACCTCGCCCATTGGCAGCAAAACAAAAAAGACGGCGAAGCCGCCCTCAAAGAACGTCAGGCGAAACTCGAAGCCGCGCTCAAAAACAAGGATCAGTATGAGCAGACTCTCAGGGATGCCGAAAAGACGCTGGCTGAGGCAAAAGCTGCGACTATCGCCGCCGTGAAAGACCTTGGACTAACCGGACAACTCTCAAGCAACAAACTCGACGCCAAACTGGCTCGCTATTCCGTCCTCGCCGAAGCCACCCCGGCCAGGCTCGCAGCCTTCGCCCAACAGAGCAAGAAGCGGGGGGAATTGATCGACAAGATGCTCAGCGCCAATGAACTTCTCGTCCAGATGGCTGTCGCCGACGGGGCCAAAGACGGCAACTACGGAGCGGCTATGGAAATTTATAGCAAGATCTGGCAGGCCAGCGACAAGGTCGCCGAGGATCCGCTGCGCCGTCTTGCGCTGGCCATCAGCCTGGAACACGCCACCCCGATCAAACAACGGAACGCCGAATCGAAGAAAGACGCGCCCGAGTTCGTCGACCCGGTCGAACGATACCTCAACTACGAAAAAGCTCTCCTGAACGGTGAACTCGATCCTGCCTTCAAAAATCTCACAGTCTGGGAATACCGTATGGTCATCGATGGTGAGGAGCCCAATGAGATCCTGACCTGGGGCCGCGAAATGCTCCGCAACTACCGGCCGGACCACGTCACCACCGAGGATTACCGCTGGCGCTACGTCGCACTGGTTCGCAGCGACATCCCCTATGGCTCACAAGACAACAAATACGATAAACCCGAGCTTCAGTTCTTCCAAAACATCCTCATGAATGGCGGAATCTGCGGGCGACGCGCCTTCATCGGCCGCTTCACTCTCCGCGCCTTCGGAATTCCTACCACCGCCCGCCCTCAACGCGGTCACGCTGCTCTTGTCCACTGGACTCCGGACGGTTGGGTCCCCTGCCTTGGCGCAGGATGGGGAAGCGGCTGGACCAAGGGACGATACGATAAAGATCTCGATTTTCTCGCCACCACCCAGGCCCGCGCTGCCGGCGAGCCTTTCATGATGGTCAAGCGCGCGCAGTGGATCGGCGATGTCGCCGGAGAGCCCCGCGTTTATGGACTGCAATCGCGCACCAAACCGGAGTTTTGGTATGGAGCCTCCCTCTACATTCAGAAAGATGTTATTGAGAATGCCAGGTCCAAAACCCTCGACGCCGTCGGCCAAGACATTGCCGAAGCAACCGAAACCAAGGAGAAAGTAGCAATCACTAAGGTCACGATCACCGAAAAAGACCGGAACGTTTCGGTCGATTCGAAGGGCATCATTACCATTCCCGCTGCCGCCACCACCAAGCCCACCAAGAGCGGAGGAAAAATTATCTTCATGGACAGCGTCCTCGGCGGCAAGCAGCTCCACTACAGCCGGACCAGCGGAGGACATCAAAACTTCGAATACACTATCGAGGCACCCGCTGCCGGAAAGTATCAGCTCACCGCCCACGTGGTCACTCCAAGCTGGCGTCAATATCTTCTCGTCTCCTTAAATGGAGCGAAGGAAAAGGCCGAACTCCACCTCCCCCATACCGTTGGGCTTTGGGATAAATCCGAGACCGTGGTCGTCGAACTAAAAAAAGGCAAAAACATTCTCACCTTCTCACGTGAAGGAAATGTCAAGGGGGTGAGCATCAAGGACTTCACCCTGACTCCGACCTCCGGCCGAGTAACACGGAAGTGATTTAAAAGCTCCTCCGGGAATCTTCGACAGCGTTGATCACGGGACTACCTTCAATGGTGAAGGAGGCGTAACTGGTCCTCGCCACTGTTCTTCCAATTAGTGGAATTCAGAGGCGAAACATTCGCCCCAAGGTCAGCAGATCAAAGTGAAACTCACCACTTCGCCACAACATCCTGGATTACATCGAGGGTGTCTGCAATGTCCCCTTTGGTGTGAGCCGCTGAAATAAAGCCTGTTTCGTAGGGGCTTGGGGCCAGATAAACCCCGGCCTCAAGACATCCCCAGAAAAGCTTCTTGAAGATTCCGAAGTCCTGCTTCTGCACGGTTTCGACATTCACTATCTCCTCATCGACAAAGTAGAGACAGAACATCGAGCCAACCTGATTGACCCGGTGGGGCATCCCTTTTTCGGTGAAAATTTTGCGCAGCCCCTCCGCCATTTGCGCACCGATTTCCTTGAGATAATTGTAAGCTCCCTTCTTTTCCAATTCGCGCAACTGGCTGAGCCCGGCAGCCATCGCAAGCGGGTTTCCACTCAGGGTTCCGGCCTGATAAACCGGGCCATCAGGTGCCAGCATATCCATGATATCTGCTCGACCACCGAAGGCTCCGACAGGCAGGCCTCCTCCGATAACCTTGCCCATGGCCGTGAGATCGGGGTCGAAGTTTTCGATTTCCTGCACCCCGCCTTTGGCCAGGCGGAAACCTGTCATGACCTCATCGAAGATGACGAGCGCACCATTGGCTCTGGTAATCTCACGAAGCTTGGCGAGATATCCTTTACGTGGAAAAACAAGTCCCGCATTGGCGGGATAGGATTCGACAATGACCGCCGCGATTTGCTCACCAAATTGTTCAAAGACCTCCTCGAGACGCTCCAAATCGTTGTAGGGCAAAGTGATGGTTTCATTTGCGAAAGACTGTGGCACCCCGGCTGAATCAGGCTCACCAAAAGTCAGCGCACCCGACCCCGCCGCGACTAAAAGCGAATCGACGTGACCATGGTAACAACCCTCAAATTTGACGATTTTATACCGCCCGGTGAATCCCCGAGCCAAACGGATTGCCGACATCGTGGCTTCCGTTCCAGAGTTCACCATGCGGACCTTCTCAACCGAGGGAATCCAATCCGTGATGAGCCGGGCCATCTCGACTTCCTTGGGGTTTGGGATTCCGTAAGAAATCCCGTCTTTGGCCGCCTCGTGAATTGCTGCGATGATGGCGGTCGGAGCGTGACCGAGAATATTCGGCCCCCATGACCCAATATAATCGATCAAAGAATTCCCATCGATATCCTCGATACGAGCTCCCTTGGCGCGGCGGACGAAGAAGGGATCACCATCCACATTCCGAAAGGCTCTCACCGGCGAATTCACCCCGCCGGGGATTACCGTCTTGGCCTTGGCGAAAAGCTTCTGGGAAAGTGTCTTGTTCATGCGGGGAAGGTGGCGCAAGACCTCTCCGAAAAAAAGCCCGGATATTGAAAGAGCCCACCCTATTTCAAGAGCAGCCTAAGCCGGTAGAAGCCGCACTCGTTCGTTACGGGACCGTTCGTCCGGAAGGTCACCCGGCTGGTTTCCGCCGGACCAAAAACTTCCGAAACCCTTGTCACCGGTGAATCGGCCCATGATTCGACATCATCCGAGCCTTGCACCAGAATGCGAGCTTGGTCGGCATTGAATTGGCGGTCGAAGGAAATCTCTGCATAAAGTTCCCCGCCGATTTCGACCACGGCAACTTCAGGAGCGCCGCGCAAGACATAGCTGTTCAAATCACCGGTATATGGAAGCCCGTCGTCCACGGCAGGTGCTCCGTTGGCACCCACGCTCGGACGCCAGTCGTCGGCCGTCTCGCCGAATCCATTAACCCAGACCAAGCTAGCCCCACTTCCGTCCGCGGCCTCAGGCCACGGGAAGTCATCTCCATATTCAAGTTCACGCACGAGCGTTCCGGCACCAAAGGACAATTTCACCCGTTCCCCTCCGTTTGAAAGACTCTTGGAGAACTCGCCCAAGACAAAATCAGGCGTCTCCGCAAATCCGTGGCGCAGATTGAAGGCCTCCACATTCGAAACAACCAGCAAGCGCTCACCTGCGGCAATGGACGATCTGCTTCCATTCACGAAGTCGAATTCAATCCCCTTGGTGAAGCGCAGGTTAGTGAGGTCGAGTTCTCCGGAACCGATGTTCATAATTTCGATCCATTCAAAGTCACCTTCATCGAGCGAAGGAATCGCTGCCAATTCCTCAGCCGACGGAGGAACCGGATGATACATGATCTTACTGATAACAATCCCGTCCAAGAAAGGCTGGATGGAGGGAGCACCCGCTACAAATCCCACAGGATCTGACCATTTGCTCCACCGCCCGGTGGCATCCTGATGCCGGACCCGGGCCCGATAGGTTTTCCCGACTCGCGCGACCGATGGCACCTCAATGGTGGGATTGAACGTCGGGAGCTCGCCGGATTCCCAGACTGCCGTCCATTCAAATGAGGGGCTTTCGCCCGGAGGAAGAAGAACCTCCCGGGCATCGAGCGTCATTTCAAATCCCAGGTCACTACTTCCAAGGCTCCTGTTGTGAACTTCGATCGCGATCACATTCGCCCCTTCCACAAACAGGTTGGCGCTGACCTCGAACTCATCGAAAACATCTTCATTACCTGGCTGATCTGCGAGCACATTGTGCCCCACCACCGTTTCCGGATAAAAACCATCGCGGAAGGCCTCCTGGCCATTCACGTAAACAACCGCCCCGTCATCAAGAAGCAATTTGAAGGTGAAGCTATCGATAAAATTGAGCTTGGTCACATTGATCGTGGTCCGGAAATAAGCGGTTGGAATTCCTGAATTAGTGGTGGTTGCAATGTTGATCCCGTTGACGCCGCCGAAGCCCAGCGGCGCTGCCCCGCTCTTCCAGGCACTGTCATCAAAACCAACCTCGCGCCATGCCGTGCCCTCATCAATGTTGTCATCCTGGTAACTCCAGATACGCCCCGGAGCCATGATTTCACGAACTCCTCCACCGAGGCTGGTCACTTCGGCGAGACGCCATTCCATCGCTCGAAAGGTGTTGGCCCCCTGTGGGTCTGAAAAGGCAGTACTCGTGAAAGCGAGGCCATCCTGCGGGAATCCGGCGTCACCCGAATAGGTAATCGTAGGCTTGGCCGGCAGCGACGGATCAGTGGTCAACGCATCAAGATAGGCATCCCGCCCTTCCAGTCCGGAGATTCCGCTATCCCGCGAGATAAGAGGCATGCCACCATTGTCACCTCCGACCCAGCGTCCACCGTCGAAGGCAAACTTCTTCATATCTGCCACTACCCGTTCAAGTGGCAGACTGCCCGACCAACGGACCCGATCAGCCTCAGTCACCTCTTCAATTTTGGCAGCCAACGGTTCGATCATCAAATCGATCTGCTCCGCGGTCCAAATCAAATCCCGCATCTCCCTGACTGTATTCAAATAGTCGATCGTGAAGGGCGCCCGGACTCCCACTCCGCTCGTTCCAAAAATGGCCTCCTTGGGAAAATCAACCCCGGCATTCCAGTTCGGCCCCCAACTCGTATCCGAGTCCCAGGGAAGCACATTGAGCCTCCCCAATGGATTCGTAGCGGACGGCTCAAAGTAATAAGCACGATTCTTCAAATGTTCACCGGTATTGGTCTGGACATCGTAGTGGCGAATCATATCGACCACGGCATGATACCGATTCCAGCTATCCCAATTGACGTGCTCACTAAGCCAGTTGTCGTCGCGCTGGGGACGTAACTGGGAGATGATGTTTGAGAAATCCGAGGCATCGGTCACTGCATCGGGAGCCTGATATCGCTGCACATCCTTGCCGTTTGTCCGGTAACTAATCAACTTATACAAATTTCCTCTTTCGAGATTATGGGAATCCAGAAAGCGCGAATCATATTCCTCCAAAGCCAGCAGCATTCCATAATAATCACCCTGGGTCTGCGTGGCCGCCTCGTCAGCAAATTGAATGACCCGGAAGTGCCCCCAGTGAGTGAAAGGAGCCGGAGTCCCGGTCAGATTCCACATGAGATGGTTGGTGGCCTGATCCATTCCCCAGGTGAGATTTCCGCGAGAACCCACCATCTTATGGGTCGCGAGAAACTTCCAAGGCTCGGGGTATTTTTCGCCATCGCTATCTCGAAAAGTCGGATAGTTCCCGCGGTTGAAGCGAAACTTCAAACTCCGCTTTTGTGATCCTGAATAACGCGCATTCCGCTGACGGAGCCGGTAGCGGGCGTTATCATAAACCACTCCGTCGTAAACAAAGGCGCAGTCCCAGTTGTATTCGCTTCTCGCATCAAAGTTATTTGACGGGATTCGATCTCCGCCATTGTAAGCGACGGCCTGATTGAAATCACGCGATGTGGTCAGGACATGATAGACCGGTATTGCCTCAATGGTCTCCGCCGAAAAAGTTCCGCTCGTCGTCTCATAATCAGGAACGCCGTCATATTGGAAGTAAGCAAAATTAAGACGCTCGTCGTCAGCATAAGGAACTCTCACTGATTCCCCACCCGTGTCTTCCACCGAGATGCGATAGCGCACCAGCGTCCGGTTGGGTCGCGATGCCAAACTTGCCGAGTAGATCCCATCGCCCGCCACTTCATCCGCTCCAAGCCCATCGTCGGTCATGACTTGCGAAACCCAATTCTGTTCGTAAGCGGGATTGGGCGTCCGGGGAGCTGTCGGGTTTGCCAGAAGAGCAGGTGTTGATTTTGCTAGAAATGCCGGAACATATGCCCCCGGCGCAACATCCTGAACTTCCAAGGTCACCGAAGCGACACCGTCCGGATCAGTCACCTTCGCGGTGATCACGGTCACCTCGCCCACCACTGGCTGCCTGGGCGTATGGTCGACCTGCCGGATAGCCGGTGGCGCCGTCTCCCAAAAGACAGTATTTACCAAACCGGGTGATGGCTCCGGCTCCGCTTCATCCGCCGGAGCAGGACGGAGTAGCTCGACGTTTACGCCAAAGTCACTGCTTCCCGCCGACCGGTTGAAGGCGTGGATCGCAATGATATTGATCCCTTCCCGCAAGCCGGCAGCACCTCCACTGATGCTCGCCTCATACCACTCATTTTCATCGCCGTCGTTATCGGCCGAATCCGCAATGGTCAATTGACCATCACCAAGGTTGTCCGTTCGAAAGACCTCCAGACCGTTGATGTAGACGACCGCTCCGGCATCGAGAAGATAACGAAAAAGAATCTCTTGTGGAATTTCACCCTCCGCGATTTCAAATTCATTTCGGAAAAAACAGCTCGTATAATTTCCAACCATCCCGCTGATCGGTGAATTAAACTCCTGCGTCCCCACAATTCCAAAGCCAATCGGCATCGCTTGCGTGGTCCACGTTCCGTCTTCAACAAAATCAGCCTCTGTCCACGCATTAATGGGCGAAGAAGCTTCAGTCATCCCCGGCCGCCAACGCCAACCCGGGCCGTCCTCGGGAAGGTAGGTCAACTCCGGCAGCACTACCACCTGCGAACTCCGCCACGAACCGCCTAGGTCATTATCCAAGCTTGGATGAATCAATTCCATCGAGGCCCCTGCACCGCCCGCTGCGGTCGGCCAGGGAAAATGATTCTGATAATTGACCTCATCGGCCACCGAGCCATCCGCCCTTCGTAACTCAATCCGCTCCCCGTCACCGGACAATCCGCCATCAAAGGGTCCAAGAGCATGGACTCCGTAATGATCCAGCAATGCCGTTGGGTTTTGTGCCACTACCACATAGCCTCCCGCCCCGATGCTGGTGCCCGGAGGGAAGGTGTAATCGAATCCATCGTTGAAAAACCATCCTCCCAATTCCACCGCGACCTCTCCGGTATTGTGAAGCTCCACAAATTCATCCCGCGCATCATTGGGCCGGCTGTTGTAGTGAATTTCGTTGATCACAATCTCCGCCGGCGCCAACCCAACACAAGCAAATCCGGCAACGACTCTTCCAAGCATTATCATGAGAGACAAGTTGCCTCGCTCTACCCATTAAAGCAAGTATGCAGCGCTACCGAGTAATCTAACATTTACCCTTCCCTTAAATTAGCAGAGATTATCGCAGAATTCTCCATTATCATTCCATGCGTCTATTCCTCTTCCTAATACTCATCGCCCAGTCATTCGCCGCCAATGGCACGCTCACCAAGGGCTCCTTCGCCAGATCCAGGATCTTCCCAGGCACCTACCGCGACTACTGGATCTATGTTCCCAAGCAATATGATGGATCCGAACCAGCGTGCCTGATGATCTTTCAAGATGGGGCCGGATTCGTCCGTAATCCCGGCAAACCCGGATACATTCCCGACATCTTCGACAAACTCATCGCCTCGGGAGACATGCCCGTCACCATCGGTCTGTTTGTTGACCCCGGCGTCGCCGCACCTCCCAGCAATAACGAGCAGGCCCAACCCCGCTTCAACCGATCTTTCGAGTACGATGGCCTGGGGCCGAACTACGCCAACTTCCTCATCACGGAAATGATCCCGATCGTGGGTGAAAAATACAAGATCTCCAACAACCCCGATGATCGGGGGCTTTGTGGGGGGTCTTCCGGAGCGATCGCCTCGTTCACGGCCGCGTGGGAACGGCCCGATCACTTCCGCCGCGTCTATTCCATGATCGGCACCTACGTCGGACTTCGTGGCGGAAACGACTACCCGACGCTCATCCGCAAAACCGAACCCAAGCCCCTCCGCATTTTCCTGCAAGACGGGAAGAACGATCTCAACAGTTACGGGGGTGATTGGTGGATGGCTAACCAGACCATACAGCGCGCCCTCGAATTCGCTGGATACGAGCACACCCATCGATGGGATGACGGAGGTCACAACCGCAAGGAAGGTAACAAAATCATGGAAGAAGCCCTGACCTGGCTTTGGAAAGACCATGGCAAAAAGCCGGTTTCGGCGCACCCCGAAAAATGCAAATCCCGAGCCTCCCAATGGCTCATTCCCGGCGAAGACTGGAAGCTCGTGTCAGTCGGCCACAACTGGGCCGAAGGGCTCGCTGTGACTGCTGATGGTAATCTCTATTTCACGGACGTACCCGATAGTGAGCTTTATAAAATCACTCCGGATGGAACAGAGACCCTGTTCGCCAAGGATACGGCAAGGGCCAATGGAATCGCCCTCGCGCAGGACGGCAAAACACTTCTGACCGCAGGAGACGAAGTCAGAGCCTATAACCTTGAGACAGGCAAATATACGACAATCCGGGAAAACGCGAGAGCCAACGACATCGTGGTCAGCAGTGACGGTGACGTCTATTATACGAGCCCAAAAAACAAAATGATCGAGTGCCTGGGAAGTTGGGACCCGAAGGATCAGTCCTTGGGCTCCTCGAAATCTCGCTCCATCTCTCTTGATGGAATCAACGGGATTGGCCTGAGCGCGGATCAATCCCAGCTTTTCGTCTGCCGTTTCGACGGCCCGTTCATCCACTCTTTTCGGATTGAAGGCGCCGATCCCGTCGACCAACAGGCTTTTTTCTGCGCGCAGCGTCCTACGACCGTTCGAAGTTGCGCACTCGACGGCCAGTGCTCCGCCGCATCGGGACACCTGCTTGTGGGCACGGAAGCCGGGCTCCAGATTTTCGATCAAGCCGGTCGCGTTCAGCTCATTCTTCCCAAGCCCCGCTTCGAGGACGGTCGCATCAACTACTGTTACCTCCACGAAAAGACCCTTTACATCGCCACCCGCCACCATGTCTACAAACGCAGGATCAAGCTCACCGGCGCGCCCGCCTGGCAAGCTCCCGCAAACGTCCCGAAGCCGAAGCTCTAATCCGGGTTCAGTCCTCCAGCAATTCGGCAATCCGCTTCAGAACCACCTCCTCCCCCATGATGAAAGTGTGATCGGCATCCACAACCTCAAGGCGTTTCACTCCCCTGACTCGACCTCCCTCGACCGTAACTACGCCATCGTTCTCCCCTTCGAGGAGACAGTCGAAAACCGGCACTATGTTTTTACTCCCCATAATTACGGAAACGTCGTGTTCCCGGTCAAACGGCGGCACCTCCCTCGGCACCCGGCTCGTCGATAAACTCATCCCACCCGGGCCGAGCGACAATCGCCCAAGCGGAGAATCCTCAAGCCAGTCGATGATCTCGCTCCCCTGATTTGGCGGGGCCAGCATGACTACCTTTCCCGTGATCAATTCGGGATACCGCTTCGCCAGACAGCGCAGGACAATCCCACCCATCGAGTGAGTGACAAAGTGCGTCCGCTTCGAGGACGGACCAATCTCACGGGCAATGTGATTAACAATGTCATCCATCGATTGACGAAAAGACGGATAAGGAAGATTGAGAGTCTCAAAGCCACGGTCATTTAAAAAACGAGCTGGCTCCTCCATCGCCCAGACACTTCGCCAAAGTCCGTGAAGCAAGACCACCCGACTACTATCGCCAGGCCGAACGCGGGGCCTGTGCCAGGGCAGTGGCGGAATCATCATCTTCAATCGATTCATTACTCCACACTTCATCACAGATTGATCACAATCTAAAATCGATAGAAACTAGCTTAAACATTGATTGAGTAGATGATTTTTCAACAAATAGAGCTTTATTTCACCTTCTTCTTGTCGAGTTGTGACAGAGTTGTTTAGATAAATCTCACGAAAGGGAAATTCCTTTTGCACACACAAACGCAATCCATACATAAACCCGCTCCTTCCCAGGAGCGGGTTTTTTCATGAAAGAGATTCCCTGCGGATTTTCTAGCGCGCTTTGATCGCGGCAATGGCTCGTTCGACCAGAACTTTGAACTCATTGTCGGACACCTCTTGGTATTCGGAGAGAGATGGGAGAGCCCTCTCAGTACCGATACTTGCAAGAACAAAGGCAGCAGCTTTTTTGAGCCGAATCGAGGGCCCATCCAAATGGAAGATCATTCTCTTTTCAGCCGCGACCCCAAGAGCAATATATTGGCCTGACCAGACTTCCGGATCCTCGCTCCAGAGCATATCAAGCAGAAGCGGTGCCTTTTCACCATTGGCTGCCACTAAAAAGGCGATGAACGACGCCGGAACGTTGGATTTCGATTCCAGCCATTTCTCGACTTTCTTGGTCACAACATCTACCGCAGCCGGGCTATTTTCTGCCCAGATTGAGAGCGCCCGCCCCATATCCGACAGCAACTGGGGATCCGTCTCATTCCGGGTCAGGCGGATCAACTCCGTGACAATCTCTTCGCCGTAACGAAGCTCCACGCTTGCTGGAATTTCGGAAAGTTCTCTCACCGCATCCCTTCTCCTCAACGGATCCAGCGCCCTGAGCTCATTAAGATTTTCCTTAAAGAATGAGGGGTGCGCGGGGTTGGAGAGCTTGTTCCGGAGATCGTCCGTTAGCTTTGATTCGTGAAGAGCAGAGAGCTTCAGATCAATAAGTCGCAATTCAGGATAAGTCGTTGCACGGCCCAACCTCGGATCACAAACCCCGACCACGGCATCAAGATCGAGCTTGAATCCTGAGATCACAATCAGGCTGTCTCTTTCTCCATTGCGCGGATAGCGGCTGATTGCCTCGGTCGGTGGAATCTTCAGTTCGATCTGAAAATACCTCTCGAGATTGTGGAACTGGCTGCTGGTGAGATCTTCAATAAAGATTCCAACCAGGTGTTGGGAGGCCGCATCACCAAACTTGCCCTCAAGTCCGCGCAACTTGCGCTCGATAGCCTGATAGCCAACCCGCGTTTTCAATTCGCGACGATCACGAGCTCCATCGGTTGGCGCCGGGACGACAGGCTGATTCAAACCAGATCCGGAATCGAAAACCAACGAAGCTTCAGGCGTCAAATGGATTGGGCAAACAAGAATCAAAGCAAAAAGCGCACCTCCAAGCAACAGAGCGAGTAAAAATGCCCGGCCCCGCCAATTCTTGGCACCAAACAAGATCAGACCGCCTGCAATAAGAACCACAAAGGCACCCAGGACGTACCGCTGGATCTTGTCCACATCCTGAAACGTCCCTCCTTCGGAACTGCCCAGAAAAAAAATCAAGGCGTAGAGAAGGATAAAACTGACGCCCGCTCCCGCTGCAATGTTTTGTCCTGCCGAAGCCGGCATGATCGCATCCACATTAGGAGTGGGTGCTCCTGCCGGAGGACCAGCCGGGCTGGTCTCTGGAGAAGCCAAAGAATCACGGCCAAGCCGACTCAAAAATTCATCGTCCCTCTTGTTGTGCTCTCCGGGATAGACCTTGGGGCGCTCGACGATAAGTGTGTCCTCCTTAACCGAGAAACGATGATCACAGGCACCGCACTCAACCGTCTTGCCGGTAAGATCCTCGTGCACCGTAAATTTCTTTGAGCATTTGGGACATTGGATTTTCAGACTCATGGAACGGGGTGATTGAAAGCCATCTGAAAAGACTATCGGCATATTAGTCCATGCTGACAATCATTCCGTTCAAAATTCAACGAAATCAATCTTCGGAAGGATGCTTGATCTTGGCAATCTCTGCCATGATCCGATCCGAGATCGCCTGGTAGGCCTCACGCCCCTTGGCCTTCATCTCCTCTGGGGTCAGAGTTATGGGATCGCCCACCACGATGGTCACAGGGTGAAATCGCAAGCGCCCGCTTCCCCGGGGCAAGGCCTCGTAAGCCCCAAAGATCCGCACCGGCTGGATCACCGCCCGACTTTTGGCTGCAATCAATCCCACGCCAGCCTCTCCCGGCTGAAGCTTGCCAGTCAAGGTCCGCGAGCCTTCCGGAAACACCACCACCTGTTCTCCGTCTTTGAGAATCTTGATGATCTTTTTCAGGCTGCTCATATCCGGAGCCTCCTGATCCACCGGAATGGCATTCCACCTTGGATACAGCCACTTGGTCGGCCCCTTGAAAAGAGTCTTCCGGGCCAGGTAGTAAACCGAATCATCATAGGCAATCCCGACCAACGGTGGATCCAGGAAGCTCTCGTGGTTCGAGGCGATCAAAACAGGTCCGTCCGTCACCAGCTTATCGCGTCCCACGACTTGATATCGAAAAAATGCCTTCGCCGCTGCGCGGAAAATAGTATGTCCAACCCAATAAGTCGTCTTCATTTCTTAGTCTTTCCAGCCAAGTTTTATCAGTGCTTCACGGGCAGCATTTACCGTGGCCTCAATGGTAAGATCCGAGGAATCGATCACAATGGAACCGTCCGAGATTTTCAGTGGTGAAGCCTTGCGCTGGCTGTCTTCCGCATCCCGCTTCGCCACCGCATCCGCCTCGCCATCCCTAACCCGCCGGGCCGCCCTAACTGCTTCCGAAGCACTGATATAGAGCTTGAACGGAGTGTCTGGGAAAACCACCGAGCCAATATCGCGACCCTCCATCACCACATCATTCTCCTCGAGGTAATTGCGCTGCATTGCCACCAGACGCTCGCGCACCTCGGGGATCGAGGCTACCTTGGAAACATGATCGTTCACTTCGGCACAACGAATCTCTGTCGTCAAAAGACGGCCATTGATGGAGATGGTCGAGAGGCCTTCCTCAACGCCACAGTCAATCTTCATCCGGGACATCTCCCCGAGCACGGCAGCAGAATCAGTCGGATCAATCCCCTCCTCCAAAATCTGCCAGGTGACTGCACGATACATCGCGCCGGAATTCACCATAACCAGTCCCAGTGACTCGGCAAGCCGCCTGGCAACCGTACTCTTTCCCGAAGCAGCGGGACCATCAATCGCTACAGCACAGTGTGTTTGACTCATGATTGGCAGAAAGTTTCGAGGTGCTCGGCAAAGGTCGGATACGAAGTGGCAACGCAAGCCGTATTAGTGATGATCGTTTGACCTTCTCTGGCCAAAAGGCCCGCGATCGCAAAGGCCATGGCAATACGATGGTCCCCATGGCTATCGAGTCCGACTCCCATAAGATTACGACTCCCGGTGATGAGCATTCCGTCTTCAAATTCCTCAACCTCACCACCCATCAAACGAAGATTTTTCGCAGTGGTTTCAATCCGATCTGTCTCTTTGACCCGAAGCTCGGCTGCATTGCGAATCGTCATTTTTCCGTCCGCCAAAGCACCGGCCACCGCCAGGATGGGTACCTCGTCAATGAGGTTGGGCACCTCTTCCTTTAAGATCTCCGTGCCTTGAAGCCTGCCTCCGGTAATCTCAATTCTCCCCCGTGGTTCGCCTCCGTCTTCATGCTCAAGGTGAACCTCGATTTGCGCGCCCATGCGGATCAAAACATCCAGTAAGGCCGTCCGGGTTGGATTGAGTCCCACATTGGTAATCGTCAACTTGGATCCGGGAGCAGAAGCAGAAGCCACGATCCAGAATGCCGCGCTCGATATATCTCCGGGCACCACCAGGTCACGGGCTTCCACCACTTGACCTCCGTCAATGGAAATGGTGTTGCCTTCGGTCTTCACCTTCACCCCGAAGGAATTCAAAAGCCGCTCGGTGTGATCCCGGTTCGTCGCCGGTTGAATCACAGTGGTGGTTCCGGGCGCCAACAACCCAGCCAACAAAATCGCGCTCTTCACTTGGGCGCTCGCCATAGGCATCTCATAAGTAATCGGCTTCAATTCACCTCCGGTAATCTGAAGCGGGGCACATCCGGGCTTCGCTCCCCTGGTTTCAAACCGCGCTCCCATTTGGGCAAGCGGAGTGATGATGCGCCCCATCGGGCGACCTGAAAGCGATTTATCTCCAATCAATGTACTATCAAAGTTCTGCGCAGCCAAAACTCCCGCCAAGAGGCGCATTCCGGTTCCGGAATTTCCACAATCAAGCTCACGCTCGGGAGCCTGCAGTTCGCCTCCGCAACCATGGATGAGAAGGTCAACAGGCAAATCGTCACTCCCCTTCCTTACCTCATAGCGAACCCCAAGCTGGACCATCGCCCGGAGCGTATTCACGCAATCCTCGCTGGAGAGAAAATTTTCCACTAAACAGGATCCGTTGGAAAGACCTGCGAGAATGGCAGCGCGGTGCGAAATGCTCTTATCACCGGGAACCGCGAGCTCGCCGGTGATCGATGTTAGCGGACTAACTTGGATGGTCTCACTCATATATTTTCGGATGGGTTCTCTTTTCGGGCTTTGACCTCCGAGAGATAATTCTGCAACCCTTTCTTGTCTGGTTTGGCGAGGTGATCAAGCATCTCTCGAATCTCCTCTTGGGCGTCCTCCAGCGCAGCCGTGACCGCAACCCGATTCTCCACCAAAATTTCCGCCCACATCGCGGGGTCACCCGATGCCACGCGTGTGGTATCCCGAAATCCCCCCGCCGCCAAAGATTCGTCACCCGAGAATCGCAAAGCCGCCCCCGCCGTGGCCACCGCCATCGCATGGGGAAGATGACTGATTCGCGCAACCGCCCGGTCATGGTCTTCTGAATTCATCACCATAGTAGTGCACCCCAATTCTTGCCAAAAGCCTACCACTGCGTGCAATTCCTCCTTGGTCCGCTCCTGGTCATTAGTCAGCGCACATGCCGCGCCATGAAAAAGATCAGCGCGCGCCGCCTCAATGCCGGTTTGCTCGGATCCCGCCATAGGATGGCTCCCAATGAACGGTACCTCATGTTGATCCGCTACTTCGTGAGGAAGACTTTTCACGCTTCCCACGTCCGTCACCAATGCTCCGGTTTTCAGGTCTACCCTCAGAGAGTCCAGAAGTAATCCCATAACCCCAACCGGAACCGCTAAAATAATGAGATCCGCTTTCTCCACCGCACTCGACAAACTGGTTGTCGCCCCCAGACCAAGCGCACGCGCGGCCTCCACGCGCTCGGGATTCCTTCCCCACAAAGTCACCTTGTAACCTGCGGCCTTCGCAGCCAACCCTACCGAGCCTCCAAGAAGGCCGGGACCAAGAATCGTAATTCGGGAGAATGACATGAAATTGGAAAAAAAGAGCCGGATTCCCTTTTGGAAATCCGGCATCGGGAAACTCAGCTCTAATCCTCAAGGGACGCGGAACTTATGATCGGGATCTCCATCGTTAGGGTCACGAATTAGCGTTCCACTTGGAATTCCACGGACATCAACCGCTTTGTTGGTCCATGGATTAAAAACATAACCGGGCTTGGTCACGATAGCCCGCGCCGTGCGATATTTGCTGGTCCGTTTTACCGGATCACGCAGAATCGGGGGAATGACGTCGGTCGTCTCGGTTGAACCATCTCCGTTTGCCAAGCGCTCTTCCTCCAGTTTTTCACGACGGGCCTTGGCTTCATCATTGGCCTTGTCACGGGCCTCCTTAAGCTCGGCCTCTTCTCTAATTTGCTCCGGAGTCTTTGGAAGATTCGGAGCCACTACTCCAACCGGCGGCGGGAATTGCTGGGGGTTCGAAGCTCGATAGGGTTCGGGAAGTGTACAGCTCACACAGAGTAAGCTGCTTAGAAGAAGCATCAGGTTGAGTTTCAATGAAAACATGGCTTTCAATATGATAGGGGTTGGAGATAGTGCGTTGTCGAGTACCAACAAGAGAACTCATCGCGATCTTTGACCCAATTGTCAAGTCACCACCCGTAGCGAAATGACTGAAATCGAAGGACCTTTAACGAACAGCCCGGAAGATCGCGGCTTGACCCAGCGGCTCGAGAAATTCCTCACGACTTCCGCCACAGATAAATTCAACTCCCTTGCGCTGGATGTTTTTAGGTATCAATTCTCCCAGAATCGCCCCTTCTCGGCCTTCGCTCGATCACACGGCAAAACTCCCGCTTCCGTCACCCACTGGCAACAGATCCCAGCCGTTCCCACCTCCGCCTTCAAACTCCCCGACTTCCCGCTCACCTGCGGCGGCGAAATACGCACCACCTTCCTCACCTCCGGCACCACCACCGAGACAAGGGGCTCCCATCACTTTTCCTCCACCCGACTCTACGAGAAAGCTATTTCCCAAGGCTGGCCCCTCCCCAAGCTCCCCCCCTTTTTCCTTGCTCCCTCACAGCCCGAAGCCCCCCAATCCTCACTCAGTCACATGTTCGGCCACCTCAATGATGGACAGGAATCCCGCTTCCTCCTCCGTCATTCCAAATTTCACCTCGCCCCGCTCTTTGATCACCTCCAAACCGGCGAACCCCTCTTCCTCATGGGAACCGCCCTCGCCTTTCTTCACCTGATGGCATATCTCGGCCCGATCCCCCTTCCGTCAGGCTCCCACCTCCTCGAAACCGGTGGTTACAAAGGAACTGCCCACTCGCTTTCCAAATCCGATTTTTACCACGATCTCTCCGGATTTTTTAATCTCCCGCCTGATCACATTCACAACGAATACGGCATGACCGAACTCTCCAGCCAGGCCTACGCCACGGGTCCGGATGGCACCCACCGGTTCCCCCACTGGTGCCGTCATCTCATCCTCGATCCGGAAACCGAACGCGAAGTCGCCCCCGGCGAAACCGGATACCTCGTCATCCATGACCTCGCAAACCTCCACAGCGTTTGCGGAATTCGGACCCAGGATTTTGCCACGCGTCACGATGATGGTTCCTTCACCCTTATCGGCCGCGACCCCGGAGCCCTCCCTCGTGGATGCTCGCGAACCGTCGACCACGCTCTCTCGTCATGACCCTCGCCGATCGCCTCAATCTCATCCTCGCTTCCGCCGGACAACTCGAGCCCTTCACCGGCAAACTCACCCGCGCATCGTTGGTGGAGATTTTCCAGCGCGAAGCCGGCGGCCCAACCGTTCGCCTCCCAAAAGCGATCGTCCACATCGTCAGCGGCAACACTCCGCACGCCGCCTTCCAAACTCTTCTCAACGGCATCCTTCTCGGCGCTCACAACCGGCTTAAGCTCCCCTCCCGGGCCCTCCTTGATTTCGAAATCCCGGCGCCACTTCGGCCCTTCGTCGAAGTCTCCCGCGACCTCCCCGACCACTGGATTCAGACCGCCGATGCCCTCGTCGTCTTCGGCTCCGATGAAACAATCCGCCAATTTCAGCAACTCTGCCCGCTCGAGATTCCCTTCGTGGGCCACGGAAACCGGCTCGGCATCGCCCTCATCGACGACCCCACCCCGGAAGCAGCCCGCCTCGCGGCGCGCGACATCGGCCTTTTCAACCAAGCCGGCTGTCTCTCTCTCCAGACTATTTTCTTAAGAGACCCCCGCTCCTTCGGCCCGGTCCTGGCGGAAGCCATGGCTGATTTTGAGAAAGAAAATCCCCGCGGCCCTCTGTCGCTTTCCGAAGCAGGTGCCATCACCAACCTCCGCGAGGAAACCCGCTACCTCATCGCACAAGATCCCAAATCCCACGCCCTCTGGCATAGCGAAAGCTCCACCGCGTGGACCATCATCTACGAGGACAACCCCCAACTCACTCTTTCCCCCGGAAACCGTACTGTCATTCTTCGCCCCATGCCGGATGACTTTTCGAACTTCAGCCATCTCTCCGGCATCGCCCTTCATCCTTTCAAAAAGCGCACCGACCTCCCGTCACCCAGGATCTTCCCACTCGGCGAAGCCCAGAACCCACCCGCTCTCTGGCCGCACGACGGCATACTGCCTCTCGCCTCACTCGTGACCCATCAATCCTAAGAAGGGGGGAAGCAATGGCCCGCACTCCGAATTCCTAGCGTCCACCGGACAGAACCGTGGCGCGAAGACGGTAGAAGCGCGAGGGCCCATCAAGCGGGAGAATTGCGGCGGAGTCATTGGGCGCGGTCTCAATACTCCATGGGCCGACAGGAGATTCGGAGGACTCAAGTAGCAAACCGGACTTGTAGGCAGGCTGCCAGTCGAACGCCAATTCACCATCGAGCGATCGGAGTGTTGGCGTGGGCACGATGGGGAGACAAACATTATCGACGGCGCGGATAACCCCCCTGTCGTTGGTGGTGATCAGGAGATCTCCGTTGGTGGCAAGATGGATGGCCCGGGGTTCCGCGATTTTATCTCCGGCGACCGTCCACGATTGGCCGTTTCCCGCATTCACGTTTCCTTTGTCCGCCCCCTGAACAAAGAGGTGAATGATGCCGCTCGTATCAACCCACCAGATATCGCCGCCCTTCTGGGTCGCGATAAAATAAGATCCATCGGGAAGAAAGGCAATGCCACGAGGCCGATTCAGAGCCACCACCGTGGCCGCCGAACCGGAACCATTGGTCCCGGAAGTTGACCCGGTCCCCGCAATCACGGAGCTGGTCTCTCCATCAAATCGATAAACCAATTGATTTCCCAAACTGGTAATGCCGACAGAACCGTCCGGTGCCACATCCAGGTTGCCGAGACCGAAACCGTCACTCCCACTTCCATGAGGAAGTCTTGTCATCTCTGTCGCACCGGTCGCCGGGGTCCATTTCATGACAGCCTGAAGGCCTCCACCAACATTGGCTCCGTTAAAGTAAATCGTTTGCTCATCCGGAGAAACCCAGAGTCCCCGTCCTGCTCCAAATCCGGCGGGATAATGCACCACGGTCGAACAATTTCCGTCAGGAGTAACGCGACGAATCTTGGCATTATCAGTATCCAGAATGTAGAAGGTGCCATCAGCCAGAACATGCAGGCCATTCGGATTGGCGAGAGCCACTGATGTGGCGGGAGTTCCTGAATCAGGGCCGTCGCCCGCAATGTGGGTGCCAGCGACCGTGGTGAGCACGGCCCCGTTGGCAGAGATCCGCAGCACACTGTGCGATTCCTTGTCGACGATGTAAACCCGGCCAAAGGCATCGCTTCCGCAATCGTGGGGGTTTGAAAGTTCAACCGCCAAGGGATGGGCCCCTTCAAATGTTGGATTCCAAAAGTTCGCATCCTCGGCATTCCCCGTGCCTGCAAGATGCCGGAGCTCGCCGTAGCCTGACAAGATCGAGGTTTCACCCAGTGCAGCTAGGGAAAGAAAGTAGAGAAATAGTAAACCAATCCGCATGGGGATCCCCATGTCATAGCAGCGCGGTGGCAAAAGGAAACAGAAAGATCTCTGGTCAAAACAAAACGCAGAATGCCGCTCATTGCGCATGGGAATTGATTCTATCCGCACCAGTTTGCATCCGCTTAGCCCCTGCCCCTCATTCTGTTAGGGTTCCTGCATGTCAAAATCGAGAGCGCAAGAGAAGAGCAGCACCAAAAAGAAGACGGCTCCGAAGAAGGTCGAACTGGCTCCGGAATTCGCCAATCTGGGAGAATTACTCGAAGCCAGCAACGGACATCCAAAAGGTCTCAGCAATCAGGTGTCGCTCGAAGTCGCCCACCGCAAAGGGGTCTATCCCTACCGCGAAAAAATTGCGACAGTTGAATACGAGCAGGAAAAGCTCAAGCTCCAGGCCGAACTTCTTAAAGTCCAACAGTGGGTCAAATCGACCGGACAGCGGATCCTTATTCTTTTCGAAGGACGCGATGCCGCCGGCAAGGGAGGGACCATCAAACGCTTCATGGAACACCTAAACCCACGCGCCGCCCACATTATCGCGCTCGAAAAACCAACCGAACGCGAGATGGGCCAGTGGTATTTTCAGCGCTATATCAAACACCTGCCAACCAAGGGAGAAATGGTCTTCTTTGACCGCTCCTGGTACAATCGAACCGGCGTCGAGCGGGTCATGGAATTTTACACCCCCTCGGACTACCTCGAGTTCCTCCGCCAGTGCCCTTCGCTCTAAAGAATGATTGCCAACAGTGGAATCAAGTTGGTGAAGTACTGGTTCTCGGTGAGTCGACTTGAGCAACTCCGGCGCTTTCAAGGGAGAAAAACCGATCCCCTCAAGCAATGGAAACTCAGCCCCATTGATCTCCAGTCCCTCGACAAATGGGATGATTACACCAAGGCCAAGGAAGCGATGTTTTTCCACACCCATACCGCCGACTCACCATGGACTGTCATCAAATCGGACGACAAAAAAAGAGCGCGCATTAACTGCCTCCGCCATTTCTTGTCAGTCCTTGATTACCCAAACAAGGATCCCAAAATGGCATGCGAGCCAGATCCCAAGATCGTAATCGATGGCTCGAAAGCCTACGATAACGACAAGGAATACTCCGCCGAGCCAGTTTCCTGATAGGGCGTTGCCAAAGGCTCCTGCTTCTGGCCTCCCCACCAGACACAAGTGAAAGCCGCAAGAGCTTTCGGCTGGCTCATTTTTTCTTCACCAGTGATTCAAGGTAGTCCAACAAGCTGGCCGCTTCGTGCACCGTAAAACCGGAAAGCAGACCCGGAGGCATCAATGAAGTTGGCAGGGTGGAACGATCCTTAATCTCGCTTTTCTTGAAGGTATGTTCGGCACTACTGATGTCACGAATGCTCACGCTCTCACCTGCTTCATCAGTCACAAATCCCACGAAGGATTTTCCGTCATTGAGACTGAAGACATTCGTCGCAAAACCCTGCGCAATCGTTTTGTTCGGATCGAGAATCGCTTCGACGAGTTCATTACGACGATAGGTCTCGGCGATGTTGCCAAGGTAGGGGCCCTTCTGTTTTTCGTTCTGAGACACGGTGTGACAGGCATTGCAGGTCGCACGCGCGAAGATAGCCTGCCCCAGTGCAACGTCACCTTTGTGAGCGGTGATTTTCTTCAAAGCCTCCTCCGGTTTCAAAGTGGCGATTTTGGGAGTCTTGTCTGCGCCGGGAGCCTGGATCTTAAGTCGTCCGGCGGCATCCTTGGCGGCCTTCGCCACCGCTTCGTCAGGGTCGCTGAGAGCGATGCGGATCTGGTCGTTAATGACCGGATTTCGCAAATCGCGGGCGGCATTGATGAAGGCGATCTTCTGCTTCGAATCAGACCATCCTTTGGAGATTGCCTTGAGGGACATCTCCCGTGACTCGGGCGATCCACCTTTGCGAAAAGCCAGGGTCACCACCGCCATCGCGGCATACTTGCCTTCCGGAGTGTCCGGCTTCTCTGCTGCCATTTTCTCGAGCATAAGGTGATGATTCTCAAGCTTGGCGGCCTTGAAAAAGTGATCTTTCGCTGCCGCTTGTTGCTTACCTGCTCCCTTGGTCTTGTCGAGTTGCACCAGCGCTTTGAGAACCGCAGGGAGAGATGATTTGTCATCGGAATTCACGAGGATCTTAACGGCGTCAGCAAGAGAATCGGCAGGAGTTTCAGGATCGCTGGCACCTTTCACCACGAGAGGAATGGCTTTGGCCGGAACGGATCCGCCGGAAGCGATCTGCTTGATCGCAACCGGAATCAACTTGTCGTCTTTGAGAGCGAGATCAATGATGCGCTCCAAAGCATCATTCGCCGGGATGCGATTCTTGTTCAGCTTGGTGATAATGAAAGCGGCTTCCTCGGCGGAAGCATCTTTCAAAATGGCTTTAAGGTTCTTCAAAATCCGGTCGGACTCCTCCCAGGTCGCAAGCTGATAGTATGGCCCGCGCGTGTCCGGACGAGTCCCCCAGGAATCGCCCTTCCACTCGGCTTCCTTGTGATAAAGACGAGCGAGAGTCGACAGAAGAGGACGGCGTTTTTCCGGAGTATCCTCGGACTTCAATCGAGCCAACAAGCCATCCACGACCTCCTTCTTATGCATCCGCATGAGCGCCCAAGCGGCGGCCTTGCGGGTTTCGGTATCGTCCGAGTTAATCTTCGAAAATGCAGCCTCGTGCGCCGACATTTTTGCGAGTGCGCGGTAGGCGGTGTGGAGGATGACGGGATCGGAATCAGAAAGGGCTTCGGCCACACTATCTCCCAAACCACTTATACCGAGGCGGGCGGTCGAAGCAATCGCTTCAAGCTTAAACTTAGGGTCGGAATGCTTCAGGCCCGATTCCAAGGCTTTGGTAAAACCATCGGACTTCTTCTTGGGAAAATCTCCAACAAACCGGGCAAAGTAGGAACCTGCTGATTCAAGAACAATGAGATCATCTATCCCCTCTAGAGAATCGGGAGCAACTTCTCCGAGGGCAAAAAGTGCAGCAATACCAGCTGGCGAGAGAGATTTCCTCGCTTGTGCTCCGACCACTGAGTCCCTGACAAACTTCTTTACCAGTAATCGGGCAACATCCGGGTTTTCACCTCGTCTCATCAAAGTCCGCTGAGCCGCCAGTGTTCTAACGTGCGACGGAGAATCGAGCGCTTTCACCAACTCTTCATCACTCATTTTTTCAAAATTCGGAAGCGGCTCCGGGGTGTAATCCTTCGGGGTCACGCGCACAATGTAGCCTTGATCCGGGCCCGCCCAATTGAAGGTCGCGGGACCTTTCCAGGCGGCTTGGTAAACTGCGGACATGCCATCGACATCGGCATCGGTGGGCCGGCTTACCTTGATGAAGCGTTGTGGCTCGGCGGTCTCCTTAAAGGTCGCACCCTCGGGTTCGACAGTGTGGCGGAAAAGACCCGCACGACCCCAATCGCAGGTAAAAGGAGCCTTGTTCCACTCATTCGGGAAACCCGGTTCGTGAATGTAGACACCACCGCAACCGGAGCCACCACCGTAGTCGGCAAGGGGGTGGATATGCTCCTTCTCAAAATTCTTATAAAGGCGCGGGTAACCGTGATCGGAAAGTGGGGTAAAGTGATGAAAGCGGACATCCCAGCCGCCGCCGTCATTGGTGTTGTCACGCACGAACATGTCGAGCGTGGGCGACATCGGAGTCGCGAGAATGTTACGCGTTCCCGTCGAGAACAACTCTAGCCCGGAGCCATCGGGTCGGAAACGAATGACGCCACCGCCTCGATGCTGCAAAGTACGCCCGTCGGTGCCTGTTGCTTTCATGAAACCGAAATCGCCGCCCGCGATGTAGATCCAACCATCGATGCCCATTTCCAAACCATTCGTGGTGTGGTCGGCGGGTCGGTCCTCAAAGCCAAAAGCAATGTCGGAAATGAGCCGCTTCGATTCCTCGGCCACGCCATCACCATCACGATCAAAGAAGACCGAGATATGCGGCGGATGCAGAAGATAAAGTCGATCGTGATCCCAAATCAACCCGCGTGGCGAATCGATATCGCGGATGAATTCGGTGACTTCATCCGCACGGCCGTCTTTGTCGGTGTCACGCAGTCGCAGCACGCGGCCACGATTCGGCTGACGACCCAGCGAGCCATTGCCATCGGACGAAACGTAAAGATCCCCGCCCGGAGAAGCCGCGACATAAACGGGGTAGTTGGCAGAATGCCATGACGCGAAGAGCGTCTTTTCGAATCCCTCGGGAACCTCGCAATCCTTGAGGATGGCCGCTTCCTCCTCGGGGGACAGCTTGGCGATTTGCGGCTTGATATTGCCGGACTTTTCGAAGCCTTTGCCGGACGCACCTTTGGTTTGGCTGATCTCCTTTTTATCAAGGATGGGGAAGAGATTCAGTTTTCCCTTCGGCCCGGTGAGGCGGATCTCCCAAAGCGCCGGCCATTTGCCGGTTTGCTGGCCCATGGTGGTGACGCGGAGGAATTTCATGTTCTCCGCCTTGAAGTGATCCTTGGTGTCGGACTTTCGTTCGTTCTTCGAACCATCATAAGCCATCTTCCACGTCTTGCCATCGAGCGAAGTCTCGATCTTGTAGTGATACCATTCGTTGCGCTGCTCCCAGAGGATTTCAGCCGAAGTCACTGTGGCGGGCTTTTCAAATTCGAGCTGTAGCCAAGCCGGATGAGAGGCCCCATTGGCGGTCCAACGGGTTTCGACGTTGCCATCAATAGCTCTCCAAGGAAAGTGGCTATCGCTAACTTGGACGGATGAAGCAGTCAATTTTACCTTCACAGCATCTTTGGAAGGCTTACCAAAAAGCGATTCCACTTTCTCTTCCTTCGCCCCCATTTCAGTGATGACGTTAGATCCAGTATAGGGTTTGAGATAATCATCATTCAACTTCCCGGCAGCCCAGAGTAATCCGCGGGTGACCAAATCAAGGTAACGAGGATCTTCAACCGTGTAAGTATTGTGCCCCACGGTAGTTGAGAAGGTAGGCGCACCTTGTTTGGTATTGATCCACGCAACAACCGCCGAATTTTCACGGTCACCCACTTTTTGGGTCGCGAGGGCGAGCGGCTCAGCATCAAAAATCTCGCGGTTATTATAAAGCTCCTCATTTTTGGTGACCCAATTTTCGAGCGTCTTAGTGATAGGATGATCGGGATTGGTGTAGGTGATTTCGAGAGGTTTCTGCGGACCATGGCCGGTGGAATGGAGACCGAGGTGCTTGGGCCACTTGTCGGTGCCATTGCGAAAAGAGTGCATGGCGCAGTGGAGATGGACTGCGGGAATGGTTTTGTGAACCTCAAGGATATTCTCCATGACCTTCAGGTCTTTGTTGGACGCGGCGCATTCATCGTGAATGATGATGTCATAGCCTTTCGCCCAATCGGGATCATCGTAGAGTGGCAGCGGTGGATTGGTGGACTTGTCACGTGTCCACATGACATCGACACGAACGTTGGCACGTTCCTGGATCCCCTTGTAAAGAACCACGTGCTGCTTGGCGTAGTCGTGACAGCAACCGCCAGCGATCAAAAGAGCCTTGAGAGGAATTACAGGCTGAGACCCAGCAGCTCTCCTCTCCTGTCCACTAACAAGAAGAAATGAACCAAGGACCGCAGTAGCGAGGAGGAGTGGCAGAAGACGCTTCATAAGCACGCATAGTTCGTGCGGAAGCAGCCATTTCTTTCAATCTACCACCCCCCCTGACATCTAATTTTCTAGAGCCCGGCCCACTTTATTTGTCCATTCTTTCAACGCTTGCCCTGAAATAGCCTCGAGGCTTTTCGTCAGCATCCATAATCCGAAGGGAAAGATCGCGAGTCCCGTCCAAATTCACTGATTCAGAATCGATGATGTAATTAGTTCCCGACTCCATTTGGGTCCAATCCCTTAAATTAACGGAAGATTCGACAACGACTGCAAGCTCAGGATCAGCGCTCACCGCATGTGTTATAAGGAGACCACTGTCATCACTCTCGAGACGAGGTAGATTTGAGGAACGATCAAGAAACACGAGCGAGATCCTGTCGCGATCAGCCAAAGCCATCTCAACCACAAGAAGCCTGAAGGCAACAATGCGATTCCCTCCAAAGACCAAGAAACAGAGCAGGACGAGAAACAGGCGTTTCACGGAGGTGGAAAAAAGCCTCCGGGAAGTTCTCCCAGAGGCTGAGAATTGAATTGGTTTTCTAAATTTACGAGCCGGACAAACCGAACATCATGAGATTTACTGCCACTTCGTTATGGAATTTGGACAACGCGGTAGAAAACCCGAGAAATATCAAGAGGTGGATCAATGTCATTGAAGGTTGAAGAAGGACCGCTGGCAGTCGAATCGTCAAGTTCATCCCAGTTAAGTAAATCGGTGGATCGTTGGATCGAGTAACCTTGGCCGGCAGACGACGCCCAAGTGATCGTCGTTCCATTCCCGGAGTCAACCACGATGGAGGTGATTCTCAACTCAGCTTCAGGCACGGGAGCCTCAATCTGCAGGAACTGGAATGGGAGAATGACTTTGCTGGTGTAGCGGATTTCATCAAGGAGCAAGCCATAATCTGCATTAGTCAATTTCCCAAATTCGAAGGCCGCCGCCGGGTGGGTGTAGCCATTCATCTCACTGTCCAAAAGCGTGCGGGTCTGCATGAGCTCGTAATCGTAATAAAAACCAACTTCACCGGTCTCCTCATTCAAAGTGAGGGCGGCATGGTGCCATGAATCATTATCATTAACGCCATCGCCGTCCTCCGCCCAATCCACCCCAACATAGCTGGCGACGTCTCCGTCACCCGTTGGAGTATCAACCCAGATGCGTAGTTCGGATGGAATGTTCGCTCCACCGGCGGGACCTACGACAAAGTTAACGTTCTCATCGACTCCATTCTCAGCAACGCCATCGGAATCACCCGCAGGCGTGTCGAAGCGTGCCCGAAGCCGGCCAAAAGCGCCGGTTGCAGCGTGATCAAAATCAACCTGCCAGCGAAGATCATTAGCTTGGGAACGGCGCAAGAAGGCGTGATATCCACCAGGCTCACCAATAACTTTCATAAAGAACTCAAGCGTGTAGGATGTATCCAGCGAGGCGTTGTTTTCGACACGAAGCCGGGAACCTGGAGCACTGGCATCGAAAGAGAATTGATTTACAAAGCTAGTATCAGTCAGCGGATCATAAATGACGGGGGCCGGGACATCAGTCGAATAAACTGGAGTTCCATTGACCGCGCTGGCATCGTTAAGATCACCAGTGGCGTTTTCAGCAAGGAAAATGTCTCCGCCTTTCACAGCACCTTCTTCTTCGAGTCTCCAATAGGCCGCGATCTCGGTATCGATCTCGCCAGCTTCGCGGAGAAATTCTCCCGGAGTCAGAATCGAATTTGAGAAACGAAGCTCGTCCATAAACAGCGCGCCCCCATTGCCCGAAAGCTTTCCGAAAAAGAGATCGGCTGCGGGATGAGTATACCCGTCACCTTCGGAGTCGCTAAGAGTGCGCGCCTGCCCGAGACGATAGTTAAAGTAGAATTTGATCTCCTGTGCTTCTTGATCAAAGGAGACCGCGATGTGATGCCACTTGGCGAGATCGTTAGTCCCATCACCCTGGACTGCGATGTCAGCATCGTTGGGATTACCACTATTGACATCATAAACGTAGTCGGTTCCGACGCCAGTATTCTGGTCACCGATATCGGCTCCATTAATGTCCTTGGCTCCAGTATCGATATAAATTTTGGTGCTGTCGCTCTGCCCCTGGGGTTTCAGGACGAAGTTGACGTTTTCGTCCACCCCATTCTCCGCAGTATCATCGGGCGCGCCAGCCGGAGTATCCCAACGGGACCTGGGCTTTCCAAATTCCAAATTGGCACCGTGATCAAAATCAATCTGCCAGCCCAGATCTCTAAATTGCCGACGACGAAAAATACTTTCATAGCTACCGGGTTGGCCGACATATTTCACAAAGAACTCGATCGTGAACGAAGTGTCGAATATCGCGGAGTTCAAAACCTGAAGCTGGGAATTCGCGGCTGTGACATCGAGCGAGAGCCTATTTTCAAAGGTCGCGTTGGCAACCGGATCAAAAATCTCAGCGGCAGGAACATCAGCTGAGTAGACCGGGTTTCCAGACGTGTTTGTAGCATCCAGCGGTCCCGGGTCCACTTCATTCACAGCGGTGATCACAGGCTGACCCTCGGCCGCAACATCCTCCTCAAATCGCCACAGGCCCAAGGTATCGCCATGGGAGGTAAAGATTAAGACAGTTAATAATAATAATGATCGCTTCATTACCAGAGTGAACCATTAGCGAGACGAGTGAACGAGACCAAAGTGAAAGCCTTACTGCGCTGAAATAAGTCCGGAGCAACACGTAAAAGAGATCATTTTGTGGGAACCCGGTAGCTTCCGACATCCAAAACACACTATGCCCCCCAAAATCCTCACGGATTCACTTAAGAATTGTTAGAATCACAATTAAAATTAAACACTCCTCTTATCGAATTACTACTGCCTTGGTCCTAGCCCCACTGCCCGGGTTCATGAGTGTTCACTCTATTTTGGCGGACTGAGATCAAACGTGGAACTGCTTCCACCCTGTCGCCGGAGACTTCGACCTCAACGGAATCGGAGCTCCGGCCAAAGCCTACTTTCACTTCGTAGTCGACCCATAAACAAACTTCACCTAAACCTAAACGCAAAACTGACGTCACCCGAATTCGGATGACGCAGTTTTTTTTGATTCGAACAAAGAACCTATCTGATCTCCTTAATCTCCAGCTTGCGATACCAAACCTCGTCACCGTGATCCTGAAGATAGATTCGGCCGCTGGCATTGTGAGCAAAATCCTCTTTCCTCTTGAACTTGGATTTCTTGTGAGCCTCTCTCCAACGGTCACTGCCCACCACGACATCTACCACAAGCTCTCCATTCAAATAGTGCTGGAGATGTTTTCCCTTCACAACCACGCGTGAGGAATTCCATTCGCCCACCGCATTCAGCTTCTTTTTGTCATTTGCAGCCAGCAAATCATAGAGCGACCCAGCCTGCCGCTTCACGCTCTTGGCGCCATCCGGATGCGCGTCATCCAACACCTGATACTCCGGCCCCAGCAACTGATTCCCATACTGCGTCACCCGATACTTCACCCCGCTGTTTCCTTTCGGCGAAATCTTCCACTCCCAACGAAACTCAAAGTCAGCGTATTTCCTGGCCGAGTAAAGGTCTCCGCCCTTCGCCTTCCGGTGTAACACCCCGTCCTCCGCCACCCAGGCCCCCTCCTGAACCTCTCCACCTTTGGAATTAGTCCATCCCTTGAGCGTCTCGCCATCAAAAATCGAGACCCATCCGTCCTCCGCCTGTAAAGCGGAAACCGAGGCCACAAGGGCCAGTGTGCATGCTA
Source organism: Verrucomicrobiota bacterium (assembly GCA_030835305.1). GTDB lineage: Bacteria > Verrucomicrobiota > Verrucomicrobiia > Verrucomicrobiales > Akkermansiaceae > SW10. Next base: position 31,606 of record JAURPJ010000066.1, on the reverse strand, counting down.
TTTTAATCATCGTAGCAGTCAAAACGGCCCAAAAGCCTGAAAAATTTCATTCATCCCCGCACTTGCACATCCCAAAAACGGGATGAGCTGTTAGAAATGTTCAAGAGCATCATCACGTCCCTCTCCCTCAGCACGACCTTCCTCTCCGCCGCAGATTGGGTCCAGTGGCGTGGCCCCACCCGCGATGGCAAAATCCACAAGGAGGCCGCCCCGTGGCCCACATCTCTCTCCAAAGAGAATCTGAGACTCCTATGGTCCGTCGATCTTGCCGAGGGATATTCCAGTCCCATCATTGCCGGATCAAAGGTTTTCACCGTCGAAACGTGGGAAAAGAAAACCGAAATTGTCCGCGCTTTTGATCGAAAAACCGGCAAGCAGTTCTGGGACAATGACTGGGCCGGCTCGATGAGGGTTCCCTTCTACGCCGCCAAAAACGGCTCCTGGGTCCGCTGCACTCCCGCCACCGATGGCAAGACCCTCTTTGTCGGCGGAATGCGCGATGTCCTTGTTGCGATTGACGTCGAGACCGGAAAAGAAAAATGGCGCCGTGACTACCCCTCCGAGGAAAAGACACCCCTTCCCTCCTTTGGATTTGTCTCCTCTCCCCTTCTCGATGACGGCCACATCTACGTGCAAGTCGGCACGGCTCTGCGTAAAATCAACAAAAGCGATGGCAAGACCGTCTGGCAATCCCTCGCCGACGACCGAGCCATGTTTGGCAGCGCCTTCTCTTCACCCTCCCGCGCCACCATTCAGGGAGTGGACCAAATTCTCGTGCAGACCCGCAGCACCCTTGGCGGAATTCTCCCCTCGAATGGCAAAGCGGTCTGGACCACTCCGGTCAAAGCCTTCCGCGGTATGAACATCCTCCCCCCGACTCCCTTCGGTGATAAAATCTTCACCGCCACTTATGGCGGAGGCTCCTTCCTGTACGACATCGCCAAGAAGGACAAATTCCTCGCAACCCAACTTTGGAACGATTCGAAACGTGAAGGCTACATGTCCTCACCTGTTGTCATCGGCGGAAAAATCTACCTTCATGGCCGCGATAAAAAGTTCCATTGCCTCGATCCCGAAGGCGGAAAAACCCTCTGGAGCTCGGACGACAAGTTTGGCGAATACTGGTCCATGGTCACGCAAGGAAATCGAATCCTCGCCCTGGACCAACGCGGTATCCTTTTCCACATCGAAGCCAACCCGAAGAGCTTCAAACTTCTCTCCGAGGTTAAACTCGAGACTCCGGACACTTGGGCCCACCTTGCCGTCTGTGGTGACGAACTCTATGTCCGCCACCTCAAAGGCCTCAACGTTTACCGTTGGAAGTAAAACCTATTTCGGTGAATTGAAGGCCGGTTTGGGCATCGACTTGGTCTCCACGTCGGTCTCGCCCAGCACGTAGCGAAATCCCTCCACCCACATCTTAAGAATCTCGGAATTGTAGAAGACTTCCTTGTTGTGGCCGAAGGCGCTCACGAAAACGCGCCCTTTCCCGTAATTTTTCACCCATGCGAGGGCGTAATCTTTGTCGTCACGGGGGCCCTTTCTCTTCCCGTTGACCTCGCTGTTCATATCCAACGCCATCAGCACCCGTTGATCTGCCCGGTCGAAGTCTTTGTAAACGTAAAGCTCGTCCTTCAGTTGAAATCCTTTACCACCGTGAACATCCTTCACGATCGGGTGTTTTGGATCCTCGTTGGCAATGTCCCAGGTTCCGCCCGCCCCCCAGGGGTGGCTCTGAAAGTTCCCGCCAATCATATCGACATACTCCGGCCATCCGCCGTCCGTCGCCGAGTGAATCGCAAAGATCCCTCCGCCGGATTTGACGTAATTGATCAGTGACTTGCGGAGTGCCTCATCTCTCATCCCCTTTTGAATGTGGGTATTGTTGTTGAAGCAAATGGCGTCAAATTTCGCGATATTCTCCGGTTCGAAGTTCACCAGATCGTTGGCAAACGTCACCTCGAAAAGTCCCGTCTCCTCCCCCATCACCCGAAGCATCGTTTCTCCGATTTCGATGGAGTTGTGGCGAAAACCATAAGGCTTCGAAAAACAGAGAATCTGGTGCTTCTTCTTCGGCTTTTCGATCTTGGGCAGGTTGGCCTGCACCAGATCGGCCTCGGACATGGACTTCACCTTGGCCGCATAAACGCCGAGTCCAATGATCGGAAGAAGGGCAAGAAAAAGGGATCTCTTCATAACTAGAGATTACCTTCCCGCCCGCCACTTTCTTTCGCAGCGCCCCCTCGGCGCTTAGATCTAGCCACCTGCGTCAACAGAGACTTTTTCAACGATTGCAAAAAATCGTTTCGAGTCACCACTGAACACTTCGGAGATCGTGATTTCAGAACCAGTCCCGGGAATGTCACTTTGTCCTTCCCAGACCGTTCAGTTTTCAATGGGTTCGGTAAGGTCATCACTGCTTACCAAGTCGTAAACAAAACCAGTTTTGCTATTCCAGGCGAAATCAAAGAGGTACGGATCAGCGGACATTGGCGAGATCGACAATGCAAGCTCGCCATCCGCCGGTGGTCCCGACAAACCTTCGATCGTGACGTTGTCAAAAATCACTCGGTTCGCAAAGTCATTGTCATCTTCCACTCCCAAAATAATCTTGGTCGAGGCCCCAAGGCTGCCAGCCAGTGCGGCAGCATCGTAGGTCCGCGAAATCATCTGAAAGGCACCTCCGGGTCCACCAAAGCACTTGGTTCAAGTTGCACCCCGTTCGCGACCAAACCAGTTACCACTCTTTCTATTCCACCGCTGTTTATCCATTACTCTTGGAATAGATCACCAGCGCCAGAACAACCAGAGCGACGATCCCAAGAAAAATCCGACCGGATTTTTTCTCGGCTGCTTTACAAAGGAGTCAGAGCATGACTGATCCTCCCCTATTTCGGGAGAACCGCAACTCCAGAAGAAATCCAAATATCTTCCCCGGAGACCGGGAAGGGGATCATCTTGACTGACCTTAGGATAAGGTCCGAGCTATTGAATCATTATGAAAAACCTAATCCTGAAATCCGCAAAAACCCTTGCCCTCGGTATTCCCATCCTTTTTTTGAATAATTGTGGACCGGGGGACACCTACCAAGGTAACGGCATCTGGTCAAAATCTGATGATTCAACTTACCAGGGCGCGGCTCCTCTTCAAGTGACAAGCGTGCAGCTCAACGGCAACCCTTTTGTGAGAGAGCGGGTAGAGGTAGTCGAAAACAAGTCCACAAACAACCAGGAACAAATCGTAATCCGGGAGAGAGAAGCCGTAATAGTTGAGATGGATTTCTTGGTCACAGTCACTCTTGAGAATGGAGAACAGCATCAGCTTTCTTACAGCGTGAGCGGCAACCAAAATTCCAGTCAGTATGTCAATCGCTCGTTTACCGGAAGCAACGGCTACCGCTACTCCACAACGGGCACAGTCCTTCTTTCGCAGTTTAATCCCAGCTTCAACATCAACATTAATTCCAAAGGCATTGCCAACTGGCAGGGTACGATCCGACTCCGTTAGCAAAACACTTTAAGGCGTCGGCGAAAACTGCAGACGAATAAAATTCCGGGGAGTGTCAATGAAGGACTAGGCACTTCGGAAGGTCGTGGTCGTGGTTCCGTCTCCATGATAGATGGTGTGTTCGATCTACGTCCGCAACCAAATCGCAAGATCACCTGAGGTCCATGCCTAAAGCAGAAACTCGCCCGTCTTCAGATTGCAGGTGATCTCTTGAACGAGGCGATTATTCACCACCTTTGTCGGATCTAGCAGCGAGGGATTGGAAGCCAGACGAGAAGAGAGAAGCACAAACTCCTGAAGATTCGTCACACTGTCGCCATCATTATCCGCGCTGGAGTCGATCACTCCATTGACTTCCGCCCAATCAGCAGAGGTAAGTAACGACTGGTTGTCTCTTCCCGGCGTTCCGCCGATCAATTCACTTGCCGCCCAACTGGATATAAGAGAGTGATCAGGTGAAGAAAACGGCGAGGCCAGTATCAACGGAAAAACTCTCGATTAGCGGAACCTGGGCAGAAGCTATGCAGGTTCCGACAAACAGAGAAACTATGAGAAGATGACGGGCACTTCCCAAGCATACGAATTCACAAACAACCGTGACAAGGGCCGAAACCGAGCCGCATGTTGGAATTTTCCCACCAAAAATGGGCATCAGCAGGATTAGGGTTTCAGATTTTCCGAATTCCCGTTTAAACAAAACCCGTGCCAGTTTCAGACTACATCGTCACCATCGGACTTGAGGTCCATTGCCAGATCAAAACGAACACTAAGATGTTCTGCGGATGCGAGACCTCCTTCGCCGACGAACCAAATACCCACACCTGCCCAACCTGCCTGGGACTCCCGGGTGCCCTGCCGGTGCTCAATGAGTTTGCCATCGAGCGCACCATCCTCTCCGGCATGCTTCTCGGCTGCTCAACTCCGCCCACCGTGGTTTGGGATCGAAAGAACTACTTTTACCCGGACATGCCGAAGGACTACCAGATCACCCAGATGGACCTTCCCCTCTGCCTCGGCGGCGGAGTCCCTCTTTACGATCACAACTACCCCAAAGACGCCCAGAAAAAGATCAAGAACCCCGGCAAGGTCGTGGAGCTCAATCGCATTCACCTCGAGGAAGATGTCGCCAAGTCCACTCACCTCGCCAAAACCACCCTCATCGACTTCAACCGGGCCGGCACTCCCCTCATGGAGATCGTCACCGAACCCGACATCGAGTCTGCCGAGGAAACCTTCGCCTATCTCAAATCGCTCCAGCAAATCCTCATCGCCGGCGGTATTTCGGATGCCGATATGGATAAGGGCCAGATGCGTTGCGACGTGAACATCTCGGTGCGCAAAAACGAAAGCGATCCCCTCGGCACCAAAATCGAGCTCAAAAACATGAACTCGACCTCGGCCGTGCGGCGCGCCATTCACTACGAAGTGGCCCGCCAATGCGAAGCGCTCGACAATGGCGAAACCCTCGTTCAGGCCACCTGGCGTTGGGACGAGGATCTCGGCGAAACCCAGGAGATGCGCACCAAGGAGGACGCCCACGACTACCGCTACTTCCCTGATCCCGATCTCCTCCCGGTAAAAACCGCAGCCTACATCGAGAAAGTCCGCCCTCTCGTCCCCGAACTCCCGCACGAAAAATCAGCCCGTTTCCAGAAAGAGCTTGGACTAACCAATTACGATGCCTCGGTCATCACCTCTGATGTCCAGCTTGTCTCGTACTTTGAAGCTACCGTCGCCTCGGCCAAGGCTCCCGGCAAGAAGGTCGCCAACTGGATCATCAACAATCTCCTCGGACTCCTCAACGAAAAGTCCGTCGAGATCCAGGACTCCCCCGTCACCCCGGCAAAGCTCTCCGACGTTCTCAACCTCATTGAAGCCGGCACTGTTTCCAACAGCCAGGCCAAGGAACTTTTCACCGCACTGTGGGAAGCAACGGAAAAAGACCCCGCCGCCCTGGCTAAAGAAATGGGCTTCGAAACCGCTGACACCGGAGCCATCGACTCCCTCATCGACCAAGTGATCGCCGCCAACCCCGATAAGGTTGCCGAGATCCAGGGCGGGAACGAAAAGCTCCTCAACTTCCTAACCGGCCAGGTCATGAAAGCCTCAAAGGGGAAAGCCAACCCGAGGATTGTCACCGAAGGTTTAAGGTCGAAGCTTCTCTAGAGAATGGCCGGCCTCGTCGTCTCCGACCTCCACCTCTTTGCTGGTCGCTCCGATGGCGAAATTCTTTTTGACGGAATCCTTCCCCGACTGGGGACCGTTAAAATCCTCGTCCTCAACGGAGAGACCTTCGACTTTCGCTGGAGCCATTTTAGCAGCGAAGAAGAGAGTATTGAGGCGGCCTTATGCTGGTTGCAAAAAGCTCAGGAACCGCTTTCCAACGTGGGAAATCCACTACGTATTGGGAAACCACGATTGCCTCACCCGCTTTCGCGAACGAATTCCCTCACATCCCAAATTCCACCTTCACGAGGATCACTTTCGTCTGGGCTCCCACCTCTTCCTCCACGGCGATTGCAGCAACTGGGGGATGACCCCGGAGAAACTCAAGCAATATCGTCAGGCCTAGAGTCAGGATTCTCCGAATGGGACGTTGTCCAGGAAGCTCTACCGACTCGTTGATGCCTGCGGTCTCAGCCGCCTGTTTCACCAACCCTACTTTCGCGAAGCCGCCACCGTTGCAAGAGTGGCGGGCTTCCTCAACGACGAGCTTGAGAATGTTTCGAAATGCTACTTCGGTCATTCCCAGATGCCGTTTTCAAGCCACCTCCACGACGGAGTGACCTACTTCAACACGGGCTCGGGCATTCGTGGCATGGGATTCAATCCCATCACCTTCGAGGTCGATTAACCCACCGGCAGGTCTCCCAGCATCATCTCGCGGGATCCGCCCTTTTCGTTGGTCTGCCAAATCCTCCCGGAATCCAAATCCAGCGCACTCAGCCACCCTCCACCATAAGCACAGGTATCGAGACAAATCGCGTAGCCCAAATTTGTTGGCAGGTCACCCTGGATGGTATGGCCGCACACCACCGTCTTTCCAGACCGATGTGGCTGCTGACTGTAAAACCTTTGATAGTAATAAGTCTCCCGGTCCTGCTCATCAACCGGCAGACCAGCCTCCACTCCGGCGTGGACCAAAATAAAAGCGTCCAGCTCGTGATAGAGCTCTGCCTTCTTGATGAACTCCCAATGCTCTTCCGGAACGTCTTCAAAACCTCCGCCATAAGACTCGAGCGTGTCCCGCCCTCCGCACATGCCACTCAAAAACCGCTCGCAGTCCTGCTTGGTTTCCAGAGCCCTAATCATCTGGATTTCATGATTCCCCATCAGATGAACCAGTTTGTGGGTTCGCTTTTTCTCAAGCAAATAATCGATCACCCCTTTTGAATCGGGCCCCCGGTCCACATAATCTCCCAAGGTCACAATCAAATCCTCATTTGATGGCACAACCACCTCGAACATCGTCTCCAGCGCCGTCCGGCAGCCATGAATATCGCCGATAACCAATTTCATTTCACCAGACTCTCTCTCAATTTTTTCGACATTCCCTCTACCACCAAATCATAGGAGTGATCGATCAGTTCACTCACCAAATCGCCCGATAAAGAGCCATCCAGCACCAGGGTATTCCAATGCTTCTTGTTCATGTGGTAACCCGGCAAGACCGCCTCATGCTCATCACGCAACTCCAGCGCACGATCCGGATCACACTTCAAATTCATACGCCCGACTTCGTTCTCGAACCCCAGGGTCGCGAACATTTTTCCCAGCACCTTGTAGACCAGAACCTCCGGCCCAAATGGGATCTCTTCGGTGACTCCGGACTTGGCCACCATGTGGATCCGCGCGTCACCGACCAAAAAATTCATCACCGACCCTTTCAATTTTTGTTGGAATTTCAATCCATCATTTTTCACCGAACCAAATCGAAAGCTTCGCTTTTGGTTGAAGGAAACAGTCATTCCTCATTGCCACCTCGATAATCCAAGCTACCTCTCACGCATGGAAGCTGATGCCATCCTCTTTGACTTCGATGGAGTCATCCTCGACACCGAATGGTCGATTTATGAATCGATGCGCGGGGTCTTCGTCGAGAACGGCCATGACCTGCCGCTCGAGGAATACGTGAAATGCATCGGCTCGGACTTCAACACCTGGTCACCCGAGACCATGCTCGAAGGCCTCACCGGTAAGACCTTTGACTGGCAAACCATCGGAATCGCCCGCAATAAGTGGATCCGGGAGGAGATTGCCAAACTGGACGCCATGCCAGGAGTTCGCGATGCCGTCGCCTTTTGCCAGAAAAGGGAAATACCGACCGCCATTGTCTCCAGCTCCAACCACAAGTGGGTCGACGGCTGGCTCAAGAAGCTGGATCTTCTCGAATCATTCGATCACATCATCGCGCGCGAAGACGCCCCTCGCATCAAGCCCGCACCCGACCTTTACGCCGAAGCGGTCAGGCGCATCGGACTGCCCGCTCCAAAATGCCTCGTCATCGAGGACTCTCTCAACGGAATGAAGTCTGCCCACGAAGTTGGCTGCCCCGTCGCAGCCATCCCAAACCGGATCACGCAATGCATTGATTTTTCGGCAGCGGAATACCAATATCCCTCCCTCGTCGAATTTCTTGAAGACCTCTGATGCGCTACTTTCTTCACCCCCTCCTCTTCGCTCTTCTTTCGGCCTGCGGTCAGGACCAGCGCCCTGCTGAAGAGGAAAAATCGCATGAACCACCCGCTTTCATGCGCCTCGAAAGCGAGCGCCCGCTCATGGGCACCCTCTTCAAAATAATTACCCATGGCAAAGATCCCAGGGAAGGCTATCTTGCAATGCAAGAGGCGCTGGATCTTGCCGAAGACTTCGGAAATCGCGCCACCGACTACGACCCAAACTCCGAACTCAACCACCTCACCAAATCGCAACCCGGGGTGCCCCTTCCCGTCAGCAAGGAACTCTTCGACATCCTCCTCCTCGGTAAGAAACTGGCCAAAGAAACCGAGGGAATCTTCGACCCCACCTTCGGCCCACTCACCCACCTCTGGCGTGAAACCCGAAAAACCAGAAAGGTTCCGTCCGAGGAGGAAATCGCAGCAGCCCGCAGCCGCTGCGGGATCGAATTCCTGATCTTCGATGAAGAAAAACGAACCATTGCCGCAAAGCGCAAGGACCTGCAACTCGATCTTGGAGGCATTGCCAAAGGCTTCGCAGCCGATCTCATCTTCGAACATCTTGTCAAAAAAGGCTTCCCCAAAACCCTCGTCGCCGCCGCCGGTGACTTGCGCATGGGTGACCCGCCACCCGGAAAAGAAGGGTGGAATATCGGCCTTCGCACCTTCCGCCTCACTCCCACCGAAAGCGTGCCGCTCAAAAACTGCGCCGTCTCAACCTCCGGCGATCTCTTCCAACGCGTCACCACCGGAGGCAAAACCTATTCCCACCTCATCGATCTCCGCACCGGACTCGGACTCACCACCCGCCGCGCCGCCTCTGTCATTATGCCGGAAGCCAAAATGACCGACCCCCTGGCAACCGCCGCCTGCCTTTCGGACGATCCCAAAGCACTCTTCAAAAAATTCCCGGAAGCTTCCATCCGCATCATTTACGAAGATCGCGAAACCCCTCCGGTCACCACCGGAATTTTTGCCGAGTAGATCTCCAACAAATTCTGCCTTTGTTCATTGCCCATTCACACAGACAGGTGAATGTTCCCTCAATGACTCTCGACGAACTCGAATCCACCATCGATGTGTGGCTCACCCAGGGGGCAACCGACATCTTTCTGAGTGAAGGTCAACGGAGCCGCGTTCGCATCAACGGTGAGGTCGTCCCTGTCCCCGACTCGACCATGTCGCACCAGGAAATGTCCAATCTTTGGCTCGCCTGTGGCGTCGACCCAGCTTCTGCCAATGAGATCGATTCGCGTTACCAGATGAAAGACGGCGGCTACCTCAGGGCAAATCTTTATCGCGCCATGGGAAACCTCTCCGCCGCCATCCGCCCCATCAAGGCGATCATCCCGCCGCTCGATTCACTCGGCCTCCCCACCGACCTCATCCGCCACTGGATTCACCGCCGCTCCGGACTCATCCTTGTCACCGGAACCACCGGGTCGGGCAAGTCCACCACTCTCGCTTCAGCTCTCGAAGAACTCAACGAAATCCGCCAAAGCCACATCGTCACTCTCGAAGACCCTATCGAGTATCTTTTCCAAAACAAAAATTCGTTCTTTTCCCAACGCGAGCTGAATTCGGATACCCATAAATTTTCAACCGCTCTCCGGGCATCTCTGCGTCAAAACCCCGACGTCATTATGATCGGCGAAATCCGTGACGAGGAAACCGCCCAACTTGCCCTTCGTGCCTCCGAGACCGGTCACCTCGTCCTCAGCACCCTGCACAGCTCGGGAGTGGTCGAGTCGATCGAGAGACTGGGAAACTTGTTCCCCGAAAACCACGGCGCGACCTCGCGAATGCTCCTGTCCCGACAACTCGTCGGAGTAATCAATCAAAACCTCCTCCCTGGCACGGACGGATCGCTCAAGCTTGTTTCAGAATATCTCCAAAACGAGGGTGCGGTGCGCGGATGGATCCGCGACGGGCGCTATCGCGATATCATTGACCACCTGCAACGCCCGCAGGATGCTCAAACCAGAAACATGCTCACCAGCATCGTGGAAAGTTATCATCAGGGCCTGATCACAGAGGAAGTCGCCCGGGATGCCGCGCCAAACCCGGGTGACTTTGACCGCCAGATCCGCGGTATTTCGTAACCTATCTTTTACACCATGACCACACCACAAGGAATACGGGAATACCTTGCCCAGACCGTCACCAGAGGCGGCTCCGACCTTCATCTCACCGTCGGCGCTCCGCCGGCTGCAAGAGTCCACGGAAGCCTACAGGCTCTTGAAGAGAGTGCTTTCGACGCTGACCAGGTTCGCGAGTTAATCCTCGGCACCATGAATGAAACCCAGCGCTCAAAACTGGAGAGCGATTGGGAGCTCGACTACGCCATCGAGGTGAGCGGAGTCGGCCGCTTTCGCGGGAACGTCCACTTTTGCCGGCAAAACATCGAAGCCGTCTACCGCTACATTCCAGCCGAAATACCCGATCTCTCGACCTTGGGCCACTACCCCGTCCTCGAAGAAATCTGTCACCTCCAACGCGGACTCGTCCTCATCACCGGAGTTACCGGATCCGGCAAGACAACAACTCTTGCTTCGATCGTACGAAGAATTTCCGAGATTCGCTCCGGAACCATCATCACCCTCGAAGATCCAATTGAATATTCTTTCAAACACAATTCCTCGCTCATCAAACAGCGGGAGATTGGACGGGATACCAAGTCCTTCTCACTCGGGCTCCGCCAGTGCATGCGCCAGGACCCGGATGTCATTATCGTCGGTGAACTCCGCGACCGCGAATCGATGCAGATCGCGATGACCGCCGCCGAAACGGGACACCTTGTCATCAGCACCCTTCACACCATCGACGCCCCCAAGTCAGTGGAGCGCGTCATGGATCTTTTCCCTTCCGATCAACAAGTTCAGATCGCCTCCCAGCTCTCAAATGTTCTCGAAGCCATCATCTGCCAGAGACTTCTCTCAAGAGCAGATACCGATGGCCGCGTCCTTGCCACTGAAGCTCTCCGCGTCAACTCAGGGATTCAATCCTGTCTCCGTAAACGCAAGATCGAACAAGTGGTCGGCCTCATGGAGATCGGCCGTCAGGAAGGATGCCACACCATCGATGACTGCCTTGAGACACTCGTCGCCCACAGCTACATCACCCAGCAAGACGCCGTCCAGAACTGTCGTGACCCCCGCCGCTTCAGCTCCGAAAGTCTCGCGAGCCGCCAGGCCGTGAAGAAATGAGCAGACCGGCAACCCTCGGGCTCGCCAAAAAATGATTTTCAGAAGCGATTGCTGAAATGGTTTAGGGTTTCGGCGCAAACTGCCCTTTCAGCTCCTCCGGGATCTCAACCTTCGGGTGAACGTATTCCGTTTCCTGCCGCCATCCCAGGTGCTTCAAAGGGTAGAGCTCCCCGAGAACAATGGCGTTCCGTCGGCGCTTGATCACCCGTCGACCACGGCGATCGAGACGCTTCACGCCAAACGCGATAATGGCATCACCAAGCTCCGCATCCTGCATCGGGCCAAAGGCCAAATCGATCAGACGGCTGTAAATTTCAAGATCGCGGGGATGGTCTTTTAGAAACTGCCGGAAAATGTGGAAGGCATCGCCGACTCTCCCCTGCATCGCAAGGGCATCGCCTTTGCTCAAAAGCGGCGGGGGCTTGCGGAACTTCTCCAGCGAGAAAAAGGAGAGGACATTTGCCATCTTCTGGCTCACCCAACCAGTCGTTGGAATCGCGAGTAGTATCGCCACAAGCAGACCTATCGAAACCAACAAAAAGATGGCCAGCGGACTTTGATTGATTCCTGCAAAAACCATCATCTTAAAGACTACGAAGAGCCCGGGTTCCCACAAAATTGGCAATGCCCGCCATTGCCAAAACCAAGCCTCCCATCCAGAGCAAGTCCATCACACCAACCGTTCCTCCCAAGACCGGAATCACCGCAATCAAGGCGGACAACAAACCAAGGCCAAGGCCCCACGCAACCATTGAGCGCACCTCCCTTTTCACAATCCTTGATCGTCGCAGTTTCGAAATCCCAAGCACCCGGAGCGTTTCGAATTCCGCTTTCCGCTCCACCAGATTACGAGCAGTCACAATTCCCACGCCGAAGCTTCCGAGGATGATTCCCAATCCACCGAGAACATTGAAGATCGCGATGTAGGTATTCTCAACCTCATGGAAGGCAGCGAGTCGATCTTTCGTCGCGGTCACCTTGCCGCCAAGATCCGCGGTCTCCTCCTGCAAAGTTTCACGCGCCTTTTCGTCGGGTGAGAGAAAGAGTTGATACCCGCCGAGCGAGGGGAATTTCTCCAGAAGTTTTGCCTCGTCCAAAATCAAACTGCCCTGAAAAACCGAGTCCTTGACCACACCTGCAATCGTAATCGGGAAATCATTCCCCCATTCGTCCTGATAGATCAACTCATCACCCACCTTCTTTTTCAAAACCCACATCATTGTCGTTTCATCGACAAAGGCCGGCACCCCGTCGCCTTTCAAAAAAGACCAATCATCGCTTGTGCGAAAGCGACCTTCGAGGAGACCAGGATCCACACCGAGCAGGCGGGGTTGGGTGGAGGCGGTCAGGTTGAAACAATCCACATCGTCGCCCGCACCAATCCGGAACGGAACCAGGGTTTCCAGCCCAAACCAAACAACCTCGCCCTTGGCATCCGCCGGCCGGTTCACCGGGGAAGTGGTCTCGACCCACCACGCAAATCCACCGGCTCCGCTCCTTTTGTTCTGCCAATTTTCTCCTCCGTTTTTTCGGAATGAGGCCACCGAGAGGACCAGAAAAACTCCGGCAGCCAGCACGCCGACGACCGTCAAACTTCGCGAAGCCCGACGAGAAAGGTTCACCTTGGCCATACCATCCGGTGAAAGTTCTCCCAACGAGCCAATCCTTGCCAATCGCTTCCGGAAGGCCGCCAATCCGGTCACCAACACCCCGAAGCCCACCAGGAAGAAAGCACCCTGTGCCGCTGCGCTGAAGCTCATTGCAATTCCTCCCGCCACCAGAAGAAGTCCAAAAACCAGGAAACCAGTCGCCCACCTGCTGGGCTTGCCCACTTCCTCCTCGGCTCCCGAATTGAGCCGCATGCTGGCACTCTGCTTCGCCTGCTTGCGGGTCGTCAGCCAGACCGCCAGGAGGGAAAGCTTCACGATCACCACGATGCCCGTCACAATTGTTCCTCCGCTCAGGTGAAGTCCAAAAGCTGTTCCTTCACCCCAAATCGAACCGATCACCTTTAGCACCATCGTGCAGAAAACCGTTGCCAGAAGAGTTCCGGCAAGCGCCCCCGCGAGCACCACGAAGAAAGCTTCACCGATCCGCCAATTGGTGATCTTTCCTGCCCGAATTCCAACCGCCGAAAGAAGAGCGCCTTCCTCCGCCCGCTGTTCCACGTTAAAGCGAAACAACATCGCTACCAAAGCAATCGCGGCAATGATCAGGAAAAAGCTCATCGCCAGAAAGAGACCGGCAAAATCCACCGGCGACTTCGCAGCCTCTTTCGCCTGACCTGAAAAATCCATCTCCTGCATCCCGGCCAAAGAAGGCTCGAGAACATCCCGGACGGACTTTGAAACCTCATCCACCTTCCCCCCCGGGATCCGCATTCCAGTCACCTTCCCCCAACGATTTTCCCAAAGCTCTTCGCCGGTTTCATGCGAAACAAAAGCCTTTGGAGTTCCTTTGAAGTTCTCCCAATATTCATCGTCCTTATCCCGAATCCGGGTCAGATCCAAAGGCAGCCCCGGCTCCCAATCGCGTGCACTCTCCACATCAGCGACACCTGGGAAATCCGGCATCCAGCGCTTGTCGGCAGCCGCACCTTCCATCTTCACGATCGCCTTCACCGTAAAAACCCCACGCTTTTCAACCAGCTTGCTGCCGGATTCCACGACGAAATAATCCATCGTCAACTCGTCGCCGATTTGGGCCCGTAAATCGTCTGCCAGCCAGTCATTGATGACAACCTCCCCCTCTCCGGGCTGGGTGGGGAGAAACACCGCCGACTTCCCGCTCACTGCTGTCACCATGGAGTACGGTGTTTCTCCGACCTCGGTTGCCAGCGTATTGATCAAATAAGTAAGCACCGGTTCGCCCTCGATCCTTTCAGCGATCCTGGGCTCGATGAAAATTCGCTCGGAACGCACCTCCACGCCACCCGGCACCTCGACCACCGAGATCCCGTAATCCGCCAAATCCAGTTTACCAGGATCAAAGGACTGGTCCTCATCCAATAAAAGAGCATTGGCCTTACCCTTGAGATCGAAGACTTTTTGAAGGCGCTTCAGCGGCACAAAAACCGAAGATGGAGGAACCTGGGTTTGCTCGAGACTGAATCTCCCGAACTCATCGTCGGTGAGAATCTTTGCCACAGTAATCCGCATTGAGGATACCGACTCGCTCTCGCCCGAGAGCGGGGCATCCCGCGAGAGGAGACCCGGCTTCTGCAAACGCACTACCGCCGAATCACCTTCCTTAAGATCGAGGGCCCGCGCCAGGGGCCCGCTGATGGCAGCGTCAAAATTCGATAAATCGACTGAAGTCTCCTGCGGAGCAAAGTCCCAAAAGTCCTCTGAAACGCCCATCACCTGAACCTGCCCTTCGGCTCGTTCCTCCACATTCACTTGCCCTTTCAGATAAATCATCGCCGAGCCACCATTGCGCTCAGCAAGATCAGCCCGGAAAAATCGCTCTCCGCCCGAGAAAATCTTCGCCACCTTGCCAGTCCGCAACTCAGCCGATCGAGTCAGACTTTCTTGCACGGAATCCCCCGCCATGAGCGCCCCAAGGAGCACCATGGCCCCCACCGCAGCCCCTGTAAGCACCCCCCAATAGGCCGACCGGTAGTGGCGAATCCCCTTCCAAATAAATCCTGTGCTCTTCATGCGATATTTGGAGTATAGGACTTATCCTGCCTCTGACAAGGTAGCCGAACGCCCCCGCTTTCGGAACTCCCCTGCAATCTCAAAAAGCTGGAGCTCCTTGCTACCTTCCCGCCGCCTGATTCAAAGCTGCCATCACAATTTCCGGCGTTAGCAACTCGGGAAGGACAATCATTTCCTTTTCCGGATCTGCCGGAAAGATGAGGTTCGTTGGAATCGAAAACCTCCCATATTTTTTAAGTTCCTTTGTGATCTCTTCGTCGAGATTCGTATGGTCTGCCTTGATTGAGAAGACCCGGTGCTTCGCCAAGGTCTGGAGGAGATCGTCATCAGAGAAAACTCTCTTTTCATTAACGTGACCCGTCATATCCCAGTCTGAAGCGAATTGCAGCCAAACTATTCTCTCTTCATTCCTGGCAAACTCCACCAACCCCGGCTTCCAGGGAAGCCATGCCACCTCGTAGGGAGGGGCGCAAAGCGGTGGTTTTGCACGAAGCAGTTTTTCGTTCAGAAAATCGAGGTTTGCCCACATCGCAGCGACCACCACCAACAGACCCGCAACCATGATTGGGAAAAAAATCATGGTTTGGTTCTCCGTGAGTTTATTTGCCGAGGTATTCCGCTTCCTTAAGGGCTTGCAGGGCATCGTCCGGCCCGAAGACTTCCGGCATGACAATGATTGGAGCATCGGGATCGGCCGGCACCACCAGATTTACGGGCAGATTGGCACGACCAAAGCGCTTAAGATCATCATTGATGGACTGTAGCTTGTCGGTGTTGTCCGCCTTTATAAGGAGAACATCCAGCTCTTCCAACCGATCGAGAACTTTCTGATTCGAGAACACACGGCTCTCGTTCACTTTGCAAGTCGCTCACCAATCGGCGGTGTAATCGACCCATATTATTCGTTTCTTGGAACGCGATTGCTCCACAATTCCGGGATACCACTCGTTCCAAGCCAACCCCGGCTCGGGCGGCTTCGCCGTCGAGTAAGCCCAAGCGATACCACCCACCGTCATCAAGCCGGCAAGCCCGAAACCCGTCACAACTCGCTTGGTCTTTTCGACAGCCTGATTGCCATAGCGACCGTAGATATAAACTCCGAGACCAATCAAACACAGGGCAAAGAGGAAGACGTTGAAGTGATCGTCGCCCACCAACTTGAGGTAGCCTTTCATAAAGAAGACCGCGGTTGCAAAAACAAAGAAGGCCATGACCTGCTTGAAGGTTTCCATCCACGCTCCCGGACGTGGCAACTTCTTGATGAGGGCAGGGAAGAAGGACAACAGGATATAGGGTGAGGCAATTCCCAACCCAAAGACGGTGAAGACCGAAAACTGAATCGCCTTGTCATCCTGAGAAAGCGCAAAAGCCATCACCGCTCCGAGGAATGGCCCCGAACAAGGTGTCGCCACGAGAGTTGTCAGTGCTCCGGAAAAGAAGGACCCGGAGTAGCCTTTCTTAGCCTGAAGCTCGCCGCCCACGCTGGTCATGCTCGTGCCAATTTCAAATACTCCGTAAAGATTGAGACCCATCAGGAAGAAAACGATAATCATGGTTCCAAGAAAGACTGGGTTGGCCAACTGCTGGCCCCAGTCCAACTCGAGCGCGATAATGAAAGCAGCCAGGATCCACATTGTGATCAGCAGTCCGAGACCAAATACCAAGCCGTGCACCTTGATCTTATCCTCGTCTTCACCGGCCTGCGAAACGAAGCCCATGATTTTGAGGCCCAGCACCGGAAAAACACAGGGCATTAGGTTGAGAATCAAACCTCCAAGGAACACCAGCCCAAGCGATGAAATGAAAGTGACCTCCTTTTCCTTGGCCCCACCCAAGAGAACGACCTCAGGCCGCACATCGACGTCGTAGAGCGCAAGACCTGCTTCACGGTCTTCCTTGGATGCCTTGATCACTTTTTCACCGGGACCATCCATCTGGACATCGGCATCAGGAATGAAGGGCGCATCGACCCCCAACCCAATGCGCCCGTAATCAGCCTGAACAGTCAGGAGCCCCGATAATTTATCCCGAACCTTTCCAGCCTCAATAAAGAGTTCTTCGTTTCCTTCGTTTCTTTTCAGAGTGACGGTAATCTCAGTCTCACCGATCTCCACTTCCTGGTCCGCCTGCGAGTCGATCTGCTTGTCGGTCGAGAAGAAATAGACCGGCTCGCTAAAGGTCAAACCTTCCGGAAAAATGGCCTTCAGGGTGATGACGTTACTTTTCTCAGTCGCGAGGAAACCCCACGCCGAACTATCACTCGGCAGGTTCATGCGGGCTTCCTGGAAGAACTCCTCGTCAGCTTCGACCATCACGGTCTCATTGCCGGTTTTGACCGAGAATGAGAAATCCTTGTCTCCAAGAATGCAGGTCTCATCACATTCCTGCCAATTGAAGTTACCTTTGATGGTAAACTCCTTGCCCGGCTCGAGACTCTCATCGACCACGATCTCGGTCACAAAGGTCACCCTCCCGTCATAACCATAACCTACAACCTCGACCCCTGTCGCTGTCGATTTGAAAGCCTTGGGAAGCGGAAACTGCAATTCACCCGCCGTAAATCCGGCAGGAAGCTCCCACTCGACCGCCGGAGGATCACCAACGGATCCCGCACTTTTAAAGTAGGCATGGTATTTAGGCTGGAGATCCAGGGTGAACGCCACCTTGAAAAAATCCCCCGGCTGGATCTGACTCGCCTCCGGCTTGATCGTTGCGGTGGTTTCCTTCTTTAGAAACGCCGATTCGCCGAAGGGATCTTGCGCCAAGACAAGAGGCACGAGGCACACAGTTAGGTTGAAAATGAGAAATCGGTGCTTCATTGGAATGGCAGGATTGTTCATTGGAGCGATGCAGAGGCGAGTTTCTTCCCGAATTTTTTGACAAAGTGCGCCTCCACCCCAAGGGGAGGACACGTTTCAGCTGGGAATTCCCCCCATAAACAAAAACTCCAAACTGGAGAACGAGTCAATCTTCCTTCAATCTCCCTGTATGCAACTGACGGTTCACGGAAAGCACTTCCATCTCAATGGAAGACCGCACTTCCTGCGGACCGTCACCTATGGCCCCTTCCCGGATTCATCCGGACATTCCCCCAAAAAGGACTTCCCGAAAATCCGCGACGCCGGTTTTGACTCCATTCGAATTTACGCCCTCCCGGATCGCAACATTCTCGACCACGCCGTCCGGAATGGCCTCATCGTCATTGCCACCCACGCCTGGGGTCACGGCTGCGACTTCATCACCGAGAATCCGGATCTCCTCGATCAGGCCCGCCGCGATCTCGTCGCTTGGCTTGAACTTTATCAAGACCACCCGGGTCTTGGCGCGGTCCTCGTCGGGAATGAAGTCCCCTCCGATATGGCGCGCTGGATGACCCCCTGGAAGGTCAACCGGGCACTCGACGGCCTCATTCGCACCTGCCAAAAAACCGCACCCGGAATCCCCATCGGCTACGCCAATTTCCCCACCACCGAATACCTGGAACCTCCCTCGGCCGACTTCACGGCCTTTAATATCTACCTCGAAGACGGTGAAGCGCTCGAAAGCTACCTCCCCCGCCTTCACCACCTCGCCGGGGACCGACCCGTCTACCTCACCGAATTCGGGCTCGATACCAAGCGCAATACCGAGGAAGTGCAAGCCACCCTCCTCTCCGCCGCTCTCAAGTCCGCACGGACCGCCGGCCTCGCCGGCGCCACCCTTTACGCCTGGTCGGACCACTGGCTCAACAACTGCGAGGTCATGGACGACTGGTCCTTCGGCCTCCTCCGCAGGGACGGCTCGGAAAAACCGATCCTCCCCGCCCTCCGCGCCCTCGATCTTCCCTCTCCGCTTCCATCCAACCCACCGCGCTTCTCGGTCATCATCTGCACCCGCAACGGCGCCCATCGCATTCAGGCCTGCCTCGATGCCTGCCAAAACATCGACTACCCCAACTTTGAAATCATCGTCGTCAACGACGGCTCGACCGATGGCACCGCTGAACTTCTGGACCGGCAAAAAGAAGTCCGCGCATTCCATCTCGAACCCTCCGGCCTCTCGGCCGCCCGTAACCACGGTGCCGCAAAGGCCACCGGACGGATCCTCGCCTTCACCGACGACGACTGTCGGCCCGACGAACAATGGCTCACCTGGCTCGCACACGCCTATTCCAGTTCGGACCACGCCGCCATTGGCGGACCCAATCTCGCTCCAAGGCCCGGGTCTCTTGCGCTCGCCCTGACCACGGCCGCCCCCGGCGCCCCCACCCACGTCATGATCGATGACCTAACTGCCGAACACCTTCCCGGCTGTCATCTCTCGGTCAAAAAATCCGCCTTCGAACAAATCGGCGGTTTTGATCCCATCTTCCAAACCGCCGGCGATGACGTCGTCTTCTGCTGGCGGCTTCGCGAAGCCGGCTTTTCCTTGGGCTTTTCCGGTGCTTCCTTCGTCTGGCACCACCGCCGCGCCACCCCTTGGAAATACCTCAAACAACAAATGGGCTACGGAGCCGCCGAAGCCCTGCTCTTTAAAAAACACCCTCATCGCTTTTCCGAAGGCGGCATCCGCTGGGAAGGCTATGTCTATCGCGGAGTCGCCCTCGGCATCGAACCAGGTGACTTCATCTACTCCGGCCCCACCGGCGAGGATCCTTACCAATCAGTCGGCAAAATGCTCCGTCAACCCATGCGCGGACTGCACCCGCATTTCGACACCCCGCCCGCCCGGGCTGCTCTTACGCTTCTAACCTGGCTTCAAAGTCATCTTCGCAACTGGAAAAGAAGACAAAATGGCGGACCGGCCACTCGCGGGAAATGGCCGAGATCGCCAGCCGGAACTCCTTCCGTCGCCTCGCGTCTCACCATAATCAGCGAGGAAGGCCTCGGCCGCCACGAACTTTACCGCCACCTTCTCAATCATGGATGGCAACCCTGCTCTGATCCCGATTTCGACCTCCAACGGGACCACTTCAAACTCCTCGCCGCCACCGAGCAAACCGGCACCCCGGTCAATCGCACCTTCATCGCCCTCAGCAAGCCCACAAACAGTCTGGCCTCCTTCGTCGTGGAGGCTGGATTTTCAATCTCCAAATTGTGACCTCATGTATCCAAAAACGGAGGTTACCTATGAACGGGATGCTCAATCCATGGCATAGGTTTTGCTTCAAGATACCCCTTAATAGTACGGAATCCGACAATCTAATCAGCCGGTCAGAAGAAAACCAAATCCTCAAAAACAAGCCAGCGGACCTGTCCATTATGGGGTAAGGTCACGTAAAACTTTCCCTTGAAAAATTTTAGTTAGCTTCATACAAATTTTTAAACAAGCTATTTCTCAATACATGAACGTCTCCCACTCCACCAAATCAATCGCCTGCGCTTTTGCCAGCGCCTTTGCCCTTAATGGCTCAGCTTCAGCCACCCTCTTGATTTACGAGCCATTTGATTACGCCCAGACCGAGCCCATCAACAATGGTGCAGCTTTCCTTGGTGATGGAAACCAGACCGGCGCCTTAGGGCTAGGGACTTGGAGTCAACGTTCACAAGGGACCCTTGGAACAGCAGCCGCACCAACAAACAATGAGGCCGACGTTTCCGATGGTGGTCTTTCATTCTCAGACGCCGGGGGAAACGCTCTTCCCAGCAAAGGAAACGCCTGGGTCCGGAGGAACCGAGTGGGCCAAGTTGCAACGAGCAGCCCCATTCTCACAAGTGGATTTAGTGCAGACAACTCAACTGTTTGGATGACCTTTTTATTCCAGGACCTTGGATTCAGCGGGCCTGACTTTGGAATTGGACTGAGTTCTGAGCCCATGATCGGCGACGACAATCAGAGTCTCACTGCGGCAGGCGTGGGAGTCGGTCTCGGTATTAATAGCATTGGAGGTCCAGCCCGAAGTATCGGCGCGGTTTACTACGATAACGCAACAGGATTCGACCGTGTCACTGAAGAAACTTCCACATTTAATGGTCCTGCCGCGAGTGATATCTTTCTACTCGGTATGAAAGTCGAATGGAACCCGGATGGGACCGACGATATTATTTCCGTTTACAACATTACCGACCTAACAACCGAGCCGACCAACCCACTTGCCGTCGCAACAGTTGACCTTTCTCAAGCTGAGCAAGATTCCTTGGATGTTCTTAATATTAGTGACACGCAGGTTGCATTCGTTGATGAAGTTCGGATTGCGACAACTTTCGAAGAAGCCGTTGGCGGTGCTGGCGTTATCCCAGAGCCCTCTTCTATCCTTCTTGGCGCTATGGCAAGCCTCCTCGCAATTAGTCGGCGTCGGAGATAATCGATAAACACCACGATTTCATTCCATGAAATGTTTACCTATCGCGGCCCAGCTTGGATGCTGTGTTTCTCCGGCCGTGGCAGACCTTATCATCTACGAACCCTTTAACTACGAACCGACCACGGAAGTTAACGATGGAAGGTTCTTTGGGGACAAAACCCAGTCTTACGATACTGGAGCTGGTCTCGGAGCATGGTCTCATCGTGATGCCGCTGGAAATGGAACTCCTACTGGAACAGCTCCCACCAACGAAGGGGACATATCAGACGAGGGAGTCGAGTTCACCGACTCACTTGGAAATGTGCTTCCAGTCTCCGGAAATGCATACGAGCGTCGCAACCGGGTGGGACAAGTCTCATGCAGCGCACCGATCGACCCCGCAGCAACCACCGCTATGACTGCGGACAACTCGACGATGTGGATGACCTTTCTGTTTCAAGATTTTGGGTTCAGCGGGCCCGACTTCGGCATCGGTCTGCATTCCGAGAAAATGGTTGGAAATGACAATCAGGACCTCGAGGCACCCGGCTTCGGCGTCGGCTTTGGAATCGTTTCGAGTGGTGGCCAAGCCCGCAATATCGGAACCGCAGTCTACGACAATACCGTAAATTTCACCCGACAATTTGAAACCGAGCCTACTTTCAATGGCCCTGCTGCTAGCGAAACTTTCTTCCTAGCAATGAAAGTGAACTGGAATCCGGAAGGAACACCGGATGAAATCTTCGTCTTCATCATTGACGATTTAACCACTGAGCCTGATGAAGCCGATGCTCTTGCCAGCGACACCTTCGATTTTGACCTCGCCACCCAGCAGTCGCTCGACGTCTTCAACTTCAGTGACACCCAGGTGGGCTACGTAGACGAGATTCGTGTTGGCAATACCTTCGGAGACGTGGTTGGCGGAACAATTCCATCCTCTTCTCCGCTCGAGATCACCAGCATCAACTACACTCCTGGAGACACCTCGGTTGCACTGACCTGGAACTCGACCGAGGGAACCACATATGCTGTCAAATATGCGACCAATTTGGAAAATTGGGATTTCGATCTCGATGATGGAATTGTTGGCGAAGCAGGTGACTCCACCTCCGCAACCTTTGACCTCACCGAGTTTGGACTGGAGGGTGCAACAAAGTTGTTCTTCCGGGTCGAAAAACAATAGTTTCAAGCCGGCAGGGGCATTCTTAGATTCTGCGAAAAAGAGCTGGTGTGCGAGCACATCAGCTCTTTTTCTGCATGGACTCCTATCGAAGTTCCAACCACCGGGCAGCGTCTTCTATTCTCTTTGGCAAAGGGTCACTGCAAGAAGGTAAACCGGCGTTACGTTTCGGCTAACACCGATGAAGCTATTTTTTTGTCTCCTTCTCAATGCGACTTCCGGCCTGGCCGGAGAATGGACCATCCCGCTTGCGGGCAACACCTACCGCACCGCACCGGCACCCGGCAGCGGCATTAATCGCGCAGGGAAACTCGTTTGGTCCAATCCGGAGGAAGTCCACTCCATTTACATCCATCTTGACCAAGCAGCCACCTTAGACGTCGCTCTTCGTGGCGCTTCGCCAACACCGGTCCGCTGGAAGCTAGCAAGCGCAAATCAAAGCTTCGAAATCGAGGCTGAGGGAGCTGACGCCAAGAAATATCCGGTTGGTAAAATTAAAGTCGCGAAAGCAGGCTATCTGAAATTGGACCTCTCCGGCCTCAAGAAAGGAGGAGCCAACTTTGGCGAAATAAGCGACCTGATTCTACAGTCTTGGAATGAAGACCTTAAGTTGCACTTCGTCAAATCCAACAAAGGTAACATGTTCTACTGGGGCCGACGCGGACCTTCGGTCCATCTCGGCTATCAGGTACCGAAGGGGCAAAACATCGAATGGGCTTACAGTGAAATCACGGTTCCGAAGGGGGAAGACCCGATTGGTTCCTACTTCATGGCCAATGGTTTTAGTCAGGGCTACTTCGGGTTTCAGGTCAAAAGCCCGACGGAGCGCTGGGTTCTGTTTTCAGTATGGAGTCCCTTTAAAACCAACAATCCAAACGCTATCCCTGAAAAAGATCGCATCACGACGCTGGCCAAAGGCAGGAATGTTCGCGCTCAAAAATTCGGTGGCGAGGGGTCCGGGGGACAAAGCTTTTTGAAATACCCGTGGCAATCCGGGAAGACCTACCGCTTTTTAACCCGCGTCCAACCCAGCGAAGAGGACACCACCGTTTACACCTCTTGGTTTGGCGACAAGGAAGCCGGTGAATGGCAACTCATTGCCAGCTTCCTCCGCCCCCGCACCAAGACCCACCTCACCGGGTTTCACTCTTTCCTGGAAAACTTCTCGGTAAATTTTGGTGCAGAAACGCGTCTTGGATTCTACGGCAACCAATGGGTTTGTGACACCAGGGGGAATTGGCACGAGATCACCCGCGCCCGCTTCACGGCCGACGCCACCGCACGCGGTGGCCACCGCCTCGATTACGCCGGCGGCGCCAATGACGAGGTCTTCTTCATGAAGAACGGCGGCTTCTTTGATGACCGGGTCGAGTTTGACCAATGGTTTGAAAAGCGATCCAACCCTGAAACGAAACCGACCATTAATTTCAAAAAATTGCCAAAAGGTGAGCCGGTCGCGAAATGACACCCGGTTGCGTGATTTCCTTAAAAGGCGATTTGGCTCCATCCCCTTGTTTTGCAATGACCAGCTTCTCAGAGCCCTCATTATAACTGCCACCGACCTCGGCGGCACTCAGTACAAAATCATAAATTCGAAATTCATTAAAGATTCCGGTAAAAAGACCGATCCGATTCTGTTTCTCGGTGGCATTCGACAGCTTGAGCACAGTTGGCATTGTAGGTCACCACGACACGCATTATCCGGCTCGGTTTTGCGAGAACTCCCTGCTGAATATCCTCATTGTGCCGGTCGACTGCGATCTCGGCTCGGTGGGTCGTCAAATTGCGCAAGACATAAGTCAACCAATCGTCTAAACTTCCAAGTTGCTCTAACTCAAATTGAGCTATTTTCCAACAGGCTGTTAGAGAAACCTTGAACAACACCACGCCTTTTTTCCCGCAAACACAGTAGTGCTCCAAGCGCCCCGTTCGCTCGTCACCGTTCGCTAAAAACATAGTTTTTACCCCCGAGCGGGGCTTCTCAAGAAACTCTACTTTATCTCACAAATATTCTGGAGCATAAAGTCTCAGATCTTGTCGCAGACCCAGAACGTAAAGCGTCGCAGACCCAGGCGGTTTCTCATCCCGGGAAGCTCACACGATCGCCGTTTTTGCCTCATTTTGCCAGACGCCCAGAGCTCTCTTCCCTTCCGTTTTGCCATCTCCTTTCTACAGCAACTTCCACCCCTCATCCGTAACCTTGAGCTGCCCCCGGTAAACTACGCCATCAAAAGAAGACATCCAAAAACTTTCATCGCCTGAATCCCATTTCACGCATGCACCCCGTCACGACTTCCTTTCCCCACTCCACTCTTTCCTTTTTCCAAAAATCCCCCTATCTCCTGCGCACCAGCGACCTCAAAACCCTTCGTGTCTTCGCGCCTTTGCGGTTAACATCTCGCCACCCAGCCACCATGTCCGTCGAACTCACCCGTAATTTCTCCATCATCGCCCACATCGATCATGGCAAAACGACTCTGTCTGATCGCCTCATGGAGACCTGCCAAACCATCACCCAGCGCGAGGCCCAGGCCCAACATCTCGACTCCATGGACCTCGAGCGGGAAAAAGGCATTACCATCAAATCACATCCCGTCACACTCGCCTTCAAATCCAGAGACGGCAAAACCTATAAGCTCAACCTTCTCGACACCCCCGGGCACGTTGATTTTTCCTACGAGGTCTCACGCTCACTGGCCGCCTGCGAAGGCGCCATTCTCATCATCGATGCCGCCCAAGGCGTCGAGGCCCAAACCATGGCCAACGTCAACCTCGCCATGGAGCAGGACCTCGCCATTGTCCCCGTCCTAAACAAAATCGACCTCCCGGCCGCCGATGTCGACCGCTGCCGCCAGCAGCTCGAGGAAATCCTTGCCATCCCCGGTGAACACGGTATTCCCGCCTCCGCAAAAATGGGGATCGGCATCCAGGACATCCTCGAAGCGGTCGTCGAACTCGTTCCCCCTCCCGATGAAAACCCTGATGGCCTTTTGCGCGCCTCGGTCTTCGACTCCATCTACGATGCCTACCGCGGCGTCATCTCCTACGTTCGCGTCGTCTCCGGCGAGATGAAAAAAGGTGACAAAATCAAACTCTTCCACACCCCCAACAACTACGAGATTAAGGAGACCGGTATTTTTACTCCCAAGATGACCAAGACCGATAAACTCCAGACCGGAGACGTCGGCTACATCATCGCCAACATGAAATCCTCCGCTGAAGTCAAAATCGGCGATACCATCACCCACAAGGACAAGCCCTGCCCAGAGCCCCTTCCCGGGTTCAAGGAAATCCGCCCCATGGTCTTCTCCGGCATCTACCCCATCGATACCTCTGACTACGAAGCGCTCAAGGTCGCCATGGGCAAACTCCAGATTAACGACGCCGCCTTCACCTTTACCACCGAGTCCTCCACCGCCCTCGGCTTCGGGTTTCGCTGCGGCTTCCTGGGCCTTCTCCACATGGAAATCATCCAGGAACGACTCCGCCGGGAGTTCGACATGGATGTCATCTCGACTTACCCGTCCGTGATCTACGAGGTTACCAAAACCGACGGTGAGGAATTGATCATCGACAATCCTTCCTACCTTCCCGAGCAGCAGGAAATTCAGGAAATCCGTGAGCCCATGGTCCGAATCTTCATCATGCTTCCCGGCGAATATATTGGCGACGCCATGCAACTTATCATGGAGAAGCGTGGTGAGTTGGAAAACACCGAAACCATCGATGAATTCCGCGTTCTCCTAACTGCCACGGTCCCTCTTGCCGACATCCTCGTCGACTTCAACGATCGCCTCAAATCCATGACCAAAGGCTACGGCTCGATGGACTACGAACACTGCGGTTACCGCGCCGCCAACATGGTCAAAATGGACATGCTTATTGCCGGCGACCCCGTTGAAGCCTTCAGCACCATCGTGCACCGCGATAAGGCCCAGGCCCGAGGCCGCGAACTCGCAGCCAAGCTCAAGGAAGTGATCCCGACCCAGATGTTCGTCGTCGCCATCCAAGCCGCCATCGGCGGCAACATTATCGCCCGCGAAACCATTTCGGCGATGCGCAAAAACGTGACCGCCAAATGCTACGGCGGCGATATTTCCCGAAAACGCAAGCTCCTCGAGAAGCAGAAAAAAGGGAAAGCAAAAATGAAAGCTTTCGGCAAAGTCAACATCCCCCAGGATGCCTTTATCAAGGTGCTGAAGTCGGGAGACTAGGATGAAGCGCGGTTTCAAGCCTGTGTTCTTCTCCAAAGCTCTTTAAAGCAAATCGGTTCCGCTCGTGGATAGTGGATACAATCGGCCCGGTAACAACCTAGCGTCCTGCGTCTCATCAGAAACAAAAGTCCAATAAACATCAGAACCAAAATCGATAGCTCCGGCACAATCACGGATCTTGTTGGCCGCTCAAATCCGTGTAGAAGGATAAGTCAACATAGCAACTGTCGAATTGATTGAAGCCCGGCGGGTAAAACGGCTTTTCACCAAAGCTGGTTACACCGGCCAGCGCCCGGCAGGCCCGTTCCTCGCTCTAGAAAAAAGCGGGCCGCCGCTGTCGCCTCTTGCGGTTGTACCCTCCGGGAAGGGCACTCCGAACTACAGCGAAAGATCATCGAATCCAGCCGAGCTCGCCATCATTCCAAGAAAGGGAAATCCTCAGCCACCTTTCCAAAGTGGAATTTCCGGAACTCCTCCCACTCCACCCGGAGTTTATACCGTACCCATCACCGCTTCCACCGACCGGCAATCAACGACCGATCTCATCACCATCAAAATTAAAAAAGAAACTTTTCCCTGGAGCCAAGGAAGCGTCATCACCAAAGAAAACGTTTCACCAAACCTATCTATCATCAAGGTAGCACATGATAAAAGTCTGAACGATGACGACCAACGCTTCATTCGATTGATTTTGCAAATAATCGAGTAGCCCGGGAAAGACGGACGCTCTAATATCTGCCTTCTACCCCTCTCGTTACTTCCTATGCTTTCATAGATTGCACAGGAACTCTTGATTATCAAATGAGACCATCTCTTCTTGCCACCCTAGCCTTGTTTATCTCCGCGCTGGCTCTCTCGGGAGGAACGGTCAACGTTTCGCCAACCGACGATTGGTTCTCAACGCTGAGCGGCCGATCCCTCAAACCTGGTGATGAAATTGTCCTCAAGGCGGGAATCTATTCGGACTCAAGACGTCTGGAAATCTCGCAACGTGGTTCCGCCAAAAAGCCCATTGTGATCCGCGCAGCAAGGAATGCCCGAGTGATCATCAAGCGCCCCGACGCCAACCAAAACACAATCAACCTGGGCGGGTGCCAGCATCTCATCATTCGCGATCTCGAAATCACGGGAGGTTCCGCCGCTGTTCGCATTGGCAAAAAAGGGCCGCACCCCGCGAAGTTCATCACACTGGAGAATCTCCACATCCATCACATCGGGGGCGTTGCCGTCACCGCGAACTACCCGGGGGAAAAATACGAATCCCTCACCTTTCGCCACAATCATATTCACCACACCGGAGGCCACGGCGAAGGGTTTTACCTCGGCTCCAACAACAATTCGGACGGCTCCACGAACGGCTACATTTTCAACTCCATCATCGAAAACAATTATATACACGACTTAAAGGGGGGGCCTGTGAGCCAGGGCGACGGAGTCAAACTCAAAGACGGCAGTTACGGAAACATCGTGCGCGACAATGTCATCCACGACACCAAATATCCGGGTATCATCGTCTATGACACCGACGGAAAAGCACCGAACATCATCGAACGCAATGTCATCTGGAACACCGGTGATCATGGAATTCAGGCTGCCGCCGACGCCATCATTCGCAATAACATCATTTTTGACACCGGAGGCGAGGGCATTTCGTCACGAAACCACCAAAGCGCAATCGTCGGCAACCTCACTATCGTTCACAACACCATCCTCTCCAGGCATTCAATCCGCATCTCTCCTCCGGAAAATGTCAGCGGTCCCGTGGTGATCGCCAACAACGCACTGACCAGCAAGCCCCGCATTCCCGCAATTGAAGGAATCACAAAAAGTACGAACATCACTGGAGTCCTCGAAATTTTTCCAACCCCCGAGTCACCTCTCCTTGAAGTTGCCAACCCCAAATTCCTTACCCTGGTTGACTTTAATAAAACTCCCCGAGAGAAGCGCCAAGATGTCGGCGCTTACCAATTTTCAGCAAATGGAAACCCCGGCTGGAAAATCACCACAGGATTTAAAAGCCGCTAAGCAAGAATTCCCCGAATCACCCGACCGTGCACATCAGTGAGGCGACGGTCGATGCTATCCTTGCGGAACACCAATCTCTCGTGATCGATTCCGAGAAGATGGAGCATGGTGGCATGAATATCGTAGACCTGCGTGGGGTGATCCCGGTCAGCCGGCTTGTAACCCCACTCATCGCTTTCGCCGTGAGTGATCCCGCCACGCACCCCGCCCCCGGCAAGCCAGTTGGTAAAGACGTGCGGGTTATGATCACGCCCTTTGCTCCCTTGCGTCGATGGCATGCGCCCGAATTCGGTGGTCCAGAGAATCACGGTATCTTCGAGCATGCCTCGCTGCTTCAAATCCTTAATAAGAGCAGCAGTCCCAATCGCCATGCCGCGCGAGAGCGGACCGTGATCACGCCCAATATCCTCATGGCTATCCCAATTGCGCCGCGGAAATCCGTTGTCATTTCCCGACCAAATCTGCACGAACTTCACCCCGCGCTCCAAGAGCCGGCGTGCCGCAAGACACTTCCGGCCAAAGGCATCGGCTTCTTCCTTCCAATTGATCTCCTTGGGCCACTTGGTGCCATCCGGAGATAGCCCATACATTGATTTGATGTAATCCGGCTCCTTCGCGAGATCGAGTGCTTCGGGCGCGGCCAATTGCATTCGCGCCGCAAGTTCATAACTCTGGATTCGGGCATCCAGGCGGGAATCACCGGAACGTTGCTCCGCGTAGTTTCGGTTCAATTTTTCGAGCAAGAATCTGGCATCTTTCTCAGCTTGCGGCGTGAGATACTCCGCGCTTTCGTGGGGGTAGAGATGCGTGATGGGCTCACTTGTTCCGGGGCGAATGATCGTGCCTTGATGAACGGTCGGCAAAAAGGCGGAAGCCCAATTCTTGGGCCCGTTGGAAGCATAGCCTCGATGGTCGGGAAGAACCACGAAGGTCGGGAGATTGTCGTTCAAGCTCCCCAATCCATAACTCACCCACGAACCCATGCCGGGAAACCCGGGACGGTCAAAGCCCGTGGCCTGCAGATAGGTTGCTTGGCTGTGAACGCCGGTCTTTCCCGTCATATTGTGGACGAAGGCAATCTCATCAACGACATCACCCAAAGGCGAAATGGTCTCACCAAGCAACTTGCCACAAGACCCGTAAGGAGAGAATTCCCACACCGGCTTTTTCCATGGACCAAGACCATTTTGGAAGGCTTCAACGTGCTCCCCGAAATCCGACTTCTCACCATGGCGTTTCACCAACTCAGGCTTGTAGTCAAAAAGGTCGAGGTGACTCGCTGCACCTGCCATGAAAAGCTGGATCACCCGCTTCGCCTTGGGTCGATGATGCGCTTCCTGCAACACCCCGCCACCACGTGCCTCGCCTCCGAGAAGAGATGACAAGGCAATCCCGCCGAGACCGCCGCCGGATTGCCACAGAAAATCACGTCGGTTTTTCATCACATCAATCCACGTAGGAAAACTCACTCATATTAAAAACTACCCGGACCAAGGCCGCCATGCCATGAGACTTCCGATAGTCCTCCAAAAGCTTTCGTTCTTCCGCTTTCACCGGTCTTCCAAGAGCCCCCAAAATCAACTCTCCAACCGGATCTAGGTCGTCCTTCAATTTAGCTGCAACATGCTCCGCCATGCGGAGAATGAACCGATTATTCAACATTGCGAGAGCTTGCAAAGAGGTGGTTGTTTCACTCCGTTTGTCAACCTGCAGGGAAGGGTCCGCGCAATCTAGGGCATCCATAAATGGCTGGGGTTGGGAACGAACGAGAAACCGGTAGATCGATCGCCGGTGGGTCGTCGGGTCATCGGGATCCGCCTTGTGATACTGGTAATGGGGCGAGTGCTGGGGCTTCTCGATGATGAAATCCCGGAAGGATGGACCTCCAATTTTGAAGTTCATTTTCCCTGCCACGACAAGAACGGTATCGCGAACGACCTCCGCCTCAAGACGTCGACGATTTTGTCGCCAAAGGAATCGGTTGGAGCCGTCCATCGAATTGTTCACCTCTGCTCCGTAACTCTTCTGCCGGTAGGTTTCACTTAAGAGAATCATGCGATGAAGTTTTTTGAGAGACCCCCCGCTGTCTCGAAATTCCACCGCCAACCAATCAAGTAATTCGGGATGAGACGGCTGCGCACCGATCCGGCCAAAATCGTTGGCGGTTTCAACAAGGCCCGCCCCAAAATACTGCTGCCACACTCGATTGGCAATGCTCCTCCAGGTCAATTTATTTTTAGGATGGGCCACCCAATTAGCCAGCGCGACGCGGCGATCTCCTTCCAAATGATTCTCGGGAAGATCGAAGGAATCTAAGCCATCGACAACTCCGGGAATCGGAGCGGGCTCGACCTCACTAAGAGGGCTGGTGACATCACCGCGATCCAGAATGCAAACCTCCCTTGGCTTCCCGTTCACATGACCACGCCCGATGAAATTCCCTTTTCCATGATGGACGGTCGCCACATAAGCACGGTGGAGTTGAGGCAAGCGCAAAACGTCCGCCTCTAATAGCTTCAACTCAGCCGCAAGCTGGTTCTCTTCTTGTAAAAGACCACCTGGGAGCTCCTGCAAAAGAAGATCGTAGCGCTCTTTTTTTTGAGGATCAATTTTAGTAACTCCGGTTCCGGTTCTGCCGTCAACAAGGTTTGCAAGCCCCCAACGTGGCATCGCTTCAATGGAGTCGAGAGACGTCAAATGATGCAGCCCCAAAAGATCCCCCTTTGAAATCACCTTCAGCTCGCTCAAGGCAAAGATCCAATCATTGCTCAAAGGCCCTCCTGCTTGACGACGACTCCACAACCTGGTGGCGACGATTCGGACAAAGCGAGCCTTCTTTCCCCGCGCATCGATCACCACCGGACCTGCTCCGGGGC
>JAURPJ010000001.1 GCA_030835305.1 Verrucomicrobiota bacterium | reverse complement strand
GTCACCTCGCCACCGCCATTGCCAAGCGATTTCTTAAATTCACCAAGGGGTTCTATGCCGTAGAACTCGCGCATGAGCTTCCGATCCTTCGCGATTACTAGGTATTTCCCGTTGTCGATCTTCGTGCCCTTGGGAAACTCAAACTTGACGTCCTTGGCAAGCTTCCAACCACTGATGTCCACGACTGCTTCACCGGTATTTAGCAGCTCAATGTACTCCAGCGAGTTTCCACGTTCCTCTGGGTTATAGTGGATCTCATTGATGATCGGAGTTCCACGGAGTGGTGCCACCAGCGTGAATGCGGCAAAAGCCTGTGTGAATGGGCGCATGGCGGAATATAGCCCCAACACATTGTCGAAGAAACCTCCGATTTTTGTCAATTTGGCGGATTACTTCACCGGTGTTTTGGAAAGTGGAGTGGCGCCTTCCGGGACATAGCCTTCCTTGTCCCGCTTTCGCTTGATTTCCCACGCTTTTTTGGCCTCGTCTATTTGCCTCTGAGTCGGTCCGGCCAAGGGCCATTCCGGGTCGACTTGGTGAGCTTCCTCGAAAATCCTTGCAGCTCGTTTCACCAATTCCGGTCTTCTTCCCGCGAGGTTATTCTTTTCGCCGGAATCCTGGGCTAGATTGTAAATTTCAATCGGTTTTTTGATTCCGTTCCGGACCGCTTTCCAGTCACCCCATCGGGCGGCTTGCGCGACAGTTCCTTTATGGAGTTCCCAATAAAAGTAGTCCCGGTTTGGGGCGTTGCCTCCTCTGAGATAGGAGAGGAGCGAGTGTCCGTCGGTTTGGTATCCTTCGGGCGGGGTGATCCCGGTCATTTCAACAAAGGTCGGCATGAGATCCCAGAGTGCCCAGGGCGATTGATCGACCCGTCCGGCGGGCACTGTTCCCGGCCACCAGGCAAAGGCGGCTTGTCTCAAGGCTCCTTCATACATGCCTCGCTTGTATCCGCGGAGACCGTTGGCATTCTGTTTGAAGAGCTTGCCGATCTCCGATTGCGGGTTGAATGACGATCCATTGTCACCGGTGAAAATGATGAGGGTATCTTTCTCGATGCCAAGTTCCCGGAGGGTGTCGACCAGTTCTCCCATGTCCGAATCAATGCGGGTGACTTGGGCCGCATAGGATTTTTGCAGTTTGGACCAAGGCTTGTTTTTGTAGATTCCAAGGTCATCAATTTCGTGTGCTCCGTGGGGCAGGGTGATCGCGTAAAACATCATGAAGGGATTCTTGGCATTTTGTTTCACCCATTTGATAGCTTCGTTCTGGATTAATTCTTGCGCGTAAGTTTTGCCAATACCTTTTCCCTTATTCCCCGGTAGGGCGATGGGCTGGTCATTGTCCCAGAGGTAGGTAGGAAAATAAGAGTGGGCATGGCGTTGGCAGTTGTAGCCAAAGAAGCGATCGATTCCTTGCTTCAAGGGGCTGCCGGAGGTGTTGAAAAAACCCATGCCCCACTTGCCAAAAGTAGAGGTGGCATAACCGGCGTTTTTGGCTACCTCGCCGATCGTGACGGTATTTGTTGGAATGGGCCACTGGCCTTCCGGTGCCATCTCGCGATTGCCTCTCACCGGACAGCGTCCCGAATGGAGGCCGGTGAAGAAAACTGAACGGCAGGGCGCGCAAACACTGGTGCCACAGTAGGCCTGCATGTAGCGGGTTCCTTCATTGGCGATTTGGTCGAGCCTGGGAGTTTTGATGACCTCTTGCCCGTAGACACCGAGGTCACCTTGGGCAATGTCATCGCTGAGAACAAAAATAAAATTGGGCTTTTTGGCCGCGAACGAGACCGAGATGAGAGAAAGAATGAGGAGAATGTATTTCATTTGTTGGGTCTTAGGATTGGAGCATTTTGGTTAGCGCGGCCTCGTCAATCACAGGAACTCCGAGAGATTCGGCTTTCGTTTGCTTGGAGCCGCCCCCTTCACCGGAGAGGAGAAAGTCGGTTTTTGAAGAGACCGAGCCACTGACTTTTCCGCCGTTGGCTTCGATGAGTTTTTTGAATTCGGGTCTCGGCGCCGAGAGGGTACCGGTGATGACAAAGGTCTTGCCGACGAGGGGCAGTCCCTCGGTCGCGGCGACTGGATCGGGAGCGTAGTTGTCGGACCGGGGATCGATGCCAAACTCGTCAAGTTTCGCCAGGACCGTTTGGCCAGCCTCGGATTGGAAGAAGGTGCGGAGGTGATGGGCTGCGACCGGCCCCAGATTATCGTTGATCTGATATTGCTTAAGTCCCGGGTGGTGCTCCTTTTTCCGCTTCGATTTAGAAAGTTCCTCGAAGTCGGGCAGGTCGGCAAGATCGGAGATGATCGCAGAACCAGGCAGGTCGCTGAGTTTTTTGTGAAGACGGGACAATTCCCGTGCCGCTGATTCCCCGACTTGCGGAATTCCCATCGCAAAGAGCCAGCGATTGAGTGGCATTTCGGTGCGGGCTTTTTCGAGCGAATTGAAAAGAGTCTTCGCCCGTTTTTCGCCGAAGCGACGTTCCTTGGACTGTGTTAAGCCGTCGGATGATTTGGCGGGGTCGAGAAGGACGTTCGCAAAATCATCGACGCTAAGTGTGAAGAGGTCCAGAGGCGAGGCTGCGAGTTTGCTTTCCACTAATTTGATGGCTACCGATTCCCCGATGCCATCTAGATCGAGTGCCTTACGCCCGGCAAAGTGGGTGATGCTGGTCACCGCTTGAGCGGGACATTCAAAGTTGACACAACGCCAGGCCACAAAACCATCCGGTTTCTCGATCGGTCCCTTACAGGAAGGACATTGATAATTGAGAGCTTCCGGAAGAAAGTAGGCAGGGGTGTTGTCCGGGCGTTTTGCGACAACGACGGAAACGACGGATGGAATGATTTCACCCGCTTTTTCAACAAGCACGGTGTCGCCAATGCGAACGTCTTTGCGTTCGATCTCCTCCTGATTGTGGAGGGTTGCGCGGGAGACTGTTGTCCCTGAAACAAAGACCGGTTCGAGTTCTGCGACTGGTGTAAGAACTCCGGTTCTTCCGACCTGGATGGTAATGTCCTTGAGGAGCGTTTCCTTTTGCTCCGGCGGATATTTGAAGGCGGCAGCCCAACGAGGAGCTCGTGAAGTGAAGCCCAAGGTTTCGCGTTGATCGAAATTAAGCACCTTAATGACGGCACCGTCTGTGCCGTGGCCGAGGTCGTGGCGCCTGATATCAAGCTCACGGATAGCGGCCAGAATTTCGTCCAGAGTGCGGACATGCCAAACCGGGGAGTTGCGAGGGATTTGGAATTTTTCGAGCAGTTTTCGGAACTCGTCTTCAGTGTCCAGGTTGGCTCCCTCGTTTGCTCCGAGACCGTGAGCGAGAAAGGCAAGAGGGCGAGAGGCAACGACCTTGGGATCGAGCGATTTTAAAGTTCCGGCGGTTGCGTTACGTGGATTTGCAAAGGGATCGAGGCCGGCTTCGTCGCGTTTTTCATTGAGCTTTGCGAACCCCAAGGAGGGCATGAAGATTTCGCCCCGCACCTCCAAAAGGGGAGGGGCATTTTCGAGACTAAGCGGAATGTTTCGTATGGTACGGACGTTTTGCGAAATATCATCACCACGGGTTCCGTCGCCACGGGTCAAAGCATATTCAAGAGAGCCGTTCCGGTAAACGAGGGAGCAGGCTACGCCGTCAATTTTTGGCTCAACGGTGAGTGGAAATTCATCGAGGCTCAGGCCTTTCTGGAGGCGCCTGAAGAAATCGGCAACTTCTTGCTCGGCGAAGAGGTCGTCGATGGAAAGCATCGGGAGGAGATGCGCTTTTTGCTCGAAGGCATCGAGCGGAGCTCCTCCAACGCGCAGGGTGGGCGAGTTGGGGTCATAGAGGTCGGGGTTTGCTTTTTCGAGATCCTCGAGTTCGCGGAAAAGCCGGTCGTATTCCGCATCCGAAATTTCAGGTTGGGCGTCCTGATAATAGAGCTTGTTATGTCGGTTAAGTTCAGCCCGGAGTTCGGCGATACGGTTATCGAAAAGCACGGCCCATAAGTAGCGTGTTGCCTTGGAGTCGGGGAGTAAAAAAAGAAGCGTTCGTGTTTCTAGGGTTGATGCTCCTTGTGCCAGTTTCGATAGATGATTGGAAAAATTTTAGAGGGCTTGATCTCGGATTGCCCCATCAAGAAGACGCTGGTGTACAGGAGGGGGATGCCGACCTTCCGGAGGTGTGCGTCAATGGCCGCCTTAAGAGCGAGGACGGTGTCCTATTAAGTGCTGTGGACCACGCCCATGATTTTGACGCTGCGAAAGTCCGGGCCTCCCTCGGCGCCAGTAGCAGTAAGTCATAATTTCGTGACGGCCAATTTCAGCACCAGCTTCCTTTTCTATTCCTTTCGGAACGGCCCAGAAGAAGATCGGCTTTTCCCGAGCCATGCACATCCGCGTTGATGAAGGCCCTGACTCCCGATTCGCAGGTAAGAGAGATCTTACGGTGGTAGTGTTCCTCGGTCAGGGTTTCAACAAAATGCATTAAGCGCTCGCCGCTCGAGGGCCCATATACAACGGGGCCGATTTTGAGAGATGATGAAAGGGTTTTTACGGGTAATGTGAGAGTTTCCATAACACCGACAATACGCCCCGCGATAACTCGTCTCTGCGGACGCCTTTTCAAATGCTGCGCGTTTGTTGCGATGGTTCGGGTGGGGAGAGGCTTGCCGGGGATAGGTTTATGTGGAACTTTTGTTCTGTATGATAGGTCGAACGATTTCTGTTTTTTGCCTCTTGGCGTCTTTGGCGACAGGGGAACCAGTTCCGGATTTTCGCTTGGTTGATGAGAACGAGACCTCTTCGCGTTCCCGAGAGTTGGTGTCACCCAGGGATTATCTCCATCAAGTAACCGCCTATTATTTTGGCGATTCGACCTGAGGATACTGCCGAAGTCAGTTTGGCTTCTTGCAACAAATCTATTCAGAGCTTCGAACCGAGGCGACAGGATATCCAATTGAGATTATGGGGATCAACTGGAACCTCAGCAATGAAGCCGGAAACAGTTTGACGACGGCAGATAGGAACATTCCCTGGCTGCAAGATACCCTTGAAGCGAACGTCCGAAGTCTCTGGGGTGTGACCTATCGTGATGTTGTTATCCTGGATTCTTTAAATCGTCCCATCGATCCCCCCTTCAATTTGACTGCCAATGATCTTTCCAGTGCGGCAACACGCGAACTGCTGAAAAAGCGATTGCGCGATGCGGCCCGGTTTGTTGATTCGGACGATGATGGAATAGGTGATGATTGGGAGGAACGGTTTTTTGGAGGTTTAGGGAGTGGGGATGCTGATGATCCTGATCTTGATGAGGGGAGCAATTTTTTTGAGTATGCCCTTGGGTCAAAACCGAATACACCGGAGGACCTTGCCCGGTTGGCTGCAGAATTCGTAACGATTGAAAATGATGATCTGTTTTCGCTGAGATTTCGCCGGCGTTTGGGAGAGGCGGGCGGTTTGAATTATGAGATTCAGCGAAGCGGCAATGGTGAGGACTGGGAAAACGTGGGTGACCTGTTTATTCTTTCCCGGAAGACCGGGACTTATGATGGTTCAGGAACCGAAGAGGTCGTTTTTGTCGCTCCTGCCTCAAGTGGCGGTCCATTTCTTTTCCGGGTGAATATCACGCGTTTGTCACGGTAGAATAGGCCACCTCTCTGATGAGTTTCGCTTCGTCTTCCGGCAGACCGCCCGTGAATTTCAGTTTGCGAGGGTCTTTGTCGAAAAGAGTGGCGTAAAAAACGCACGCCGCGAGGTAGGAACCTTTCGGCGAGGGATGACTGCCGTCTCCACGGTAGAGCTCCCTTCCCAGTTTGGGATTCTTTTCTCTCACGATGCTCCATGTGGAACCGACCGGAGCTAGGTTTGCCCAGCATTTTTTTGCCGTCGATTGATAGCTCTTGCTGAGGGCCTTTTGCATGGATTCAAAATTCGGGAAGAGTTTCTTGTTCAATCTGTCACCATCCCGTCTGCCCCAGGTTTCGTAGAAGACGGTTGTGGCTCCTGATTTTTTGATAATTTTATGCAATGCCACTGCGGCCTTTTGAAAGCGATCCGGGAAGACTGCTGGAAATTGGCTCTGGTCCTGCAAGACAACGATATCAAATTTGCCAGTCTCGATTTTTTCAACAGTTGCCTTGTTTTTAAGATGAAACTCGAGTGTTTTTCCGCCGGGATTGATAAACGAAATCTGAGCGTTGGCGTGGGGGGATTGCTGCACCAATTCGGTCACCATTTTACGAACGCCACCTGTGTAGCTATTCCCGATAAACAGGATTTTTTCGGCGGGTTCGGCGGAAGCCGAAACTCCGAGGTAAAGAGAGAAAAGGGATAGAAGAAGATTGCGGCGCAAGAACATTCTCGCTTTCTAACGTTCAGATCCAGGTCGCTCAACCAAGATGATTGATTTGCACCATGATTTTTTTGCCCACGGAATCTGTGGGCGGGACAATCGTTGGTCTTTTTACTTGGTAGACTGCCAATCGGCGTTAACTAGTTTCCCAGATATGAAAGCAATCATTTCCATTCTTCTCTCATCTCTGGTCGCCGGGATGGCTTACTCGGCCCCGGATGCCGCTGCTCTGGCAAAAGGAAAGGAGCTTTATGACGGCGCGGGATCCTGCATCGCTTGTCACATGGCTGATGGGAAGGGGCAACCGGGGTCTGTACCACCATTGGCAGGCAGCGATTGGTTGGATAATCCGGATCGCACCATCGCAATCGTTCTTCGCGGGATGGCTGGACCAGTTAAGGTAAATGGAAAACGTTATTACTCGGCCATGCCGCCCCAGCTTCTTTTCGACGATGAAAAGATCGCGGATATCGTCACCTACGTGAACAATGCGTGGGGAAACAAATGCGCGGCAGTGACAGCGGCCCAAGTTTCAAAAGCCCGGGAAAATCTTCCGCCGGATGTTTACACGCCTGAGGCCATTCTCAAGGCCTTCCCTTTTGAAAAGAAGCTGAGGAGAAACAACGGGACCTTTACCCCGGATTTTGATGATTTTTTGGCCGATGTGGCGGAACCGGTCGTTTACCGGACCTTTATGCCCGGGGCCTCGCCTGCGGCCTTTGCGGTGGCCCTTCCAGGGAACCAATACTACTGCTGGGATGCTGGGGAATGTCGCTTGCGCTACGCGTGGAGTAAAGGTGGTTTCATCCGGGGAAACCAGGTGCACTGGTCGAGCAATGGCAAGCCGGTGGCAAAGTTCAATGGAATCCCTTACTATCTTGCCCGTTCCAGCAAGCTTAAGCCGGAGGATTATCAGCATCTCGCCGACACGGGAAGGAAAACTCCGTTGTATGACACGACGGAAGCAGTGGATTTTCCGATTGAAATCGAAGGCGTCGATGAATTGCCAAAATACAGAGGCTATCGTTTGATTCAGGGGTTTCCGGAGTTCATCTACAAGGTCGGCGATTACGAGATCAGAGAGTTGATCCAGGCATCACAGGGAAATTTGGGAATCACTCGAAAGTTTGCAATCTCTCCCAAGGTTCCCATTACGTTCAAGCTTACCCCGGACGAAGCCGCGACCTATTCCAGTTCGGCCGGAACGATCGCCAAAGACGGCACCCTGAAGCTCTCCGCGAAACAAGCGATGAAGTTTCAGATCACCATCAGCGAGAAGAATCCGGCTTCTCCTGTCACCATTCCAACCGAAGCACCAAAGAAATGAAAAAGTTCAGCAACATCCTCTCTTTCTCGCTGGCCGCAAAGCTCGCATTTGGCGGCACTTCGCCAAGTTATGACGTGACCGGGATCCCCAATCCTCCCTCCAAGTTTGGAACCAAACAAATTGATGGTCTTGATTTTCTTCCGGACGGTCGAATGGTGGTCTGTCTGCCAAGTGGTGAGGTTTTTTTGTATAACTCAAAGACTGCAGATTGGCAGCTTTTTGCGGAAGGATTGCACAATCCTCTCGGAGTGATCGCGGAATCCAACACGTCACTGGTCATTTCCCAGCGTCCCGAGGTCACTCGTGTGAGCGATACCGATGGCGATGGAAAAGCGGATCTTTATCAGGTGATGACGGATGAGTTTGGAATGTCGGGAAACTATCACGAGTTTCACTTTACTCCGGTCAGGGATAAGGAAGGTAACTACTTCTTCTCCTTGGGGACTGGTTCTTCCGGAGACGGAATTCGCTCAATCGTGCGGGGTCGGTTTGACCCCAGGGGAAGACCGGGACGAATGCACGCGTCCACTCCTTATCGTGGTTGTGTCATGAAGCTGACAAAAGACGGGAAAACGATCCCCTGGTCTTACGGGCATCGTACTCCAAACGGACTTGGATTTGATCTGGAGGGGAATCTTTTCGTGACCGACAATCAGGGCGATTGGGTTGGTTCGAGCAAGTTGTTCCACGTCAAGGAAGGACGCTTCTACGGTCATGCCGCAAGTCTGACCTGGAAGCCGGGTTTTGAAGGCACACCGGTAGAGACCAATCCTGCGGAACTCGCCAAGATGCGGACCCGTGCCGCGGTGGTATTTCCTCACGGCTCGATGGCCAACTCGCCAACCCAGGTTCTTGCGATTTCCCCGGAAGCGAATTTTGGGCCGTTCACCGGACAGCTTCTGGTTGGCGAGATGAACACGAATCGAATCGTTCGGGTCATACTGGAGGAAATTGGCGGGGAGCTTCAAGGGGCTTGCGTTCCGTTTATAGACGGTGGTTCTCTTCCTCGTGGTTGCAATCGCATGGCCTGGGCACCGGATGGTAGTCTTTACGTAGGTCATACCAAGCACAGCTGGGCCGGAGGTGAAGGAATTTCGAGAGTTGAGTGGAATGGCGAAGATCCTTTCGAAGCCGTTTCGATGAAGCTCACGAAGACAGGTTTCCGTTTTACTTTCACCAAGCCTGTGGATTCCAAAATCGCGGCGGAGGTCGCCAATTGGCCCTTCAAGCGCTACTATTACAAGTATCACAAATCTTATGGATCGCCGCAGATGGATGTCACTCCGGTAAAGGTTGATTCGATAGTGATCTCGAATGATGGAAAGACGGTCGAGGTAAATCTTGAGGAGCTGAAGGCCTGGCACATTCATGAGGTGAGGGTTCAAAATATGAAATCTGCCGACGGAACCCCGCTGGCAAATTCCTACATCGCCTATACCCTGAACCGGCTTCTCGAAAACACTCCCCCCGATCCCCTTCACGTCAGCGGAGCTGCGGAACCCAGGAAGAAAGCCGCGGGAAAGCCGGCCAAGGTGGTTGATCCTGTTGGGGCCGTTTATCAAGTGACAGAGGCAAAGTTAAAAGGAGTCCGGACCTCGACCGAGCATGACGGTTACACCGGGACTTGCTACGCTGACTTTGGGACCGGGAAAGAATCGATTGAGTGGACCGTGAAGTCCGCTAAATCTGGATCCGGTAAGATCCTTGTTCGCTATGCAATGGGTTCAAATGCCCGGCCTCTCAAGCTGATTGTGAATGGTGAGGAGCACTCGATTCTCCCGTTTCCCGAGACAGGAGGGTGGAGTCGTTGGAAAGATTTGACCGCTTCCGTTGCTTTCAGGAAGGGCGATAACTTAGTCGTTTTGGAAACCAATGGGGCGAGTGGCGGAAATATCGACCATTTGCAGGTGATTGAGCCAAAACGGTAGATGCGGTTCCTTCAAATTGATTGTGGGGAAGTTACTTTGCCGTTCGGGTTGGAGGTGTTTGGTTATTGAGAATGTTGTATCCAAGGATCTTCCCGTTGAAAGGGTTTGGGATCTCGTAGTTTCCAGCGGGGGTTCGTTCATCGCGACCGATTGAAAGATTGTCTTTTGGTTGAACGGGAATTAAGCCGGGTGATTTTGTTTCGAAGGTCCTGCCCATGGCGGTTAGGGTGAGCTTGCTTGCTGTTAGGCTTGCCTTGAGATCGATCTTTCCGCTGATTTTGTTATCAGCGCTGAGCCGGGTAACCTCGCCGTTGATTCGAACATCAATCGAAGAGAT
This sequence comes from Verrucomicrobiota bacterium, assembly GCA_030835305.1. Taxonomy (GTDB): domain Bacteria; phylum Verrucomicrobiota; class Verrucomicrobiia; order Verrucomicrobiales; family Akkermansiaceae; genus SW10. Next base: position 33,916 of record JAURPJ010000001.1, on the reverse strand, counting down.
CCCGTTGATGAAGTGCAGAGAATAGCCGTGTTCTTTGCCTCCTTGTGCGAGGACGACTCCGTTGAGGTCGTGGCCTTCCACGGTTGCGGTAATGGTGATGGGTCGGTTTGCGATCTGTGGTGATTTTGGTCCGGGTGACTTCTTTACGTAGCCAGGTTCGGGCATGAGATGCGGTGAAGCATGAACGCGCTTGGCCCAGGTGTTCCAGTCCTCTACGAGCTGGTCTTTGATGGTGGCGTAGTTCTGAGCGACGTTTGTTTGCTCGGAGCGGTCCTCGGCCAGGTTGTAAAGTTCCCATGTGATTTTGTCGGGCTGACGTTTTCCCCAAACCAACTTCCAGTCTCCTTTGCGAAGACCACGGGCTTCCTGATGCTCAAAGGCGAGGACGCGTTCGGGAATTGCCCTGGGATTTTCGATTGCAGGGAGAAGAGCGGTTCCTTCCACGGGAGTGATTTTGTGTCCGTTTCGTTCCGAGGGATATTTTGCTCCAGTGGCGTTAAGGATGGTGGGGACGATGTCCACGAGGTGAGAGGGTGTTTTGACGTAGCCTTCCTTTTTGGCGATTCCTTTGGGCCAGTGGAGGATGAGAGGAGACGCAATTCCGCCTTCGTGGCAGAAATGCTTGTACATACTCAGCGGAGTGTTTCCGAGGTTGGCCCACCCGGAACCGTAGGATGAGTGTGTGCCCGATTGGCCGATGTCGGCAAGTTGTTCGCCGGAGTGGAGGGTGGTTTTGCCAAGGCGCGAACGCCCGTCGAATCCAAACGGGCCCCATTCGTAACAAGCGCCGTTATCGGATAAAAAGGCGATGATGGTGTTGTCGAGTTCACCGTTTTCCTCAAGGTCGTCGATGATTCGTCCGATGCCTTGATCAATATGTTCAACCATGGCTGCAAAGGTGGCCATGCGGCGGGCCAGATCTTCTCGTCGATCGGCGGGAAGGTCGTTCCACTTGGGGTTCTTTTTTCCCGAAAAGCCATTGGCGATGTCGTCGCGATCAACGGGCACTTCCGACAGTGGAGGGAGCGTAGAATCGGGACGGACGAGCCCCAGTTTCTTTTGACGTTCGAAGCGTCCGGCGCGGAGGACGTCCCAGCCTTTGCGGTAGGTTTCCACATGGCGGTCGATGGATTCCTTGGGAGCTTGAATTGGAAAGTGAGGCGAGGAGTGGGCGAGGTAGAGGAACCATGGTTTGTCCTTTTGGGCGCGGGCCTGCTTGAGGAATTCAAGGGAGTAATCGGTGAAGACGTCGGTGACGTAGAAGTCGTTTTTTACAGGGAGTTCAGGTTTTGTCGATTCGGGGAGGCGCACATAATTGGAGGGGGTCCATTGATCCTCGGAGTGGGCAAGGAAGTTTTTGTAGCCGTAGTAGTTTTGGAAGCCTCGGCCGATGGGGCCGGGTTGCGCCATGTGCCACTTGCCGACCATCCAGGTGGAGTAGCCTTCATCGAGAAGTATTTCAGCCAGGGTGGCGCAGGAGGGGAGGAGAGTTCCTTTATAAGCGAGCCCTTTACCGGGAGGTTGCTTCGCGTGGGTGAAGGAGCCGATGCCGGCTTGGTGCGGGTGAATCCCGGTCATCAGAGAAGCGCGGGATGGACAGCAGCGGGCGCTGGTGTAGAAGGAAGAGAACTTGGCTCCTCCGTTGGCGAGTCGGTCGAGGTTGGGGGTGGGGATTTCTCCTCCATAGCAGGAGAGATCCGAGAATCCCAGATCGTCGGCAAGGATGAGAAGAACGTTGGGTCGCTCCGATGCCCGGAGCGGGAACATGAGGAGGAGTAGGGCGAAGAGAGATTGTTTCATGGGGGAGAGTGATTAGTTATGAGCGAGAATGGAAGTGCTGCGAGTGAGGACGCGGAGTTCATCAATCCCGTATCCGGCTAGGATGTCGATGGTGATGGCGCATTCGGCACGGAGCGCGGTGTCATTGGTAGAGGTCCGGGGCGTGGCCATCAAGCGAGTGTAGGTGGCATGGGGCATTTCGATAAACTCGGCCTGCACCCGGATCATACGCGGTGCGTCATCTTCAGCTTCGCTTATTGCGAATGGATCGGTTTGTGACCGCGTTGCCGGGGTTCCGAGAAGTAATGACGAAAACGCCAGTGCCAACATTTTAGGATTCATAGGTCTGACGAAGACATCTGATTTCTCGTTCTGCGTCGAGAGGAAAACATGCTCACGCCCGGATCAACCCAACTGGAATCTCTGCGATCTTGTCATTAATCTCGGCAAAAAATTGGTCCTCTCCGCTGACTTTCAGGGGGTGGATTCCAGTGAATTCCGAGAAGGCGGGCAGGATGAGGTGCTTGGCGTCCCGGAGAAAGAAGCCTGCAACGCGAATTGATTGTCTTGGTGATTCCTTAACGCGGACACCGGGATGGAGGTGACCTGCTATGCCCGGTTGTCCGTTCGGAAGATCGGCGGGATCATGGGTGATGATCAAATCTCCCTCCTCCAGTTCGGGAGTAACTTCGATTGGGAATTTGTGACGCTCAAACCAGGAGCGTCGGTCGTGATTTCCCTCCGTGAGAATCACGGGCAGGGTTAGTTGCTCAAGCCAGTCCTGAAACGATTCAATCGTGGATCTACCGAGGCCATCGGCGGAATGAAAAAGATCTCCGGCAATCACGAGCTGTTTTGGCTTCTCTTGATCGATCAAGCCATGCAGTCGGCTCAGGTCGGAAGCGTTGGAGCCCTCCGGGATGGCGATTCCGCGCTTGCGAAAAGTCGCCGCTTTTCCCAGATGCAAGTCGGCCACAACCAGCGACCCGGAATCAGGCAGAAAAACGGCGCGACCAAGAAGGAGTTTTGCCTTGGTCGCACCGAGGGAAATTTCCATGAGAGACTATCCTTGGGTGGCGATGAGCGCTCCTTTTTTCATTTCGGCCGCCATCAAGGTGAGGGCATTGGCCCGGGTGGGGGCGAGGTGTTCCTTGAGGCCGGTCTTGTCGATGAAGGAAAGATCTGCGGTGAGAACGTCTTCGGGCGATTCACCATCGAGAACCCGCACGAAAAGGGCGATCATGCCCTTGGTGATAACGGAGTCCGAATCGGCGAGGTAGCACATTTTCCCATTTTCCGATGAAGAATCGAGCCAGACCTGTGATTGGCAACCCTTGATGAGGCGATCAGAAGTTTGCAAAGCCTCGTCCATCGGAGCGAGTTTCTTGCCAAGGCTGATGACGTATTCGTAGCGCTCGGTCCAATCTTGAAACAGATCGAGTTCGTCGAGGAGTTCCTGTTGTTTCTCGGTAATGGTCACGGGAGATCCATAATCGTGGATTCCTCGAAACGCAATGGAATCAACGCAGCATCATGAGGGCTTTCTTGAGGGATTCGCCGAGAGACCCGACCTCTTCCAGTGTGTTGTAGGCAGCGAAAGAAGCGCGGAGGGTGCCCGTCATACCAAAACGGGCCATGAGTGGTTGGCAGCAGTGGTGTCCGGTGCGGAGGGCGAAGCCCATCTGATCAAGCAGAGTGCCGAGATCGTAGTGATGGATCCCCTCGAAGTTGAATGAAAGGGCCCCCGCGCGGTCATCCGGTCCGTAGAGAGTGATGCCATCGAGATCCTCAAGAATCTCTGCCGCGCGCCGGATGAGGAGAGTCTCATGATCCGCGATATTGGTTATGCCCAAGTTATTCACATAGTCGAAAGCGGCTGCCAGAGCGATACCGCCATCGATATTTGGAGTCCCGGCTTCGAACTTGAACGGAGGATCGTTGTAGGTGGTTTTCTCGAAAGTCACCTCCTTGATCATCTCGCCACCACCTCGCGAGGGTGGTAATTCACAGAGCAGATCGTGTTTTCCGAAGAGGATTCCGGTCCCGGTTGGTCCATAAACCTTGTGTCCTGAAAAAGCATAAAAATCACAATCAAAAGACTGTAAATCAATAGAGAAATGAGGAATTGATTGGGCGCCGTCGATGAATGTGAGGGCGCCAAACTTCTTCGCTTGGGAACAAATGTGAATAACGTTGTTCACAGTGCCGAATGCGTTTGAGACGTGGTTTACAGAAACCAGCTTGGTTTTCTCCGAGAGAAGTTTGTCGTAGGCCTCAAGGTCAAGCGTGCCGTCATCTAGGACTGGAATGATCTTCAGAGTTATTCCCAGTCGTTCACAAAGCATTTGCCAGGGAACAGTGTTGGAATGGTGCTCCAAACCGGAGATGATGATTTCGTCTCCGGACTTGAGGAGGTCGGATCGTCCCAGAGCTGAAGCGACTAGGTTGATGGAATCGGTGGTGCCGGAGGTGAAGATGATCTCTTCGGGGCGTGAGGCATTGAGGTGCTTCGCGATGGTTTCCCGCGCGGCTTCGTGCGCGGCCGTGGCGGCCTGCGAGAGCCTGTGAACGCCGCGGTGGATGTTTGAATTGATCCTTTCGTAGTAGTTTCGGGAGGAATCGAGGACGCAGAGCGGCGTTTGGGAGGTCGCAGCGTTGTCGAGATAGACGAGGGGCTTCCCGTTGATCTCTTGGTTGAGGATGGGGAAGTCAGACCGAATCTGATAGGGGTCGAACGCGCTCACAGTCTGTCTGTAATCCCGCGAGGGCCATCCCGCAAGTGCAGGTGTCTCTGATCGCGGGATGGGGATCTGATTTGAACCCTCAGGCAGTGGGATCTTGCGCAAGTGCAGTGGGGTGAACAGGAAAAGCAACTGGTGGGACCGAGCCGTTGGTCGGTCCGCCATCTGTTTCCTTGAAAATACCTTGTTTCAGACAATTGTTTGCCGCCGGTCCTTAAGCCTTTTTTCATGAAATGCCATCTCATGCCCCTTATTATTTTCGCCCTTGTTTTATCGTTGGAGGTTTCCGGAACCGTTCTTCCGGTTGCTCCGCTTGTGGCGAAGCAACCCTGGTCTTTGCCCGGCAATGAGCAGGGGGCTCTTTTGAGGGAAGGGGAGGACACGATGATTCCGCTGGAGGTGCCGGCGCTTGGTGTCAAGGAACAGCGGATCGCCGAAGGTTGGCGCGGAATTGTTTCACTTGGGTTGCACGGGACCATCGGGAACGGCGAAGGGATGGTTACGCTGGAGGCTTTCGATTCGGCCAGCGGCAAAATCTTTGCAAGTTCAACGGCCGCTGTTTCCGGAAAGGCTCCCCAGGCCCCCTGGTCGGTCATTTCTTCATCCGAACAGCCGGGGGCGGCAGCTCTGCTTGCTTTCGATGGCGATCCTGAAACTTCGTGGCATTCGAGGTATAGTGGAGAAAAGGCTCCTGCTCCCCACTGGCTCGGCTTGCGTTTTTCAGAAATCCAATCGCTCGAGGGGGTTCGATATCTTCCGCGTCAGGGAGGTTTCACCAATGGAGTCGCGAAATCGTATCGCATCGAGGTTCAAAAAGGGGGTGGAGACTGGGAGTTGGTCCACGAGGGGACGAGTGAGCAGGCATCGGTCGCGAATGAGCGAAAGGCTCTGGAGGTTAAATTTGAGAAGCCGCTTGGCGTGACGGCCTTTCGTTTTGTCATTGAGAGTGATTGGAGCGGCGGAGGATTTGGGACTTGCGGTGAGATCACGCCGCTGGGAATTCAACTTGCCGAACAGGATACGGGGGCTTCTCCCGCGCGCGAGAGGATTTGGATCGAAATCCCCGAGCTCCTCATGGTGGCTTTAGTCGGGAATCGATTTGGCGTTCGGATCAAAGGACGGGCCGGCGAGCCGGTTGTGATCGGGCAGCCTTCTTTTTGTCGAATCAACAAGGAGCCAAGCAGCAAGCTCTTTGGCCGCTCTAATGGAGGTCAGGGGCCCGACAAATTGGGCGCTGGCCTTCTCGGGTTTGATGCCCTGACCGAGCATGAGCAGACTGTCCTCACGGTCATGGATGTTCGGAAAGGTTCTCCGGCATCAAAGGCTGGACTCAAAGTGGGTGATGCCATCGTGGCTGTCGAAGGGCGTCCTCTCCCGATCAATAACCTCGATCCCGGTTGGGAGTGGTTGGCAAACAGCCATGAAGCGGTTCTTGGCACGGCGAGTGAAGAGGCTTTAAAAAGTGGAAGCGGCAAAGTTTCCCTGACTGTTCTCCGAAAGGGGAAGGTCGAAGTTCTGGACCATGTCTTTGGTCGAAGCAAGGCGTTCACGACGATGAATCCTGCCACCGATCCCGAGGCGGCGGCTTTGCTCGAAGATATGATTGAATGGCTTGAGAATAATCAGCGCGAAGATGGATCATGGTCCGGAGATATCAAGCGGACCATGTTTGCTTCGCTTGCGATGTTGGCGACGGGTGAGCCCAAGCATCGGCGCCGTGTCAAAAAAGCGATTGATTGGGCTTTGTCGCAATTTCCCGAACCTGAAAAGCATGGGAATCTCGGCTTTTGGTCGGCGGGTTACATGATGACACTTTTTGGCGAGTGGCATCTTCACACCGGTGATCAACGCGTCCTTAAGCCGATCCGGGAAGCGCGGGATTGGGCCGTGGCCGGACAGCATATTTGTAAATGGGGGATGCCTGCTCTTGGTCACGGGCCATCGGGACTTCCGTATGACAATAAGTCGCTCGTCGCGCCGGCCCTGCATCTTCTCGTGGGTGAAGCATTGACGAAAGACTGTGGTGTTGAATCTCAAATTTGGGAGCTGCTTGATCCCTACATGATGCACTCCTGGTCGGATCCTGAGAAAGGAGGACATGGCGCGATGGGTTACAATGGGTCTTATCGGGATCTTGGCGAGTTTTGGTCGCGAAGTGGTCTCTATTTGATTGCCGCTCATCTTCGTAGTAAGAAGCCCCGCGTGAAGCCAGCGCTGGCCAAAATCATGTGGGAGCGCCATCCTTGGATCCGCAATAGCCACGCTTACGGAGAGCCCGGTGGAGCCTGGGGCTTGATGGGACTCAGTTTGGCCGCACCTGAATTTTATCAGGAGGTGATCGCGAACTATCGCTGGTGGTTTTCCCTCGCATGGGAGCCGGGCTATGGATTGCATTTCACCACTCCGCATATGGGGGCTCCCTACATGGGCGAGGATGATCTGCTGAACTGCATCTACCCGCTGGTCCTGCAATCGTCCAAACGGAATCTTTACCTGACGGGGAAACTGAAGTGAGGCCCTCGATGGTCCGGTCGCAGGGAATTCGGGGCGCCGAGGGTGTGATCCAAATGTTGGGTGATTGTGCGGGTCAAGGTTTGGTTGGGAATGAGATGGCGCTTTCAACGCCCACGATTTCTACCGCGGCAAAAACCAGAGCGTTGCTCGTGCCTTGCGCTGCCATTGACTATCTGGAATGTCCTCCTCCGGGCGGGGTTTCGGGGGCATTCTACTTGGATGAGACATCGTCATCGCTGGCCTTTCCATCAGGGCCAAGGGATGTAATGACGGAGCCGTCCTTCAAGAGCTTGTATTGGTAGGGATTACCCCATGGATCATTGAGCGATTTGGCGGTTTCCATCATTTTTACCCATTTCCGGGGACGAGGCGGCGTGGTCGGATTTGTTAAGAGAGCGCGGAGCCCTTGCTTCTCTGAAGGGTAGTGTCCTGCCAGATTACGATATTGTTGAAGTGACGAGATCAAACTGGCCATGTCCCGTTTTGCACCTGATATATTATTCTTCGCCATCAACTTTTCCGCCCCTTTCGGGTCGTAGAGCCAGCGTTTATTTTTGAGGGCCATTGGGAATACAGGTGTTTCCTTCATGAAAATAACACCTGTCCCAGCCACCTTTGCGTCGCTTTTAAACGAGAGCTTTGCTTGGTCCTCGAGGACCGCTTGACTCAACTTCCCTTTTACATTTGCCTTGGGATTCCCCATTTCCTCTTTTAGCGCTTTGAGGTCGTTTGGTAAAAAAATCTCCCGGTCCGAAGTTGTTTTACCATTTTTGTGGGATTCGGCCCAAGTGATCAGGGCCAGGAGGGCCGGGTGCGTTTCGGCTTCGTTTGCTTTCTGGGCGGTTGCAGACTGAACAATGCCCACGAGAGCAAAGCTGAGGATAAGGATCGATTTTATTTGAGGATACAGAGGATTTTAGGAGAAGGTTACGAGGAGGTCGCCGGTATCCGCCGCCTTGCCTTTTGCCAGCAGGATTTCTCCCACGGTGCCATCTGCCGGGGCGCTGACGGTGGTGAGCATTTTCATGGCTTCGATGACAACGAGCTTGTCGCCTTCTTTCACTTTGTCGCCGGCTTTTACGGCGACTTCGCTGATCATGCCGGGGAGCGGAGCGCTGATGTGCTTGGGGTTGCCGGGGTCGCCCTTGAGGTTGGCGACAGCTTCTTTGCCGAGGGCCTTGTCAACGACGACGGTTTCGCGAGGCATGCCGTTGAGTTCGAAGAAAAGGGTTCGTCGTCCTTCACCATCGGCTTCGCCAATCGAGATCAGCTTGATGAAGAGGGTTTTTCCGGGGCCGATGTCGACGTGGACTTCCTCGCCAACTTGCAGGCCATAGAAGAACGAGGGAGTGGGCAGGACGGTGAGGCGGTCGAAATTCTTCAGTGACTCCTGATAGTCGGCGAAGACCTGGGGATACATGAGATGGCTGTAGAGATCATCGTCGCTCGCGGGGCGGCCCAGTTGCCCGCTGACCTGTTGTTTGGTTTCCTCGAGGTCGCAAGGGGGTGCAAGATCTCCCGGGCGCACGGTGACCGGGACCTTGTCGCCGAGGACTAGTTTTTGAATCTCCTTGGGCCAGCCGCCGTCGGGTTGGCCGAGGCCTCCGGCGAGCATGTCGATGACGGACTCCGGGAAGTCGAGGTTGGGGGACCTGCCATTGAGGAGGTCTTCGGTTTTGAGGTTTTGGGTGACGAGGAGCATCGTCATATCACCAACCACCTTGGAGGACGGGGTGACCTTGACGATGTCGCCGAAGAGTTGGTTCACATCGGCATAGGTGTGGGCGATCTCCTGCCAGCGGTGGCCGAGGCCCATCCCGTTGGCTTGTTCCTTGAGATTGGTGTATTGGCCGCCGGGCATTTCGTGGAGATAGACTTCGGCAGTGCCGCTGCGGGGAGCGGAGTAGAAGGGCTCGTAGTGGGTGAGGATTTCCTCCCAGTAGTCGGAAAACTCGTTGAGGGTTTCAACGTCGAGACCGGGATTACGCTCGTGGCCTTTCATTGCGGCGCAAACCGAGTTGAGGTTGGGTTGCGAAGTTGATCCGGACATCGAGGCGAGGGCCATGTCGGCGATGTCGACGCCAGCGTCGGCAGCCGACATGATGGAGGCGGCATTGAGGCCCGAGGTGTCGTGGGTGTGGAAGTGAATCGGGATGCCGACCTCTTCCTTCAGTGTTGAGACGAGTTTGGTGATGGCGGCGGGGTGGCAGAGGCCGGCCATGTCTTTGATGCAAAGAATATGGGCTCCCATCTTCTCCAACTCCTTGGCCTTATCGACGTAGTATTTCAGGGAATATTCGGCGCGGTCGGGGTTGGTGATGTCGCCGGTGTAGCAGACGGCGGCTTCACAGACGGACTTGCCGTGCCCGCGGACCGCCTCCATGGCGACCTGCATGTTGGGCAGGTAGTTGAGGGAGTCGAAGATGCGGAAGATGTCCATGCCGGAGTCGGCAGCGTGCTTCACGAATCCGGCGACGACGTTATCGGGATAGTTGGAGTAGCCGACGGCATTCGACCCGCGGAAGAGCATCTGGAAGCAGATATTGGGAATGCGCTCGCGGAGTTCGCGGAGGCGGTCCCACGGGTCCTCCTTGAGGAAGCGCATCGCGGTGTCGAAGGTGGCGCCGCCCCACATTTCCATCGAGAAGAGGTCGGGAGTGCGCTTGGCGTAGGCTTCGGCGATGTTGAGCATGTCGAAAGTGCGCATGCGGGTGGCGATGAGCGACTGGTGGGCATCACGCATCGTGGTGTCGGTGACCAGCAGTCTTTTGGTCTGCTTGATCCATTCGGAAAATTTTTCCGGCCCTTGTTCGAGAAGGATTTCCCGGGACCCCGTGGCTTCGCGGATGGGCCAGCTACTCGGGATTCTTGGTTGGGCGAAGGGTTTGGCGGGGCGCCAGTTTTTGGCTCCAGGGTTTCCGTTGACGGTGAGGTCGGAGAGGTAGTTGAGGAGTTTGGTGGCGCGGTCGCGTTTTGGGACGAATTCGAAGAGACTCGGTTGGGAGTCGATGAGTTTGGTGTGGGCATCGCCCGCACGGAAGGTGGGATCCTCGATCACGTTCTCGAGGAAAGGGATGTTTGTTTTCACGCCACGGATACGGAATTCGCGGAGGGCGCGGTCCATGCGTTGGCAGGCGGTCTCGAAGTCACGGCCGGTGGCGGTGAGCTTGACGAGCATGGAGTCGTAATACGGAGTGATTACGGCTCCGGCGTCGCCATTTCCGGAATCGAGTCGGATGCCAAAGCCGGCGGCGGAACGGTAGTTAGTGATGCGACCGTAGTCGGGTGCGAAGCCTTTTTCGGGGTCTTCGGTGGTGATCCGGCACTGAATGGCGAAGCCGTTGCAGGGAATGTCCGCCTGCGCGGGGATGCCGATTTCAGGTTCGTGAAGTTTTTTGCCCTGGGCCACGAGGATTTGTGATCGGACAAGGTCGATGCCGGTGACGCACTCGGTTACTGTGTGCTCGACCTGGATGCGGGGGTTCATCTCGATGAAAAACCACTCCTTGGAATCCATGTCATAGAGGAACTCGACGGTGCCGGCGTTGTCGTAGCCGATGGACTTGGCGAGATTGGCGGCGGAGAGGCAGAGTTCGTTGCGGAGGTCGCCTTCGAGGTCGATTGAGGGGGCGATCTCGACAACTTTTTGGTATCGGCGTTGGACCGAGCAATCGCGTTCGTGAAGGTGAACGACATTGCCGTGCTGGTCGCCGAGGATTTGGACTTCGATGTGTTTGGCGCGCTTGATGTAGCGCTCCAGGAAGACAGCGTCGTTACCAAAAGCGTTGAGGGCTTCTTCCTGGGCTTCCTTCAGGCGGGCTTGGAGTTCGGAGGGTTTTTCGACGATGCGCATGCCGCGACCACCACCACCGAAGGCCGCTTTGATGATGAGGGGGAAGCCGACTTCGTGGGCGACGGTGAGGGCCTGGTCGGGATCCGAGATGGCGTCATCAGTGCCAGGGAGGACCGGGACCTTGGCGGCGATGGCCTGGGCACGGGCCGCGGTTTTGTCGCCCATCGAGCCGAGAAGGTCGGCGGAGGGTCCGATAAAAGTGATCCCTTCGTAGGCGCAGGCGCGGGCAAAGTCGGCATTTTCCGAGAGAAAGCCGTAACCAGGGTGGATGAGAGTGACGCCTTTGGATTTGGCTAGGGTTACGATGCCTTCGTAGTCGAGGTAAGCGCCAACGGGGCCTTTGGAGGCATCTAGTTGGTAGGCTTCGTCGGCTTTAAAGCGATGGCGGGAGAAGCGGTCCTCTTCGGCGTAAATGGCGACGGTGGGGATGTTCAGTTCGGTGGCGGCACGGAAGACGCGGATGGCGATTTCGCCACGATTGGCGACGAGGAGTTTTTGTTGAGTGGCCATTTTAGATTGTGTGGAGAAATCTTAGAATTTTCGGGGCAAGGGAGCCAACTACGGAATTTGGGAAAGTTGGGGTTTGGCGGAATTTCCGGGAGAACCGCGAAAGCTTGTCCGGGTGTAGCTTTGATCCGTAGCAGGGCGTGGTCCTTATAATTGGAGGCCGAACCCTTGGTTGGCGGACCAGAGATTGTCTTGGCCGAAAATGATTCCTACTGAGATCGAGGTGGGAGTTTGGTCGGGGAGAGGGAAGGCGGAGAGGAGGGCACGGAAGCTTCGCACGATGTGTTTAAGATGCCATTTTGAGCAGAAATGAGAAGGGCGATTTCCAGATGTTGGATTGGAGCAGGCGGGGTAGAGGGCGCTCGGACCAAAGTCCGGGCTCCGTAGTGCTTGCTTGGGGGGAGGGAGTCGGCTACTCATCCCGCGCGATGTCTGAATTGCCCAAAGCCTACGAGCCCACTGAAGTCGAGAAGTCCTGGTATCAGGCCTGGCTTGATGCCAAGTGTTTTGAAGCGGATCCGTCTTCGGAGAAGCCGCCGTATTCGATTGTGATTCCGCCGCCGAATGTGACGGGGATTTTACATCTAGGGCACGTGTTGAATAACACGATTCAAGATATATTGGCGCGGCGGGCGCGGCAAAAGGGTTGTGAAGTTCTTTGGCTCCCCGGGACCGATCACGCGGGGATTGCGACGCAGACCAAGGTTGAGCGGCAGCTCCGTGATGAGGAAGGCAAAACGCGTCGGGATATCGGACGCGAGGCCTTTTTGGAAAAGGTGTGGGAATGGAAGGAAAAGCATGGAGGGATCATCATCAAGCAGCTGAAACGGTTGGGATGCTCCTGTGATTGGAGCCGCGAGCGTTTCACGATGGATGCCGACTATTCCAAGTGGGTTTCAAAGGTTTTTGCGGATCTCTTCAATGAGGGGTTGATTTACCGTGGAAAGCGGATGGTGAATTGGTGTCCGGTTTCACGCACCGCCTTGTCCGACGAGGAAGTGATTCCAAAAAAGCAGAATTCCAAGCTCTACTATATGAAGTATGAGTTGGTGGATGAGCCCGGGAAGTTTTTGGAAGTAGCGACAACGCGGCCCGAGACCCTGATGGGGGACGTTGCGGTGGCGGTGAACCCCAAGGACGAGCGCTATGGCAGGTATGTCGGCAAGCTGGTGAAACGGCCTTTTCCGGCGGCGGAAATCCCGGTGGTGGCTGATGATCACGTTGATCCGGAATTTGGAACGGGTGCTCTGAAAATTACCCCGGCGCACGACAAGGCTGACTTTGAAATCGGGATGCGGAATGATCTCGAGATCATCGACGTCTTCCACGCCGACGCCACGGTGAACTGCCCGGAGGTTCCCGAACTGGACGGACTGGATCGCTTTGTGGCAAGGAAGAAGGCCTCTGCAATGCTGGAGGAAATGGGGCTGCTCATTAAGGTTGAGGAGCACGAGAACAACGTCGGATTTTCGGAGCGGGCGGACGTTCCGATCGAGCCTCGGATTTCGATGCAGTGGTTTTTGAAATATCCGGCCACCGAAGAGACGGCAAAAGCAGTCGCGGAGGGTGAAATTGATTATCGTCCGGCGCGTTGGGCGAAGACTCACGCGAGCTGGATGGACGGAATTCAAGACTGGTGTGTTTCGAGGCAGCTTTGGTGGGGGCACCGGATTCCGGTTTGGTATCGAAAGGATAAGGTTGAGACTCTTCAGGAAGCGGAGTCGCTGACACTCGACAATCTGGGGGCGGGAGATCTGCACGTGAGTGCCGTGCCTCCCGTTGATCCCGAAAACTGGGTGCAGGATGAAGATGTTCTGGATACCTGGTTTAGTTCGTGGTTGTGGCCTTTTGCGACGATGCAGAATCTCGATGAGGACTCTGATCTGGTGAAGAAATTCTATCCGACGACCGATTTGGTGACGGGGCCGGATATTATTTTCTTCTGGGTGGCTCGCATGATCATGGCGGGATATCGCTTCAAAGGAGAGCTGCCGTTTAGGAATGTGTTCTTCACCTCGATCATTCGGGATATCCAGGGTCGCAAGATGAGCAAGTCACTTGGGAATTCTCCTGATCCGATTGACCTGATGGAGAAATACGGGGCTGATGGCTTGCGCTTTGGCTTGATGAGAACGGCACCGATTGGGGCGGATTTGCGCTTTGATGAAGCGCAGGTTGAAGAAGGGCGGAACTTTGCCAATAAGATTTATAATGCCTGCAGATTTCGGCGTATGGCCGGCAGTGATTCCGAGGTGAATTTCAAGCCCTCGGAGTGTGAAACGTTGCGACCTTATCACCTCGATATTCTGTCGAAGTGCGATGAATTGGCGAAAAATCAGGAGTCGGCTTATGCGGAATATCGCTTCAATGAAGTCGGGCAACAGCTTTACGATTTCCTGTGGAGCGAGTTTTGCGACAAATTCCTCGAGGCGGTGAAAGGGGATCTCCACGACGATGCCACCCAGGTCCAGCGCGAAACCACGCTGGGTGTTTTTGACTCGGTGATGGCCCGCTATCTTCAACTGCTGCATCCTTACATGCCTCATTTGACCGAAGAATTGAGTTTGCGAATGGGCTATACCACCGAGGGGCAGTTTGTGATGGAGAAAAAACTTCCTGTTTCTGGATTGCTCGACGGAGTGGATGCCGGAATGATCTCGGAAGGTTGCGAGCAGGCGGCTGCTGTTTATGAAACCGCCGCCAAGTTGCGTAATTTGAAAGCAGAATACCGTCTTGCAGCCCGCAAGGATGTTCGCTTTATCGCGAAAACCGGTCCGTCTTGGCTTGAAGCGGAAGCGGATACTTTGGCTTTACTGGTTGGGGCGGAAGGGGTTATCCTTGACGAGAGCTACATTCCCGAACAGGGAACTCCGGGAGCGGTGACTGCCTCCGGTGAGTTGTTTATGCCTTTGGAGGGGTTGGTTGACGTGGAGGCTGAGAAAGCCCGCCTCGATAAGGAGATCGAGAAAATCCAAAAAGAAGTCGGAAAATCAAAGGGTAAGCTTGGAAATGAAAAATTCGTCGCAAACGCCAAGCCGGAGGTGGTAGCGATTGAGCGGGAGCGCCTTGTGGAGTGGGAGGGAAAACTCGCCCAACTTCAAGAGATGCGGAAAAATCTAAGATAAACAAAACTTAGGTTGGAGCCGTGGCTCGAATCGTGGTTATTTTTCTTCAGAGAGAAGCAGGTGGGCGATTTACTAGAAATTCAAGGTGTTAGCGAGGATAGGGCGGAACTGCTCGGAGCGGTTGGTGTCGAAACTTGTTCCATGCTTGCGCAAAGCGATCCGGGGAGTTTGCTGGAGGAGATCGAGCACGCGAATTCGCATCTCGAGCTGGTGGAGCAACTACCGGATCTGGATCAACTGATCGGTTGGATTGAGGGGGCCCGAAATCGGCTCGGTGAATTGGGGCCTCCGCTGGTGACACGGCTCGATGAGGTGGTTGAGCTTGTTCCGATTGAGGTTTTGTCAGCTTATCCGGTGAGCAAGGAAAGCATTCTCAAGCATGAGATCGGAGTTGGTGATGTCCCGGTGATGGACGAATTTCTCGAAGAGAGGGAACTCTATGTTGAGGAGGTTAGGAATATCAGTGCGGAGCCTGCTGAGATCCAGGCGACCGTTCGCGAAATCGCTCCGAAGACTTCTCGCGTGACCAGGGCTTCAAAGGAGTCCACTTCGGAGCCGGAAAGAGCGAAGGTGGAACCCTTGCAGCGGAATGCCGGTTTCGATATTCGCAAGACTGCTACTCCGGAAATCAACGTGGGTAAGAAAATACACTCGAGAGGCTACATTCGTGGTGTTCTGCATCCCCAGCCGGGGAGGGTGAAGTTTGGCGCTTTTCTAAGTGTGCTGACGATTCTTTTGCTCCCGCTTTCATTCCTGGCGGGGGGAGCGCTTTTGCTCTTTAAAGATTATCACCCGCTCGTGATTTGGTCTGCGACAGTGCCTGCGGCTTTGGTGCTTTTCGGGTTGATGCATTTTATGTTCGCGCGCCCCGTAAAATGCCGGGTTTGCGGACAGCCAATTTTTCAGCAGAAGTCTTGTCTGCGGAATCCCAATGCCCACCACATCCCGCTTTTGGGATACATGCTCCCAACCAGTTTTCAGTTGCTCCTTTTCCACTGGTTTCGCTGTATGTATTGCGGGACCTCGGTTCGCTTGAAGGAGTGAGTTATTCGCGGTCCCTTGAGTCCATGTTAATGGTGACGGGTCCTTCGTTGATGAGGGCGACTTCCATCACGGCTCCAAAAATCCCTCTCCCAACTTGTCGCCCGAGTTCTCGCGAGAAGCTTTCGCAGAATGATTCATAAAGCGGTTCCGAGAGTTCGGGACGGGCGGCTTTGATGAAGCTGGGGCGGTTTCCTTTTTTCGTAGAGGCGTGAAGGGTGAATTGACTGACTACGAGAGCTTCGCCATTTTTATCCAGAAGCGAAAGGTTCATTTTGCCGTCTCTATCGTCGAAGATTCTCATGTTGACGATTTTTCGTATTAACCAATCGATATCGCTTTGATTGTCGGTGGACTCGATTCCAAGCAGGATTAGGAAGCCGTTTCCGATCTCCGAGATTTTTTTTCCCTCAACTGTGACGGAAGCTTCACTGACTCTTTGAAGAACAACTCGCATGGCAGGGATCTTTTCCGCTAAAGGATTTGTTTCAAGCGATCTTGCCAGCGATTGTAAACAAAACCGAGGCCGAGAAGTCCGGCTCCGAGGGTCATGAAGCTCAGGATCCGTGGAAGAGGGTCAAGTTTGACAAGGTCGATTAACATAAGGTGCCCCAGGCTGGCGGCAAGGATGATCAGGCCGATGAGCCGGAAGCAGCGGCTTTTCAGGAAGAGCCCTGTGACGAGCATGATGGTGCCGCTGGCAGCCCAGATTGCGGCAAAGGGAAGAGGGTCTGCATCGATGGTGATTTGTGCCCAAAGCGCGAGAAGGGAGGGAACCGCGATCCATGGCAGCTTGTCGGTCGATTCCTTAAAGGCGCGGTATAAGTGAAGGGTAAGCGTTAGGGCGAGACAGAGATAGATTTCAAAGGAGGAGTCGTTCCAAAAGGCTGAAGTAAGCCCCAAGACGTAGTAAGATGCGGCAATTGGAGTGACAAGACGTTTGACGAAGTAGCCGGTGGTGAGCAAAAGCGCGATCGCAGTGATTGTAAGAGGGAGGGCGGGGGATGTAAGTTGCGACAGAAAAGCTCCCCAAAAGAGCGCTGCCAAGACGAACAGGCAGGATTCAATGACTGTGTCCTGTTCCAATTGCCGGCTGGATTTTGCGAGGGCAAAGTGCCCGGCCGTCGTGAAAAATCCGAGAAGGAGCGCGCCATCGCTCATGGGAAGCAATTTGAGCAGGCCGAGATACATCAGGAATGGAACAAGAATATGTGCCAGTAATCCGGTGAAGCGGGCTACTATGGTTCCGGCGACCGGGATCGCAAGGACGATGGCCACGATAGTCAGCTCGGGGAGGTTGCTTGCGATAAGAGCTTGCCAGAAGAAGGCAAGGGAGAGCCCCAGGAATCCGCCTGAATAAATGTGAAGACCTTGTGAGATCTCTTTTTTATCGATGAACCGGCACGCGATTGCAGGAGGAATTGAGCTCAGGAGCGCAATGGCCGCGCCAAGCAATTGAAGATTGATGGCGACGCCGGGCGTCGTGAGGAGGTTTACGAGAGCCAGGAATCCAGCGACTGAGAAGACCGAGAGGGTGTCGAAGAGGTGAAGTCGGGGAAGTTTGAGGATGACCAGACCGGTGGCGATCATTCCGGCGAGAGCGATGGTCAGGGAAAGGTCGAATTTTTCCCAATCTGCCATGAGGCCAAAGATGAGTAGCGCAAGCGAGATGATGGAAGCTCCGATTCCTCCCGGGTGGAAGGTTCCGTCAATCTCTCTTCGCTCGGTCCATCGATGGATGTTGCCGAGGGTGAGCCACGCGAGGGCTGCGAACAGCCAGATGATAGGATGGACCCCGGAGAGTTCGATGTGCGAGAAGGTAAGACAAGAGAAGATGCCCACGACCCATGATACTGATTTAGTGAGATGGTGCGGATGTTTCAAATTCAAGGCCATGAGGACGAGAGCTTCGATGAGGAAGGCGACGAAGAGTTGATGTCCATCCAGCAGAAGGGCCAAGCCAAGCGTGATGAGACCGATCCCTTTCACGAGGTGGACAAGACGCGACCGTTCCGGATAGTTGTTTTTTGACAAGGCTGAGATCGCGAGGAGGGCGCCTCCAAAAGCAAAGCAAAAGATCCAATGGTTTTCCATCCATTGCCCGATCACGGGGCGGGATGAGAACAGCAGGAAGAAGGCACTATTGTTGATCCCGCTGAAGAGGACATGAGTGTTGTCATTCATGTCTCGCTGGGGGACCCAGGCGGCGATCGTAAATAAAACCCAGTATCCCGCGAGGAACCAATGAGTTGATTCACTGGTGTTTTGGGCAATGGCAAATTGCCACCAAATGAAGGACAGGTAGCTGCCAATCAATACCAGAAATCCCACTTCCACCCAGCGATGGCGAATCATCATAGCCACGCCGAAGGCTGCCAAAACAACGGATGAAAAACATGCCATCCAGCCGATGGGGTTGACCGATACACTGTAGAAAGCGAGTGCGAGGCTGGTGCTCAGCATAACACGAGACTCGCGCCAGAGAGAGATCGCGCAAAAGATTCCGGCGCTGATGGTAAGGGCGACCGAAGCGATTACGGGACTGTCGATGACTTTGAGCGACTCGACATTGTGTGCCGCGAATCCGCAGTAATAAAAGGCGGCGAGGCCTCCGGCGGCAACGATGCGGCCATAGTTCTTAAGGTTCTCTTTCCAGCGTTCGCAAAAAAGGCCGGCTCCGGTGAGGAGGAAGGAAAGAAGATACATTAGGGTGAGGCGAACTCCGGGGCCGAGATTATGAATGAAGGCATCGTAGGTGTATCGGCTGAGGAATACGAATCCGGTGGTAAGAAGAACGATACCGAGTCGAACGGACCAAACGCGTCCGAGTTGCATTTCCAGCCCTGCGGATTTTTCCCGTACCCGTGCCGGAACCGGGGGCTTGATGTCGATTTCTTCGGTGGCAATCTCCCTGGTCTCGGTGGCAATGCTTGCGGGGAATTCTTTCGGCAAGGGTGGAGGTGTCGTTTTGGTGGGGGTGGTCTGGGCAAGAGCTTCGGTAAGCTCCTCTTTCATGACTTCTTTTTTCAAGCCCGAGACGGTATCAGCCAATCGTTTGGCAGTGGCCTGGAGTTGAGAAAGTTCGCACTCAACGGAGGAAACGCGGTCAGCCAGTGGGTTCATGGCTGCAGAATGGCAGGGATGGGGATTTTTAGTGTATCGATATCTTGTTTAAAAACATTGATTGAAATGATGAATGACCTGGGTAGAATTTGCGCCAATGAACATCCATCATCTTGAATTGTTTTACTTCGTGGCAAAGTTTGAAGGGATCACTGCTGCGGTGCGAAAGATGCCTTACGGGATTCAACAACCGGCGGTGAGTGGCCAAATCCTCCAGTTGGAGGAGAAGCTGGGAGTCAAGTTATTCAATCGCCGTCCCTTCGCGCTCACTCCGGCAGGGGAGGAGCTGTACGATTACATTTACCCGTTTTTTTCCCGACTGGGAGAACTGGAGGAAAAGTTGCGGGGTGAGGAAGGCCGGCATTTACGGCTCGCTGCGACTGCATCGGCGCTGAGGAATCATCTTCCTGATTGCCTGGAAACGCTAAAGAAGAAGGAGCCCAATCTAAAGTTGTCTCTGCGCGAGGTAGCACCGTCGGACGTTCATGGGCTTGTTACTTCCCAGCAGGCTGATGTCGCAATCGGGGTGATTGGTGGCAAGATGTCGGAGGGGTTGAAGAGCGAGCCTTTGTTGAAAATTCCCACTGTTCTGTGGGTTCCCTCAAAATCAAGAGCCAAGTCCTGGAAGGATTTCGTGGAAAAAGATCCTTATTCAAAGACGGGATTGATCGGCAAGGAACCCCTGATTGGTCTGCCTCCCAACGAGGTTTTACAGCAAGTTTTCCAGAAAGAGTTTGATCGGAACGAAGTGAATTGGCCGGTCTCGGTGGAGGTGAACTCGACCGATGTGGTGCGTGATTTTGTGGGGCGGGGATTTGGAGTGGGAATTGGAATCTTTATCCCGGGCTTAACCTCTCCAAAAGGGGTGAAGCCGTTGGTGCTGAAAGACTTTCCCCCGTTGGTGATTGGGGCGATGTATCAGGGGCGGCCGAAAGGAGTTGTGGAGGATTTCCTTGCGATCGCCAAGGCGCATGTGAAGGAGTTTGCTTGATGGGGTTGAACACGATGTTCCGCCTTGCTTGGCAGTAGATGGCGTGGGCGGAAGAGTTCTGTGCAGCCGGTTTCTAGTTGTCTTGCTTGAGTTTTTGAGGGTATTGGTGCATTGAGCACCCATGCGCGAAGGTCTCATTCTTAAACTCACCTGTCCCGACAAGCATGGCTTGGTGGCGCGGATCGCCACTCATGCTTCAGAATTTAGTGCAAACCTGGTCGAGTTTAACCAGTTTATTGAGCAAAAGCGCGGCATCTTTTATGCGCGCCTCGAGATTGATACCGGGAGCCTTGAGGTTTCGATTGAGGATTTCATCGCGGGTTTTGAGGTGTTGGGGAGGGCTATCAAGGCTGATTGGCATTTTCGTCGGCTACCCTACAAAATGCGGACGGCGGTTTTGGTGACCAAGACCGATCATTGCCTAAACGAGATTCTTTGGCGCACCAAACTTGGCGAGATGCCGATCGAGATCACTTCGGTGATTGGGAATCGGGCGGATTGTGAGAAGATTGCCGAGAACGCGGGGCTGCCCTTCCATCACATCGACATGGAGGAGGACAAGGAAGCCGGGTTTCGGGAAATCGAATCATTGCTTGTGGATCAGGATGTGGAGTTGGTGGTGTTGGCTCGGTTTATGCAGATCATGCCGCCGTGGATGTGTGAGAAATACAGCGGTAGGATGATTAATATCCATCACAGCTTTCTTCCGGCTTTCATCGGGGCCAACCCCTATCGGCAGGCTTATGAACGCGGAGTGAAGTTTATTGGAGCGACCTGTCACTACGTGACCGGGGAGCTCGATGCCGGGCCAATTATCGAGCAGGAGGTTGAGCGGGTTCAGCATCACCACAGTGTGCTTGATTTGGTTCGTCTGGGTCGCGATTGCGAGAGGTCGGCCCTTGCGCGGGGAATTCGCTACCACGTGCATGACCGCACGATTATCGATGGAAAGAGGGCGATTGTTTTTCCTGACTAAATGGGAGCTTTACCTCCGGTTTTGGCCCGTTAACCTCTGTTACAGCTCAGATGGCAGGTCTCAAACGGCGCATCGACACACTGCAGACGGTGGAACTCGCCGAGGGGATGGAGATCCATCTCCGGACTGCAGGGCCTTTTTTGCGCCTGGTCGCGTGGATCCTTGATCTGGTGATCGAAATGATTGCCCTTATTATTTTGAGTGTTGGCTTTAATCTGATCTTCCCGGTGATGGGGGGCAACGTTTCGCAGGGAATTTTCCTCTTCTCCTTCTTTTTGATCTGGTGGTTCTACCACGTGTTCTTTGAGATTAGCCCTTGGGGGGCGACAATCGGCAAGAGGGCGTTCGGGTTACGGGTCGTCAATGAAGCCGGAGGAGGAATTGCGATGGGCGCTTCGATGACCCGAAACTTCATCAGGGGGGTGGAGTTGCTGATTCCGTTTGCTTCGCTGATTGTGTTTTTCAATCCGCGATTCCAAAGGCTGGGAGATCTGGCTGCGGGGACTCTTGTGGTCTATTCGAAGCCTCGCATCGACCCGGTCATCCCCGGGCCTCCTCCGTTGGAAAAGGTTCCGGTTAATTTGATCCTGAGCCGGGAAGAGGAAGCGGCGGTTCTTTCTTTTCGTTACCGAAGCGGCGGATGGTCCGAAGCGCGTCGAATGGAGTTGGCCAATCATCTCGAAAAAATGACGGGCGAAGTCGGGCCCAAGGGCGTTTCAAAACTCATGGGAATGGCACACTGGCTGGAGGAGCAACGATGAATCGACAGGAATTTGAAAACAAGAATGCCTCCGAATGGCAGACCTTCGAATTGCAGTTGGCGAGTTCGGAAAGCAAGAAGCCAACTCTGGATGGTCACGAGGTTCCGTCGCGATTTCGCAAAATATGCTACGATCTGTCCTTGGCGCAGTATCGCATGTTCGGGCATCGGATTTGTGATCGGTTGAATGGTTTGGCGATTCGAGGTTATCGTCAGATTCATCGCAAGAGGGGCGCATTTGGTGAAGGAGCGATTCGTTTTTTTCTGGGTACTTTTCCCAAGTCTTTTCGTCGTGAATGGAAACTTTTTGCAGTTGTGTCGTTTGTGTTTTGGTTGCCCTTTTTTGCGATGTGGTGGTCTGCGGACAAGGAGATCGAATGGGTGCAAGCTCTATTGGGAGCGGAGGCGATGTCCAGTATTGAGGGCATGTATGGAAAGGATGCTGACAGTGTGGAGCACCTCCGACAAGAACACGGGTCGAATTTTATGATGTTCGCCCACTACATTAACAACAATGTGGGGATTGATTTCCGGCTGTTTGCGGGAGGAATCTTTTTTGGAATCGGGACTCTCTTTTTTCTAATTTACAACGGACTTTATTTTGGAGCGGTGGTCGGGTATGTGGATTATGCTGGGGAGCCAGAACTACTTTGGAGATTTGTGGCGGGCCATTCCTCGTTCGAGCTTCTGGGAATGCTGGTGGTCGGAATGGCCGGCTTGAAAATGGGCTTCGCTCTGTTGGCTCCCGGCCAATTGAGCCGGGGCGGTGCGTTGACGCGCGCCGGTCGGGACGGACTTCCCCTACTTATCGGTGGAGCGTGCATGACTGCCCTTGCTGCGGTGGTAGAGGGGTTTTGGTCGGCCCAGCCGATTGCTGCCAACATCAAATACACGGTGGGAATTGCTTTTTGGGTTCTGCTCCTTTTTTACTTTGTTTTTGTAGGGAGGGGGTATCGTGGAACTTGAAAAAGTGACGGCGGAGATCCGGCCCCGTACCCAGTGGGAAGCCATTGATCTGGGGGTTCGTTTGACGGGCGAGTATGCCGTTTCGCTTCTCAAGGGTTGGATGGCCTCGGTGTTTCCGCTTGGGATTCTAATTTTGGTAATCTGCTATCAATCGGTGGGCTGGGGCATGTTTCTGATTTGGTGGTTAAAGCCGATTTGGGAACGTGTCGCGCTTCATCCTCTGAGCCGGAGTCTTTTTGGGGAAAATCCAACCTGGCGGGAAACCATGAAAGTGCTTCCGAAGGAGTTGAATAAAAATAAGGGACTGGTTCTGATTGGATTGATTCTGACCGCCATGGGCTGGTTTCTCCATTCGGATGATGGTGAAGATGTGAGCGCGAAGGCAGGTTTAGCGGTGCTCTTCTGGTGTGTCGTGATCGGGCTTTTGTTTTACCGTTCGCCGTTGACTCGGTCTTTAGTGTTACCAATTCGTTATCTGGAAGGATTGGAGGGCGCACGCTACAAAGCCCGTTATCAGATCCTCTCGTATCGTAGTGCGAGCTCGGCGGTGGGGCTGACTTTCATTTGTCTTTTGATGGAGATTCTCCTCTTTGGAAGTCAGGTGTATTTCGCCCTTATGATGTTGCCGGAGGGTGTGGAAGTGGACCAGTTTTTGACCTTGGAGGCCTTTTTTGAAGGAGATGCCGACTTGCTCCCCAATTGGATGTTGGTCTTGTTTGGAGTATTCTATTTGAATGCGGTTTCCGTCGTGACTTGGTTTTACACCGGAGCTGGATTCGGGCTTTATGTGAACACACGAACCTGGACCGAAGGGTGGGACATTGAGCTTAAGTTTAAAGGCCTGGGACAAAGGCTGGGACTCATTTTTTTTGGGCTGGTGATCTTGGGTTCATCGACGCGGGTGGAAGCCAATCAAGAGGCTCAGCGGGTCTTGGAGCAGGAGGAATTTGAGGTGCGCACCCGTGAGATTTATGAAGAAGAGAGTGAGTCCCGCGACTCAGTGAGCGACTCGATTTCCAGTGTAAATCCAGGAGCTTTTGCAGGGATTGGGCATCTTCTTTTTTGGGTTATCGTCATTGCCGCCATTGCTGTATTGATCTGGGTGATTGTCAATAATCTGCACGCTTTCAGAGGCGGTCCCAAAGAGTCCGCAGAGGAACGCAAGAAGGTAACCACCATCGCGGGAATGAATGTGGAACCCGAAAAGCTGCCCTCTAATCTGCCTGCGGAGGCTCGCAAGCTTTGGGAGGACGGGCAGTATCAGGAGGCTCTTGGACTTCTTTATCGGGGAGCCATTTCTTCGCTCGTGACCCGTCAGTTGGTGGAGATCGAGGAGAGTGATACCGAGATGGATTGCCTGCGCAGGGTCTCTTCCAAAGGAGAGGTCGCAAATGCTTCTTACTTTAAACTTTTGACCAATGCCTGGATTTCGCAGGCCTACGCGCGTCGCCGTCCCAACGAGGAGACAATTAATGAGCTTTGGAGTAACTGGCCTTTCCAGGAAAGGAGGAGGCCATGAGGTGGTTTGTTCTCGTCAGTCTTTTCTTGTTGGCGGGTTGTGATCAGAAGGGAGACCGTCGCAAGGTGGGTGAAATACCTCTGGGCTACACCGGGCAGGCCCGCGTCAATCCCTACCTCGCCGCTGAGAAGTATCTCGATCAGCAGGGGTGGGATGTCGAAAGCTCGCGGACGTGGTCGAATTACGATTTTGAAACGCGGGTGATTATTTTGCCGGGGTCGTTTCTCCAGACGAAGGGGATGGGGATCCGGGTATTGGATTGGGTCGCCAATGGCGGAAATCTTGTCCTTACGGTCGAAGGTGGAGAGCCTGAGAGGAACGACTTTACGACACCTGATTCCGGAATGGGCGCTCCCGAAAAGGGGGATTTCACCGGTTTGGACCACGTCTTTGATCAGTTGGAGATCTCCTCGACTTATTACTCCTATCAACCTGCGGAGGAGGATTCAGACCGCGAAGGGCCTCTCTCCCGATTTTGGGAGCTGGTAAAAACCAGGGAAGAGTGGGGTGGGCACCATCTTGAGTTTGAAGGTGAGGTTGGTCTGGAAATTGAGAATGGCTGGGATTGGATTTCCGATAATGACGGGAGTTCCCGCATGGTGGGGACGAGCTACGGAGCCGGTGAAGTGATGGTGCTCGCGCACGCCAGACCATTTCGGAATCCTTATCTGGCGCGCGCAGATCACGCTGGATTCCTGGATCATTTGGCCGGGGAATATGGTGGGGGCGGCAAAATTGTCTTTCTTTACGGTTCGACGACCTCGTTCTTCGGGCTGATTTGGAAGGAAGGCCGAATGGTCGTGATTGGCGGATTGATTTTACTTTTCGCCTGGCTCTGGATGCGCGTTCCGCGCTTTGGCCCCATCCTCCGTGACAACGCGATCAAGCAACAAGCCTACGGGAAGGCGCTCACCACTTCGGCCCGGTTCCTATGGCGAACGGGTCAGCTTCAACATCTCCTGCGCCCACTTCAGCTTCAGCTTGAAATAGAAAACCAGGGAGATCCTGAAACCCTTTACGATCGTTTGGCTGAACAGTCCGGTTTGACACGCGCTGACGTGGCCGAAGCTCTCACTATTGATCCTCCCAAAGATCCCGGCCATCTCGTGAGAGTGGCACAAAAACTCCAAGCTCTTTTGAAACGATGACAGAAAATGATCCCAATTCCCAACCCGCACCGGAGACTCCCGCTCCAGTGGAAAGTCCAGCGGAAGCAACTCCTGATCTCGGTGGAGTGCGCCGTCTGACCGATAGTCTGCGCTCCCAGATCCAAAATGTGGTCTATGGCCAAAGCGATACGGTGAATCAGATTATTGCTGCTTTCCTAGCCGGGGGACACGTTCTTCTGGAAGGTAAGCCCGGTCTTGGCAAGACCCACATGGTTCTGGCGCTTGCGAGCACCTTTGGCGGTGAATTTGGGCGTCTTCAGTTCACTCCGGATATGATGCCCTCGGATATCACTGGCTTTACCTTGTTCGATATGAAGAGCCAGTCGTTCCAAACCCGACGTGGTCCTGTTTTCACGAATCTTCTTTTGGCGGATGAGATTAACCGCGCCCCTGCCAAAACCCAGGCTGCGCTTCTTGAGGTAATGCAGGAACAGCAGGTGACGATTGATGGGCAATCACTGCCGGTCGCTCCTCCATTTATGTGCTTTGCAACGCAGAACCCCATTGAGCAGGAGGGAACCTATCCGCTTCCCGAAGCTCAGTTGGACCGTTTTCTCATGAAGGTGATCATCGATTACCCGACCATGGCCGAAGAACTCCAGGTGGTTTCAGCGGTAACGTCCGCTCCCGGCGCCAAGGGGCTGGACCCTCGCCGCGTCGATCAGGTCTGCGATTCGGCCACGATTATCGAAGCCCAACGCCTGACCGCGATGGTGAAGGTGGTTCCCGAAGTCATCGATTACGCCTTGCGGCTGACCCGTCATACCCGCGAGGCCCACGGCATGAGTTTGGGGGCTGGAACGCGCGGTGCAATCAGTCTCGTGCAGGTCGCCAAAGCCTACGCCATAATGGGCGGTCGCGATTACGTTATGCCCGATGACATCAAGCAGGCTTCGCTGCCGGTATTCCGTCACCGTGTTCAGATTGCTCCGGAGGTCGCGATTAGCGGTCAAATCGTTGACGACCTTCTGAGCTCTTCTCTTGAGACCGTGGTCGCTCCACGGATCTAGCCTTTTGTCATGCCACTTCGCCCCACGCGTGCCCATATTGCACTCCTGATCCTCTGGACCTTCATGGGATTGGCGGGTTCCTTGCATCCTCCGGTTTCCGGGTGGTGGGGGATTATGGGCGGAATTCTGGCGCTTGTTGTCTTGTTCGATGCGCTTGTGGCGTTCGTCTTCAAACCACCCCGGGTGGAGCGAACCCTTCCCGGGCGCATTGCGGTAGGGATCGAGAGCGAGGTGAAGCTACGAATCATCAACCCAACCCCTCGACCTGTTCATGTCGGGGTGGTCGATGGTATTCCGAGTCATTGTGAATGCGAGGCTTTCCCATGGCGTGGCTGGATCAAGGGAAAAGGCTATCTTGATCTAAACTACCCCATTATTCTTCCCGAGCGGGGTGAGATCGATTTTGGGAAGACCCATGTCCTTATGACATCCTTGCTGGGGTTCTGGTCAAGGTTGGTCAAAGTGGGTGATGAGGGCACTGTCAAAGTATACCCCAACTACCAAGCGGTTCTGAGTTACGCCTTGATGGCAATGGCTCATCGACAGGAACACACCGGGATTATCCGAAAAAACCGAACGGGCCTAAGCCGTGATTTCCACCAGCTTCGTGATTATCAAATGGGCGATTCTCTTTCCCAGATCGACTGGAAGGCTAGTTCCAAACGACAGAGTCTGATCAGCCGAGATTTCCAGGAGCAGTTGGATCAATCGGTGATTCTGATGCTCGATTGCGGTCGCCGGATGCGGACGATCGACGGTGAGATCAGCCAGTTTGATCACTGTTTGAATTCGATGCTTCTCCTTTCCTACGTGGCTTTGCGCCAGGGAGATCAGGTTGGCATTCTCAGTTTCGGCGGAACCGACCGCTGGCTCCCGCCGGTCAAGGGAGCATCCGCGATGACCACGGTGCTTAATCACCTTTATGATTACGAAACCTCCCCGTTTCCGAGCGATTTCGCCGAGGCAGCCGAACGACTGCTCAAGCACCAACAGCGGCGGTCGATGGTCGTTGTTATGACCAATTTACGCGGGGAGGATTCCGATGAACTCCGTGAGCCCCTGAGGAAACTTCGTCAGAAGCACGTGGTGGTACTGGCGAGTCTTCGTGAAATGGGGATTGGGGAGATGATGGACAAAGATTTGACGAGCTTTGAGGATGCGCTGGGTTACCTGGCTGCCCACGACTACGCAGCCGAGCGGGAGACCGTGCTCGCAACTCTCAGGGCTGACGGCATCGTGACTCTCGATGAAACGGCTCAGCAATTCCCGATCGCCCTGGCAAACGCCTACCTCGATACCCGCCAGATTATCTAGGTTTCGGGTAAAAAGGGGGGTTGCCATTTTCATTAGCCTCGACTATCCCACGTGAGTCATGAAACTTTTCCCGGTTCTTACAGCGCTTGTCGCTCTTGGTCTGTGTTCTTGCGAGCGTCACGAGTGGGAATCCGATCCTCCGAAGTCCAGCGATACCATCAACCTTTTTCCCGCCCACGGTGAGGATGGTGACGATGCGGAGCACGAGAATGAAGGTGGGCATTCCAAGCCCGAAGGCGGAAACGAGAAGAAAGACGCCGATTCTGGCGAATAAACTTTTCTGATTTTGCCTCTGGAACCGACCACGATATTTCGAGAGACGGTTCAGGAGCTGGCCTCATCGTTAGGCGAGACCGCCGTTGACCATGGCGCGTTTGAAATACCGTTGCCGGTTTGTGAACTGGCGATGTGTCGTGCGATCTGCTGCCACGACGGGGTGATTTTGTCACCTGAGGAAGCTGATGTTTTAGGCCGGGAGAGCGAGGGAGTCATCAAGCTTGAGGATGGCCGTTTTAAAACTGAGACGGTTCAAGTGTCATCAGAGCAGCTTGCCGATGATTTCCCAGACCACTTTCCTAAGACCCGCTGTGTTTTTCTTGATGAACAACACCGCTGTCTTTGGCAGCTTCGTGCGGTGGAGGAGGGAAGGCATCCCTGGTTTTACAAACCCACTTCCTGCTGGATGCATCCGCTGATTTTGAAGAAGGAAGCTGACCGGCCAATGCTGACCTTGCTTTCCCGAAAGGGAGACAAAGCTCGCTTCGCGACTTTTACGCCTTGCGGAAAATCGGTCGCCTCTGCCCGGCCTGCACGAGAATCACTTAGGATGGAGCTCGAAATGCTCGGGGCAATCTCGGGGCGGGATTTCTATGGCGAGCTCAACGCGCCACCCGGGTTTTCCCTGGCAGCGAACGAGATCACCTCGGGATAGAAGCTTTGAAAAGCGGTCGTGAAAGATTGATAGTGGCTGGTTAGGTCATCTTCGGCTCCTACCAGTGGAGCGAGGAAAGCCCGGCGCTGACTGACCCTGCGAAAGGTTAGGGCGAGACCAGGAATAGTGCCGTAGGTTCCCAGCCAATTCTCCTTTTGCATTCGTCCAATGATGGCGCTGACTTCAGGTGTGAGCCAGTCGTCCCGGCGTTCGAGGGTCCGATACATTTCGGCGATGAATTTGCGGAGAGGGACCTTGGAGTATTCAGACCACATTTGCGCCAGAAGGTGGTCAAAGAAAATGTCGACGATGATCCCCGCAAAGCGCCTTCTCGGTGGGCTGAGGAGCTTTTTCGTTCTGAGGAAAATTTAGTGGCTGTCGGTGAAGTGGTCGATGGCCCGGTGGAGGACGATTCCCTCGACCAGCTCGGATGGCAACCGGTCCCGCAGGCTTTCCGGAGTGCCACGAACAAAGTCACCGAGCAGAGCACCTACGCGGGATCCGTCGGTAGGCCGTGCGAGATGGAAGTGGGCGAGGAAGTTCAAGGCTTGTTGAGTTCCTAAACGGTGGCTAAAGAGGTGTCGATGATCGTCTCCTGGAATGACCGGCTGATCGAGGGCGGGGAGTTTTCGCTTCCCGTCTCGGATGCTGTGTTTCTGCGCGGCGAGGGCGCCTTCGAGACCATCCGGGCCGAGGGTGGCGAGCCATGTCTCTGGACTCAGCATCATGCGAGACTGTGCTTTTCGGCCAAAAAACTTGGGTTGGTGGTTCCCGGGCGGGCCGTTCTTCTCGATACGATACGCAGAGTGATTGCGGCAAACCATTTGGAGTCCGCGAGAGTGAGGGTGACCTTGGGCGAGGGGTGTTTGATTTCCGCTGAGCCATTGCCGGAAGAAGGTGGCGAAATTCATGTCGTGACTTCATCATGTCCGGTCAACGAGCGGAGCCCGTTGGCACAAGTTAAGAGCACTTCATACGCGGAGAATATGATCCTGCTGCGCGAGTCCGGCTTTGATGAAGTGATCCGGCCCAACACCCGGGGGGAAATTTGCGAGGCCTGTATCTCCAACCTCTTTTTTGTGAAAGACGGAGTCCTTCACACCCCTTCGCTAAAGACTGGTTGTCTTCCTGGAGTGATGCGCCAGGAGGTCGTGCAGCATCTGGAGGTGCAAGAAGGAGAGTGGCCGATGGAGGTTTTGGACAGTGTTGATGAAATTTGGCTCAGCAATGCCCTGAGACGGCTGAGGCCAGTGGCTTCGATCGACGGTCGCGAGTTGTCCGGGCCTTCCACGAAATTTGCGGATGCCTTGTCCCGTGTTTCCGGTCGGGATTCGAGTTGCTGAAAGTCAACTTGAGGTCATTTTGAGATGTTCATCCCGCGCGATTCGCGGAATGCTCTCCGGGATATCCCTCAACCATCCAACCTATGAAATTTGCACGCAAGCCCGTCCTGTTCGCCTTTGCGATTTGTTCCGTTTTCGGGTCATTTCAAACGACCCAAGCCAAGCCCTCGAAATCCAGTGTCGCCCAATGGGTTTGGCGGGCTGACAAGACAAATGATGAGCCGATCTATTTGCGTCATCAGTTTGAGATTACCGGCGATGTGAAATCGGCCTCGCTTTACACGACCTGCGACAACAGGGCGACCGTGTGGGTCAATGGCAAGGCGATCGGTAAGGTGCCGGATTGGCAGCAACCACTGTCGGTCGCCAAGGCGAAGTCGCTCTTGAAAAAGGGCCGCAACCAAATTGCGGTAAAGGCGCAAAACAAAGGCGGGGTCGCGGCCTTCGTGTTTAAACTGAAGGTTGAAATGGCGGACGGGAAGAATTGGGAGGTTGTCTCGGGTGAGGATTGGAAGTTATCGCTGGAGGCCGCGGATGGTTGGGAAAAGCCGGGGTTCGATGATTCGGATTGGAACGCCAAATTGAAAACGCTTGGAAAGCTTGGAGTGCAACCGTGGGGGATTCCGGGTGAGAAGGCCCCGGGCAAGGCGGCCGAGCCTGATGAATTTCAAATTGCAGAGGGATTCGAGGCCGAGCTCCTTTACACCGTTCCCAAGGGCGAGCAGGGCTCATGGGTTTCCCTTTGCGTTGCTCCGGATGGAAGTTTTTACGCCACCGACCAAGGTGGGAAGGGACTTTTTCGAATCCTCGTTGGTAACGATGGTACAGTGGTTACTCCATTGAGAGTCACCGAAGCTGGTTCTGACCAAATTTTGTCCGGAGCCCAGGGGCTAACCTGGTTTCAAGGAAGCCTCTGGTTTCACCGTAACGGTGGGGCGCTCTACCGGGTGATTGATTCAAATGGCGACGGCCTGCCGGATCAGGCCGAAAAACAGCCCTCGAACAACGGAGGTGGCGAGCACGGAAATCACGCGGTGATTCCGGACGAGTCTAGCAAACAACTCTATGTGGTGGGTGGAAACCACGCCCCCATTCCTCCCCTAGATTCGCTCACTCGAAAGCGGGTTCAATCTTGGAGTGAGGATCATCTTTTACCCCGACTCTGGGACGCCCGGGGGCACGCACGCGGGCGCCTTGCTCCGGGAGGTTGGATCAGCCGGTATGATCCCCAAAACAAGACGCACGACCTTCACAGTATCGGAATGCGTAACGCCTATGATATCGCACTGAATTCCGCCGCCGATCTTTTTATCTACGATGCTGATATGGAATGGGATGTCGGCAGTCATTGGTATCGTCCCACTCGAATTAATTTTTCGGTCAGCGGTTCCGACTACGGTTGGCGCTCGGGCACCGGTAAGTGGCCCAATTATTACGAGGATAGCCTTCCTCCGGTGGTTGAGATCGGACCTGGATCTCCGACGGGTTTGCTTTCGGGAACGGGAACCAAATTTCCGGTCAAATATCAGCGGGCTCTCTATGCCTTCGATTGGACTTTCGGAACGATTTGGGCGATTCACCTCAAGCAAGAAGGGGCCGGATATGTTGGCACCCGTGAGAATTTTCTCTCCCGGTCTGCCCTTCCTCTCACTGATGCCGCGGTGGGTAAGGACGGTCATCTTTACTTTTTAGTGGGAGGGCGGGGAACCCAGTCTGCGATGTATCGTGTGCGTTACACCGGCAAGGAATCAACAAAGCCCGCTCCGGCTCTGAATCCGACCAAGGCGCGGCAGTTGGCGCGGCAGTTGGAAAATTTTCATGGAGTGGTGGATTCATCTGCCGTCGAGATGGCCTGGCCCTATCTGGGGTCGGAAGATCGATTTCTCCGTCATGCTGCAAGGGTGGCAGTCGAGTCGCAGCCGGTCGAAACCTGGATCGAAAGGCTTAATGGAGTGAGTTCCCACCAAACCATGATCACGGCCTGTGTGGCGCTTGCTCGAAGCGGGTCTGCCGAACAACAATCTCTTGTCTCCAATACTTTGGGGAGGATCCCTTTTGCCGGCCTCCCACTGTCTCAGAAGCTGGGATTCCTTCGTGCCCTGTCGCTGACCTTTATTCGCATGGATCGTCCGTCAGAAATACAACGCGAGATGATCTTGAATGTTCTTGAGCGCGAGCTGCCTGCGGACAACGCCGATTTAAACACTGAACTGATTCGTGTTTTGACTTACCTGCAGTCTCCCGAGGTCGTCTCCAAGACGATTGCTTTGATCAAGAATCGCCCAGAAACAATCGTTCCGGATTGGGCCGCCATCGCAGCGCGGAATCCAAGTTACGGTGCGTCCATCAAGGGCTTTCTCGACAATCCGCCTCCCTCGCGCGAAGTCTATTATGTCTTGATGCTTTCGAATGTTCAGAACGGCTGGACTTTGGAGCAGCGCAAAGCCTGCATTGAATTGCTGAACGAAGCCGGAAAAGGCTCAGGAGGGGCAAGCTTCCCGGGATTCCTCGCCAACATTCGAGACCTGCATTTGTCGCAGATGAGCAACGAGCATCGTTCGGCTTTGGCTGATATTTCCGGAGAGAGTTTTAACCCGGTCCCGGACTTTGAGATCAAGCCTCCGCAGGGGCCCGGTCGGCAATACACGCTCGAGTCGGCGGGGAAGCATGTGAAGTCCCTTAAAGGAGCAAGTTTTCAGAATGGCCGCAGCTTGTATTTCTCAGTCAGTTGCGGTGCTTGTCATCGGCTTGGCGGGCTGGGGGGGGACATCGGCCCTGATCTGAGCAGCATTCCCAACAAGTTTGATACCAGCTACGTTCTTGAGGCCATCGTTAACCCTAACAAGGATGTCTCCGATCAATACAGCATGTTCGATATTTTGTTGGCGGATGGGACCCAAAAGCAGGGGCTGTATGTTCGAAATGGAAAAGACGTTTCAATCTATCCCGCAGGTCATTCCGGCGAGCCATTCCTGACCACGGTCGATCAGGTAAAGTCGGTGAAGCAGACCAGCAATTCCCAGATGCCGGCCGGATTAATCAATTCTCTCAACCCAAGTGAACTCAAGGATCTCATGGGGTATCTGATGTCAGGCGGTGACTCTAAAAGCCGGATTTATCGTTGATCTTCTCCTGATTCAAAAAAAGGCAGATTTTCTTCCAAGAAGTTGTCGTCTGGCGTTTCCTTATCAATAGGAAAACTGCTTTCCAGCCTGTTGCCGATTCTGGTATTCGATTGGACAGCCTTGCCAGAGATAACTACTTATGAAGAAGACCATTGATTTACCACAACCATGCTGTCGCTGGATTGTTACGTTTGGCGTTTCGATTTTTGCCAGCCTCAGCGTCATGGCGCAGCAGGAGGTTGGATTTGTTGAAGATTTTGCTCTCTCTGCCGACCGGGAGAAGGCGCTGCAGCTTCTGATTCCCGGAACCGAGGAATACTATTACTATCACGCCCTGCATTTTCAGAATGAGAGGAATCTCAAGGAGCTCAATCGGATTCTCGAGGAATGGAAAAATCGCTTTCGTAATTCCGGCCGGCGCCAGCAGATCGAGCATCGTGAAGCCCTTATTCGGTATTCCGATGACCCGAAAGCGACCCTGGCCTACCTCCGCCGGGAAATGGGTTTGACCCTGAATCACCAGCAGGAAGGGAAGGCCCGGGAGGCCAAGTATCCTGCCGTTTTGGATCAAAATTGGGTGTCGTGGAAGGCATTTCTGGATGACGCCTTGAGAGGGTCTAGCTCGCTTCAGAATCTTCAGTCGTCGGCATTTTACAAATTTCTGGAAGGGAATCCCAAATTGACGCCTTCAGAAGTGCGGGATCTTCTTGCCCGGGCTTCAACTCCGGATTTGCCGGGGTTGGTTTCACTGGTTCACACCGATCTCAAAAGCAAGGAAAGCAAGGGGTTTGGGGAGTTTAGGATTCATCGTTTGTTGACGAAGGCTCAGCTTGAAGAGCTTCTTGCACTGAAAAATGATGTGATCAATTCGGCTGCTTTTGTGGAGACCTACCTGACCCGGCTTCTGCCAAATGCCGATGAGTCGATGGCTGCTTCAGCGGAGGTTCGCGAAGCTTATCTGACTCGTGCAGAAAAATTTGTGGTGACCCTGCCTCCTGCCTTCAATTCCCTAAAGGCCCACCTTCTTTATCAACGGCTCATGCATGACCGGGCCCAAGGGAAAGAGAATGAGAAACGGTTTTTGCAGTATCTCGCTCTTCCCCGGAATGTCAGCTATTTGAATCCCAAG
>JAURPJ010000065.1 GCA_030835305.1 Verrucomicrobiota bacterium | reverse complement strand
GTCGCCAAGTAGGCCGATTGGATGTCACTGAAAACCTAGGTGATTATGGTCTCACAACCGTTGAAGCTTATAATACGGTGGTTGCGGAGAGAGATGCGCGGCCGACTCAAAACTCTTACGATGCAGTTTTGGCGGAAAGGGATGCGCGCTTCATAGATACCGATGGGGATGGTCTGACAGATGTGAAAGAGATCGAACTGGAGACTGAAGTAGCTGTTGAAACAAATTTCTACCTACAAGCTGATTACGATTCTGCCGTTTTGGTTTCAAATTCGATTGGTCGCCTCAGGGGGCGATTAGATGTTGCGACAAGCCCTGATCGCTTTAATCTCATTTCCGTAGAATCCTATAATGCAGTTGTTGCTGAGAGGGATCTTCGCTTTATTGACACTGACAAAGATGGTCTTACTGATGTGAAGGAGGCTGAATTGGGGAGTGACAATAAGGAATTCACTCCATTCTACTTACAGGACGCTTACGATCTGGGGGTCGAATCAGCACGTTTTGAAGGCCGCTCTGAGGTTACGAATGACCCAAACTCATTTAGTCTTGTTAGTAACGCTCAATATAGTCTTGTCGTAGCCCAAAGAGACGCCCGTCCTACCCTTGGCGAAGTAAAAGATGCTCGTTTAGGCTCAGTGGTGCTCCAGCCGGATAATGGTAATAATAGTGTAAAGATTCGCTTCTCGATTGAAGAGACCGACGACTTGAAGGTTTGGACGAAGCGAGACGAGATCAACGAGATCACCGTACCGCTGGAGCTTGGCAGCAAGTTCTATCGTTTTGCCCTGCAGGACGAATGATGTAAGAGGGGGAGAATTCACAGTTAAGTGTCGGCTTGAGTGTCTCGCTCGAGAACTCTTCTACACCTTAAGTGAAGCCCGAGTCGTGATTGCAGGGTGGAAGCAGAAATACAACGAGCTTCGTCCACACCGGGGCTTGGGAATGAAGGCTACGGAGGAGTTCGCAAAAGGATGGGCTCTGGGGTAGCGGTCGCGCTCTCAATAGGCTCGGCCTCCTGCCTCCACTCCGGAAGCATGTTGACCACGGGTTAGGAAAGACTATCCCGAGGTGCCGATCTGCTCACTCTGAGTGGGCCATAAAATGGATGGGTGGCACTTGGTTCGAAGCTAAGTGCTGGATCCATATAATTCCTTCAGTCAGAAAAGGTTGAAGGGTTTTCTTTTGGTCCTTGGGAAGCGGGGGCTTGGTTTTTTCCTAACGCATCAAGTTTTTCAGACTCCTGGTAATCTTGGTGATCTCTTTGGTGTCCAAATCGAAGGCGACCGGCGAATCGTGGCCGATCCAGACGACGATGACTTTGTCAGGCGAAAGGGTGGCTGCCCAAAAGTCGGTTTCAGGAAGAGAGGTTCCGCTGATAAAAGCAGGGATCTTTTTGAGACGGGAATGATCGGCGAAGGCGGGGAAAAAGGCGGGAGAACGTGCGAAGAGGGATTCGTCGTTTTGGACGATCTCACGGACAAAAACAGGGTTCGGTCTTGAGCCATTTTGTAGAATTGTGGCGTAGGCGGTGGCCAGTTCAAGAGGTGAAACGCTCAAGGTGCCGCGGTAAAGGTCGTCTCCCTTCCCAAAGGTGCCCTCAAATCCGAACCGTTTCAAAAGCTGGATGGCGTCCTGGACTTGAAGTTGCCGTCCGGTTGAGACCGGGTTGCCCTCGATGGGCAGGTGGCCTCGCTCGAGGGCGATGGTCCCGATCAATGGCTCGATCATTACCGGGCCGAGATCGCGATGGGAATCGAGGGCCCGGTTAAAGCCGGTCGGGTTTTCTTCACGGCATCCGACGACGCCCAAGACATCACCGTTGCCTGGATCAAGGGCAATCGCAGCCATTTGGCAACCTGCTGGAAGGACGGACTTCTGGACGATTTTTTCAAGCTCCCGCTGGAGTTTAAAATCAATGGAAGTCATTACTTTTAATCCGCCCGTGGTGATTTGCGTTTTGTTCAGAACAATTTCGAGAGGGCGTCGAAGAACGCGTGTGCCATGCCCGGTCTCGAGGTTTTCGGCGTTCGGGTCGCGTAATTCCAGAGGTTCGGATTTGATGGTGTCGGCGTCGCTTTGAGAAATTACACCCGTTGTGACCAGACGGGTGAGGACTTCATCCCGCTGGCGGATGGCGCCTTCGAGGTTTCTCCACGGGCTGCAGGCGTGGGGGGCCCTGATGATTCCAACGAGAAGCGCGCATTGCCCTCTGGTGAGTTTAGAGGTGGGGCGGTCGAAGTAGTTGAGTGAGGCTTCCTCGATGCCGTTAAATCCCGAGCCAAAGTAGATTCGATTAAGATAGGCGGTTAGAATCTCGGGTTTTGAGAACTTGGACTCGATGCGATAAGTGAGGGCGATTTCGAGAAATTTCCGGTTGAGGGATTTTTTTTCACGTAAATCGAAGGTGTTACGTGCGAGTTGCATCGAGAGGGTGGAAGCTCCTTGGGTGAAGTCGAGGTCTCTTGCATTCCTCAAGGTCGCGCGGGCGAGGCCCCAAAAATCGACGCCTTCGTGGTCCATGAAGCGGGCGTCTTCCCTAGCAAAAAGGCAGCTTTGTAGAAACCCCGGGATCTCGTCGTTCTCCACGAGGCGGCGGTTGGCACCGTGGATCGTCCCTATTTCAGCTCCATGGCGGTCAATCAAGACAGTACGCTCTGGCATACGGGAGACTTCGGAGAGATCGAACTTGCTTGCCTGCCAGGCATACCACCCGATGACCAGAAGGATTGGAATGAACAGGGTAAGCCCCCCTTTCCAGGCAAACTCCCAGAGGCGCTTCAGGGTTTGCACCCATCTGCTCCAGCGCGGTTGGCGATGGTGGGAATTCCAGCTCATTATCAATCTTGGTTAGGGGAAAGCCGGGAAAGTGGCTTCCGGATTTGCCATTGCCGGAGGGCTGATCTTGAAAGTCACGCCGCTTTCGGTGGTATGCTCTACCGCAGCAAGGGGCACCACCGTTACGAAAACGGTTTCTCGATCTTCAAAAAAAGTGTCTCCAACATTTAGGATAGCTGCACAGTTTCGCTGTTTTTCTAGCATTAACGTATTTCCCACCTGAAAACTTTCAGTTGTGGCGTCTTGGGATGGGAAGAGGCACTCGATAAAAACAGGGTAAGGGAGAGGATCCGCGACTGCATCGGGCCGGATCAGGGCCTGTGCTTTGACTACGATGCCGGGGCTGAGAAAATCCTCTTCGGTGAGCTTTTCGACCCCGATGACACGGTATTCGCCTGTGACGTAGGTTAGAAATTTGGGTTTCTCAAAATTGGTCAAGTAGGCGCGGCGCAGCTCCTTGTTGAGGGCTTCGAGATCAGAACTGCTAAAGCTTTGGAATTGGGCTTCAAGCTCCTTTGGATCGCTGTCGTTTTGGGGGATAGGGGTATCGCGTAGGGAAAACGCTTTGGGCGCTTCCAGGCGGCCCACTTTCATCATGAGGTTGTAGCTGGTCGGGTTGGTGGGATCCCGAAAGAGGTTGAGGCAAACGATCCACGAGGTGATAGCGAAAGTGATGGCGAGAATATTGGCAAGGAACCACCAAAAAAGCGGGGGCCGCTTTTTTGGGAGATCATCGAAGTCCGACCGGGCCATCTTTGCGGCTATTTGCAGTTGGTTCCGTCCAGAGCCGGGTCGTATTCAGGCTTTTTACCTTCTTCGGCTGGTTCAAAGGACGTTCCGCATCCGCAAGAGCGCGAAGCGTTCGGATTGACGATTTTAAAGCCCCTGTCCGAGAGTTCATTGGCGAAATCAACGGTGCACCCCTGGAGGAAATCTAAGGAGTCGTGAGCCACGATGAAACTGGTGCCGTTCAGGTTGATGATTTCGTCTCCATTTTCAGGTTCTCCGATACGCATTGTGTATGCTAAGCCGGCACAACCGCCACGTTCCACGCCTAGCCGGAGTCCGGAGCCTTCAGGCGCGTCTTTGGAGGCAAGCAGGGCGGCGAGTTCGCTGGCGGCTTTTTCGGTGACTGTGATCATGGCTCTTCACGAAGAAGGTATGAGTGGAAAGTGAGTTCTTCCAGTGTTCTTTTGTCAAAGACCGTTAAAGAAGAGGAGATGGTGAATCCGAGTTCCCGGAGTTGATCTTGACTCGGTGAATTGAGTCAATTTTCGCGATCTGCGTTGAGAAATGTGATCCGGCACTGGATGATGTCTTATGAATGGTTTATATCCGCCGACGTGGCCGCTGATCAGGAAATTCGCACCTCATGGAAAGCCCGCATGAGCGGTAGGCTTGGCGGGTGGTTGATTCGCTTGCTTGGCATGACTTTGCGCCGCGAAGTGACCGGCAATGTCGGCGAGCTAAATGCCAGTGAACGACCCATCATTCATGTATTGTGGCACAATCAGATTTTGGTTTCTCCGTACCTCTGGAGAAAAATGTATCCGAAGCGCGAGTGC
>JAURPJ010000064.1 GCA_030835305.1 Verrucomicrobiota bacterium | reverse complement strand
TGGCTGCCGGCGATGATGTCGGCCGATTGCAGGGCCGACCAAACTCCGTTTTCGAGCACGCGGGAGTTGTAAGTGGCGCTGGTGGTGAGGCTGATGGCGCTTGCATAAGTCGAGGCGCCGGGGTCACGTGGGTCGGAGCCATCGGTGGTGTAGAAAATGATTCCACTTCCATTGGGATTTTCCATGGTGAGGGAATTGCCACTTTGAGTGTAGGTGGGGGCGTCAACGGAGGGGTAGAGGTTGCGGGCCCGGAGTTGGTTTAGGAAGATGTTTGGTCGCTGTCGGAAGTAGGTCCCAGTGATGTAGTTTTGCGTGGACAAATACTGATCGTCTCCGGTGTAGAGTTCGTAGTTCGAGCGCTGCCATCCACCGGCGGCTTGCACATCGCGGCGGTAGTCTCCCCAGCGGGCAGACTCGGCGATAATGGCTTCGTCCATTTCGTCGGAGCGGCGTCGCCAAATTTCAGTGGCCCCGGTGGTTGAAAGTGGTCCGCGATTGAAGAGGGCCGCGTGGACCCGGTCGGCAAATCGAAGGCGGTATTTGGGGTTCTGAGTGAGGTCCTGGTGGATGCCGGAAGGTCGGTTGTTGCGATTGTTGCGACCAGTGACGTTGATGTTGAGAGCTCCCGCGATGCTGAGATAAGCGGGATTGGTGCGAGGTGGTGAAATGGCGAATTCGGAATCCCACGGGAAGTAATGGAAGGGAACGCCGGAGGGCCCCATGCCTGCGGCGCGCCAGTTATTGCCATCCCAGTCGTTATTACCGATATAAAAATTAAGAATCATGTAGTCGATGAATGAATCGAGATCGAGATGGGTTTGGAGAGCTTCGTAAACCGAGTTGTTCGCGATGTTGTTGCGTGAAATTGAAGCCATGGTGTTGTAGCGGATCACGGAGCCGGACTGGGCCTGGCCTTTGTTGATGGCGTCGTAGTCATCGTCCTCTCCGCCGAAGTAGGCTTCCATGAAATCCTGATCGGGTCGTTCGTGGAGATGGTATAAACCCCAGTAAATTCCGTTTATATAAAGATGGGTCCAGCGACCGTGAACGCCGGTGTTGCCCATTTCCATGAATATATCGTTGGTAAATTGGTCACGATTATACTGCGCTTTATCGCACTGCCAAAAGTGGCGGTGGGAGAAGCCGTAGTTGTAGTTTGCACGGAGTTGCAGGGTGTCGAATTTTTCCACGGCGTTGCGTCCGTTGGGAGAATTCCGGTAAAGGGGGTAACGTAGTTTTCCAGTCCCGTATTGGGTGCGGAAGCGGAGACTTAAGCTGTGTTTCGGGGTGTCCGGATTACGGCTGCTGCCACCTTGCACGCGGAGGCCGGCATTGATTTGAAAGCCGGGTTCGGATCCGTCGTGCGAGATGAGTTCTGCGGAAACCGGGCGTTCCCAGAGCGAGCCTTGGCTTTCGGGGTTTTGGTAAATTCCGTTGGGCCCGTAGAAGTCATTGGGTGCCATCGTGAGCGAGAGGGTGGGGAATTTTCGAAGAGCTGGGATGATCGCGTCGGCATAATCCGGGTCGGTGACAATTTGCGGATCCATTTCGTAGTCCGCAATACGACCGGCCCACAAACTTGTGGTGTTGGGTGGGTTGTTGGGCTGATTGATGACGTCGTTGAGGAAGATGTAACTCTGGGTGTCGACGTTGGTAGAAATAAAATTTTCCTTGAAGGCGGCGGCCCGGAGAACGGTGGTGGTGGAGATTGTGACCGGTGCGTTATAGAGGGTGCCGTTTTCGGGGGTCGGGGGAGTGCCATCGGTGGTGTAGTAGATCCCTGCGTCTGGAGTGGAGGTCTCGATAGTGAGGTCGAAAGGCGCGTCGTAGTGGCCGCGATCGATATTGAAGGTGGTGTCGCGGACGTATCCCAGTTGAGCGATTCCGGTGTTTTCAGATCGCGGTGTGGGATGGGAAAGAAAGCCCTGCGAGGTGTAGCTGGTGTCGTTTTTTTGAGGCGGGTAGGTTGGCGAGAAATCCTGAACGATGTTGCTGCCATTCGGGGAGATCAGGGCGAGGTATTCACCGTTGGCGTTGAGACTGAAATTGGTGTGGAGATTGCCTGCAGAGTCCGGAATGCCGGTTCCGGAGGCGAAGACGACGAAGTATTCGTTCCCATTCAAAATGGTGCCGGTCGGGAAGGTCCACTTGGTCAAATTGGTGGCGTCGTCGGTGAGGTGATATCCGGAGATGTCAAAAGGGGACGTGTTTCTGTTATGGATTTCAATCCAGTCGGAGGAGTTGCCGTCTCCATCATCAAACGATGAGTTGCTTGCGACGAATTCGCTGACCCTCGGAGCAAGAGCCAGGCCATCCACCGTGATTTGAACCGTGGCGGTGGTTGGACCCTCCGCGTTGGTCGCGGTAAGGGTGTAGATCTCGGTAAAGGATGCGCTGAAGCTAGTCGAGCCGGTTACGTTAACTGATCCAATGCTAGGCGTGATTTCGACCGAGTCGGCATCGGAGACATTCCAGCTCAGAGTGACTGAGTCGCCGGAGCTAAAGTTGCTTTCGCTTGCGGTAAAGGAGTTGATGGTGGGGCGCGGGGCAGGAGGGTCAGAAGCAAGAGCGCCATCGTTAAAAATTTCGGCAAGATCGGAGTCGGAAAGGACTCCGAATTTGTCTCCGGTTTGGAAAATGGCAATGTCGTCCATCGAGCCGCCAAAGTCGTTTGAGCCAGAGGATCCGGCATCGTCGGCTGCAAAAAACACACCGGTGTTATGAGTGATGGTATCGGTGCCTAGGGAGGTTCTCGTGGTGGTTGACGAGGCGATGTTTGAAGCGGTGATATTGCCGCCGGTGTCACGAAGAACCGTGACCTTGCAGGAGTTATTCAGCGAGTCATAGCGGAGGGCGAAGAAATACCAGGCTCCGACCGTGAGGCTGAGCGGACTGGTCACAGTTGTGTTGGTGGAGCCGTTGCCATCGCGGAGGAGAGCGCGAACCTGGCGGCCATTGGAGCCAAGGTCGATTCGAATTCCGGAGCCGTTGTTTCCGGTTCCCGAGAGAGTTTCGTAAAAGCGGTCAAAGGCATCCAGAGTGGTTGGGCGGAACCACCAAGTGATGGTGAATTGATCGTTTGGCTGAACCTCGGGAGCAGGATCGACGCGGAAACCGGAGCGAAGGGGGAAATTGTAGCCGGTGCCGTGAGGGGCGGCGAAGTTCTTGGTGGGGCTGCCGCTGCCAATGAGAACTCCGTTGTTCTGTTGGAGGGAATCCTGCACGACCGAGGTTGTCGTGTCGGTTTCATCGAGAGCATAGTGAGCAACGAGATCTGCGCTTGCCGTGAGCAAGGTGACAAAGAGTAGGGAGAGAAGTTTCGTCATTGTGCGTGCGTGAGTCAGCACGCTAGACGTAATAAATTACCACTGCAAGCGAGAGAATCAGACGCTTCCCCTGGCGCGTTCTACTTTCGCGCCAAGTCGGAGAAGTTTTTCGTCTATCATCTCGTAGCCACGATCGATGTGGTAGAGGCGATTGATCTCGGTGGTGCCCTTGGCCTTGAGCCCCGCAAGAACAAGGGCCGCCGAGGCCCGGAGGTCCGAGGCCATGACGGGTGCGGCGCTGAGTTGCTTCACGCCATGAACAACCGCCGAGCCGTTGTCGACATTGATGTCGGCTCCCATGCGGGTGAGTTCGGCGCAGTGCATGAAGCGCTGCGGGAAAATGGTATCCTCGATGACCGAGATACCGGGAGTAATGGTAAACATGGCAGTGAATTGCGCCTGCATGTCGGTTGGGAATCCGGGGTGGGGAGCGGTGGTGATGGAACAGCCGGTCGGCGAATCACCGGGAGTGATGGTGACACTGTCTCCAGCTTCGTTGAACTTCACAAAGTGCCCGGCTTCAATTAGCTTTTCAGTGGGGCCGGTGAGCTGATCCCGACGAACACGATTCAGAGTGATTCCCGATTCGCTGGCCATGGCTCCAGCGACCATGAAAGTCCCGGCTTCGATGCGATCCGGGATCACAGTGTGGTGGGTTCCTCCAAGGGAAGTCACGCCTTCGATGGTGATGCGGCGGGTTCCTGCGCCCTCGATTTTGGCCCCCATGGAGATCAGGAAATCGGCGAGGTCGACCACTTCGGGTTCGCAGGCCGCGGATTCGATGATGGTGGTTCCCTCCGTGAGAACAGCGGCCATCATCAGGTTGTCGGTTCCCAAAACCGTCGGGCCGTGCTTGCCGCTAAGATCGACTTTCCGGCCCTTTAGTCCGTCCCTGGCTTCGATGAGAATGTTGCCGCCTTCGGTGTCAATGTGAGCGCCAATGGCCTGCAGTCCTTTCAGGTGAAGATCGATGGGGCGGTCACCAATGACACATCCGCCTGGGATGGAAACGCTGGCCCGGCCAAGTCGAGCCACTAGGGGGCCCATGACGCAAATAGACGCACGCATTTTACGAACGATCTCGTAAGGAGCCTCGGGATGAATATCGGCGGCAGTGATCTTCACGGTGCCGCTGTAGCGCTCGACTTCGCAACCGAGCGCACTGAGGATTTGCAGCATGTAGTTGGTGTCGGAGACATCGGGGACGCGCTCAATAACGACTTGTTGGTCGGTTAGAAGAGCAGCTGCTAGAATGGGGAGAGAGGCGTTTTTGGAACCAGAAATATTGATCGATCCGGTAAGGGAGTTGCCGCCGTGCACGAGAAGTTTGTCCATGGTCCGATGTTATTGGGAGGAGGTGAAGTGGGCTTTTTAAGCCTTCCGTGCAAGTGGAAAGCGGGGGATTCCACTGAGATCCGTTTTAACTGAGACCTCAGTGAGTCCGGCGTCGTGAAGAAGTCCGGCGACGATTCTACCCTGATTGTATCCGACTTCGAGCGCAACGATGCCTCCGGAATTTAGAAAGGTGGAACAACTGGAGCAGAAGGAGCGAAGAAGATCGAGTCCATCAGGGCCGCTGAAAAGGGCGATTTCAGGATCATGAAGAACTTCGGGATCCAGCTTCCCGCGCTCGCTTTCCGCGATGTAGGGAAGGTTTGCCACAATGATATCGAAGGTGCCGGTGATTCTGGAGAAGAGATCGCTCTCAATAAGATGGGCATCGACTAGAAGGGCGTCCCGATTTTGTTCACATAGGGCGAGCGCTTCTGTGGATAAGTCAGCCAAAGTGAGTTGTTCGCAGTCTGTTCCCAGATCTTTCGCAAGGGTTAGTCCGAGAACTCCCGAGCCGCAACCGACATCGAGAATGCGGGTAGGTTTTGTGAACAACTGCTGCTTTACGATGTTCACAAGTTCCTCGGTTTCGGGACGGGGAATCAAAGCGCGCTGATCACACCGAAACTCGTAATCACCAAAGTGAACAACTCCGTTAAGATGTTGAAGGGGAACGTTTTCACTTCGTTTTTTCAGCTTTCCTCTGAGTGAGTCGAGTGAGCTTTCGTCGAGCGGCTGATCGAAGCGGAGGTAGAGATCCATCCTCTTGAGACCCAGTTCATGAGCAATCATGAGCTCCATATTGAGCCGCGGATCAGCGATGCCTTTCTGCTTGAGGAAAGAAGCACCTTTCTCAAGAACATCGAGGATGGTCGTCATGTGGAGCGAATGTGAATAAGTTGTGAGGAGTTCGACGGCTTCCTTTCGGGGTCGCTGGCAATACGGGAAAATTAACCCAGTTCCTCTTCGGCAAGGCGTTGCTCCATTTCCTCTTTTTGAAGGTGGTCGGTGAATTCAAAGATATCGC
The DNA here is from genome assembly GCA_030835305.1 of Verrucomicrobiota bacterium. Lineage (GTDB taxonomy): Bacteria > Verrucomicrobiota > Verrucomicrobiia > Verrucomicrobiales > Akkermansiaceae > SW10. The sequence continues at coordinate 70,712 of JAURPJ010000064.1, read as the reverse complement.
CGGCCATAATCCCTTCCATATTATGGGAGGTATAGTTGATACGGTGGTCCGTGACGCGGGATTGGGGGAAATTGTAAGTTCGGATTTTCTCTGAACGATCACCAGAGCCGATGAGGGATTTCCGCTGGGCCGAGTAGCTTTCCTGGGCCTCTCGCTGGGCTGCTTCGAAAAGCTTGGCTCGCAAAATTTGAAGTGCCTTTTCTTTGTTTTGAGTCTGGGAGCGACCATCCTGCGACTTGACCTGAATACCGGTTGGGAGGTGGGTGACTTGAACCGCGGAGTCGGTGGTGTTGACGTGTTGTCCTCCGGGACCACCGGAGCGGGTGGCCTGGATGTGAAGTTCATCGGGCTTGAGTTGGACGTCCACTTCTTCGGCTTCCGGTAGCACCGCGACAGTAACGGTGGAGGTATGAATGCGACCCTGTGTTTCGGTAGCGGGAACACGCTGGACCCGGTGGACGCCGGATTCGTATTTCAAGTAGCGGAAGACTTCTTCCCCGGTGATTTTGAGAACGACCTCCTTGAAGCCGCCGACATCAGAGGGTGAGCTTTCAAGGTGCTCGCATTTCCAACCACGTTTTTCGGTGTAGCGTTGATAGAGGTTCATGAGCTCGCCGGCGAAAAGGGAGGCTTCGTCGCCTCCGGCTCCTGCGCGGATTTCGAGGAGGGCATCGCGATCCTCGGTTTCATCTTTGGGAAGGAGGGCGTATTGCACTTCCTGGGCGAGAGCTTCGTAGCGTTCGCGAAGGCCAGGAAGTTCTTCCTGGGCCATTGCGGCAAATTCCTCGTCGTCTCCTTTGGCGAGCTCCTCGTTTCCTTCGATGTCTCCGATGATTTGTTGATACTCCTCCCAGAGGTTCATGAGCTTTTTCAGAGAACGGTGCTCGCGCATATACTGCGTGGAGGTCCGTTGGTCGTTGAAAAATTCAGGGTCCTCCATGAGTTTTTCAATCTCGGCGAGGCGTGCTTTGCGTTTTTCAATGAGGGTTCCGTAATCCATGGGAGTAGGCGAAGGTCCTGGTTTTTGGAAGAGAGGTCAAGGGTGGGCTTGTGTGGTTTGGATTTTGACGAATTTTGACTCTTCGGGGCGAACTGGGATCCTGTAGTGATGAAAGTCGTGCTTACCTGTTTGATACTGTTGGTGGTTCAGTCTTTCGGACAGGAATTCAAGTGGAAGAAAGTCAAGGTGGATGGGGTGGATTACGATTTCCATCGTGCAGTTGGCGTTATTTTATGGTTTCAGTGGGCCGGAGATCAAAGGTGCTGAGGTGACTTTGATGAATAAGGATTTAACGATGGTTTTTGAGGGTGGCACCAAAAAGCATCCTACAATAAGGTTGGCTTCTTGTTGGGACAGAAGCTGGTTCAGAGAGAGGGGGAGGCTTGGTTTCCTGTTGCTGACCTCACTTTGATGATTGATCCGGTTTTTCATTCCGCTCAAGTGCGCGGTCTTGGGGGATTCGATACCGTTATTTTTAATCTGGATTGTCCTGAAGGCTATTTGACTGGAAACCAGTTGAGACCGAGCTTTGTAGGAGAGCCGAGACCCACGACTTCAACGTGGTCTTTTTAAAGCCTAAAGCGAAACCTGGCGCGGTTCTGGCGAAATTTCAGGAGAGCTTGGAGAGTGGAAATACGGTTTACCCTGAGATTTTGTTCCGCCAAGGGATCAGGCGGTCTTTGCAGACCTATAGCGTGGGTGTTTTGCCCAGCCAAGCTTGGCAATTGCGACTGGAATACATTGGATGACTCTGAGGGAGCTCGGGCGCAATCAAATCGAGGAGTTTGAGGACGGTCGCATTGCTCTTGGTGATAGTGGGGATCTTAAGAAGCTGAAGTCTTAGGGATGTCGCATGGAACTCACCATTGACTTTCCAGGAGAGACGGCCTCCGGAAGTGATTTTAAGAAGCTTCACCAATCAGTGGCACGATCTCTGCGGCAGGACCTTGTCTTTAGCCGAAAGGCCGGCCGGCAGCGCTTAGAGAACGCACTCAAAAAGACTTACGAAAAGAAAAATAGGATTTCCAGCCATTTCAGTCTTGCAACGGCGCGGGACTGAATTTATTCCTCCGCCGCATGCGCGTCAGCGCAGGTGAAGCGCCAGTCCCATGGTGTAATTGGTAACACAGCTGATTTTGGTTCAGTCATTCAAGGTTCGAGTCCTTGTGGGACTGCCACTCTTCCCCCAAAGTTTTTAGGAAGGTGGCATTTTTCTCTACTTGATAAATTTGACGAGATCTTTGCGCATTTTTTCGAGGTCTGGCTTGTTGAGGTAGAACATGTGTCCGGCTTCAAACCAGGTGAACTTGATTGCTTTCCGTCGTTCGTCGGGAATATTGAAAAGATGATCGATGCTGTATTGCATGTTGGCGGGGGGAGTGGCGAGGTCGGTGTAACCGCACATCACGAGGACCCTCAGGTCGGGGTTCTCCCTCAAAGCTGATTCGAGTTTGCGGGTCATACTCAGCACGCTGTTGCTTGTTCCCCAGTTCCAGGGGCGAACGTCGCCGGTGAGAATCTTGTAGGGATGATGTCCTTCCCACCCCAGATCACGGCTGAGGTAGTCGTTGATGGCGGTCGAGAACGCGCCATAGGCCACCGAGTATGAGGGGTCGTAGCTTGGGTAGTCTTCTTCGGGCGCAACAGCGGGCCAGGCAATGCGGGCGTCGAAGCGACCAATAACTTTCCTCTCATCGCGAAGGAGCTCCTTGCGGTAGCGGGTTGATGAGAGGCGCAGGTTGTTCTCAAAGAAAAGTGAAGGGGGAAGCCCGGTGAACGTGGCCATTTGATCGGCGATCGATTTTTTTTCTTCAGCGGAGATCGCGGCACCTTTCAGGAGGGCCTGCGAATAAGGGCCGAAGGCGAAGGTGCGGGCTTGCTCTACGAGTTCATCTCGATTACCCATGATCTTTTTGTGGTAATGGGAGGTTGCGGTGAGACCGGGGAAAAAGACGGCGTAGCTAAGATCGTCTGCGGTGTTGGAGCGCAGGGTGCGGAAGTCGATAAGCGAGGAAAGGAGAACGACGCCGTTGAGAGACATTCCAAATTCATCCTGCAAATGGTCGGCAAGGCCGGTGGCGCGAATACCACCGTAGCTTTCGCCAAGAAGATACTTTGGCGAGGCCCAGCGATCGTTTTCGGTCACCCAGCGGCGGATGAAATCGCCCACCGAGCGGATGTCACCGCTGACTCCATGGAATTCGTTGGCGTTGGTTTTGCCTTCCGCGCGTGAGAATCCGGTCGAGACGGGGTCGATGAAGACGATGTCGGCAACGTCGAGGATGGATTGTGGGTTTTCTTGAACCGTGAGGGGAGGTGGCAGGGTTTTGGTGCCGTCGGGGGTGGTCGGGACGATGCGTGGTCCGAGAGCTCCCATGTGAAGCCAAACTGCCGAGGAACCCGGGCCACCATTGAAGGCAAACACAACCGGGCGCTTGTGGCGATCAGCCATACCAATGCGCTCGTAGGTTACGTGGAAGATGGAGGCGCGGTCCTCGTCCTTTGCCGTCTTCAGGGTGAGAGTAGAGGCGGTTACCTTGTAATCGATTTTCTGGCCGTCGATGGTGACGGCGTCCTGTTTGGTTGCGATCTCAGGTGACTCCTTTTTAACCTCCTCTTCCTTGCTTTCTTGGGCGTTGAGGAGGGTGAATAGAAGTGGAATGATTGCGAATCGCATGAGGGAATGATGGCGCAAAGAGAAAGCGGTGCAACAGGCGATTTTGGCGAGCTTGCCTTTTGGATCGTTTTCCCAAAAACGAAGGGCACACCCCGCGACGGGTGTGCCCTTGGAAAATCAAGCGAGGGGTCCGTTTACTCGGGAATCTCGTTGAGGGTGTAATAAACGTCGGGATGCCACAGCGAGTCTCCTTTTGCAGATTTTAAGCCACCGAGCTTGAGATGGTGAACGTGGCCGCGAACCCGCCCGGAAACCTTCAAGTGGATTGATTTCTTGTCGTTCGAAACGGTTACGGATTCAACCTTTGGGGTGGCTTGGTCGACCTCGGGGCTACCGTATCCACTTTTGTAAATGTAGGTCCACGCGGCGCACTCGTAGGATTTCAGATCTTTGGCCGAGGCAGCGTCGATGGGCTCGGTGAAGGTGATGGCGAAACCATCAGGCTTCGCACGCATCTCGTGCATTTCAAAGGGTGTTTTACCGGTCCAGCGAACCCGTTCGAAGGTGAAAGTTTTTCCTCCCCGGGCGGCCCAGCCGCGATTGGTTCCTCCGACGAAGAGAGTCGCGTCCTCACCCATACGAGCTGGGACGATTCCCGAACGGAAGTCTTCAAGGAATCTCCAAACGGCACCTTGATACAGTCCATTGACCTTTTCAAGGTGGACGCGCTGGACCTGGGAGTGGGTCTGCTCGCCAACAAGAACCTGACCATGAAAGGGTCCGAATTTACCATTGGTGTCATCATGAATAACAGCGGTGGGAGATTGACCGACCTTACCATGGGGCAGGATGACGGCGGGCGGAACGATGCGCTTGTCCTTGTCATGCTCGACGACCATGCGTGAACCGCTTGTGGGATTGGGGGGCTCTTCCATACCTTCGACAAGTTTGACGTACTTGTTGCCGGTGGGGTTGCCCATGAAGCCACCGGGTCTGAGCCACTTCAGAGAGGATGAACCATTCCAGAGTCCTTGGTTGTCAGTATAGAAGGCGTCGCCCGCCTGGTTGAAGCCGATACCACCCGGGGAGCGGATTCCGGGGCAGGTTGGGGTTGCCGTTCCGTCGAGGTTGTATCGGAAGCACCAGCCGCGCCAAGGTGATTTCTCGCTGGCTCCTCCGGAGCCGGTGAGGCAGTGAACGACCCAAATGTCTCCGTTTTTATCGGGCTCGGAGCCGAAGTTATATTCATGGTAGTCGCCATCGATCCCCCAATGATGGGTGATGGTTTCGAAATTGTCGGCGCGTCCGTCACCATCGGTATCGGTGAGTTTGGTGATTTCAGGACGCTGTGTGACGAAGAGTGACCCCTCCCGGTAAAACATCCCGAGAGGCTCGTGAAGCCCCCGCGCAAAGAGAGTCCATTTCACGTTTGAGAGGTCTTTTTCGTAGGCACCTTCGCAGACCCAGATGTCGCCGCGACGGGAAGAGACGGCGACTTTTTTATCGGGCATGATGGCGATGCCGCCGAGCTCGAGGACCTCGCCTTCGGGAGTTGGGATTTCTTCGCGTAGGTAAAACTCCGGCTGACGCGGATCGGCGAGAGCGGTGGAAACGAGAGCGGCGGAGAGAATGAAGTTTTTCATAGGATCAAATTTTTAGGGTTGGGGTGCCTTCTTACTTCCAGGTGTAGTCGATGGTGATGGTGTGCTTACCCGGTGAGAGGGGGATGGGGACGAGAAGTTCGTTTTCCCGGGTGAACGGTGGAAGCTGGGAACCCGGAACGTTGACGACAAGGTCCCCTCCGAAGGTGAAGGTTCTTTCGCCTCCGCTCTGCACGCTGCCTCCGCTGAGGGCGCGGAAGTAGAGCTGCTCGTCGGGAGATCCGGGGGAAGGAACGTCAATTGTGATGGTCCGGATGAATCCGGAGCCGTCGACCTTCGGGGCGGGGGAGTCGAGGGCCGCCATGGGTCCAAAGTGATATTTGAAAGTCGGATGCTGCTGTTTGTTGAGGCTGTAGCCCTTAAAAAGTGGCTGTAATTTGTTGTCCGCCTTGCCTGGCCATCCGGAGGTTTGACTCTCAAGAATTGCAAATGAAATGCCACGGTTGATGCTCACGACCTGATCGCCAGCGGGTGGCTGGAAGCCCTGACCGCGGTTCACCCAGTGGCGTCCGCCATCGATGAAGTCGCCTTTCCAAATCATATCGAGGCTCATTGAATCGGCGCTGAAGGCCAGGTTGACGCCTTCCGAGTATCCGACGCCAATGCCGCGTGGATCGGTGCCTGCAATAAAGTTGCGGTAGATGATGGCTTCTCCTGCTGGGGCGACCACCGGGATGGATTGTCCGCCGCCCCCGCCTCCGCCGCCCCCGCGAGACTTGGTGTCGGAGAGGTATTGCTTTTTCATCTTGGGGCCTTCCCAGGAGAGGGAAATGTGCTCCTCCCCGCTGAGTTCGTAATATTCGATCTTAATGTCAACCCGGCCTTTTTTGAGTGGGATTGACTTTTTGGTGGGCTTGCCGGCTGGGCCAACATAGTTCCGGGTAATAACTTCTTTTCCGTCGACGGTCAGCGCGCCACCGTCGTCGGTATCGTAGGTAAAAGTGTATTTGCCATCGCGGGGGACATCGAGCCAACCTTCCCAGACAATCCCGTAGTTGTCGCGGGCCTTCTTTTTGAGGGCGGCGTGTTGAAGGGAAATGACGCCCTTTTTCTCTTCCTCGGCGTTCACGGCCTTGGTCTTGCGGAGGTCGGCGAGGGTCTTGAAGCTTCCGAGATGAGTGTAGGAAAGGAGATCCCGGATTGCGGGGGGCTTTTGAATTGGGTATTTCTTGAGCAGATCCGAGGCCTGCCACATGTCCTTTTGCTTGGCCGTGCTCTTTCGCATCGCTGCGATTTGTTGCTTGGTGACTGCCGATTCCTTGTGTCCCCAACTCGAGCGGACGTAGCTGATGATGTTGGAAATCTGATCATCGGTGAGAGAGTCCTTGTGCGGGGGCATCGCCAGGTTGAAGTCCTTTCCGGCGACCTGAAGCTTGCCCTGCAGGCCGTGAAGAACTATTTCAATAATGCGCTCAGGCTTGCCCTTCACCCATTCGCTATTGGCGAGAGGGGGGAATTGACCGCCGCTAATGCCTTTGCCATCGGGGGCGTGGCAAGCCCCGCAGTAGAGTTCGTAAGGTGCCTGGCCCGGATGGGCTGCAAAGAGAGGCACGCTGGCCAGAAGTGAGAGAGCAAAGAGGTTCTTCATTAGATTTAGCAGTAATTAGGATACGGCGGGAAAGAGCATGTCTGACAAAAAATGTGAGTCAATTTGAGAGTCTTGGCCAGGTTTCAAAGTGTCTAAAATAGTGAAAGTTTTTGCCGAGAGATCCAGTTTTCCAGCCGATCTGAAATTGGCTCTCGCATGTTGGTCTCACAATTGGTATTCTCGAGAGGAGGAAGCTGCACACAGATCAACAGGTAGGCTCCAAAGAACAGACATAATATTTATGAATCATCGAATTCCATTTTATCGGGTTAACTGGGTGAATACCTCTTTCCTCTTCGGCATTACTGTCCTCGGAGTCGTTGCGGCTCCCATTTTCCTTTTCATGCATGATCTCAATTGGATCATGTGGAGCCTTTTCGCCTTTTATATGGTTGCGACTGGCCTGAGTATCACGCTTGGCTATCACCGTTTATTCTCTCACTTGTCATTCAAGGCGACCTGGCCGGTGCGTCTTTTCACTCTGGTTTTCGGAGCCTGTGCTTTCGAAAACTCGGTAGTGCACTGGGCTTCGGACCACCGACGCCATCACAAGCACACCGATCACGACGAAGACCCCTATGATATTTCCAAGGGCTTTTTCTGGGCGCACATCGGATGGATTCTTTTTAAGCTCAATGCTCCCCAGCCAATCGATAACGTCAAGGATCTTCAAAAAGATGCCTTGGTCCGTTTTCAGGATAAGCACTACGTCGTCATTGCTTTCATTGCAGGACTCATTCTCCCGGCTGTTATTGGCTACTTCGTGATGGGTGGAATGGTGGGAGCGCTCGGTGGCTTCCTCGTGGTGGGTGCTCTGCGCGTCGTCTTGGTCCAGCAGTCAACCTTCTTCATCAACTCGCTTTGCCATACCCTTGGCAACCAGCCTTACTCGACCCGCTGCAGTGCTCGCGACAGCTGGATCATGGCTCTCGTCACCTATGGCGAGGGGTATCACAACTATCACCACGAATTCCAGCACGACTACCGCAACGGTGTGAAGGCCTGGAACTTTGATCCAACCAAGTGGACCATCATGCTTCTTCACAAGCTAGGTCTCGTCAGTAATCTACGTCGCGTCCCCGAGAGCAAGATTGTTGCGGCAGAAATGAGAGAGGCCCAGCGCAAGGCCGAAGCCAGACTCGCCGAGCTCAATTCGAAGGAAGGCACCATCTGTGAGCATGCCATGGCCCGGGTTGACGAGCTTTTGGTTCAGCTTAAAAAGAATCTGAGCGAGCTGGAATCTTCGGTTTCCCAATCACTTGAGGCTTCCCGTTCAACTCTCCGCCAGTGGCAGCGTGAAACCCGCGAGCTGGTTCGCCGTCTCCGCGATCTTCGCCTCGTGAACGCCTAGTCCCCCGGAATGATTGAAGAGCGGGATTTCGGACCACAGCCTTTGGCGACATTGCTCGAAGGATGGGGGCTTTCGAATCACGATCTTGTCGAGGCTTCGCCAGAGCAATTGACCCACAAACAGGTGCAACGAGCCTGTCAGGGGAGAAAATTGACCCTCAAGATGAAGCAGAAACTTGCGCGAACCCTGAATTTTGGGGTCTGGGGGAGACTCACCGACAAGGAACGGGAGGGATTCACGGAATACTTTCCGAAGCATCTCTTTAATTACTCCAAGGGTTTCGATGCTGATGCTCCTCATATCAACGTGGACGTGATGGTGAATCTCGCCAAGCGCAACTTGCGCCGCGACTTCAAGCAGGAGCTGGGAATCGAGTAGCGCGAATTTTTACTTCCAAGACGTATCGCCCCTGGTCGGGGCGGCACGGTTTTTTTGGAAGACAATGGAAGCTTCTCAATCGCGTTGATCGATGATATCTTGAACTTTAGAAACAATTCGGCCTGACATCGAAATTTAGTTCTCACCCCGTTCCCATGAAAATTCATTCTGCCGCCAAACATTCCATCGCCATTGGTTTGATGGCCCTGATCACTTCCTGCGACGTTCCAAAGAAGCCGCAAGGTGAAGTCCAGCAAAGCCTCACCACCGAGGAGTTGGCGCGCGAGGCTGAGTTTGGCCCGTGGATGAGCAAGGCCGGTCTCATGTTCGCCAAGGAGCAACTCCCGATTGGAGACTATTTTGCGGAAATCGAGGGGAGGGTCCACAAAGGTGAGAATCAATATCGGGCTATTCAGCAAACCCTTGATTCAGGCAAGTATTTGATTGCGGAGGCAGTTTGGGGATTGGAGGCCGAGTCTCTTTTCCAATACGAGATTACTCGCTTGCGAAATGGCATGGAGCGAAGCGCGAGCCAAGTCTTCACCGACTCCACCGGAAAGGCGATTCATCAGCTCGTCATGGTTCTTCCGGTTGGGGCGCGACCGATCGAGGGAGAAGGCCCGGATCTGGCTTTAAATGAAGATGAGATTGCTCCGTTGACCCGGGAAACGGGCCCGGAAGGCGCGGTGCCACCGACTCCGCCGCCAGGGTTGACAGGCTCTGGAATTGAGTCATCTGAAGCTGAAATCGAGCCAGAAGGCTTACCTGACCTCGTCGATGCGACCAATGATGCGATTGTTGTTTCTCCGGAAGTGACTCCTCTGGAAGAGGTGACTAAAGAAACGGGAGAAGCTTCCGAATCTACCTCTGGGCCGGATATGACAGATGGCCCGGCTCCGGAGCCAACGAGTGCCTCGGAAGCAGGCGAGACCTTGGGAGAAGTGGGAGTAGTGATTGGCGAACTGGAAACAACTGATCCCGGAACTGAGCCGGATGAGCCCGAGGTGCCTGCTCGTGCCGAGGTGGTTGAAGAGATTGAAAATGCTCCGGAATTAGGCAGCGACGACCCTGGGTCCGAGCCGGATTCCACAAGTGAACCCGATTTAAGGTCTCCGGTAGTCGAAGAACCGGATCCGCTACCGGAGTATATCAGTTACAGGGTAGTTCGTGGAGACACCCTCAGCGTTCTTGCACGTCGCTACAAGGTGTCAGTCTTGGCGATTAAAAAGGCCAATGGAATTCAATCCGACATGTTACGGATTGGCCAGACGCTGAAGATCCCAACGAATTAAAAGAGACCGCTTACTCGACTTCGTAAAGTCTTTTCAGAGTCGGCAGGCCACGTGTCACGAAATCCCGGTCAACCCGGTCGGAGAGGGCTTCGTCGAGGAAAATTTGGTAGGGTTCTTCGTCTGTTTCGATGGTGTGAATGCCATTTCCCGGAACGGTTTCCAGAGCCTTTGCCAGCTCGGGGAGTCCTTTCACAGCGTTGCCATTCACCGACTTGATGATCTGGCTGCCGAGTCGGTCGTATCCGATGGTGGCCTCCGTCGCCACAACGCGGGTCAGCACGACAACCCGGCGGCGGCCTCGTTCGTAATCTTCCGGGCTGCTCAAGACGTCGAGCAAGTTGAGGGGGGCGCGGGCTGCCCACTCTTTGCCAAAGGCTTCAAGATACGGTTTGGAGAGTTCCTGGAAAACGAGTCCACCTTTGATAAGAAAGGGAGGGGCTTCGTCATAGAGATAGCCGGGAACCAGAGGCGCGGGCGCCTTTTCAAGGGTGGCTTCGATGGTTTGGACGTTGCCGTCCCGCAGGACCTCGATCGCCACTTTGGAGCCCATAATAGGGCGTCCACGTACCAGGTGTGGCCAGAAAAGTTTTCCGTAGTCCGGATGCTCAAAGTATCCCCGTCGGTCGATGGCAAAGCTACTAACGCCAAGGATTACGTCTCCTTCTTTCATCCCAACCTTGGCTGCCGAACCCTTTGGTAGCACCCGGGTGACATAAAGACCTCCCTTGTCTTTGGGCAGCTTCAACCAACCGCGAAAGTGTGGGTCCTCGGTGGTGGCGGTTCCGATGCCAAGGCTTGGGAATCCTTCGTAATTTCCATCTTCGGCATCTTTGAGGAATGCCGAGATGATATCGATGGAGATCACATCGCAAATCTGATCTTTGGAATCATAGCTGGTGAGAATCCCGGTGAGTTTGCCATTTCGGAAGGCAGGCAGGGTAAACGAGTTTCCGGAAGTTTGCATTGAGGCCTTCACGACGTAGCCGAGGAAGTATTGCCCGCTCACAAAGGTGCTGAGTAATTCCATGGAGCGAATTTTACCGGTCGTGGACAGAGGGTCACCATTGGTCTCCAATTGCAGAAGTTCGATTTCGTCGCTTGGTTTGGCCGGAGAAGCGATCTTGGTGGCCTTGAGCTCCGACAAGAAGCCGGGCCTGGCATCTGGAGTGAGCAAAGCAAGATTGGCTTCGTAGTCGATGGCGGTCACCTTGGCCGGGACGGTTTGGGTGCTGTCGGCCGATTGGAGCTCGATATATATCGAGTCCGCAGCCATCGCGGCGGTGGTCAGAATGCGATTACCCGGAAGAAGGGTACCAAGTCCACGTCGGGATCGCGGAGGGGTCTTTTCCCAGGGCTGGGACGCGCTGTATGTCTGAATGGTTGAATTGATCCTGACGAGTGAGTCTTCGGGGGCCGCAACGAGTGGCTGAAGAAGAATCAGGGCGAAGAGAAGTTTTTTCATGGAATGGAATCCGTTGGGATTGAAAATGAATGACTAGTCGAGTTGTGCGGCCTTGGTGATCCCGACTTGAGCCATGATCCGCTTTTGAGCCGTCGGGACCTCGGCGCTTGGAATCACGAGAGGGCGGTTGCCTCCGTTGAATTCAATGACGTGATACTCCGGGGGATTCGGAGCATTCAGGATCTCATGAAGTTGGCGAAGCGTCTTGATTTTTTGACCGTTCACCTTGGAGACGGCCATGCCGGTGAATCCACCCATGCGAGTGGTGAGCCGGTCGTTCTCAACGCGGGTCAGAACAACGACATCTTCCATGTCCTTGAAGAGCCCGCGTGAGACGTAGTCGGCAAAGATCTGACGAAGGCGGCGGTCGTTGAATTTGAAGGTCGCGAAAAGATTAAGGTTCAAGGGTTGGAAAACCAATCCGGCGAAGAAGGTGTAACGTGGGACCTCTTCGTATTGGATGGCATAAATCCGGGAGTAGGGGAATTCCCTCAAGATGAGATCTTTCTTCAGTCCCTTGCCTTTGCGGATGAGAGTTAGGGACACTTTGTCGCCCGCAAATTTGCGCTCCACAATTTCGTTCATGTCGACGAATTCACCCGCGATGCGAATGTTCCCGGCGCTGTCGATGGTATTTCCATCGATGCTAAGAAGGACATCACCGCGCTTCAGAATGCCGTCGGCTGGTCCACCGGGAACCACGTTGGCGACGAGGACTCCTTTTCCGTCGGCCGGGAGCTGGTAGGCTTTGCGCATTGCAGGATTGAAAAGCGGAAAGGGCGAGATCCCGAGGTCCATGTAGTGGTCGTATTTGCCATCGGAGATGTCCTTCAGAAAGCGCTTTACGACCGGAGTGGGGATGATGTAGCCCACGTTATCGGCTTGGGTGTTTCCCTGAAAGGCGACACCCACGACCTTGCCATCCTGGACCACGGGGCCGCCCGAGTTGCCAGGATTGATGGCGGCATCGATCTGAATGACGAGGTGGGAGTCGGCGCGGGAGTGGCTGTAGCTACTGAAGTCGATCCGTGAAACGACTCCTTGCGTGACCGAGAGGCGCTCCCCTCCCACAGGGTAGCCGATTGCGCTGACACGGTTTTCCAGCTTCGGCATCTTTCCAAAATCCAGGTAGGGAAGACCTTCGAATGGACGGAAATCTTGGAGCTCAATGAGAGCAAGATCGCAGTCGTGCGCGATGTGACGCACCCGGGCCACGTGCTTCTGCGAAGATCCACGGCGGGTCACCAGAAGGCGGCGGTTGTCCGAGACGACGTGTGCGTTTGTCAGGATCTGGTTAGGGCCGATAATAAAACCTGTCCCTGTTCCTCCGCTGAAGCGGCCGCTGTTCCAGGGAGTGCGATAATCCGGAACCTGGGTCGCCACCTCGATCTTTACGACTGAATCATAAAGGGTTGGCTGCGGAGCCAGCTGATTACTGGGAGCGGTCTGGGGCTCCTTGAGCTGTCCTGGAAGGGAGGTGCACAGAACCACTGGTATCAGAATTCGCGTGATCGTTCGCATCATTGATGGGACGCTAAGGTTGCTCGATGGATTTAAAAGGAGGAAATTTAAAAGGGCGATGGATTATGAGTTGGGAATATCAAGCGAGTATTGATGACTTCGCACAATACTCCGTAATCCGTTCGACCAACAAAGCGACGGCGAAGTGGTGTCCGGGTGGAAGGGGTTCACTTTGGGGGAGGGCCCACCCGATGAGGCACGGCGAAGGATTACGGATGTTGTGAACCGGAGACTTGGTGCGGTCCCAAAATTAATCAGAAAAAAATCTTGGGCGAATCGTCCCTTTGTTCAGCGTCTTCCCACAGTCCGGCGGAGATCTCCACCGCTTCCTGCGACATCCTGCCAAATCTTACCGAGATCGAAGTGCGGGAAAAGAACGCCGGGGCCGCATCAAGAACCAAGTCATGATCGATCAACGGCCTCCGATAGTCGAAAAACGCACCCGGATGGTAGATTGAGAAATGGATGCTGTCATTGGCCGCCCGAGCGGACCGGTTCTTGTCACGATGCACGAACTCCTGACTGAGATCATGGAAGCGCAAGCCTACTTCGCCCACCCGTATCACTCGTGGGAGCGGGGTTCCAACGAGAACACAAACTGGCTGGCTCGCCAATACTTCCCGAAGAAAACCGACTTCTCAGCAATCAACTCGAAAGACGTGAAGAATGTTCAAGACAAACCCAACCGAAGACCTCGCAAATGCCTTGACTTCCAAACCCCAAATGACCTCTTTTTTCCCACTGACTCAATTGCGCTAGCCGCCTCAAAAGGCTGAAGCGCAGTTCAGATGTAGAAAGAGTGCTTCCCGGACCCAGAAGCTTGTCGAGCGACTTGCTGGCCTTGAGCAATATTCCATTTTGGTCACTGCTGTTACCGAAACCGGTCTCGTTGAGACTCACGCCGAAATTGATCGCCCGACGATTTTTGCTCTCACCAACGTGGCCTTCGCTGCTATTTCAGTAGACGCACTGGGTGCATTGCTCGAGGACAAGCGGGCCCTGTGTCGGGGCCTGCTTCGCCATGTTGCCTTTGGCCAAATCACTTCCGCCGACCTGACCGATGGTGAGATTGTGCGAACTATTGGAGGACGTTTAGTCGTTGATTTTTCCAACGCCGGAGTTTCTTTCAATGGATATCCTCTTGTCGAGGCTGACCTTAACGCTTCCAACTGCTTCATCCATATTGTGGGAGGCATAATCCCCCCTTTTTTAAAGAATGACGAAGTTCTCCAAAATCAGGTTCATCCTCTCAGTGTTTTGTGCTCGGGAGGCGAGTGAGTCGAAAAACGTCGAGGCTGGTGAGCCTCATCCGGAGTCTCGAATCGGCACTTCTGCTCGAAGTCAGAGAGGCCCGTCCGGAAGAGAGCAGAGTCAGGAAAAGATGATTATGGTCGCCAATTTTGTTTCTGAATTGAAGGAGATTTCAACCCCGCAGGAAAAGCGGAATTTCTTTGCCGATATGATGTTGGAGCTGCCTATCGATTAGCGATGAGATCGCAGTAGAGGTGGTGATCGATGGCCGCAACTCAAACGAGTCGGTCAATCTGGTTGCCGAATATCTCGAAATGAGTAGTTTTAGGTCGCCGGCGCTTCAGTTGCCTGGAATCGGTCGGCCTTTGGAGGAACCGAAACGGCTGCTCTTGCAGCGTGCTGCGATGGAACAGCAATTTCGTCAAGAACTTGGTATTTCACCAGATCAGGCTGTGAGTGACGGGCGACTGCTTGTCGCGGATCATTTCAGAAAGAATGAATCTTTGATCTCCAAGTAAGGACAAATCTCAAACGTTGAAGCGGAATTCGATGACGTCACCATCGGCGACGACGTATTCCTTGCCCTCGATGCGAAGTTTGCCGGCATCACGTGCGCCTACTTTGCCGCCGAGCTCAACGAAGTCATCGTAGTGGACTACCTCGGCGGCGATGAAGCCACGTTCGAAGTCACCGTGAATCACCCCGGCCGCAGCAGGGGCTTTATCGCCCGCAGTGATGGTCCAGGCGCGGGTTTCTTGAACTCCGGTGGTAATGTATGTTCGCAGACCCAGGAGATGGTAGACGGCGCGAATGAGATCGGAGACTCCGGAGTCAGTGACTCCCATGTCGCCTAGAAACTCGACCGCTTCCTCGGGGTTGAGTTCGACCAATTCCTCCTCGATCCGAGCGGAGATGACGATGATTTCGGCTCCGTGTGATTCGGCGGCATAGGCCCTTACTTTGGAGACGAGCGGGTGGGAATCGGGATCGTCAACAGCTCCGGCGAGTTCGTCTTCATTGACGTTGCAGGCGAAGATGGTGCGCTTTGAGGAGAGAAGAAAAAACTCCTTCATGAGTTTCTTCTCGTCGTCGTTTAGGTCTGCGGTA
Organism: Verrucomicrobiota bacterium; assembly: GCA_030835305.1. Classification (GTDB taxonomy): domain Bacteria; phylum Verrucomicrobiota; class Verrucomicrobiia; order Verrucomicrobiales; family Akkermansiaceae; genus SW10. The sequence continues at coordinate 55,484 of JAURPJ010000064.1, read as the reverse complement.
AGAGCGGGCTTGCCGGCATCAAGGTGGGGAAGGAGCTTGGTGATTAGGTCGACCTCGGCTTTTGATTCCTTGTCGCCGGACTTCGCTTTTTTCTCACGCGATTGTTTTCGTTTATCGAGTGCGGCGATGTCGGCGAGGATGAGTTCGGAGTTGATGATCTCGATGTCGCGGGTTGGATTGACGGTGCCGAGTTCGTGGATGATATCATCATTTTCGAAGCAGCGAACGACTTGGACGATGGCATCGACTTCCCGAATGTTGGCGAGGAATTTGTTGCCGAGTCCGGCACCTTCCGAGGCTCCTTCGACAAGTCCGGCGATGTCGACGAATTCAATCGCGGTGGGAATGAGCTTGGTAGACTTCGACATCGCGGAGAGTTTGTCCAAGCGTGGATCCGGGACAGTGACCATTCCAACATTGGGGTCGATGGTGCAGAACGGGTAGTTTGCGGCCTCGGCGTTGCGGGTCCGTGTGAGAGCATTGAAGAGGGTGGATTTGCCTACGTTTGGCATTCCGACGATTCCGGCCTTGAGCATGATGCGGAGGCTTTAGCGCAGGATTGCGGCAGTGGGAATCCCCAACTGACCACGAGGCGAGATTTTAATCGCCGGAGACGTCGCCCGGGAGCTCTAGGTCGGGCCCAGACTCGATGGGAGTGCCATTACCCGGTTCGACCGAGCTGAGTGGATGAAGAATGCCGGACGAGCGAAGGGCCGGGCCAACAGGAAGGCTGGAAGGATCGAAATTCTTGGGGGAGGTAGACCGCTGTAGTGCGACTAGCTTGGCGCGAGCGGTTCCAGGCCAGGATCTTCTCCTTACCTGGTTTGATCTCGCGGAGGTCTTCTTTCCCAACTGCGACGACCGAGGGAGTGTTGTTGTCCTGTCCTTTGAAGCGGAGGTTCTTTAGGCGCTCGATATTGGTTTTGGCGAGATTCTTCATGGTCCGGGTTGCCTCTTGCATCGAGGTTTTGACTGAGCTGCAAGAGGTCAGGCCGACAATTGCCAGTAAGGTGAAGAGGGGGAGTTCATATGCGAAGATCGATCCGGAATCGTTTTGATTGTTATTACCGTTTACCTCTTCTCTGGTCTGGACATTGTCGTTTTAGGGGCTTGAGTGGCGCCCTATGGCAGATGTTTACGAGACTGACCAGTACGTGGGGGAATATCTCCTTTTTCATTACGGAGATCCAAAGGAAATTCTCCCTTGGGAAAATGGTCCGAGTGACGCTTTGGGATTCCCGGTTCGGACGGTTGGCCATTTTTCGGAGGGGCGGGTCGGGCGTTCTCTGGATGTGGGTTGTGCGGTGGGTCGATCGGCGTTTGAACTCGGGCGGACCAGCGACGAGGTGATCGGAATTGATTTTTCGAGGGCTTTCATTACAGCAGCTGAAAAGATCGGAGCGGGAGAAACTCTTGCGTGCCAGAGGTTGGAGGAGGCGGCGGAAGTCACCGAGGTGAATGTTTCGCGACCCGACGGGATCGACGGGCAAGGAATTTCGTTTGAGGTGGGGGATGCCATGAATTTGAGTGAAGATCTGGGTTCGTTTGATCGAGTCCATGCGGCGAACCTAGTGTGCCGTCTTCCCGAGCCGCGGCGGTTTTTAGCGAGGCTCTCCGGATTGGTGAACCAGGGCGGCGAGTTGGTTTTAGCAACTCCGTGCACTTGGCTTGAGGAATTTACGCAAAAGGAAAACTGGCCCAAAGGCCGGACGCTGGACTGGCTGAAAAGAGAACTCGCCGGCGACTTCGAATTGATCGAAGTGGCCGACGAGCCGTTTTTGATTCGAGAGACCGCCCGGAAGTTTCAGTGGACAGTTTCGATGGTGACGAAGTGGAGGCGCTCTTAGTTGTCCTCAGCCTGAATTTCGATAATTCGGTAGTAGTGTGATGTCCCTCCGTCGGGGATGCCAGCTCCAATGACCGTTCCGTTCCCGGTAAAGGTGCCGGTCAGGTCGTCGAAGGTGAAGAGATCTTCCGTTTGTTGGGCTTTGTAGGTTACCCCTGACTTCGTGAGCATGATCACTCCGATTCCTGGTTCAGTGGTTGTGCTCAGATTGGAAGGTTCTGTAGCTCCTCCTACAGCGAGGCTGATATTGTCAATCAGAACTTCTCCTTTGACTTCGGCTCCTGCGACGGCACCAGTCGCACTGGAAAATTCCATGAGGAGTCTTACCGCTCCAGCCGGAGCGACGATGCCTGGCCTTGAAATTTCATCCCAATTCTTTGTTCCTCCCCTGTAACCAAAGGGGCCAACATCCTGGCCAGCGATAGGACCGTTGTCGTTGAACCAGACGAGCTTGTAGTTCTGATCATATGCTACGCCAAAGGAGATCTCCTGGGCTCTAAACGAGAGCGTGTAAGACCCACCGGGTATGATGGCGGTTCCTGCAAGGGGCAGTTCTTGCTTTAAAATGACTGACTTGGGGCTTGGATCTTCGGCGTTGCTTACTGCAAGTCTCACTGAGGCTGAGCCCGAGAAAGAACCGGATTCGATGCGCTCTGCTATTTGACCATTGCCTGCCAGGCAGAGCCAATTTTTAGGACAGTCAGGGTTTGCGGGATCAGCGATTTCGAAGTCTCCATTGACGAGCGATTCCGGACCGGCGGGGTCTTTTTCCTGAACGCGGTAGAAGGGCGCCGGGTTAGGGTCGAGGATGTTGGTGGTTTCGGTGCCGGGAAATACAGGTCCGAGGTTCGTCCAAGCGGTCCCGTCTTGTGACGACTGGGGCTGGTAAAATTTTTCGGTATTGGTGGGGACCCAGGTCACGAGGGTGCCCTCGGCCACCTGGGCCTCGCTGCCTGGTTCGAAGACTGGCGGTTCGACAGGGGGCTCAATGGGCGTGGGGTCGAAGCCGATATTGTCATATCCGACGACGGAGTCGACGCCCCAAAGTGGGACGACTTTGAATCCATCCACTTCTTCGGGAATTTCAATGCGGAATGTGTAGGTCTCCCAAGTCGAGCCATCGCCAATGAGGTCGTTGCGAAGATCGCCGGTAGAGCTCGCATTGTCCGCTCCGATTGTGAAGTCGAGCTTGAAGCCTCCGATGTTGGCTCCAGCGATCAGACGCATGTCCAGGGTGAAGTCGTAGGTGGATCCGGCCGCCAGGCCGAGGGAGTCGAGCGCGATGGGATCTCCGTCATTCCCGACCCAGATTCCGAAGCCACCATCAGCGGCACTGTGGTCGATGACGCCGTATCCGTCGTCATTGCCGCCCGTCGCCGGATAATCGAAAGTAAAAGTTCCACCGCCCGCGACTTCCAACCACGTGGAACCAGCGCTTCCAAAGCCGCCGTTTGGAAAGAGGTCCGCGTGGCAGGGAAGGGTGAGGAGGGTCGCGCTGAGCGCGAGAGTGGTAGGGATGGGTTTCATGGAATGAGTTTGGTTTGTTGATCATGTGAATGAAGTCCATGGATTGTCATCCGGCAAGAGGAACATGTAAAAAGTTGCATAATGTTGCATTTATTGGGGGATTTCACTTGTCCGCCATTGGCTGGGATTTATGTTGCATTAAGTTACATGATGCTCTTGGTCATCAGCCGCCCGGGAAATTTGCTGAGATCACGACATAGCTATTCCGCCAATGACTCTTACCGCTGAAACCAGAGAAATGAAACAAGCCACCCAATTTGATCAGGTCAATGAATGGGAGTTTCGAGAGGGACGGGAATTTGCAGTGATTGATCATCTTGAGGGTTTTGAACCCTTTTTTCTGAGCGTGGCCACTGTCACGAACCAGTGGTTGTTCTGCAGCAGCAACGGATCTTTGAGCGCGGGCCGGGAGAATCCGGAGAAGGCGCTCTTCCCGTATTTGACGGTTGATAAGATTCTCGGGAACTGGAATGGGACGGGTCCGTTCACCGCGATCGAATGCGATGGTGAAATCTGGCATCCGTTCTGGCCGACTTCCATTCACACCGCTCCGGTTCGCAGGCGCCTTTTGAAGAGTTTTCTCGGCGATGAGTTGATTTTCGAAGAGTGGCACGAAGCGTTAAAAATCCGTTTTAGCTACCAGTGGCAGCTTTCGGGAAGGTTTGGCTTTGTGCGTAAGGTCAGGGTCACCAGCGAGGGCGACGATACGAGGAATTTCAGGATCGTGGACGGACTGCAGGATTTGCAGGTCTCTGGGGTGAGCCAACGCTTACACCTAGATTTAAGCTGTCTGGCTGACGCCTATAAGATGACCGAGGTGTGCTGTGAAGGCCACTTGATGATTCATCGCCTGGCGTCCGGAATCGTGGACGCTCCGATCCCATTGGAGAGTCTCAAGGCGACGACCGTTTGGACCAGCGGTTTTTCCGATGCCCATCCCTTTTTGTCGCACCGCGACGCCGAACAGTTTTTGAAGACCGGCGCTATCGCCGGAAAGGGCCTTGCCGGAAAGGGCCTTAAGTCGCGCGGAGAGCGTGGAGCGTTTTTCCTAGGGTCGGATTTGCAGCTAGCGGCAGGGGAGTCCAGGGAATGGATGATGGTGGCTGAGATCGAGCAAAGTCATCGCGAGGTCGGGAATCTGATTAAGTCTCTTCGTGATGAAGAAACCCTGCTTGCGGAGGTTGAGAATGATTTGGAGGAGGGGCGCAAGAGACTCCGTGAAATGGCTGAGTCCGTGGACGGGTTCCAGGAAAGCGCAGATCGCGATTCCTCCCATTACCACTATCACAATACGCTTTGCAATTTGCTGCGCGGTGGGCTTCCTGAAAATGGTTCGGTCCTTTCGAGGGCTCAGTTCCAGCACTTTCTGAGGCAGAATAACAGCTCGCTGATCTCGAAATACTACGAGTGGCTTTCCGCCTTACCCGATGCGTTCGAGCGCGACTGGATCATCTCGCGCGCCAACGAACAGGGGGATCCGGATCTCATTCGCCTCACGACGGAATACTTGCCTCTTGTTTTGGGGCGTCGTCACGGCGATCCGAGCCGCCCGTGGAACAAGTTCAATATACGTCTTCACGATGACAATGGTCGTCCGGTGCACCACTATGAAGGAAACTGGCGGGACATTTTCCAGAATTGGGAAGCCCTCGCCTGGAGTTATCCGGTCTTCCTGGATGGTTTTATTTCGAGATTTCTCAATGCCTCTACGGTAGATGGTTTTAATCCCTACCGTGTGACGTCGTCCGGAGTAGACTGGGAAGTTCCCGACCCGGAAGATCCCTGGGTTTCGATTGGTTACTGGGGCGATCACCAGATCATTTATCTTCTAAAATTTTTGGAACTCAAAGCGAAGATTGATCCAGGCTTCCTCGGCTCGTGGAGTGACTCAAATTTTGTTTTTGCAGATGTGCCTTATCAACTTGCGAGTTGGGACAAGACGCTCGCGGATCCTCGCGATACCGTGGAGTTTGATCAGGAGCGTCATGACAAACTGATGGCTCTGAAAGAATCGACGGGAGGTGATGGATTACTTCTTCGTGATGAGGCAGGCGAACTCATTCGGGTCGGCCTGATTGAGAAATTGCTCATTCCCCCAATGGCCAAGCTTGGACAACTGATTCCCGGCGGAGGAATCTGGATGAACACCCAGAAGCCCGAGTGGAATGACGCTAACAATGCTCTGGCGGGGAATGGACTCTCGGTGGTGACCTCGGGTTACCTTCTGCGCTATTTGCGCTTCTTGAAGCGTTCGATCGAAAACGGTGGCGTGGACGAGTTTGCCGTTTCCAAAGCGACCGGGCAGGCGGTCCGGCAAATGGGTGACGCGCTGGGTGATCCGCGCTGGCAGCAGGGTGATTCGATTTCGGACGCCGATCGATTTACGCTGGCCCGGACCAATGGGCTGGTGATGCAGGATTATCGGGATTCGGTGCGGGTGGAGATTTGCCGTCAAGACAGTCTTGGTGTTGCTGATCTCCTGGGCTTTCTTTCTCTTGCAATTAGAGCAGTGAAAGGAGTGTTGAAGGCCAATCGCAGGCCTGACGGGCTCTGGCATTCCTACAATGTGTTGGAAGTGCGAGCGGGAAATCCGGAGATGAAAGTGCACAACCTGCAGTTGATGTTGGAGGGACAGGTTTCCGTCTTGAGCTCGGGCTTTCTCGAAAACGAAACCGCAGTGGACTTGTTGGAGACGCTGGCCGCGAGTGACCTTCGCTCCAGGCGTCATCCGACTTATCTTTTGTATCCTGATCGTGAATTGCCCGGGTTTAAAAATCTTAATCGCATCCCGGATGCCGATCTTCAAAGCAATCACCTCCTTGCCGTGATGGCGGAGAAGGGGGACGAACGCCTGGTGTATCAGGACGGAACAGGTGCCTGGCGGTTTAACGAGGCTTTGGTCAATGGATATGCCCTGGCAGATCGCTTGCAGGAGATCGACGGCCTTGCAACCGAAGATCAAACGGCGATCGAAACCCTTTACGAAAAAGTTTTTTCCCATCATTCCTTCACCGGTCGCAGTGGTTCGATGTTTGGCTATGAAGGGCTGGGCTGTGTCTATTGGCACATGGTTTCCAAGCTGATGCTGGCGGCGCAGGAAGTCGCGCTTTCCGTCTACAAAAATGATGAATCAAGTGAGGAGTTGAAGTCGCGGGCTGCCACAGCTTACTACTCGGTGCAACGGGGCTTAGGCTTCCGTCAAACTCCGCAAAGCTATGGAGCGTTTCCGGCTGAACCTTATTCTCACAGTCAGGGCGAGAGAGGGGCCCAACAACCGGGTTTGACCGGGCAAGTGAAGGAAGGTTTGCTCTGCCGTCTGGGAGAGTTGGGAATCGACTTTGAAGAAGGGCAGCTGAGTTTCCGTCCATACCTCCTCCGAGCAGCAGAGTTCGTTGATGGTGTGCTTCTATTTACTCATGCTCGGACTCCATTGCGATTCGAGTTATGTGAAGACTTAGAAACGCCTAAGGCTACCGTCTTCAAAAATGATGGTCAGGAACTAGTTTTTTCAAATGGGGTTCTCGACATTGAGACCAGTTCGAGCATTGTTTTCAACCGGGGAACGGTCGCCAAAGTTATCGTGGAACTTCCCTCTAATTGGCTCATCTCTTAATTCTAAATCCTCATGTCTTCAAAAAATTCTCAAACACTCTCAACGAAAGAAAAAATCGGATATGGCCTTGGCGACACAGCTTCGAACTTTGTCTTCCATATCGTCAATGCATTTCTGATTACCTACTATACCGACGTAATTGGCCTAAATCCAGCCGCGGTTGGGACTCTTTACGCTGTCGCCCGCTTGTGGGATGCCATTTCTGATCCGTTAATGGGGGGGCTTGCCGATCGGACACAGACCAAATTCGGAAAGTATCGTCCATATCTTCTGTGGATCGCTGTTCCCTATGGATTAATTGGTTTCTTGGCCTTCCTTGGACCAGACTTAGACCCCACTTGGAAATTGGTTTACGCCTATGTGACATATATCGCTCTGATGACGGTTTATACAGCAATCAATGTTCCGTATTCAGCCCTGATGGGAACTATGACTGGAGATCCCGTGGAGCGGGCATCGCTCTCAAATTTTAGGTTTGCAGGAGCTTTTTCTGCTCAGGTGATTATTGGTCTCGCTTTGTTTCCGATCATCAACAGCTTCGGAGGACGCAATAGCCCGGAAGCGTGGAGGACTGCCATGATAGTCTTTTCAATACTAGCGACGTTTCTTTTCCTCTATACCTTCTTTACAACTCGTGAGCGGATCGCTCCTTCTAGAGATGAAAGGGTCGATCTTGGAAAAGACCTAAAATACTTGAGGAGTAACAGACCCCTTATCGTCATGTTAATCGTGGCATTCATTACTTTGGCGTTCTCGGGATTGCGATGGGGAATTACCTATCCTTATCTCAAGTATTTAGCTGATCTTGGAGATGGAAAATATTTTTGGTATTTGGACCGAATATCAATTTTTTACGCTTCTGCGCCTATTGCTCTTGTTTTTGGGCTTTTGCTAACCAAGCCGCTATCAAAGCGGTTCGGAAAAAGAAATGCCTTGATTGGATTGACAATGATTAACGCATTTTCGGTTATCGCGTTTTACTTTGTGCCGGCAAAAAACTTTGAACAGATCTTTTGGCTGAATCTTGCTAGCGCGTTTTTTGCGGGGCCAATGCCTGCATTAGTTTGGGCTATCTATACCGATGTCGTTGACTATGGTGAGTGGAAGTTTGGACGTCGAATCACGGCCCTCACATTTGCCGCTGCAATGTTAGTCCAGAAGGCTGGTTTGGCTCTCGGGGGGTGGGCTGTTGGAATGCTCCTCGCTTACTTTGGGTATGTTGCCAATGTGGAACAATCGTCTGAGTCGGCGCATGGGATACTGCTGATGTTTTCGATTATCCCTGGGGTCCTCACGATTCTGTCAGGAGTGGTCCTTTTTTGGTATAATTTAGATGATGATGAGGTTGAAAAAATCGCATTGGAACTCGAGAAGCGTCGAAGCGAAACCTAGCCTTTTGGTGTAGCTACAGTTTCGCCTTCTATAAGCGTTCCACTTATATAAATGCTTTGGCTCCCGCCGAAACGTTTGCGGATCCGTGACGCGAGTCTGTCTGCGCCTGTCATCCCGATCGCTCGGAAAGGGATATCAATCGTGGTAAGGGCCGGTCGCTTGGAACCCCTCTGAATTCCATCAAAGCCCGTGATCGAGACGTCCTCTGGAACTTTGAGTCCGTGGTTTTCAAATCCATCGATGAGATCGTAGGCTTGGTGGTCGGCTGCGCAGACCCAAGCTGTCACACCTTCTTTCGTCCTCTTAATTGCCTCGTCGATACCTGTGGCGACCGAGCCACACGTCCGTGGGAAGATCCCGATAATATCGCGGTCCGAGACCGTGAGCTTGACCCTGGCCATTTTTTCAACAAAGGCACTATAGCGTCGAAACGACCAGCTGGCGGCAATGGCATATTCACGGGTGTAAAAGCCAATCCGCTTGTGCCCCTTAGTAATCAATTGATCAATCACCATCGAGATTCCGGCGTTGTGATCGACATCCGCGCAATCAATCGATTCGTGCTCAAGTTGATCCACAAGTGAGACGACAGGGAGTTGATATGAGAGATCGCTGATAACGGAGTCAGCGAAAGGGTAGATCAGAAGAACCCCGCGATTCTTTCGGGATCTAAGGCTTTTGATTTTTGCGAAAGCGGGATCTTCGAGGCTGGTTGCCGAAGGTGGAATGAAGTCGACATCGACATCGACTTCATGGGCCTGCGCAAACTCGGAGACGCCGACAAGAATTTGTTCGCCCGGGCTTCTGTAGTCTTCCCTGAAGTATTCCTCGGTTTCGCTGCAAATGAGCACGTTGAAATTCACCTTTTTCTTGGCTTTTTTCATCGCTGGGCTGCGAGGTTCCAGATGGTTGTAACCCATCTCCGCCGCCAGTTGAAAAACCTTGGCACGCGTCGTGGCGTTAATGCCGGCATGGTTGGTGAAGCAGCGAGACACAGTGGCACGGGAAATCCCCAGTTTGTCAGCAATGGCTTTTTGGTTCACTTTGGGCATGGCAGCAATCTCGATCTTTCTCGATCGACTGGAATAACATGATCATCCCGACGCTGCATGGCAAGTAACAGAGTAACTGATCTGAATAATAAGTGCAATATTATGCAATTATTGTTTGACCGATGATGGCCTGCTGGTGACTCTCCTCCGTGCGGCAGATAATCGCGGATTAACTTTTTGAACCTATGAGGCAGCAAGTCCTTCAATCATTTTTGCCCTTTGCCGGTATTGCGTTTGCACTGGTGGCTCTCCTAAATCATTCGGCGGAAGCTGATAGCGTGAGGGAGGGCAGTGGCAGCTACTCCCTCAATCTTCCGGCGGACTGTGAACCACTTCCGAAGAACATCTTTTCGACCCCGGCCCTGCAAGGAGCGACTCCGACCAACCAATGGTGGAGCTCTCTGGTCTGGGAAAAATATTCCCAGAATCTTTTTCCCCATCCGCTCGCCATGAATTGCAACGAACGGGGGCTTGCTGTGGCCTATCCCGGATCCGGAATCGTTGGAGCAGGTGGTCATATTATGGGTGGCGGGATTGGTAGGACGGGTGATTTTGTAATCTCTCATTCGGAGGTTCCCGGGTTTCCCGATACCCGTTTGGCCGATTATTCCGATTGGTTCATCACGGCTGAGTTTCGAAAAGACAAAGCAATTTTACGCTCCACTTTTGGTCACGGAAGCCCCTTCATTTTTAACCGTATTAGCGGTGGAAACCCTGTTCTAAAATTTGCGCACCAACCAGTTGTTTGGAGTGGCGAAGAAGGTGATTCCACCTTGGGAGTGACAGTCCGAGGCAATCATTACGGAATCTATGGCGCGAAGGAATCGAGTTGGGGTGGAGTTAAGACGGACACGATTACTAACAAATCATCGAAGGGCTATTTCACCGTAGCGCTTTTACCAGACAGCGAAAAAGCCACCTTGGCCCGCTTTGCGGAATGCGCCCACCATCATGTCACTGGAACCAGCTTTTCAGCGAAGCCGGTGAATGGCTATTTAAAGACTGAATATTTTTTCGAAGTCGAAGCGATGGAGGGGGGAGGGAAGGACACCTTGTTCGCTCTCTACCCGCATCAGTGGAAATATTCCAGAGTGGCCTTGACCGGGCAAAGTTATCGCTCGGTGCGTGGTGAGATGAAGTTGGCGGAAGGGGAGGGCTTTGAAACATTGGTGCCCATTCAGGGGCTGCTTCCCATGCTTCCGGCCGAGGGGATCAGTGACCGGAAACAATTGGTAGGTTATCTCAAAAAGGAAGCGGCCAAGCTTGAGATGCCTTTTGCGGATACCTACTGGGATGGGAAATTTTTAGGTAAGCTGGCAACCTTGAGCGGAGTCGCAGAAGTCGCCGGCGAGGAGGAGTTGCAAAAGCTTTTTGTCGATGAAATTCGCCGTCGACTTGAAGACTGGTTGATCGCATCCAAAGGAGAAAATGCTCCTCTATTCTATTACAACGAAAGATGGGGGACATTGATTGGCAGCAAGCCTTCCTACGGGAGCGACGGGCAGCTGAATGATCACCATTTTCACTACGGTTATTTTATTCGTGCCGCTGCGGAAGTTGCGCGCCTCGACCCGGCCTGGGCCGGAAAATGGGGGGCAATGATTGAATTAATCATTCGTGATATCGCCTCGACCGACCGGGAGGATCCGCTCTTTCCCCATCTTCGTTGTTTTGATATTTATGCTGGACATTCCTGGGCTTCGGGGCACGCAAGGTTTGGTGACGGAAACAACCAGGAGTCGTCCTCTGAATCGATGAATGCCTGGTATGGCTTGATGCTCTGGGGCGAGGTGACGGGCAACGCCAAGCTCAGGGACACGGGCATCTTTCTTTACAATACCGAGAGAACGGCGGTTGAGGAATACTGGTTTGATGTCTCGACGACAAATTTCCCCAAGGATTTTCCAGAGGTCGCTCTCGGAATGGTCTGGGGTGGCAAGGGGTCCTTTTCCACCTGGTTCTCCGCCGATATCGATTGTATTCATGGTATCAATTGGCTGCCTTTTACCCCGGCCTCAATCTACATGGGACGGTTTCCTGAATACGTAAAAAAGAACCACGATCGCATCGTGGAGAAGCGGGAGAAGGGAAGTGACTATAACAATGGTTGGGGAGATCTGGTGGTGATGTTTAATTCACTGCAGGATTCGCAGATGGCGGTCAACTATCTTGAAAAGAATCCCGATTGCAGTCTCGAAGGAGGCAATACCCACGCCTTCATGTCTCATTGGATTCACACCCTGAACCGGCTCGGCCGGAACGATCGCACCGTCACCTCGGCACACCCCTGGGTGAACGTTTTTGCGAAGGAGGGTAAGAGGACCTATGTGGCCTACCGGTTCGGGAACTCAGTGAAAAAAATCAAGTTTTCCGATGGCTTCGAGATGATTGCAAAGCCGGGGATGACTGTAAATACGTCAACGGAGTGAGGCCGATTTGATCCGCTCCTTGAGTAGGGTGAGCAGCCTCACCTTCGTGGCTTGGTGTTCTTTTTTCTCCGCCAGATTCGTGAACTGGCCAGAGTCAGTCTTCATGTCGTAGAGCTCTTCGTCGCCGTTCTTGTATTTCATGAAGGCCCAGCGATCGGTTCGCAGGCCGTGGCTTCCCCTTAACAAGGAAAGAGCGTCAGTTCGCGGCCTTGCTCCAGGATCCTTGAGAATTGGAAGCAGACTTCTACCTTGAACCGATTTTGGAATCGGGATCTCCAGGAGCGAGCAAAGAGTCGGGTAGATGTCCATCAGTTCGGCGAGAGCCTGGGTCCGGCCGGGCTTCAATCCGGGGGCTGAAATGATCATCGGAACGTGTGTCACCTCCTCATGGAGATTGCTCTTTTGCCAGAAGTGATGCTCCCCGAGGTGATAGCCATGATCACTGATGAAAACGATGGCGGTGGAGTCGGTCAGCTTGAGCCGGTCCAGTTCATCCATGATCTTTCCCAACTGTTCGTCCATGTAGGTCACGGTGGCGTAGTAGGCAGCCCACATTCTTTTCTGATTGTCCGGCCATTTGGCGATGCCGCTTTTTTGGCTCGTCGTTCTTGCAAGCCCCGGTTTGGGAATATCCGCAAGATCGCCTTTCGGAACTTTCGGAAGTGGCATTTTTGCAAAAGGATACATTTCAAAGAACTTCGAAGGCGCAACACTGGGGTAGTGAGGGCGGACGAAACCGGTCGCGATGAAGAAGGGCTTGTCACCATGCGTGTTCAGGATTTCGACGGTTTTTTCTGCCGCTTTCCAGTCAGGTTGATCAGCGCCATCGCCCTCATAGTTCACCGAGACGAACATGCGATGCTTCATGCCGGTTGATTCGCGGTTTTCCAACTTGTCGGTGAAGATATTAAGGTTGAGGCAGGCGTAGGCGCCCGGGGTGTGTGCTTCGGTGCCCTTGGTGTTAAATTTCTCATCCCAGGTTGAAGGGATGTCCTGTCCATCTGTACCTGCGATGATGTCGCCAGGAACGCGCATGTGGTAAATCTTGCCAACCCGCGCACTGTGCATTCCTTGTATCCGGAAATATTCTCCCATGTTTTTGCCCTGACTGCCTTCGTATCGACTGTGCATGAAAGAGAGTCGGGAAGGGGCGCACCAGGTTCCCTGGCAGTAGGTTCGCTCGAAAACCATTCCGCGGGCAGCGAGGCGATCAAGGTGTGGTGTTTTACAAATATTGTTTCCGTAGCAGCCAAGCGCGCTGGCCTTGAGATCGTCCGAAACGATGAAGAGAACATTCTTAATTTGTCCCGCAGTGAGGGTTGCCAGCGATCCGAGCAGGTAGAGTGAAGTAACAAGTTGAGTGGGCTTGGTCATGGTTCGAGTGGATTTAGTAAATGAGAGGCGATCCGGGAATTCTCCAGCGGGAATTTGGGGCTTCGGTTTCCGGCTCAATCGGCTTTAGCCTCTTAGGCCGGAGTTTATCTTGTTCCTCAAAACATTTGAGTAGTTTTTCAGTGCGGAGTAAGTGAGTTTTTGGGAAGGATGAAGGGGGCCTCTTGAGCCACTGGGCGAGCGAAGGCGAACCGTTATCGGGGAAGTCGTGCCCAAGCTTTGGCTGGACCTCCAGAGTTAGAATCCCGCCCATTCTACGGTGGTAAAGGAGAGCGTTCAGGGCAGCGTGATCATTACCATCGGATCGCCCGAATTCAATATGAACCGGCTTGGGCGAGGTGTATTTTTCGAAGGTGGTTGGAGCAGCGTGCAGGTGCCCCGCGCCCATAATAATTCCGCCGCTGACCGTCGATTCGGACTGCAGCATGAGGTTGGTGTACCAGCCGTCTTTTGAGAGCCCGGCGAGGTAGAGGTCGTCGGGGTCGGTGCCATGGTTATCGACCATGATTTTTCGAACGGCGTGAAAGGCCTTTCGCTCGGCCTGCCAGGTATCGGCATTGAGGGTGAAGGTTCCTTGTTGCTGATAGGTCATTCCGGCCACGATCCAGCCCTTTGATCCGGGGTGGTTCCGCATTAAGGAAGTAGTCGGGCGTCCGCTGTTGCGGTGGTAGTAAAGGAGGGTGTGATGCTTCTCTCTGGGTTTGTGGTTCTCCGGGAGGGAGACCTTGATCGGGTAGAGAAGGTTGGGGATTCCGATCTCGAAATTACGGGCATTCACCAATGACGAAAAAGAGAGGAAAAGGAGAAGACGAATCATGACGGGGAGGTCAGAGTATAGCCTCTTCAAGAAAGTCTGCACAGCGTGTTTCCGACCAGTATTCGGAACCCCGGCTGATGAATCCAACATGCCCTCCATGGCGGGGGATTTCGAGATGGAAGAATTTGCTGGCTTCAGCGATTTCGCTGGGGAAGCAAGGCTCGGGAAGAAAAGGGTCGTTGGCCGCCTGGATCATGAGGGCGGGAATTTGAATGGCTGCAAGGTGTGGCTTGCTGCTGGCGCGGGACCAGTAGTCGCTGGCATTCTGAAATCCATTCAAGGGCGCGGTGAAGCGGTTGTCAAATTCGGCGAAGGTTTTGATCTTCTTGATGCCATCAAGATCCAGTTTTCCCGGGAATTTATCGTTCTTCTGGATGACTTTTTCTTTCAAGCCATCCATGAAGCGGGACATGTAGATTCTGTTGTCCCAGTCTCCAAGTCGCAGGGAGCTTGAGGTGAGATCGCAGGGGACGGAGAACGCGACACCGGCCTTCACTTCAGGATGGATTTGAGTTCCCTGTTCGCCCAGATATTTCAGGACAATATTTCCCCCGAGGCTGAAGCCGATGAGGGAGATGCATTGGTAGCCTTCCGAGATGGCGTGATCGACAACGTGGGCAAGGTCGTCGCTCACTCCCGAGTGGTAGGAGCGGAGGAGTCTGTTCGGTTCGCCGGAGCAGCCCCGGCAGTTCCACGCGACCGTGTCCCAATCGCGCTTTTGAAGAGCGAGTGACATCCCTCGGATATACTTGGCTGATGATTCCCCTTCCAAGCCATGCCCGATGATTGCCAGTCGTGATTTTTTGCGGGGCGACCAATCGAGATCCATGAAGTCATTGTCCGGAAGCTCAAGGCGCTCGCGCTCAATGATGGGGGTTTCGACCCTACGAAAAAGGGTGGGGTAAATCGTTGCGAAATGCCCTCCCCGCAGGCCGATCGGGGCTCGGTAGAGAGAGGGAACCAAAGGCATCGGTGAACAAATCAGTCCATGAAGATGGGTAAAAGGTCAACGAAGAAGGCTGGGCTTTTTTTGCGACTTGCATGAGGCTTGCTTGTCTGCATCACGATATCGTCATAATTCTCTCTTACAGATGATGTTCCTGCCTGTTCTCTATATCAAACCCGGGTGCCCATGGTGTGACGATGTTGTCGCTTATCTTTCCCGAAAGAAGATCGAAGTGGAAACGGTGATCGTTTCTGGAAATCGGGAAGCGATGCGGGAAATGATTGATCTTTCCGGCCAATCCAAGGCTCCGACCATGAATTGGCATGGCGAGCTACTGGTGGATTTTGGGGTTGAAGAGTTGATCCCTTTTTTGAAGAAGCAGGGCATCGAGTAAACGGCGTGGGCCCCCTTTAGGCGAACTGGCTGAGGAAGCGGGTGTCGTTCTCGATAAGGAGGCGAATGTCCTTGATACCGTATTGAATCATGGCGAGGCGGTCGAGACCCATGCCGAAGGCGTAACCGGTGAGCTTTGCTGGATCGAAGGCGTCGTCTCCGCGACTTTCGTTGATGGCGTCGAAAACGGCAGGGTCGACCATGCCGCATCCGGCGACCTCGATCCACTTGGGTGCTTCTCCTTTGACCTGAAGTTTGACGTCGATTTCAAACGAAGGCTCGGTGAAGGGGAAGAAGTGGGGGCGGAAACGGACTTCGGTTTTGTCCCCGAACATAGCGCGATAAAAGAATTCGAGGGTGCCTTTGAGGTCGGAAAGGCGGACGTCTTTGTCCACGTAGAGCCCTTCGAGCTGGTTAAAGACGGAGAGGTGGGTGGCGTCGATTTCATCGCGACGATAGGCGGAGCCGGGGGCTATGATTTTGACAGGCGGAGCCTGCTTTTCCATCGTGCGGACCTGGACCGAGGAGGTATGGGTGCGGAGGAGCTTGCCGGAGTCGAAGTAGAAGGTGTCGGAGTCGTTTCGCGCGGGGTGATCAGCGGGCGTGTTGAGGGCGTCGAAGCAGTGGAACTCGGTTTCGATTTCCGGGCCATCGGCGAGGGCGAAGCCGAGGCGTCGCAGAATCTGGATCGCACGGTCCTTGACGATGGTGAGCGGGTGGAGGGCACCGACGGGGAGTTCGCGGGCCGGCATGGTGACGTCGAGGCTAGCAACGGAAGCGGCATCGGCTGCGTCCTGGAGGCCCCGCTTGCGGGAATCGAGTGCAGCGGTGATGGCTTGCCGGGCGGTGTTGAGGGTGGCACCGAGTTGGGGTTTTTCCTCGTTGGAGAGGTTACGCATTTCAGCGGCGAGGGCGTTGAGGGGGGATTTCTTGCCGAGGAATTTGACGCGGGCATCTTCGAGGGCGGCTTCGGTGGAAGCGGCTGCGATGGCGGCGAGGGCGTCGGTTTGGATCTGTGCGGCTTGCTCGGTCATGTCAGGGCTTTGGTTAGGCGAAAGGAGTGGGGTGGTCAATGATAAGGAGGCCTAGTTGGGTGGAAGCGAGGAGGAAAGCGACCGGAGTTTATCAAATCCACGTCCCGAAAAAATGGCCGCATCCTTTGCGGATGCGGCCATGGAAGTTTGTCCAGCGGGAAGCTGAGCGGAATTTAGGCAGCCTTCTTTTCGAGGGCTCCTTTGGCTTGCTCCACGATTGCGGAGAAAGCGGCAGCGTCAACGACGGCTAGGTCAGCAAGGACTTTGCGATCGAGCTCGATGTTGGCGGCCTTGAGGCCTTCGATGAAGCGGGAATAGGTCATTCCATCGTTCCGGACGGCAGCGGATATACGCTGGATCCAGAGGCGGCGGAATTGTCCCTTGCGCTTCTTACGGTCACGATACTCGTATTGACGGGCTTTGTAGACGGCATCCTTCGCGTAGCGGTAGAGCTTGGAACGGAAGCCGCGGAAGCCTTTGGCACGGAGAAGGATACGCTTACGACGTTTCCGACTGGCCGGACTGTTGGTTGCTCTTGGCATAGTTTCTTTTTGATGAGCGGGTCGTTGGGTTTCGATTTCACTCCGATAGTCTCACTCGCTCGTTGTCCTTCCGGGGAAGGCTGGCTATCTGGAGGCCGCCCATTTTGCAGGCGGGGGCATCGTGCACGTAAGCACGGTAAGACTCACTTCATGAGAAGATTTCTCTTCACATTTGTAATATCTGCGTCGGAGACAAGCGTCGCCTTACCCAGATTTCTTTTCCGTTTCCGGTTTTTCTTCTGGAGGATGTGACGTTTGCCTTGTTTGCGGCGCAGAATCTTACCGGTGCCAGTCACTTTAAAGCGCTTGGCGACGGACGATCTGGTTTTGGACTTGCAAGCTTTGCGGGCCATGGGAGCGGCTTTTTAGGGCTCGCGGGGCCGAATGCAAGATTTTTTGTGAGATGAAAGATGGTTTTCTCAAGGGACGGGTATCGAGTGAATTGATGTTTAAAGCACTTTAATCGAATCGATTTGTTACTGGTCCACCCGCTAGAGTTTGGTCCAACCCAAATTGCCAGTTGTGAAAAAGAATCATTCGATTGCCAAACAAATCGCCCTTGTTGTCGCCCTTTTATTCGGAGGGGTTGCGGTCGCGACTTCCGCAGATAGAGATTCCTACCAAAATGAGATGCTAACGATCAAGAATGTCAAAAGGCTGGGAAATTCGTTGATTCAAATCGTATATCGGACAAAAGCGGAAACGCTGTGGTATTGCCCCGGAGCAGATATCAAGGAGATCACGGAGGGTTGGAGGTTCGCTTCGTGAGGGAGAGGCTCAATAAAAAACAAGGTGGACCACACGGGCAAAGTTTTCCGGGACGGGACGAAGGCCTGGAACGTGTTGACGATTCCCTCGAAAGGTGGGGCGTTTTACATCAGGAATGGCAGGAAGCTCGTAGAACTTCTCCCGAAGGAAACGAAGTGAGTTTTGTTGGCCGGGCTCTTCTCTTGTTTTCTTGCAAATTCGTATCGATTCGCTGCGTGCGAAACGATAGGGATTTTTCATGCGAACTTCGGTGAAGAATCTTTTGAATAGTGCATCGGCCCGGGACTCGGTGGAATTAGCGGGTTGGGTGCGGACGAGGCGAGACTCGAAAGAGTTTTCCTTTATGGAATTGAATGATGGATCGTGCCTGAAGGGAATTCAGGTGATCATCGATGCCGGGATTCCGGGGTCGCAAGAGGTCTCGAGGATGAGTACGGGGGCCTCGGTTCGCGTGGTGGGAGAATTGGTGGAGAGTCCGGGGAAAGGGCAGAGTTGGGAGGTCCGGGCCACGGAGGTGGAGTTGCTGGGCGGAGTGCCGGAGGATTTTCCGCTACAGAAGAAGGGGCACACTCCGGAGTTTTTACGGTCTATCTCGCATTTGCGTCCGAGAACGAACTTATATGGTGCGACTTTCCGGATGCGGAGTCGGCTCGCCTATGCGGTGCATCGTTTTTTCAATGAGCGCGATTTCACCTATGTTCATACGCCCATTATTACCGCGAGTGATTGCGAGGGAGCGGGCGAGATGTTTCAGGTGACGTCAAATGGGGCGGGCAAGCCGGAAGAGGATTTCTTCGGGAAGAAGAGCTATCTGACGGTGAGCGGACAGTTGGAGGGTGAGACCTTCGCGTGTGCGCTTTCGAATATTTACACCTTCGGGCCGACTTTCCGGGCGGAGAATTCGAACACCTCTCGTCATGCTTCGGAATTCTGGATGATCGAGCCGGAAATGGCCTTTTGTAATTTGGAGGGCGATATGGATCTCGCGGAGAAGTTCATTCAGTTCCTGGTGAAGGATGGCCTGGAGAACAACGAGGGAGATTTGGATATCTTCGCGAAATTTGTCGACAAAGGGCTCCGCCAGCGACTTGAGGGCTTGGCCGGAGGTGGCTTCGAGAGGATGAGTTACACCGAGGCGGTGGAGAAGCTCATCGCATCGGGTAAGAAGTTTGATTTTCCGGTGGAGTGGGGGATTAATTTGCAGTCGGAGCATGAGCGCTATCTTTGCGAAGAGGTGGTGAAGGGGCCGCTGACGGTTTATAATTATCCCAAGTCAATTAAGCCCTTTTACATGCGCGCAAATGATGACGGCAAGACGGTGACCGCGATGGATGTGTTGGTGCCGGGAGTAGGGGAGATCATTGGTGGAAGCCAGCGAGAGGAGCGTTATGATTTGTTGAAGGCCGCGATGGAGGCGCACGAGCTTAGTCTTGAAAACTATGGCTGGTATCTTGATCTCCGCAAGTATGGCACGGTGCCTCACGCGGGCTTCGGGGCCGGCTTTGAACGTCTCCTGATGTATGTCACCGGGATGCAGAATATCCGTGACGTCATTCCGTTTGCCCGGACCCCCGGGAATTGCGAGTTTTAGGAAGCTGGCGTTGTTCGGCTTAGGACAATCGCGGCGAGGGCTGCGGCGAGGATGGTCGTGGACAGCCAGGCCGCGAATCCGGCCCACATGAGAACGTAAGCAATGCCGGCTCCCGTGGCCGCAATGAGCGCGTAGGGAAGTTGGGTTGCCACGTGCGAAGTTGGAGTGCATCCGGAGGCGAGTGCGGACACGATTGTGGTATCAGAAAAAGGGCTGCAATGATCGCCAAAGACGGCACCGCCAAAGACCGCTCCAATGGTCATGGAGGTCAGGCTCATGAGTTCGGCTTCGGAGAGGTCGACCCCGAGTTTTAGCACAAGCGGAAGAGCCATGGGCATGAGGAGCCCAAAGGTTCCCCACGAGGTGCCGGTCATGAACGACATGACGGCGCCGATGAGAAAGATGATGAGGGGAATCGACATCGGGCTGACCTGGTCCTTGAGCATCGTTTTGAGAAGATCGGCAGTGCCAAGACTCTCGAACATACTGCCCAGGGTCCATGCACAAATTAGGATAATCAAAGCGGGAAAGAGGGAAGCGGCACCGTCGAGCATGTGTTGCGGGGCTTCGTTTTTCTTGGATTTCGGGAAACAGAGGTAGGCGGCGGTGAGGGCAACAAAGCCCGAGGCGACCATGGCGTAGGGAACGCCGTCGGAAACGAAGGCGTTTTTCCAGGACCATGGGGAACCATCGGGCGGGCCATCCTGCCAAACGAAAATAAAGGCGGGAAGGGTGGTTACGAGGACAATGAGCGGGAGTAGAGCGAGCCACGGTGAGTTGGCTTCGAGGGCTTTCGTGTTGTCATCGAGCGGGACCGGTCGGGCGTTTTTCATCGGCCCGATTTGCCACGCTTTGAAAATGACAAGAGGAACAAGGATCAGGCTGAGAAGACAGTAGGGGTTGGCGGGAATGGAGTGAAAGAAAAGAGCGGCGGGATTGACATCGAAGGGGGCGGTTTCGAGGCTTTCCTTGATGATGGCAAGTTGGGTTGCGATCCAGGTGGAGATAAAGGCAACGCAAGCAACGGTGGCACTGGTGGAGTCGATGATATAGGCGAGAAATTGTCGGGAGATTCGCAAACTGTCCGTGAGGGGGCGGGCGACGCGTCCGAGGAGGATTGCGTTGGCGAGGCCATCGAAGAAGCAGAGAAGGCCGAGGCCGTAGACTCCGAAAAGCAGTCTCTTTTTTGGATCGCGGCTTTTATTGGCGAGGAGCCGGTTGAGGATCGTGGTGAAGCCACCGCTTTTTTCGAGAAGGGTGGCAAAAGCTCCAAGGGTGAAGGTGAAAATGATGGCGCTGAGATTCCAGGCACTGTTACCGATTTTAGGAAAGAGGTGATCTTCGAAGAGGCAGCGGATCGCGAGAATGGGTGAGGGGCCGGCGATGAGAAAGGCTCCGGCAATGGCGGCACAGAAGAGGGAAAGAGCTGCCCGTTTGGTCATCAGGATGAGAACCAAGGCCACGATCGGAGGGAAAAGGGGGACGAAATCCACGCGCGAGTGAAGCACACGAAACGAAAAAAGGCGACCGGTGAAGGTCGCCTTTTTTGAAATTGATGGAACGAGAAGGATTCCTATTCGTCTGGATCGGACTTTTCTTCTTCCTCCTCCTCGTCTGACGAAGCACCACTGCGGTTTTCGCGATCTATGCGCGTTTTGAGAGCTTGCTTAGCTTTCTCGGCACGAAATTCGACTGTTTCGGTGTCGCCATTCTCAATGAAGTAATCGAGGATGTCATCAGCCCAGCCATCGGATTGTTTGCTCATAGCTCCGATAACCTCAAGTTGTTCTCTTTCTCCGGCGGCGATGCTGGCGACGTCACTCCAGTAGATGGGTTTGTCATCCTCATCAAGCTCGGGATGGGTCTTGAGAAAGGAGACGAGTCCTGAAAAGGCTTCCGAACGGAGGCGATCGTCTTGTTCCTCAGAAGCGTAGTCATAAAGAGTATCGAACTGGGAGTCATCGGGCCAGTTGCGGAGCGAGAAAATGGCTGCGACTTTCATCTTGGCGTCGTCGGATTCCAGAGTTTTAGCCACTAAATCGGATGCCTCATCACCTCCGGCCGAGCCCATTAGTCGCAGGAGCGCGATCTTGGCATCAGTGTCAGCGGTGTTGTTGTAGCTACCCTGAATGGCCTTTGAAAAGGCGCTGGGATCATCCGACTCGCTGATGACCTTGGTCAAAACATCGACGGCAGAGTTTTTAATCGAGGCATTTGAGGATTTGGTGATGATGGTGAGTAAGCTGTCGAAGTTGGAGGTCTTCGCCATTTTTTTTGCGGCGTTGAGGGCTCCTTGCCCAGCCGAGGTGTCGTCGGTTCTCTGGGCGAATTCGATTAAAGCGGGGAGTGCGCTTTCATCACCACGAGCGCCGACGACCTGGAACAATTTGACTCGAAGGTCTCCGGTCATATTTACGTCACGGGCATAGGCGGCGACCTTTGCGCTGATATCAACGCCGTCGGTGGCCTTGCCAATGTTGAGAGCTTGCAGGTAGGTGGGTCGCTCCATGGTGTCTTTGACCCCACCGCTGATGAGCTCGTCCAGGAGGAGTTGCACGTCACTTTCGGAGAGCGGGACTTCGGTCGGGAGATTGTCGGGATCGTCGAATGTCGCGACAATTTCGTTGATGCGCTCGATGCGATCATTCTTGGAAGAATTCCCTTTGATGATGACGGCCGCGAGGATGATGAAGGCGAGCAGGGTGATCCCGATCATTCCTTTCACGGCATTGCTGATACCTTTCTTTTTGGTCGGAGTGATCGAGCCGATTCCAATGCCTCCCGGCTTTGGTTGTCCGGGAATTCCGCCGGGTTGTGGGGCAGCACCCATAGGAGCTGCTCCCAGCGGGGCGGGTGCGGCGGGAGGGACGGCAGGAGGCGGCTGGGTGTTCAAGAGTGGGTTTGCGGCGGGAGCTGCCGGTTGAGGGGCGGTCCCACTCAGAGGTACGGTAATTTGCGGGGCAGGAGTTACCTGGGCTGGAGCTGCGGGAACTGGAGCAGCTTGGGCTACAGGAGCAGGAGCCGGGGCAGGGGGAGGTTGGACTGCGGGTGCCGGAGCAGGTTGGATTACGGGGGCGGCGGTTGGCTGTTGCTCTGTGTCAGCTGATGGAGCTTGAGTGGGCTGTGCTGCCGTGAGTTGTGGTGGTGCTTCTGGGGAAGCAGGCTGGGCAGGAGCAGGTACTGATTGGGCTGGAGCCGCCTGCACGGGAGCGGGTTGTTCAGCGGGGGCGGCGATTGGCTGTTGTGCCGTTTCAGCCGATGGAGCCTGAGTGGGCTGTGCCGCCGTCAGTTGTGGTGGGGTTGCCGGGGGAGCAGGCTGGGCTGGAGCCACTTGCATAGGGGCTGGAATAGGCTGGACAGGGGCAGTCTCCTGCACCGGTGCTGGTTGCTGTTCCGGGATGATCAGCTTGGGGCGTGCTGCCTGAGTCGGCTGTGCAGCAATTTGAGGTGAAGGACCCTGACCTTCGGGAGGCTGGATCGGTTGGGGTGCGGTGGCAGGATTCACTGGTTCAGTGGAGCCTTCCGGCTGCACAGTGCTCTCGGGAACTTGTGGCGTTCCGGATTCAGGGTTATTTTCGCTCATAAGGAATTGGGTTAAGGATTCTCTGGCATCAGACGGTCGGTCGTTCATTTCCCGTGAAATATGCCACATGACCCAGTAGCAAAGCCAAGCTGGGAGGTCGGGGCGGATTTCGGAGATTGGGGTGACTTTGTGTTGAAGATGTGCGGCCATGACCTGCGGAGCAGACTCTCCATCGAACGGATAAGTCCCGGTCAGGCAGTAGTAGTAAACGCAGCCGATGGCATACATGTCGGTGCGTTGGTCAAGAGGGTTTCTTTCGAATTGCTCGGGCGCCATGAAGCGGATTGATCCGAAGACGGAGTCATCGTGGGCAATCGTTTGGTGTGAAGGCCTTGGTAAAAATTTGGCGAGTCCAAAGTCCACGAGCTTGACGTGGAAACGTCCGCTGGGCAACCAGGTGACGATGAGGTTGCCGGGCTTGATATCGCGGTGGACCAGGTTTCGGTCATGCGCTGCGATGAGAGCTTCCTGGCTTTGAAGAGCGAGTTCGCGGAAATCAGTTTGTGTTAGGACGCCGTGCCCGATCATTTCATCGACCGTCTTTCCGGAGAGGAGCTCCATAACGACATAAGGGCCGTCCTTGTCCACGCCGGCATCGAACACCGTGACGATATTGGGGTGCTGAAGTGAACACAGGGATGTAACCTCTTTGAGCATGGCTTCCGTTGCCTCGTCAAGTCCGTTGCTCTCCCCGGTGGCAAGGACCCGCTTTAGGGCAACTTCACGATTGAGGTTTTTGTCGAAGGCTCGGTAGACTGCGCCCACTCCACCCTCTCCTATTTTGCTGCGAATTTCATAGCGTTCCTCGCTTTGACCATTCTTGGCGTTCTTCACAGCGGCGGCCGCGGACTCTTCGCCATCAACTTTCCCTGAGTCGCACTTCCTGGAGTCGCTCCCCCCGGAGGCAAAATCCTCGGTGGCATTTGCAGGGGAAATTTCCTTAGTCATGGCTCCGACACAAGTCTCCTCATTGGAGGCGTAGAATCAAGTTCAGTTATGGACAAATATGTCGCCGTCTGAGCAAATGCGCCTCATTCTTGGTTATGGGATCGTTTCTTGCACTCGTCGTTATTGTTTTGCTTGCCCTGCTGGTCGTCAAAATTGGCTCCAGTGCGCTGCAATTGACCGGAGTGTCCCGGCCGATTGCTCGTTTTCAGGCTGCTTCTGCATTTTTTGGAGTGGGTTTTACCACGAGCGAGGCGGAGCAAGTAGTGAGTCATCCGGTCAGGCGGAAAATCATTCTGCACCTAATTGTGGCGGGGAATATTGGGCTGACATCGGCTCTCGCGACGCTTCTGGTAACCTTTATGGGGAGCAGTGAAAGGGGGTTGGGGATGACTTTTGCCTGGTTGGGGATGATCGCGCTTGGGCTCCTTGTGGTGGGATTGTTTTTTAATCTCAAAGTGATTAGTGGACCGGTGGACCGGTTCATGAGGGTCACCCTGGAAAAAGCGGGGATGAGTAGGCTTATCGACTACGATTACCTCCTGAATCTACAAGACGGGTTCTGTGTTTATGATGGCGAAATCCATGAACGTCACCCATGGGTAGGAAAAGCATTGGGGGAGGTTAGGCCTGCTGATGTTGGGGTCATCGTGTTAGGGATTTATCGGGATGACGGCGAGTTTGTTGGAGCTCCCCAGAAAGATACCATCATTCAGCCTGAAGATGTCCTGATGGTTTACGGCCGCGAAGAAGATGTCACCAAGGCATTGGCGACTGATTTCGGTGCGGAGGATAAATAGGAGGAATTTAGAAAATCGCGATTGCTTGGGACCCCAAATTGGTTAATTCAAACTTAGATCGAATTTGTCATCTTGATCAGCTGATTTTGAAGAGACCGATCATTCATTCGAAAGGGCGTGGATCGGCAGCCACGTCGTTTGGACTTGGAACTTTCCTGACAAGAAGGAGAGTTTTTAGCGTAGGTAGAAACAATGAAATCTCTTCTCTCTTACCTCAGCGCCGTAATCCTCGCTTCCTCTTTCGCGAGCGCGGGAGAGCGTCATTTGTTTATTCTTTCCGGCCAATCAAACATGGCAGGTCTCAAGCCGGAAGCGGCCTTCCTTCCCGAGTTGGAGAAGCTCCTGCCTGATGACGATATTCAGCACGTCAAGTTTGCGAAGGGTGGTCAGCCGATTCGTAAGTGGGTTCCGACTTGGGATAAGATCGCGGCGAAGAGTGACCTTGCGCCACGGAAGGACCCGGGTTCTTTTTATGCGCAGGTCGTGAAGTTGGCCAAGGCGAACATTGCCAAAGGAAAACCGAAGACGATCACCTTCTTTTGGATGCAGGGAGAGCGGGACGGCAAAGAGAAGCTTTCGGCGGCGTATGAAGAGAGCATGAAGACACTCATCGCCAGTCTGCGCAAAGATCTCGAGACACCGGAGATGGCCTTTGTGATTGGGCGCCTCAGTGACTACTCCACCGCAGAACATTGGGATGGCGTACGCGCTGCCCAAGTGAAGGTGGCCAATGATGATCCGCACGGAGCGTGGGTGGATACGGACGATACCAACAACAAGGAAAAGAAAGGGAAGATGACCAATGATCTTCATTACACAAAGGCAGGCTACGACCTTTTTGGTCGGCGATTGGCTCGTCAGGCGGTTCTGATGATCGAGGGGAAGAAGCCCGCAGCAAACGGGAAGCCCGAGTAGGGCGGGGGAAAGCAACTTTTTGCGTCGCGGGTCGATGATGGCGTTAAGTGAGCTTCCATTCACTGCTTTCTACCGGCGGGCTGTGCCGATTTTGCATTGAGAAGTTTGATAATATTCGGGGCAACATGCTTGGATGTCAGATGGTAACCCTCTGCGGTAATATGAACACCATCTCCTGAAATGATCTTGTTGATCTGCTCGGGGTCCTTCTGGATTTCAGCCGTGAAAATAGCATGAAGATCGCAGAGCGGAATTTCCTCACGGTCGGCCAGAGTGCGCATCCTGTCGCAGTATTCCTTGTTCAGGTATTCGTCGAGTCCACCATCTTTCGCAAATTTCGTACCCCAGCCATGCTTCTCGTTGTTGAAGGGAGTGCTGGTCATCAGGAGGATCTGGATACCGGCGTCCTCAAAGCTCCTGATCATCTTTTGCAGGCTGTCCCGATATTTTTCGGGATTGCGCAAGCCGGTATCGTTGAGCCCAAAGGAGATCGTGACAACATTGGGTTTGTGCGCGAGCACATCCTTTTCTAGGCGTTTCAGTGCGCCAGCGGCATAGTCGCCACCCTTACCCGCATTGATCACTTTTGGTCGACGACGTTCGGACGCGATTAGTTTATGCAGTTCTTTTTGGACCGCGGGAGCCATTCCGCCGTCAGTTGTAGAATCTCCAAACATCACGACGATCGGCGCGGGTTTGACAGGCTTGACGGCGCTGGTCGCGGCGCTGATTTCTTCGGGTGTCGCGACCCTCGATTCCAAGCGGATGTTGTCGAAAAGAGCTTGAGGTTTCCCTCCACCAATAATTTCGATACGAAGTTTCTGACCGAGGCCAACGGGTGTGGCGTCGGTGGTAAATGTGTAATTCCAGGTGACGGCCCCATCAGTCAGGTTTTCCGGGCTATTTTCGTAATCGTTGAATGGGACAAGATGATCGGTCTTCGACGGAGTGAGCAGGTTCCAGCCGAAATCATCTCTGGGTTTGGGGCTCGCGGAAACATAACCCAGTCGCAATTCGCCACCCGGAAACGGATTGCTGGCGGTGGAGTCGATGGCGACAATGCTGAGTTTGTAAGTCGTATTAGCGGCGACGGTGGCTTCGAGAACCTGATACAAATTGTGTTGCGGACCGTTATTGTAGGCAATTCTACTCCCAAGGTCAGGCTTCGTATCGATCAAGCCGGCCTTGATATAATTAGGCAATACATCGTTATCGAAAAGGCCATCCACCCCGGAACCTGTTTGGGCTAATTTCCAGTTTCCATTTGCTTCAAAGCCAGGTTCGGTAATGGTGATCGATAGAGCAGGCTCAGGCGCTTTGGGCTTCGAGGATGAAACATCAGGTTCTGACAGACCAATCATGGTGAGGCTGGCGAGAGCGGTGGTCATGGAAAGGAGGGGATGAATTCTTACTTTCACGATTCTGTTATGAGTTGAGTTATCGTTGCCTTGTTCGCTTCATCGACTGATCCAACCATCGGAATGAGTCTTAAGTTACCTTCGGTTTGCCCACCTGCGCGCAGAGTATCCAGATGTAAATACCTTGAAGGCTTATCCATTGAGGGAAAGGGTGTCCCAATGTCATCGCCAGAAATTTACTTTGCGGCATCTTTTCGCTACGGTCATTGGGCAACCCCACTCCCTCTCGGTCGCGTCACCACGAGGTGAAATCACACGGGAATGAGACCCCTTGCTTGTCACTCCTGGAATCACGTAAAAAATGGGGTAGCGCCCCCAGCTCTCAAGTCTCAGCATTCCCTCCATGGCAAAACTCTACTTTTACTATTCTGCGATGAATGCGGGTAAGAGCACCAACCTCTTGCAATCGAGTCACAACTACCAGGAGCGCGGAATGAACACCCTGCTCCTGACTCCCGAAATTGATCAACGGGCGGGCATTGGGAAAATTGCGTCCCGAATCGGCCTCGAAGCCGGGGCCGAGACCTTTCATCAGGACGACGATTTGCATGCTCTGGTCGAGGACAGAGAGGATGATCCGGTTCTTTCCGGTAAGGCCGGGGTGGCCTGTGTTCTCGTCGATGAAGCCCAGTTTTTGACTCGTCTGCAGGTGGATCAACTAGCGCAAGTCTCCGACGATCTTGATATCCCGGTGCTTTGCTACGGACTGCGGACCGACTTTCAAGGGAACCTTTTCCCCGGCAGTGCCGCCTTGCTCGGATGGGCCGACAATCTCACCGAGCTTAAGACGATTTGCCATTGTGGCTCCAAGGCCACGATGAATCTCCGCACTGATGAGAAGGGGAATGCTATCAAAGAAGGATCACAAGTCGAGATCGGTGGCAACGAGCGCTATGTGGCGATGTGTCGAAAGCATTTCCGTGAAGCGATGCGGTAAATGGTTCATCCGTAGTGATGAAGCCAGTGGCAAGGGTGGGGCAGGCAGTGAAAGGATAAGGATTATGGGGGCGAGGAACTCCGGGTGGCGCTTCACTCTGCCACTGGACTACCTTGGTTTTCCACTTTGGGTGGAACAAAGATAGGGTGGCTGCTTGGGCTGATAATGTAGGGTTGCAAACCCACCCTCCATTTTGGGAGTGGTCTAGACCATAAGCTGATCGATCGCGCCTTCTTGTGGGAGGCGGTTGCGCTGCATGGTGAGATCGAGGTCTCCGTAGTGCTTGACCGGATTGCCGTAGGCGTTGAGCAAGGTTGTGTACCAATTACTGAGAGTCTTGTGGCCCTCGGTGCCATGGAAGGGCAGGCGGATGTAGCGCCCGGCTATATCGAGTTTGGAATTCTTTCCACTCATGATGACCATGGGCGCTTCCGTGTCCGGGCCGTGGTGGCCGGATCCGGTTTCGGGCATGTAGATGATCGTGGTGTTGTCGAACATGGTGCCTCTTCCTTCGGGGATCGCCTTGAGTCTGGTGACCAGGGTATTCACCTGTTTCATGTGATGCGTTTTAATCACGTTACGCATGAAGGCCGAACGCCCACCCTGACCGTGTCCCACGGCGTGGATGTTGGTCTTCTCATCATTCTCAGGTAAGGAGGTGATATCCGAGCCGAGATCATCGATGGTATAAGTCACCACGTTGGTCAAACCGGAAGCGAGGGCCGCCACGATGATCTCGGTAAAGGCCGCCTGCTTCTCAGGCACGGTGGCATCCGAACCACCATTGGCGTGGATGGGATCGATTTTTGGCAAGTGCTTCGTGATGACATCACCCAGAGCGGCAACTTTGGTGTTGCGATCACGGATCGACTGGAGCGAATCGACCTGATCGCTGATTTTCAACCGTTCGTCGCCATCGAGCCCATTGAGTCTTTGGGATTCCTGGCCGTGGAGGTAGCTCAGCAGCGCGTTGTCGGACGCCACTTCGCCGGTGTTGGTGACTGACTTAAACAATTCGTTGTAGGCCGTCATGGGATCGGCGTAGCAGTAGTTGCGCTGCTTGGGTGCAGGCGCGGAATACCCTGACACGATCCCTGTCCGGTGATCCCGTCCGTGAGGCACCGCCAGCGACATTTCGACGTGCCCGAAGGGCGAGGGAAACAACCTGGCCAGTTCAAAGTCGATCGTGGCCCACTTGATGTTACTGAGGATATCGCGCCCCGCCTTGTAGGCGCCCATGCAACCGGAGTAGGAATAATGACCTCCTCCGCTGACCGACATCGAGATCCCGTGGAGGATGGTCATGTTCTCCTTGTGCCCATCCAGCGCATTGAGCCATTCAGGGAGCTCGTGCTTGTCGAGGTCCACCTCAAAGGCTTGCTTCTCTTCGTGCTTCTTGAGCTCATCGGATGAAAACGAAGGGAGGCCGAATTGATTGGTGAGGTTGCCGTTTGACTTGCGCACAAAGACAAAGCGATGCGGAGAGCTGGCCCTGCCGTCCTCCGGAGCAGCGAGTAATTGGTTGAACGACGGCGTCAGCGCCAGACCTGCGGTGCCAAGGGCGGTGGTCTTAAAAAATTCGCGTCTATTGAGAGTCATCTTTGTCTTTTGGTTTACGGTAAATGAAGGAGTCGGAAGTCAGGAGGGAAACAATCACTGCGTCAAAGCTACCATTGCTGTCCAGATAGGCCTTTTCGGCGTCGATCAGCGTCCCGGAATCAGAGAGCCTCTCGTTGCGTCCCAGGAAGAAACGGAAGGCGTGACGAATGATCGACTGGCGCACTTTTGCGGATTTCGCGAGGCGGTCGATCAGGTCGAAGGCATCGTTGACCTGGCCATCCAGCTGGGAGTTGCCGGTGCCTTTCAGTACGCCGCTGGCATCGACTGGCAGGGTTTTAAACTCGGCCAGCGAAGCGCCAAACTCGTTGAGTTCGTCGCGTTTGGCCGCCTTGATCAGGTTGTCGGGATGCTCGAGTTTTTCCATCGTTCGGAAGCGACCAAAGTCGTCATAGTTCTCAAACGGGAAGCCCAAGGGATCCATTCTTTGGTGGCAACGCCAACAGTAGGTCTCGCCGGTGCGAATCTCCATGCGCTGCCGGAGCGTCTTGTCCTTGTCCGGATGAATGACTGCATCAACTGTGATCGGGACATCGGGAATGGTCCCGGCGAGGAGCTTTTCCCGGATCCACTTGCCCCGGTGGATCGGGTCGGTCTCCAGGTTCTGGGAATGAGCAATGAGCCAGGCGGGGTGGGTGAGAATGCCCTTGCGATTGGGGATCTTCGCGGGCTGCTGGCCGGGGTAGTCCCAGGTCCGCCAGTCGAGGTTCCAGTAGGTCGTGACCTGTTCGCCTCGCATCTGCTGTCCGGACCGCCCGAGCACCGGACCGCCGTGCCAGAATCCCATCCCGTTTTTCATGTAGGGCAAAGCGCCGGATTGGCCTTCGCTAAAGTGCAGCTCAAGCCCAGTCATCATCCGCTGGAGCTTCTTGAGGATTTTGGGGTGATCGCCATCTTTCTCACGTTGAAACTCCCAGTGCGCTCTCAAAAATGCCTCGTGCGGAGCAACGTCTTCCGGCTTCCATTCCTGCCAGTCTTTGTCTTTGAATCTTTCGTAGATTACTTTCAGCGATTCGGACGCGGCCGTCATCGACGCGTTGTCGCCATTGTGAAAAATGTAGAACTTATCGGTGGTCAATAACTCCTCAAAGACCCGCTCGTCCTTCTCGAGAATATGTTCGACCAGCATGTCCGTCTCTTCGATCAGTCTGCTGACCGCCTGTTCGTGGCGGCCGGCTCCAAAACGGCTGTCATCCTTGAAAACCTTGAGCGCCTTGGGGTAGCCAAAGAAGTCGCGGAAGAATCGCAGCTTCCGGATCGGCTGGTTCGTCACGCTGGGGTTGAGATTCGCCGCCTGCACGGCCTCGTCGACGATCGTCCAATGGTCGCGGATCTCAAGCATGCGGTGTATCTCGCGTTCGTAATCCTCACGCGTATTCAGTCGACCTTCTCGAGCCGCATTCGCCAGTTCCTCGTCCGGACTTGAATCGGTCAGCGCATAGGCGAGGGCATAACTGGCATCCCTGGGCGACATCATCCGTCGGCCATGCTCATCAGCGGCACCCGCTCCAAACTCGTGGCGGTAGGCAAACTCGGTATTCAAGATCAAAGACTCGATCAGCTTGGCAATCGCCTGCTGCCGCTCGAGTTTCGCCATGAACAACTTCAGCAGTTCGCGATTCTCCGCGCGCTCCGATTCACTCGGCGGACGCTCAAAAACCCTGGTATACAACTCATCGATTGATGCGTCGATCCGGGCATCATCGGCACCGGCCGCCGATTCGCGTTCCTTCTCGAATGATGTGGTCCAGTCGGTCAGGCATTTTTCGATGATCGACTGATAGCTGTCGCCCTTCTTGCGATGCTTCTTGATCGTTGCCGCGATCACTTGCATCTCCGCATCATTTAAGGGCTTGTAGGCTGGAGCCGGGCTGTGCTTCCTGGCTTCGCGGTAAATGAGATCCATATCCCAGTGATCCCAGAAGACCTTCATCAAAGTGATCCGGTTCTGGATGCGATAAGCGGAGATGCCTTGCCTGCCCCAGTCGCGTTCGGCTTGCAGGATGATCTTTTCATAGTCTTCGCGCTGATTGTCCAGATAAGGTGCCCAGGGAGACCCCTGGTCATCCTTTATCACCTTGGCCGGATCCTCGGTGACTTCGTAGGCCGTTTTCTTGTAAGTCACGATGCTTCGAAAGACCGCGTCGACGTCTTGCTTGTCCATCCCGTTGAGGAATTCGGAGCGCTGAATGCGGTATGTTTTTTCCCCGGGAAACTTCCTTTTTCGCATGCCCGGAAAAGGAATCTCCATCCGCTCAAGCTTGGGCAAAAGGGCCTCGTGCTTGTAGCCATAAATTTCCTGAAGAAGTTGCTCCATGACCTTGTCGGTGGCCATGAAGTCTTCGCGTGACTTCAAGATTTCCCGATGCTGCAGCTCGTTCTGCATCAGCGCATACATCGCCGGGTACTGTGCCTTAATCACCGACGGCGACGACATATGGCCCGCGATCCGTTTGGCGTTGCCGACAATCGTCAGCAAGTGCCCGGTGGTGAGACGTT
The DNA here is from genome assembly GCA_030835305.1 of Verrucomicrobiota bacterium. Classification (GTDB taxonomy): domain Bacteria; phylum Verrucomicrobiota; class Verrucomicrobiia; order Verrucomicrobiales; family Akkermansiaceae; genus SW10. The sequence continues at coordinate 23,428 of JAURPJ010000064.1, read as the reverse complement.
TATGCATGGAGTAGCGCACGCCAACTGATTCAGGCAGAAGAAAGGGATTCGTGATCGTCCTCCGGAACTTGTTACCATGTTCCGTCTTCGGGCTCCAGTGGATCCCGCTGTCACCCCGGACGTTGTGGGTCGTGCCGTAGATTTTCCGGGTCGGCTTGTAGTCCAAAAGGCGATTCGTTTTCTCGCTGAAGATATACTCGCTGATGATCCAGCGTCGGTCGTGGGTGTAGGCGGGAAGGTTGGCGTGCCTGCCGGAGAAAAGGTCCTCATGCCTGACCACATTGCCATACTCGAAGCGGGCCAGTTTTTCGGCCAGCGCCTTGGCGGCATCGCCTGTTAGCTTGCTGTCCAGCCACTGCAACAGAAGCTTGCGTTCAGCCTCGCTGGGCTGGTCGGCCTTTTCCGGCGGCATGTCCTCGAAGTGAACGGCCTCCTTGGCCAAGGCATAGAGCTTTTGCAAATCAACCGGATCCATCGTTTCCAGCTCATCGAGCCGAATATCGCCCTTTTGTTTGTCCGGTCCGTGACAGGAGACACAATGGTTCTCCATCACTGTCAAAGCCTTGTCATGTAACTGGGTTGGATTCAGTTTGATCGTTGATTCCTCTGCTTTCGCTGCAATCAGTCCCGCGAGCACGGCCGCGATGGTGGCCTTGGCCAGATTGAGCGCTGCGCGTCGGCGCGGGAATATGAACGAAGCAGAAGCCATATTCTCTGAATACTGCGCAAACGATGCCATTTTTCCACTCATCTTGTCTGGAATCTTTCACTGATCCGAACCTTACAGCCCTAGAAATGAGCAAGGCAGGCAAAAGAGAAACAACTGTTATTACTGTTTGTATCCAATGGGATATGGTGCTTAGCCGATTTCAGTTGGGGCGGATTTGGGTGGGAGAAGGAGCGGGAGCCCTGATCTCCTTCAGGGCTGATATCATCCGGAGGTTGGAATACCCGGGGCGGCCCCCGCATGGGCGTGATTGCCGCTGGGCTTGATTTCGCCCTTCGGGGTGGGAGACGTTAAAATGGTGAAAGGTGAGGGTAGACTGGTGAATTGGGATTCAAGGGATCAGCGGGGCGCTTTCATCAGAGCCGTCTGGGTTTTGGACGCCCAAGCGATCGGGCCATTCGGCAAAAAGAAGGAAAAAAGCGTTGTCGAAAAATCGCGATTGCGTCGGGGCGCGGGTCTGCTAAGAAATCGTCGTCGCGAGGCACCACCGGTGCTGGCGACATTCCAACCACTTTTACTCTGTAAAAGCCGCTGTAGCTCAGGGGTAGAGCAATTCACTCGTAATGAATAGGTCGACGGTTCAATTCCGTCCAGCGGCTCCATTTTTTGTCAGGGCCTGGTAAAAACAGGTCAGTCCTTCGGAGCCTTGAGTGAAGCTGGTTTGAGTTCGTTGTAGCGGGCAGTGGCCTGCGCACGAGAGTGAACATGAAGTTTCTCGTAGATACGGCGACGATAGGTGTCGACAGTGTGGTTGCTGATTCCAAGCTGTTCGGAAATCTCCTTGCAGAGGTAGCCTTGCGAGAGGAGGCCGAGAACTTCTTCTTCGCGTTTGGAAAGTTGGCTAAGTTCGTTTTCCTCGGTAATTGGAGGAGATTTGCGAAAACATTGGACGACCTTGCGGGCGATGCCGCTGCTCATCGGGGATCCGCCTTCGAAGACTTCGCGGAGAGATTCAAGGAGTTGTTCGCGTGGAGTTTGTTTGAGAAGGTAGCCGGTGGCTCCGGCTTCGAGGGCTTTGAAGATGCGATTCGAGTCTTCATAGACCGTGATCATGACGAACTGGACCTTGGGGAGTTGTTGTTTGAGGCCGCGGACGCATTCCACTCCATTCATGCCCGGGAGGTTGATGTCGGAGAGGACGACATCGGGTTTGTCCGCCGGAATTCCTTCGAAGGCATTTTGACCATCATCGTACAGGCTGACGAGTTTGAAACCTTCGGCCCGCTCAATCCAGTCTGCGTAGATGGCACGCAGGGAAAGATCGTCCTCGATGATGGAGACAGCGATGTCGTCTGATAAGGCGCTCACGTGATGATATGATAGGGGTAAATGTTTAATGCTGCCTGTCCCGTATTCTAGGGACAGGCCTGTTCAGGATTTAAGGGAGAATGGGACTTTAAATTCCACGAGGGTGCCATTTTCAGGAGAGCTCTGGAAGTGACAGGTGCCTCCAAATTCTTTCATGCGTTCTTCCATGTTGGCCATCCCGTTTCCTGCGTGTGTCCGATCGCTGGGGGTGGCGGAAGTCATCCCTTTGCCATTGTCTTGAATTTGGAGGAGAAAGAATCTCACTTCAGGGGTCAGGGAGATGCGGACTTCGGTTGCGTGGGCATATTTGACGATGTTGTTGAGGGCTTCCTTGAAAGCGAGGAGAAGATTGTGCCGGAGTTGGGCGGAAAGTTCGCGTTCGGGAAGGTCGACGGGAAAATTGAGCCGGCAGCGAATGTCGGCCACGCTGAGAAATTCCTGGGCGTAGGAGCTGAGATAGTTGGCGAGGTCATCGAAGTAATCGTTCTCCGGGCTGATGGCCCAGACGACGCCGTCCATGGAGCGCATGAGGTCGCGGGTGGTTGACTGGATTTGCCCCATGGCCGATTTGGATTGATCGTTTTCAGCGGGTGAAGATTGGCTGAGGAGTGAGATGCGGGTTAGGCTGGCGCCGAGGTCATCGTGAATGTCTCGGGCTATGCGGCTTCGTTCTTGTTCGAGGGCTTGCCTGGCTGCAAGGGATCGAATTTGGATTTGGTGTTTGCGTCGGAGGGCCAAAAAGACCAAGGCTCCGGCTACGAGAGCGGTGAGGATGGCGATGCCAAATTTAAACCACCATGTTTCCCAGAAGAAGGGCTTCACGGTAATGCTGACAGAGGCTCCACCCTTGCTCCAGTTTCCGGTGCCGCTACTGGCGATGACTTGAAAACGATAATCTCCGGCTGGGAGGCGGGGGAAGGTCACGCGACTTTGATTTTCGATGATCTGCCATTTTTCATCAATGGGGTGGAGGCGGTAGCGGATGAGGGTGTTTTCGGGAGTGGTGAAATTGAGGACGGCGAAGGAGATCACAAGGTTGTCATGTTCGGCGGGAAGCTCGATAATGGCTCCGGGCGAGCTGAGGTCGCTGGTTTTAGAGTCTATTTCCCGCGAGAGCGTTGAGCGCTTTTTGAACAGGGCGATGGGTTGGTCGCCGATGGTGATGCTCTCGAGATGAACCTTTGGAGGGGGGCGGGTCGTGATGGCGTCGTCGGGGTCGACTTCGAGCAGTCCGCTATGGGTGCTGAAGAAAAGTTGACCGTTTTGATGACGAGAGGAGGAAGGGGCGAAGTCGCGGCTGGGCTGGATGCTGGGAAGGCCATTGTCCCGACCGTAAGCCTGGCAGTAAAGGTGTCCGTTATGGCGGAGGAGATTTTCGAGGGTGATGCGAAAGAGTCCCCGGTTGGATGCGATCCAGAGATTGCCGTTGTGATCGTGTTGGATTTGGGAGAGGTAGTCGTCGTGGAGGCCATCCTTTGTGGTAAACCGCTGATAGATCTTGTCCTTGAGGTGACCAAGTCCGTCGCCGGCGTATCCGATCCAAAGGCTGCCATCGGGAGTCGCGTGGAGGGTGCGGACGGAGCGATAGGTGGTGCCGTCCATTTCTGATTCGTCGATGAGCTGGTCTTCTTCAACGCGAAGAAGGTGTCCGTTCGAAGTGCCAATCCAGATGGTGCCGTCGGAGGTTTCAGCAATTGCACGAATCGGCTTCATCTCAATAGGGCTTTTGATCCTGGTGATCGCTTGATTCCGGAGCAGGTGAAGTTGATCCGGTTTGCTGGAAGCAATCCAGAGATCTCCGTTTTTGCCGGGAAGGAGCGAGCGGATGGTATTGCTTGCGAGATTGTTTTCAGTTCCCAGTGCGATGATTGTATCGCCTTCGATTGCAATGAGTCCATGTTCTTTGGTTCCGATCCAGATGGTGCCTCTGGCGTCTGAAGCGACACAGCGGGCAATTGCTCCTTCCGGCAGGCCTTCGAAGAGATGCCATTGGTTGGATTCCTTATAAGCGACCTGCCCTTCCAGGCTGGTGGCCCAGACTCGGCCGGAGGAATCGCTGCAAGTTGAGCGAACCGATGACAAGGGAAGTCCGTCAGACGAGCCGGTTAGTTTTGCGATACGGGGAAGAATGAGGTTTAGGCCGCCTCCCATGGTGCCAACCCAGATGTTTCCTTCGCTGTCTTCCGAAATGCATGTGATCCAGAGATGGGAAGTGGGAGCGTGCTCCAGCTTGTCGTTGTGAAAGCGAAAGAGCCCCTTGTTGCGAGTGCCAATCCAAATGGCTCCCTTGGTGTCTTCGATCAAGGTGGTCACTTCGGATTCCCTTTTGAGCTCTGCGATCCGGGTCTGCTGGTTTGGGCTTTCGAAATGAAAGAGCTTTGAGTCGTGGGTGAGCCAAAGGCCGGAGTTGCGAGAAGAGGTGATTCGGATCGGGGTGTTTTCGAAGTTCTTGATTTCATGAAATCCGTCTTCCCGGATCTGCCCAAGCTTTAATCCAGAGGATAGCCAGACCTTTCCATCGGTGTCACAGACGATGGAAGGTTGACGGGATAGGGGGATGCCATGTTCTCTGGTGAAAGGAGTGACTTGATCACCCTCGATGAGGCAGATCTGGTTTGAGTAGGCAATCCAGACGCCACTTTGAAGGTCTTCGGTGATGCTGTAGGTTCGCTTGTTGAAGACTCCATCGGACTCGCTGAAGGTTCGAAAGGACTTCTCGCCAATGCGGATAATCGGGCCGCGTTCCATGCCCATCCAGACTTGTCCCGCATGGTCCAAGGTCATGGCGTGGACTTGTCTGCTCGGGAGGTCCGTGATGTTGCGAAGTGGGAGTTGGACGAACTCTTCACCATTGAAGCGGATGACGCCGCCGTTGGTGCCAATCCAAAGGTATCCTTCCGTGGATTGCGCGATGGCCGAGACGCTGTTGTCGGGGAGTCCGTCTTCGGTTTGCCAGGCTCGATAAAACCATTTCGACGAACTTTGCTCTTCTCCTAAAAGGGGAAGGCAGAGCACGAGGAAAGTGACGACGGTGCGGAGTGGCATGAGCGAAGCTGCAGGCTAACAATTGCAGCAAGAAACCCAACCTCTGAGTTTCCCGGGATCTTGATTTTCCGATCGCTGTGTGAAGCGCTTTGATCAGAGAGATGTGTTCAGAGGCGCGGTGGGTTGAGTGATCCTCGCCTCACGCCCGGAGAGATTGGTTTCACAATCGGAAAGTGACTCTCTGCGATGTCGGTGGTGCAAAAAAGGGCTCAAGGGATATCATACCCCGAGCCCTTCTGATTTTTTGAGGCTTTAGTTTCGGGAAACCTTAAAGAAAGCCCTCGTGGGATTGTCGATCAGACCAAGAGGAAAGGTATACTCGGTTGTATCCGCATCAGCAGCGGCCAGAACGCCGTCCTCGATTTCATCCCCAAAACTCTGCAGGTCAAGAGAAGCGAAAACGCTGTAGGTTTCTCCGGGGTTTGAAGTCCAGGTGAGGGTGACCTGGGTATTGGTTTTTCTGATACTCAGGATCTCCAGAGTTCCACTTTCCACAGGCACTCCAACGACGGTGATAATACCAAGTCCTGAAAATTTTGTGTCATCCTGATTTTCAACCGGGGCGATTGAAGACGTGCTCCCATAAATTCCGGGAGCCTTGCGAATGCCTTCGATGAACAAATTGCCGACGATCTCGTCTGTTTCAATTTCGACGAGGCCTCCATTGATTGCGAGTGATGCGGAGTCCCCGATGGCTTCTCCATTGAGAAGACGGAGCGTGCCTCCATTAACGGTTGTGGGACCGGTGTAGGTGTTGACTTCCCGGAAGACCACCGTTCCCGTGCTGGTTTCATCAATGGTGACGCTCATTGCTTCCTCACTTTCAGGGACCTCAACGATGGGGCGGGAGAAGATGAGGCTGCCGGATCCCAGATGAGTAATCAGGAGGGGGTCGGCCAGGATGAGATTGCCATAGTTTTCGGGCAGGTTGGGAATGAAGCCATTGTTGACATTCCCCAGGTCAATGTTGATCTCTGCACCAGCGGCGATGTTGATCTCGGCGGGGTTCACGGGAGAATCCGTGTCGAGGGTTAGGTTCCTGGCAAGTCCCGGGGAGTTATTGGTGAGGTATCGAATTCCAAAGAAGGGCTGTGTCACGGTGGGGTCGGCGAATTCCGTGAAGTTCAGAGAGCGAACGGTGCGATCTCCATTCAGGAAAGTTTGCGCGGTGACGGCAAACTCGTCCATGAAGAAAAGATCGGTGGTGTTGTCGAAGAACGGGGGGGTGTTATCGAGCCAGTTGTTGGTGTTGCCCCAGGAACCGATCCCTTGAGCCGTCCAGCGGAGTTGTGGTTCTTCGACCGTGATGATGCCGGAATCTCCATCAGCGAGGTTGCCAAAGGATGTCCGAATGATTCCGGTGCCGAGGTTCTGTGCCGAAAAGGTGGCGGTGCCATTCCCGTTGTCCACGAGGTCTCCGGCAGCCAGCGAACCGGTGATGTTTTCGAGGGAGAAGGATGCTCCTGTTTCGAAAGCAATGAAGTTGCCAACCGAGTCGCGGGAAATAGCGTAGACATCGAGTGTGTTGGCGGGATCGTTGATCCGGAATGAGGTGTTGCCGACTGCCATTCCGCTTCCGTCCTCGGCGGTTTCAACGCTGAGCACGGAAGCCTCGCCTGCGTTGATGGAGATCGTCGCACTTTCCACACTGGAAACGAGAAGATCTCCGCTCGTCTGCGTAGCGATGAGGGTAATGTCTTCGGCAAAGGTGTATTGCACGGCGGGGAGCGTGACTGAGTTCGTTCCCATCGTAATTGTCGCGGTATTCCCGCTCAGAACTCCATTGCCGGCCGGTGTGGTGAGGGTGACTACGGTGTCCTGACTGACTCCGCCGGCCAGGGGGGCTCCACTACCGTCCCGGGCTTGGACTGTGATGGAAAAGTCTTCTCCGGCGGTGGCACTGGCGGGTGCAGAGGTGATGGCCAGTTGGTCGGCACCTGCGGAGCTTGCGGAAATTGCCAGGTTGTCAATCCAGAGGTCGTGGCCGCCGCTGTTATCGCCCGCTCCACCTGAGAAGGTGAGGAGGAACTGGACCGTTCCGCCACTCTCGAGAATTGAGTCGGCAAGGCCGGTGAGATCATGGTCGATGTCATCTCCCTGGTCATTGTCCGGTGGAAGTCCACCTTGGGATTTGATTTCCTGATCGCTTGAGGTGTAGACATTTCCAGCAGTAATCGCTCCGCCCGGTTGCACGTCCAGCGTGTATGTTCTCGCGGCCTTGGGGCGAAAGGCGAGGGCATCCATGTGAAAGGCGTTGAGAGCGATATCGTCCCCGGAATTATTGGTGACAGTCATGGTGATTGTTCCCCCGGTCGCTGCGTTTGACAGTTCGAGATTCTGATCATTGTTGGTTCCGACGGTAGTATCCGCAGGGGGAGGGCCCACGAAGGTTCCCCAGGTTCCGTCGCTGCTGGCACCTCGTTCATCGATCGTCACCCACGCTCTCCCTTCGCCGGTCGTTACGAGCGTTGCGGTGACACCGGTTGCGACGACAGGTGCATCGACCGGAATGTCAGCGCCTGCGCCGAAATAGGTATCCCAACCAGCGACGATCTGCGCGGATGAGGTCGAAGCGGAAAGAGTGACAAGAGCTGCTGCGGTTAGCCAGAATCTCCCTTGATGAGGTTGTTTGTTTCGGTTCATTTCGTTTGAGATGGATTGTGTGTTGGGATGGGAAGGTTGATATGCCCTGATGCCTCGAGTCATGTGTGATAACTGTCGAAGACTTGGTCCCCAATTTTGGAAATTTCTTTGTAGGGAAAGAAGTGGGGTTTGTCTTGTCACTAGAACATGTGACATGAATTTCGAAGTGGTCCGTCTATTCTCGGTCCTTCCATGGTGAGCTCTTTTCGATTTTGTGATTTTTACGGACGCGCGGCCGAAGCTGGTTTCGAAGTTGTCAGAAAGGTTGAACACCGGGCATTGGGCCGGGAAGATGAACGTAGAATCAAGTAGCTTGCAAAGATGAAGGTGAATTATAGACATCGAAAGGGGTGGGTCCTACTGGTCTTGGTTTGGATCGGAGCAAGCCGTGTGTATGGAATGGAAGCGATTTTGCCGCCAGAGGGTGGCGAGGATGTGATCTTGTTTTCCGAGGGAGCCTTGAATCAAAAGAGTGGAGAGACGAAGGGCGCGTGGGTTGAGATCAAGGACATGCCGTTTGAAAAGGCCTTTCGCGTGGAGTTGGTGAAGACGTCGAAGTTGTCGAAGGATCTGCAGTTTGTCATTCCGCTGAAGCAGTCTTTTAAGAAGGGGGATTCGGTATTGATTTCGTTTTGGGTGAGGCGTCCCAAGTCATCTGGTGAGCCGGGGCCGGCCGGTCTCTTTGTGCAGGCGGGAAAGGGGCTGAAGCGATACGAGTTTAAGTTTTCGCCGTACCGCCAGTGGGAGCAGCATGTCCGGGCTTTTGAAGCTCCGGATCATTTTGAGTCCGGGAAGGGGAATGTGAGCCTTCATTTGGGGGCGGCCGAACCGGTGATTGAGATCGCTGATTTGCGGGTGCTGAATTACGGGTCAAACGTGAAACCGTCCGGGCTTCCACGGTCGCGGGTGAGTTATGATGGTCGTGATCCGGAGGCGGCCTGGCGCAAGGAAGCACTGCAGCGAATTGAGAAGATTCGTAAGTCGGAGTTGGTGGTTGAAGTGGTTGACGCCGACGGGAATCCAGTGGTTGACGCCGAGGTTAAGGTCAGGATGCTGCGGCATGCCTTTCGGTTTGGTAATACCGTGAACGTCCATTTACTGGGAGCAGGTGAGGAAGGATTTCCTTACACGAAGAAGCGGAAGGGCCTGGAGTATGTCACGACCTGGGAGGAGGCGAAGAAGTATCGTGAGGTGGTGAGGAGTCATTTCAATGCGGTGACTTTTGAAAGTGCACTGAGGCCGCACCAGTGGACGACTTTGACGAGGCAAAAGAATCCGAATCTTCGGGGCAAGATGCTTTTGATGGACTCGGCGATACCTTGGTTACGGGAAAATGAGATCGACATCAAAGGGCATTATCTCTCCTGGGGAGCGATGGACTTCAATGAAATCGAGAAGGTTTATGTGGGGAATCCCGAAGCTCACCGGAAGTGGCTGTGGGCACACATGGCGGATGTTTTGTCCAAGACGGACTGCTTGGTCACCGAGTGGGATACCATCAATCACATCGTGGCGTGGGGAAAGCACACTTACGAAAAGGAGTATGGCGGGATGGAGATTCTAGCGGAGATCATGGCCGAGGCGCGTCGATTGGCTCCAGAGACCACCCATGCCATCAATGAGGGGAAGATCCTGCCGGATGGCTACAAGCGGGATGCCTACAAGCGAGTGATTCGCTTCCTGAACGAAAAAGGTCAGGCGCCGGATACAGTGGGTTTTATGGCCCACTTCGGGCTGACTTCGCTGACGCCGCCGGAGGAGCTCCTCGAGGTTTACGATGACTTTGCGAAGATTGCTCCGAATCTTCAGTTGAGTGAATTTGACGTCGATGCGGGTGACGACGAAGAGCTTCAGTCGGATTACTATCGTGATGTCATGTTGGCGACTTTCAGTCATCCGAATCTCAACGCGATTGTGCAGTGGGGTTTCTGGGAAAATGCGCACTGGAAGCCTAATGCGGCCTTATGGCGACGGGACTGGAGTTTGAAGCCGGCAGGGAAGGTCTATGTCGATCTGGTGAAGAACCAATGGTGGACCAACGAGTCTGTTCGCACTGATGTGAGGGGGGTGGGGAGCGTGCGAGGTTTTTTGGGCGACTACGAGATCACAGTAACCGGTGGTGGTAAGGCTGTGACCAAAGCGGTGAAGCTTGAGCCACAAGGTCTGCGGGTGAAGTTTTTTCTCGAGTGATCCGGAGCTGAGATGCCGTGGTGTTTAGTAGAACAGGGACCCCCTCATGGTCTCCGTAAATGGAGGTGTGGTCTGTTTACGTGACATGACAGAGCGCAAAATTCTACTAATCTGACACCTAATAAGACACAGGTAAACAAAAGAACAAACAACGACATGAAGAATGAAACAAACAAGACACTCTCAGTGCTCGCCATTTCCTTGGCCGCAGGCTCATTGAGTGCCTCAGGGGCTATTGTGATTGCTGGAGTCGACACATGGGACAGTGCTGCCGCTCCATCGGTTCCGGTCACTGCGGCAGGAGTGACTGCAACCGCGACGGCATCCGCCTCAACTGGAAGTTGGGCCATCGGGGAGTCTGGTGGGCGGGGCTCCAGCAAAGATACGACTTGGGGAACCTTTGATGGGAATGGCGCTGCTGCAAGTTCCGTCACCATTGGAAATGAAAACCTCACCGTGACAAACGGGAGACCCAGCGCTGAGCTTACTCTGACCATTACCAACAATGGAGCAGTGGCTCTGGACCTGGCGACTTTCCATATGGATGTCATAGCCTTTCGTCCGAACGCACCGCGAGCGTATGCATTGAATGTTCTCGCAGGCAGCGACATCACGGTCGGCAATGTCTTCACTTCTGCAGATGATGAAATCAACCACCTTGGTGGTGGTTTACTCACGGATGACACGGATCCCGCAACCCACGATCAACATGATGACCTGGATTTGGACCTGAGTGGGTTGGCCGATCACACCCTCGCGGTTGGGGAATCAGCCCAGATCCAAATCGCTTTTTCCAGCGGAACCGGGTCCGGTGGTGGACATCACCTTTTTCTCGATAATGTTGCGATTTCCGGCGACGCCGTGGTAGTGCCTGAACCGTCTTCATTTTTTCTTTTGGGGCTGAGTGGATTCGCGATTCTCGGACTTCGACGGAGGCAGCGCTGAATCAGCACGATAGAGTTTTACTGTGTGTGTTAGTGGGGGGCATGTTGCAAGGCGTGCCCTCCATTGTTTGGGTGGTCTTTGGAATATTAAGGATCGATCGATACCCGTTCTGGTTCCCGGATGATTTTGAGACAGGTAATCAGGTGGACCTGTGATTGAGTAGTCGTCCCGGAGAAGGTAACTGGTCCGTTGTCACGTAAACGAGTGACACTCGGGGTGATCGACAAGGGGGAGGGATTTTTAATAAGGTGGCAGGTATGTTCATCAAGCTACTTTTTTTGATGCCCTTAATGATCCTGTGGAGTGCGGTCAGTGGCTTGGGCTCGCCGGTAATCAATGAGATCATGGCAAACAACCAGTCTACCCTGGTTGACCCCCAGGGAGAGTTTGACGATTGGGTGGAGATCTATAATTCAGGGGATGAGACCCTGGACTTAAGCGGGTATTACTTCAGTGATGATCTTGAAGATATCACAAAGTGGCAGATTCCTTTGGATTCGGGGATTGTGATTCCTGCAGGTGGCTATGCGGGCGTGTGGGCGGACAATGATCCGGAGGATGGTCCTGACCATCTTGGTTTTCGGCTTGCTGCTGGGAAGGATATCCTGGTTTTGACGGCTCCGGATGGGGTGACGGTTGTTGAACAGGTAATGCTTCCGGTGCAGCATCCGGACATTTCTTATGGTCGGGATGACGCGGGGGAGTTTCGTTATTTGATTAACCCGACTCCGGGTTTGGTGAATGATCCAAGGGGGGTTTCGGTTTTGGAGGGAGTGACGTATTCAAAGGAGCAGGGTACCTTTGAAGAGGCTTTTGATTTGGAGTTGGCGACGGCGTCAGGCGGGGTGACCATCCGCTATACGGTGGATGGAAGTTTGCCAACGGGTTCGAATGGCATGAACTATGTTGGGACGTTAGCGGTGGATGGGACCTCTTGTGTCCGGGCGGCTTTGTTTTTGGGAGAGGTGCGGATTAGTCCGGTGGAGACCCGGGTTTACCTGAAAGTTGACGCCGGGTTGGCGGGGTTTGATTCGAATCTGCCCATCGTATTGGTTGATAGCCAAGGTTATGATTTTTCGAATGATGATGATCCCCGGACGGACTATCCGGCGAAGTCGGTTTGTGCGGGTGTTTTTGAACTTGGGAACGAAGGGCGAGCGATGATTTCTGATGAGCCTCAGTTCATGGGGAGAGCTGGGATGAATGTGCGGGGGGCGAGTAGCAAGACGTGGCCGAAGAAGCAGTTTAAGTTTGAGACTTGGGGCGAGGAAGACAATGATAGGGATGTTTCATTGCTGGGAATGCCGGCGGAGTCGGACTGGCTTTTGCAAGCTCCGTATTTCGACAAGACGCTGATGCGAAACGAATTCGTTTTTCATTGGTGGCGGGAGATGGGTTACTACTCGCCGCGGACGCGTTACGTGGAGGTGTTTTTGAATCCTGATCCGGGGGAACCATTCAGCATGGATCATTATCAAGGGGTTTATTTGCTGACGGAAAAGATCAAGAGATCGGCGGAGCGGATGGATCTTGCGCGTCTCGATGAGGGAGATGTCATGGAGCCGGAGATCACAGGCGGTTACCTGGTCCAGGCGACCAATTTGAATGAAGACTGGGTGAATGGTGAGGGGACCCGCTACAAGTATGTTGATCCGGCTGAGGAAGAGTTGCTTCCGGTTCAGAGGGATTGGCTGCAGAATTATATTCAGGAGGCGGAGGATTCGGTTTACGCGGCGAACTTTGCGGACCCAGTGGAAGGTTATGCAAAGTATCTCGATGTGCCATCACAGATTGATTACGACATCATGCGGGAGCTGAGTCGCAACACGGATGGGGCCAGCACTTTCTTTTCGATTGATCGGGGAGGGAAGTTGAAGATGGGGCCACTTTGGGATTACAATCAGGCCCTTGGTCTCAGCTCGCTTGGAACGTCTTCACTGGGCTACGGTTATGAGACTTTTGGGTGGAACGGTTATTACATGAGGGCGGGGCATTGGCTGGCCTGGTGGAATGAGCTGGATGACGATCCGAAGTATCAGCAGGCGTGGAACGATCGCTGGGTGGAACTACGGGAAGGCGTGCTTTCGAACGATCAATTGCTGGCCAAGATTGATGGGGACGCGGCGCTTTTGGAGGAGGCGCAGATACGTAATTTTGCGAAGTGGGATATCCTGGGGGTGGCGGTTTACGTCGTGAATGGTCGTACGCGCGCTGACCCGGGTGATTTGGGTCGTGATACTTATGCAAAGGAGGTGGGCTTCCTAAGGGACTGGCTGGAAAATCGGGTTTCGTGGATCGATTCGCAGATTCCGTCTCCGCCAGATTTTTCACAGAACGGGGGATCGGTGCCCCGGGGATACTCATTGGAGATGAACGAGGGGTCTTCGTTCGCGCCCTCTACCGGAGATATTTACTACACGATGGACGGGACTGATCCGGCCGAGGCCGGGGCAAGACCGATGGAGTATGCCGGACCAATTGTGCTGACTGAACGGGTCCGTGTTATGGCGCGAACCTTGAGTTCTCTTGATGGGAGCTGGAGTGCTTTGCGTGATCAAACTTTCGCGGTGGGGAGTGAGGTGGCAACTCCGGCCAATTTGGTGATTTCGGAGATTCATTACAGCCCGAGGGAAAGTGATGATTTGGAGTTTATTGAGGTCGTGAATCGTGGGGATGTGGCAGTGGATCTGACCGGGGTTAGGCTGGCGAGTGCGGTTGATTTTGAATTTGGAGCGATTGATCTGGCGCCGGGTGGAGTGATTGTGGTGGTTGAAGATGAGGTCGCATTTGCATCGGTCTTTGCTGAGGCGGATTCACCTCGATTTCGGGAAGGCTTGATCATTGCCGGACAGTGGACGGGGAGATTGAACAATGGTGGTGAGACGATTGATTTGTTGGATGCCGGGGGCACGGTTCTGCATCGAGTGAGCTATGAGCAGGATGGCGAATGGCCGGCGCTGGCTAATGGCAATGGCTTTACACTTCAGCTGGGCGAAGTGGGAGCTGATCCCTCAATGGCGGAAAATTGGCGCTTGAGTGCTCTCGAAAATGGAAATCCGGGGATTGTTTCGATTGATGCTTCTGTGACTTTCGAAGATTGGCAGGAGTTGTATTTTTCAACGGAGGAAATTTCGCAGCAAGAGATCAGTGGTTTATTCGCCGATCCGGATGGAGATGGCTTTTCGAATTTTTTGGAGTTTGGGTTGGCGAGCGAGCCCTTTGCGAGTGGGTCGACACCGTTGATGGATATTGCCGAAGAAGACGTTGAAGTTGGTGGAGTGACTGAACGCCACATCACGGTCACTTTTGCGCGTCCTGCCAGGTCAGAAATTCAATACGCTCTGCAGACTGGTTCTGATTTGGAGGGGTGGCAGAGCCGTCCCTTGATTGTGTTGCGCAGAAGTGTTGACCTGGAGAAACAGATCGAAAGGATCACGGTAAGAGGGAATCAGTCCATTGGTTCTTCAGCGCGCCAATTGATGAGGATTTACCTCAGGAAATGAGAGTGTTGAGAATACGTAGGTTGTTTTGAAGCTGGTTGGTCGGGATCGTTTGTCTGGAGTTGGTGGAGATGGAGTGATTCGCAATTTCCGCCGGGGTTCGTATTCGAACGATAAACTGAGCCAAGGTCCGGTTCGATCGCTAGAACCCAGGGAAGTCCTTGCGCGAAAGAATCCGGAGTCGTATCCGGCCTGCGAGGACGGCGACGCGATCAGAGACGAAACCTCACACCGGGTCAGCCCCGGCTATAAATCACTGCATGAACGCGGAGGAGGGCTGCTAAAAATCAGTAGTCAGCAATGTGGTGTCTTCAGATTGGTAACGATAACCCTCTATTTCCACGGTCCACCTGGCATTGGAGTGTCCCTTGCCATGGGGTTCATGCACAAAGTGAACCTTGATGCGCGTGCCCTTTCTTACGTGGATGGTTTCGCCGATGGGGAACACCGTCCGCCCCCAATGCGTATCCGGGCAGTCCGGGGCGTTGGATAGCTCTACAGTTCTCGCTGACCTTGTTTCAAACCAGGCTGCCAAGGCATTGATCTCACCTTCACAATCAGAGATGAAATCAAGCTCTGCTTCAAAGGTCCCATTGGCCTGGTCCGCAGTGCAGGCATGACTATCGATCGTCCACATCAGCTGCGCCTTGCAAGCCAGATCTTCAGGTTTGATATGATGACAGCTGGGTTCGGAGCGCCGTTGTCTGTCATCGCCCACAAGGGAAAGGTCGATGTCGTAGGGCCGTTTATACCAGAATTCAATTTCTTGCTGGAGATACTCGTCGTAGGCCGGAGCCATCCAGGATCTGGTTGTGCCTGGAATCATCACTCCGCCGGGCTTCAGCCAGCGGTCCCGGGCCTGAATGACAATCGGCAGGAGGTTTTCATCCACGCCATAGCCGCCGAGCCATTCGGACACGATGATATCAACCTTCTCAGGCAGTTCCAGGGCCTCCATTTCACCCTGTAGCACGGTGATGCGGTCACTCAGGTCATTGGCCTCAATGATCTGTCTGGCACACCGGGCCACCGGCGATCGCTCCACTGCGTAGACTTTTTTCGCTCCGGCCCGGGCGGCGAAAAGACTCAGGATTCCTGTGCCAGCGCCGATGTCCAACACCACTGAATCAGGTCGAACGACCTCAAACAAGGCATCGCGAAAGGCATTGCAGCGAACCTCGTCTTGCAACATTGATTCATGATTCGAGAGATTCCGGTAGCTGATTTCAATGCCCATGGATGACTGCTACTTCCAAGGGCTTGCTTTTTCAATCCTTTCGTTTGGCTGACGATAGAAACCGAAGAGCTTACGCTCCCGACCCTCGTGATGAATCGATCGTCAGTGTAACTCCGGCCAGCGGCGCCACCGCTACTTTTTTAATCGAAAAGCCGCCGGGAGTTGCGGTTTGACTCCGAGCTTCTCGTAGTTGAAGCCGCTGGCGCGCGGTTCGTATTTTCCGGTGTAGGCGACGCTACGGTCGGGGGTGATCTTGTCCCCAAGTCCCATTCCCCAGTAGGCGGCGTTGATGACGAGTCTTCTTAGTCCTTCGCTTTGGAGGTCGCGCGCGCTTCCCATCGTGGTGTTGAAAACACGAGCACTCTTTCCCTCGCTGGTTTTCCAGATCTTGAACCAAGCGACCGGAAGGGGTTCCTTTTTGGTGTTTGGTTTGTCTTCAGGAGAGCGGCCGGTGAGCGGTTGACCCCAGACAAGGGCGGTGCAGTCATCCGGCAGGGAAGTGCCTTCCTTGTAAGTACGATAAACATCGGAGGTTCCCCAGATGTCTGAAACTCCTTTGACGATGGGGTGGTCTGCGAGCTCCTTCACGACTGTTCCTCGCGTTGCTTCACGGTGCCAGCCACCGTGATGGCCCATGAATGATCCCCCTAAAATATCGCGGCCGAAGTTAATACTTTTCTCGCCGATGGTGTAGGGGATGCGTCCCCGGAATCCATGGTTGGCGGTGCGGAGTGCAATGATGGGCTTCCCTGAATCAAGGTAGGTGGCAATGTGCTTGAGTTGATCTTCGGGGAGTGTGAGCAAGCGGTGGAAGAAGATGACGAGATCGGCTGATTTGAGGTGTTCCAAACCGGGGAGGTTGTGTTGTTTGAACTCGTCTTCTTGCCCCTTCTTGGGATAGACCGGCATTGTGGGGTCGACTTGTCCTTTCTCGTTCACACCAAAGAGGACGGTGCAATCAAAGCCATGGTGTTTGCTCAGGATGCCGGCCATCATGGGCATGGCTTGTTCACTTCGGTATTCCTGATCTGCGGCGATAAGGATAATGTGCTTTCCTTTGCCCGGTCCTTCCTCTCCCGGGTAAGTGAGCCACTTGGCGTTTTCCGGAACAGGGTGGGCTGAAAGAGAGATCAGCGATGCGAGAAGGATGAAGACGGGGTTGCGTAACATGATGGTTGGTTTTTGGAGTTAGCGAATGCTGGTGAGCTCTGGAGTTTCCGTGGAAGCATTGATCTTTTCGATGGTCTCTCGCAAGAGGGCCGCTTTCTGTTTGCTGAGTCTCATCGGGAAATTGGGTTCTCCGTCGTCGAATTCGGCGGCCACGGCTTCGAGATCCGGGATGATCGCCTTGGCATGTGATCCGTAGCTGAGAAGAATTTCCATAATCCTGGGCGTCCGTTTTTCGCTCGCCCAGGGGTTCTGTTTGCCGGTGTAGTCGACGCAGGCTTTGATTCCTTCTTTGACGTGATTGGCGGCGAGAACCTTGAGGCCTTCTATTCTAATTTCGGCTGCAAACATCACCCCGCTGGGTGCCGGTTTTTCGATGGCTTCGAGAATGGCCGGCAGGAGGGGCTTGATTTCGGACGGTGTGAGGTTGCGGTAAACCGAGCCGAAGCTGCCCCGGGCGCGGCCATCTTCATTTTGAAGCCCGGCTTCCACCGCTTTGAAAAGAACCTCGCGATCGACCCCCTCGAGCGAACGGCTGAGCATGCCGCCGCGGTTGTTGAAAAGGGCGAAGGAGAAGTAGCGCTGCTGCATGCCGCGAGGATCGTTTTTGGTGTCCACTTCGGTGAGGAGCTGCAAGAGCTTTGGCGCGGTCTTCATGGCTGGTTTACCGATGGCGGCGAGTGCTTCGGCTGACTTGATACGCAACCAGAGATCGTCCGAGGAGAGGTTTTTTTCGAGAGTATCAATGGCATCGGCCCCGCGTCCCCGCAGCGCGATGATGGCTTGGCTGGCTCCGAGTTGCTCGAAGAGTTTGTCGGATTGAAGCAGCTTGATCAGCGCCGCCACCGGAGCGGAGCCCTTGCGTCGGCCGAGGGCCATGGCGGCTCTTTCCCGAACGACCGGAGACCAGTTGCCGAGGGCTTCGAGAAGGGTGTCGGCATTGAGGGAGTCGTAAGCGGAATTACGATCCTTGTTATTCCAGCCGCGGCCCGCACGGATGAGGGATTCCGCTTCTCGGGGCGTGATTTTTGGGGCGATGGGATCGCGTTTCCCGGTCAGCCAGATTTTTTTAAGAGGCATGGCATAGGCAAGGAGGTAGGCGCCGGTGCAGTCCCAGTTGGCATAGCTGTCCTTTTTCATGGAAGGCGGGCCGAGGTGGACGAAGGTGCCGTCCCACTGGCGGGCGAGGTCGAAATACCAACTGCCGAATTCCTTCATCCAGGCACCGGTGGCGTTGGGGCCGGATTGGGCGACACCTGGCATTGCCCAGAGGATGTTGCAGAAGTTGCCGGTGTGTCCGCCGTCGCGCTCGGGGCCGTGGGATGCCACGCTCATGCGGGAAAAATATTCGGCGGCTTTTGATTCGCCGAGAAAGCTGAAAAGGACGGCAGCCATTCCGTTTTTACCGTTGTCATCGTGTGTTTCAATCCAGGGTGCGTGATCGCCGTAGGGAACGGCTCCTTTTCCGTTGTAGAAGCGGAGAAGCTTGGCGCTCTTTTCAATTGCGTCGGAGATCTTTGGGTCATCAACGCCTGCTGCGCGGGCGAGGACCAGAGAGGTGGTGAGCGGAAGGCCGGGGGCATTCATCATGCCGTATCCGCCCAGGCGTCCATCGGGATTGGCAAAGCGGTGGCCCCATGAGCCGACAATGCTTTGACCGTTGGCGGCTTCCATGGCCAGGCGCTTGAGGTCGGGGAGGAAGGCCTTGTCTCCCGTGGAGAGGGTATACTCCGAGATGAGCATGATGACGTAGCCGTAATTCCAGGTCTGGAAGCTCTTCTCGTCGTAAGCGGCCGCCCATTCCACTTCCTTGCGGATGACTGGAAAATACTCTGGCTCCCCGCTGGCGAGCAAGGCGAGGGCATTCAGGGAACGTGTGATGGGGTTGGCACGATAGCCGGGGGCTTCAATTTTTGCGGCGAGGATCTTACACCCTTGGTCGAGGATTACTTTTGATTTTGAGCACTTGTAAGGAGCGGTTTTGCTATAGTCTCCAAGCACCCGGAGTTTGAGAGTGATGTTTTCCGTTTTGCCGTCCCGCCAGCGAATGAGGGGAAGGGCTCCCTCTGCCTCTTTTGATTCTGCTTCGCCCAAAGCCTTTCCAAACTCGGTACGAGGATCATACGAGAATGGTTTGCCGGCAACTCCGAGGATGACGTCACCTTCTTCGAGATGACCATCAGCCGGTGAGCTAGTCGCGACTCTTGTGATTCTAATTTGGCGGGCGTCAGAGGTGACCATTTTGTCGCTGAACATCCATCCGCGTGCGCCGGTGGCGCCGAGATTCCAATCGTGGACCGCTCCCTCCGGAATGCGGTCGCCTTTGGTGAAATCGGGTTGGGTCATCTCGCCGGCAGGACCGGCGGCAAGCGCGTTAGAGAGCAGCATTACGGCAATGCCGGTGAGTTGGTAGCGAATCATGGAAGTGGGAATAAGTTTGGGGTAAAAAGGAAAAAGGGATTTTTGAGATACTGATCTCCCCCAAAGAGATAGTGTCTTGTAACAGCTACAGCCTTATCGACAACACTTCCAAAAATAGAGATTTTTTTCAGGAGCCAGGAAATGTGCTTAAGCACGACGAGCGCAAATGAAGATTCCCGGTGTTTATTCGGAGTCGGTTGAAGTCGGGATGACATAATATAGGTCTTCTCCGTAGTGTGGCTTGAGGGGCCAGGTGTCGGTTCGGAATGGGTAGGCGGGGAGTTCTCTTCCATTCATGATGGTTCCAAGGGGAAGGTTGGACCATGCGTAGCGCACTGCGACGGGATCGGGGACATTTTCTGACCAGACTTCAATGCTTGTAGGTTTTGCAACGCGGGCGTTGGCATGGTGGAAGATCTGATCCTTCCCGGCGATGTAGAATCCGCGCGCGTCCGTTTGATCGAGTCGGAGGCCATTGGAGCCTGCTTTTTCGAAGGAGATCAGGATCTTGTCCTTCTGAATCTCCATCGATTTGTAAATCGGTCCGTGCCATTCAAGAGGGTCTTTTGGGCGGGTGCTGTCCTTTATGTCATAAACGGTCGAGAGAGCCCAGCGGGCGGAGCGGTCGCCGATGGGATATTTTCGGCGCGGGTGGATGTTGGAATCACTGTTGGCATCGAAACTGACAATGAGACCGGTGTTGGGCGTGTTTTGCCAAGTGAGGAATTGTTGCTCGCGAATGACGTTGGTGTGGTGATTCATGTCATAGGTCATGGAGCGGCGGGTACTCCAACCAGCGATTTGGATAATGCCGAAAGGGAGGTTTTCGTCGCGGAAGATCTTCCGCCAATCGGAGATGACGGCGGGGAATGTTTCGCGGAAGGGGATCCAGGTGTCGCCGAAGGAATTGTTTTCGCCCTGATAGAAAAGGACGCCGCGGACGGTAAGGCCTTTCAGAGGCATGATCATGGCATTAAGCGCTCCGGAGGGGATACGGCCCTGATCGGGATTTTCATAACTCCGGGGATTGGGCTTACTCTCGGGCTTCTTTTCACCTTTTGCTTCGGCTTCTTTAGCGAGGATTTCCCATTTTTTGAGGTCTTCGGCGAGTCGTTTGGCGGCTCCTTCTTCAGCCCCGCCATCGATCCAGGCCTGGCATTTATCCTTATATTCCTTGAGGTAGGGTTTCATGGTAGGGAGGGTTTCGAGGGTTTCCCGGGTGACCCAGTGCTGTGCCATCGTGCCTCCCCAAGCCGCGTTGACGAGGCCGATGGGGACATCGAGGCGGCGGTGGAGTCGCTGTCCGAAGAAGTAGGCGACGCCGGAGCAGTCGCCGATGGTTTCGGGCGAGCAAGGATTCCAAACTCCGGCGCCATTTTCGGCCGGGAAGTTGTCTTGTGGTTGCGGGAGGCCTTCTGGCTCGATGCGGATGAAGCGGATCGCGGGATACCGCGCGCTGGGGATTTCAATGTCGGCATCGCGGGAGCTCCGGAGACGCCATTCCATGTTACTTTGTCCTCCGCAAATCCAGACGTCGCCCAGAAGGACTTCATCGTAGGTGATCGAGGTATCTCCCGAAATGACTCTGAGTGACTGCCCCTTGGAATTGGCGGGCATGGGATCCAATGAGATCTCCCACTTTCCGTCTTTTCCTGCGGTGGTGGATTTTTCCTGCCCGGCGAAGAGGACGACAACTTCTTTTTCAGCGTCCGCCCGGCCCCAAATGCGAGCTGGCTTGTCGCGTTGCAGAACCATTTGTCCGCCAAAGATGTTGGGCAGCTTGAGTTCGGCGAATGCTTGGGCCGCAAGCAGGAGAAGAAGAATGGCTGGGCAGAGGGATTTCATGTTGGAAGGCTATTTGAACTGAAGTTGGCTGAGCTTGACGGTGAGATCGTGAATCTCTTTTCCATCAATGTTGATGATGGTGTATTTGACAGTTGGATCTTCAGTCTTTAGATCGAAATCGACTCGTCCGAATGATTGTTTCTCGTTGTAGCCGAAGAGGGAGTGATCGATCAGCCTGTGAACATGCTGATTGGTGAGTCGTGACGAGCTGAATTCGAAGAGGGGATACATGCCTTCGATTTCGGTATCGACCTTGTAGGCATCCGAGCGGTGGCGGTCGGCAGAGAGGATGACCACCCCCGGGATTTTCTGATCGGCGATGTATTGATAAACCTCGGTGCGCTCATCCGCGTATCCATCCCAAGTGTCTTTGGATCCGGGTTTGACCTTTGGAGCCATCGGGACATTGGTGCAGATCACGGTGAAAGTGGCGGGCTTTGCGGTGAGAGTTTTCTTGAGCCACTTCATCTGGACCGGGCCGAGCATGGACGGGCTTTCCGTTTTTGGTGACTCGCGGTAATAGCGGCCATCGAGCATGATGAAGTGGACCTCGCCGATGTGGAAATCATACCAGCAGCCCGGATTTTTTTCCCCGCCGCCGTAGTAAGGGTTATCCCAGTTCTCTTTGTAGATTTCCCAAACATTGCGCTTCCAGGCTGGCTCTTCGATGTCGGGGCCGCCCCAGCCATCGTTGGTGGTAAAGTCGTGGTCGTCCCAAATCGAATAAATTGGAACGGTCTTGGCGAGCTTGCCCCATTCCGGCTGACTTTGACGGCGATAGTAGTGGAAGCGCTGCATTTCCGGGGTTTCGGGGTCGTCGATGTAAACATTGTCGCCGAGGAGAAGGAGGGCCCGTGGTTTTATGGCTCCGATGGTGTCCCACATCCGTTCGTTTTCAGGCACGTATCCGGAGCCACCTCCAAAGGCGACGGTGAACGAGTCGCTTGGGGCCTCTTTCTTGAGAGAGGTGTCGGGGAGAACGCGGTCCCACGGCCATGACTTGGCGTCGTATTTCCAGGCGTCTTCCTTTCCTGCGATAATGTCGAGGAGGAGCTTGGTGTGATCGGGATTTGTCTTGGCGGCGGAAGTTGCTTGGAGATAGGCGGCTGCTTCTTCCTTTTTCCCCTGGAGGATGAGTTTCAGGGCATGCGGGTGGATGCGTTTGATCTGGCCCTTCACCTTTTCTGGCTTTTCGTTATTCACGCGTGGCTTGGAGGCTTGGCCGAAAAGTGAAGTGGGCACCACGATTAAAGCTGCGGCTGCCAGTAGAATTGATTTGGAGATCATGGTTGATTGCTGTCTTTACCTCAAATCGAGCCCTTCAGCGAGCGCGTGTTTTGTCGTCTGTTTCGGGAGGATTCTTTCTGAAGCGGGTGATCGCGATGAGCAATCGCTGGGAAGGGGTGCCCCGATAGGAGCAGGCTGTATCCCGCGATCCAGGAGGTCGCCTGAAAAATGCCCAATGAGTGTTTCGGATTTGAGGTGATGAAGAGATCGTTTCCGCCAAGAATCTTGGTCTTCAGACAAAGTCTTGGGAATTGGCCTCGAGGTTGGAGATGCTGTTCCCGGGGCATCCGGAGTTTTTTCAGTTTCATTGATTTTTACGGGATGGCCCTTCGTTGCCGAAGGTAGAAATCCCGGACCAAAAGACATCATAAGAACCGCCTCAATTATTTTTGAGGCGGTCTTTTAATTGAGCGGATTTGCTAATTCCCGAAAACGGGGATTTTCGGCGACGGCTACGAAGTGCTGGCTTCGACGAGTTCTTTTTTGCTGAGGTCGTCACCGGTGTAGCCGTTTTCTTCGGCGTATTTTCGGACGTCGGCGGTGATTTTCATGGAGCAGAAGGTGGGGCCGCACATCGAGCAGAAGTGAGCCGTTTTGGCTCCTTCGGCCGGAAGGGTTTCGTCGTGGAAGTCGATCGCGCGGGCGGGATCGAGTCCGAGGGCGAACTGGTCGCGCCAGCGGAATTCGAAGCGTGCCTTGGAGATCGCGTTATCGCGTTCCTGGGCGGCGGGGTGGCCTTTGGCGAGATCGGCGGCGTGAGCAGCGATCTTGTAGGTGATGACGCCTTCGCGAACGTCATCTCGATTCGGAAGGCCAAGATGTTCCTTCGGGGTGACGTAACAGAGCATGGCGCAACCATACCAACCGATATTTGCAGCGCCGATGCCCGAGGTGATGTGATCGTATCCGGGGGCGATGTCGGTGGTGAGTGGTCCGAGCGTGTAGAAGGGGGCCTCGTGACACCACTCGATTTGCTTTTGCATGTTCTCCTCGATGAGCTGCATGGGAACGTGGCCGGGGCCTTCGTTCATGACCTGGCAACCCTTGGCCCATGCGCGGGTGGTGAGCTCACCCTGCACTTCGAGCTCGGCGAGCTGGGCGTAGTCGTTGGCG
>JAURPJ010000063.1 GCA_030835305.1 Verrucomicrobiota bacterium | reverse complement strand
CTTTCGTTTGCATATGAGTCATGCAACTCATGATTGGTGTCGCCAGGTGGTTCCGCCGATCCAGGAGGCGTATGATGAAGTCGGGCGCCCGGTAGGGGTCCTCTTTGATCCCATAGGTCCATCAATCCGAACCGGTGATGTGGAGGAAAAGATAGGGCTGGATAAGGGGGATCTCGTGGAATTCCGTAATAACGGCTCCGAGGCCAAGCTCGAAAAATCGACCACCATGAATTACCCCGGCCTGATGTCGGATGTTCATGAAGGCGACCAATTAACCGTCGATAATGGTGAGCTTCTGATGAAGATCGAGAGAATCGAAGAAGATCGTGTCATTTGCAGCGTGGTGACGGCGGGCAGCATGGGGTCACGACGCCACATTAATCTGCCGGGAGTTCGCCTCAAGCTTCCCGCGCTCACTGATAAAGATAAATCCGATATCAAGATTGCGGCGGAATGCGGCGCTGATTTTGTGGCTGGTTCATTCGTTCGCGATGCCGGACATGTTCGCGAACTTCGAGCTGCTCTTAAAGCCGAGGGAAGCGATGCAGAGATAGTTTCAAAGCTGGAAGATCAGGAGGCAATTCGTCATCTCGACGATATAATTCGGGAATCGAATGTCATAATGGTCGCTCGGGGAGACCTAGGAATTGAAGTTCATATTGAGGAGCTGCCGATCATCCAGCGCCGGATTGTCAAGCGCTGTCACCAACTCGGCCGTCGGGTCATCGTGGCTACTCACATGTTGGAATCCATGACGGAGAATCCAACTCCGACTCGCGCCGAAGTGACCGATGTCTCCAACGCGGTTTACGAGGAAGCGGATGCCATCATGCTCTCCGGTGAGACCACCGTTGGGAAACATCCCATTCGCTGCGTCCAGTTGATGGATCGGGTGGCAAGGCGGATAGAACGTTCCGGAGGCCTGGGGTATGGCAAGGAAGCCACTCTTCGAACAGAGAAGCAAAAAGTGATTCAGGCAGCGTGTGGCTTGGCTGATTCCATTCCGAAGGCTTTGCTCATGGTTTTCACCCGATCCGGACTCACGGCGCACCAAGCGGCCCTTCTTCGGCCTCGCAGCCCGATTTTCGCCTTCACGCCTCAATCCTCACTCTGTTCCAAGTTCACACTCTCTCGCGGAGTTAGATCCTTTAAGGTGAAATTTGACGAGAAACCCCGTAAGACCATTGCCAACGCTGTCACCTTTTTGCAGCAGGAAAGGGAGCTTGAGGAAGGAACACCGATTATTGTTGTTTCGGAAATTCATCGCGAGGGCACCTCGGTTGATGCTATACTGCTCGACCATGTCTGAATTTGTGATTCTCAGCCCTATTTCGTGACTTTGTGAAAAAAATCACAAAGTGTTTGAGGCTTGAGTCTTCAAGGCTATTCTAACCACGTAAGCCATGACGGAAGAAAATCTTACGGTCTCTCACGCCGCCTACGATTCCAAGATCGAAGGAAACATTATTTTTACGCGACTTGACGCCGCAATCAACTGGATGCGGAAAAACTCGCTCTGGCCCATGCCAATGGGGCTGGCCTGCTGCGCGATCGAGCTCATGGCGACAGCATCTTCGCGATTCGACATCTCTCGCTTCGGAGCCGAGGTGATGCGATTTTCGCCTCGCCAGGCGGATGTCATGATTGTAGCGGGCACGGTGACTTACAAAATGGCCCTCGCTGTGAAAAGGATTTGGGATCAAATGCCGGAGCCAAAATGGTGCATCGCGATGGGCGCTTGTGCTTCGTCCGGTGGAATGTATCGCAGCTACGCGGTTCTTCAGGGAATTGACCGCTTGATTCCGGTCGATGTCTATATTTCTGGCTGTCCGCCCCGGCCTGAAGCTTTGATCGAAGGTTTGATGAAGCTCCAGCGCAGGATTGAAGGCGAAGAGTCTCTCAAGGCCCAAAAGCAAGAGCCGGTTAACGCTTAAATCCAACTTCTATGAGTATCGAATCCGACCTCCAGGCTCTCGGGCAGACCAAGTCCGTGGATTTCCGCGGCGAAACTACGATCAATGTTGGACTTTCCGCTCTCTATAGAATCCTCGAACGTTGCAAGGAACTGGGATACGAGATGCTTCTCGATATTTCAAGCCTTGATCATATTGGTGAGGAGCCCCGGTTCGAAATGGTTTACGAATTGGCTTCTCTCGACGATTCCAAGCATCTGCGTGTAAAGACCAAGGTCGCCGAGGGTGTTGATGTCCCCAGTGCGGTGTCGATTTGGAAGACCGCAAACTGGCACGAGCGCGAAGTTTACGACATGATGGGGATTAAATTCTCCAATCATCCGAATATGGAGCGGATATTGATGTGGGAGGGCTTTCCTTACTTTCCTCTTCGTAAGGATTTTCCACTTGCCGGGAAAGAGAGCGAGATGCCGGATGTGGCTTTCAGTGGGGTGGCGCCACTTGAAGGGGGGCCTTTCGTGACCAGTCCTGGATCGACCCGAGAAACGGGCGAGCCCCGGGCCAAGGGAGAGAGCTAGGGTTCGAGGCCTAACATTTACGATATAAGGGAGTTCGCTTTGACTCTATGGATTCTTGTTGCGTCAACGGCTCCTGGTTCCACCAATCGTTCCGACTATTTTTGTGCTCTGCGATTTAGGATTAAGGTGGTTTCGGAGAACCTCCTTAAATCCCTTAAAATCAGACCGCTTAATGGGTCGAGTCTTTAACCTGACTCTGCAAAGGCAGGAAATCTTACTTGGCCTGAGATCGAGAAGTTCCAGAAAAAATACGACCTCCTGACCCCGCAGCTTCGGCGCGTATTACCATCTCGTCTTTTCGAGTTTCCTGATAAAAGGGAGGTTTGCTTTGGGGGCTTGCCTGCGAATTTAAGAAGAGCTCAAAAACAAGGAAGGCCGAACCGGTCAGCCAGCCAGTGTTTTCTCGTTTTATGTCATCAACGGTGGTGCGGTGAATTCTCCGAAGGAATCTCCTTGTCGGCGGAATAAGAGAAAGCGGTAGACCGAGGATATCAAGTATCTCATTGGATGCATTGACACTGCGGACCGTAGCGCTATTTTTCGCCAGTTTTAATTTTCACCAAAAAGTCATGAGCGAGCCTAAAACACAATCATTTCAAGCCGAAGTCCGTCAACTCCTTGATATCGTCATCCACTCTCTTTACACCGATAAAGAGATTTTTGTCCGCGAGCTCATTTCGAATGCTTCCGACTCTCTCGAAAAGCTGCGTCTCAAAGAGCTGACCGAGAAAGGCATCTATCAGGGCGATTTGCCTCTCGAGATTAATATCACAACCGATGAGGAAGCCGGGACCATCACCATCACTGATCATGGAATTGGGATGACCCGTGATGAATTGACCGAGAACCTCGGAACGATTGCACGTTCCGGATCCAAAGAGTTCCTGGAAGCTCTTAAGGAAAAGGGCGATGCCAATGCGTCCGTCATCGGACAGTTTGGCGTTGGTTTTTACTCAG
The DNA here is from genome assembly GCA_030835305.1 of Verrucomicrobiota bacterium. Classification (GTDB taxonomy): domain Bacteria; phylum Verrucomicrobiota; class Verrucomicrobiia; order Verrucomicrobiales; family Akkermansiaceae; genus SW10. The sequence goes on along the minus strand of JAURPJ010000063.1, from coordinate 5,800 downwards.
CCTTTATGGCGGCCGAAAGGGTGGAGGTTTACACCCACTCCTGGGATGAATCTGCCGAAAGTTTGAAGTGGCAAAGTGATGGACAGAGTGGCTATACCGTCACCGGAGTAGAGGATGAAAAGCGCGGTGCCCGTATCGTTGTGCACCTCAAGGAGGATGAAAAAGACTTCGCAAAAGGAGATACCCTGAAAAGAATCATCGATAAGCATTCCCGCTTCGTTTCATTCCCACTCAGCCTGAATGGCGAGCGGGTCAACACGGTCGAAGCAATCTGGCTCAAGTCGAAAAACGACATTAAAGAAGAGGATTACAAAGAGTTTTATCAATACTGTGCGCATGCCATTGATGAGCCCCGCCACACGCTGCACTTCAGCACTGATGCTCCGATCAATATTAACGCTCTTCTTTTTACGCCCGACGAAAACCACGAGCGTCTTGGTTTCGGCCAAATGAAAGCTGGCGTCTCTCTCTATTGTCGCAAGGTCTTAATCGACGCCGAGCCGCAGGGCCTTCTTCCCGAGTGGATGCGCTTCGTTAAAGGAGTCGTGGATTCCGAGGATCTGCCTCTCAATATTTCCCGCGAGTCGATGCAGGACAGCGCGCTTGTAAAGAAGCTCAACACTCTCCTGACGAAACGGTTTATCAAGCACGTCGCGAAGGAAGCGAAAAGCAATCCCGAGAAGCATGAAGAGTTTTATGAGCGCTTCAGCCGTTTTCTCAAGGAGGGTATCGCGACCGGTTTTGAACATCACGAGGCACTCGCCGGGCTTCTGCGTTTCGAGTCGAGTATGACAGACGAAGGCAAAAAGGCCTCCTTTGATGAATACCTGACCCGTGCGAAAGAAGATCAGGATTCCATCTACTATCTTGTCGGTATTGATCGAAAGTCGATGGAAGTAGGGCCTTACGTCGAGGCCTTCCAGAAACGGGGAATCGAGGTTATTTTCCTTACCGATAACATTGATGACTACATCATGGAGACGCTTCGTGAGTTCAAGGGTAAGAAGCTTGTAAGCGCCGACCGCGCTGAGATTGATCTTGATGAATTGCCGGACGAAGAAGCCAAACTGAGTGAAGAAGAAAGCAAAGAACTCGTGGAATGGCTCGGCAAAACACTTGGTGACAAAGTTGAGAGTGTGGACATGGGCAAGCGTCTTGTGTCGCACCCGGTGGTGGCCCTGACTCCCCAGGACGCTCCAAGTGGCCAGATGCGTGCGATGATGGAAGCAATGGGGCAAGGTGCTCCGGAGTTGAAAGCCCGCCTCGAGTTCAATCCAAGTCATGAATTGGTCGCCAAGCTGAATTCTCTTCGCATGGAAAACGAAGAGGTCGCAGTCAAGGTGGCAGGTCAGTTGGCTGACAACGCGTTGATGGCCGCTGGAATGGTCAAAGATCCATCGTCGATTATTGCAGGAATGAACTCGCTGCTCGGCTCATTGATAAAATAAGTCGTGGCTCTTTCGCGAAGCAACAAAGTCCTCCTGACCAGTCTCGGCATCTTGATTGCCTTGGGCGGGCTGATGTTTTTGGCCTGGAAATCCTTTCGCCCTTATCGAGTTCCAAGTGGATCGATGGCACCAGCTATCCCTCCTGGAAGCCATGTCTTTGTTGACGAATTTGCCTACTCTTCTCCTGGTCAAATCCGGCGTGATGATGTGGTCACGTTCGAGACCCGAATTCTATTCAAAGATCTCTCGCAATGCTTCTGCGATCTTTGTCTTCAGGGTCATTGGGCTGCCGGGCGATACGATTGATTTCGATTCCAAAAACAACTATGCGGCCGATGGAGAACCCATTGAACTCGCACTTCGAGGTGATCGAGTTTTCGAGCGTCAGGCTGCTGATTGGTATGAGATCTCAGCCGGAGGTTCACGTGCCATCAGCAGAGGTCTATCGCTCGCGATTCCGGTGAAATTTCCGGTGAAGATTTCCGTCGATCAGTTCTTCGTCTCCGGAGATAACCGGGCCAATGCTCTCGATAGTCGCTACTGGGGCACCGTGACTTTCGAGCTGGTAAGAGGGCGAGTGCGAATCGATTAGGAGTCACTCTTTGCTCTTCTGAAGTTTTGCGAGCATTTTCTCAAGCCGGGTCGCGGCATCACCCGCGGGAAGGAAGGCACTTAGGCGATCAGCCCAAAGTGGAAATGCCATTGGGGTCAGTCGACGTGTTTCAATAAGCCGAAACGGGCGATCTTGAATCGAAGCGAGAGTTTTCTTCAAGCGCTCCAGTTCAAGCTGGTGTTCAAGAATCTCGCGCCGGGCTTGCTCCAGAAGAAGGTTGTCTGGGTCATAACGGCTGAAAACTTCGAAAAGGAGATTGGCCGATACCTGAAGATCTCGGGTTGGTTTCCTTTTGCCGGGCATATCCGGAATGAGAAGGCCTGCCACTCTCGCGACATAGCGAAACTGCCGCCGTGCCATCTCGGCGGTATTCATACATTCGAGTAGATCTTCCAAAAGTTGGTCGATGGTTAGCGCTTCACGGAGGATTTCCTCGTCAAGAGGAAGTCCTCTCGGTGAACCTAGGCAAAAGCCGTAATCGTTCTGGGTCACGTTGATTGATTCTCCGGAGTTACGGGATAGGCGAAAAGCCACCAAGGCCCCCAGTCCCTCGTTTACCAATCGGCCTGCGAAGGCGTAAACGAACAAGTGTTCTCCCTCTCTGGTGCGCGTGAACTCGATGAGCAACTCCTTGTCCGAAGGCAACGTCGACCACGATTTTTGAATTTTAAGAATTGGAGCGACTGCTTTGAGTTCCGGACTTTCGATCGTGCTGTGAAGACTGCGGGCCACAGCGTGCGAGAGCTCGGTAGAGAGTGGCATTTTACTTCCACCCCAAATGGCGACTTCGCCTTTGCTCACCTTTGTCGCTGCTCGCACTGTAGCGATGAGCTTATGAAAACGAATGAGCTCAAGACGCCGGCCTGCGAAGACAAATTGTTTCCCCACCTTCAATCGGGAAGCGAAACCTTCTTCAACACTCCCGAGGGTTCGCCCACTGGCAAACTTGATCAGGACGGAAGTGTCGGAGGTGATCGTCCCAATGTTCATCCGATGAAGCTGGGCAGTCCTTTTATTGGTAATGGTCAGCAGTCCATCGATAAGTTCCGCCTTTTGATACTGGGGATAGGCTGAGAGGGGGCCGCCATTGGTCAGGAACATGATGGCCCAATTCCACTCGGCTTCGGTGAGGCTGGAGTAGCTGAAGGCTGAAAAGATCTCTTTCTTCAGCACCTCCGGCGAAGCCGGTTCTCCAAGTAAAAGGGTCGTGAGATGTTGGGTAAGAACATCGAGCGGTTTCTTCAGCAAAGTCCGGGATTCGATTTCCTTCTTATTCCAAGCATCGCGGGCCGCCGAGAATTCGATAAGCTCTAGAGCGTTGGTCGGCACACAAATGATTTTCGAGACTTTTCCCGGCGAGTGGCCGGATCGTCCGGCACGTTGCGTCAGGCGGGCAATCCCTTTTGGTGAACCGATTTGGATCACCTGATCCACCGGTGAGAAGTCGACCCCCAGATCAAGGGAGGAAGTGCATATGACACAACGGAGCGAACCGTCTTTGAGACCTGCTTCGACGATGCCGCGTTCATCGCGACTGAGCGAGCCGTGATGGATTGCGATCTTGTCCGACCACTCGGGTCTGGCGTCTTGAATTTCCTGATACCAGATTTCGGCCTGGGAGCGGGTATTGGTAAAGACCAGAGTAGTCCGCGCTCTCTCCAATTGCTTCGCGACTCTTTTGACTGATTTGGTCCCGAGATGGCCCGACCAAGGAAAGGATTCGATCTCATCCGGAATAAGTGTTTTAATCTCGATTTGCTTGTTCTGGTTTGCGGCCACCAAACAGTATTGGTTCGAACCCATAAGCGGTTTGGCTGCGTCCTCAAGATTCCCCAGAGTTGCCGAAAGTCCCCAGATTCGCAGCTTGGGCAACCAAGTGCGGAGCCGGGTCAGGCAAAGCTCGGTTTGGACGCCACGCTTGGTTCCGAGGAGCTCATGCCATTCATCAATAATAACGCAATTTAGGTTCGAAAGCTTCTGCCGGGTGTCGGCATAGGTCAGGAGGAGTGAGAGGGACTCGGGTGTGGTGACAAGGCAGTAGGGGAATTTTTCCCTCAACTTACCCTTACGATAGGATGAGGTGTCGCCTGTCCGTGCTTCGACGGACCAACCAAGGCCCATTCCTGCCAGTGGCTTGCGCAAGGAATCCAGGGTGTCATTAGCGAGGGCTCGTAAGGGAGTGATCCAAAGGACTTCGCAATTTCGGGGCGACCGACCGGTCTTTAGTGTCTCGGAGACCGGCCCCAGCCAAACCGAAAGAGTTTTGCCAAATCCGGTGGGCGCATGAAGTAATCCTGAATCACCCCCAAGATAGCGTCGCCATGTTTCGCACTGAAACGAAAAAGGCTGCCAGTTTCGGAATCGGAACCATTCGGGAATCTTGGGATGTAGCTCGGTCAACTTGTAATAATTCTGCTTAAACTTATCGCGGATTTCAGGAAGAGCCAGAGAGCACTTGACCGGGGCCCTTTCTTTGGTAATTTTCGCCCGTTAAGGAGTATTCTAGGAGGGTTGGCTGAGCTCGGTTTAAGGCGCTCGATTCGAAATCGAGTGATGCAGTGATGTATCCGTGGGTTCGAATCCCACACCCTCCGCCACCCTGAATTACGGGTGCTACGCCAGAGTTTGGGGCGAGGCTATTTCTGAGTTTTTGAATCAGGTTGTCATCTACATCTCGCCCACCACCCCTTGTCTACCGGTCCACTATGTCAGCGATTCGTAGTAATTTAAGTTAATGCCTTTTGCGCTTTGAGTCTCCCCGGCTTGTATATCGCTTTCAGGGTGTAAGCTTGGTCGACAACGGTTTTTTAAAAGGTTGTTTCCTTCATTCCGGACCATTTCCAGCCGGTGTTTGGCTCCTCGTAGCCTGCTAGTTGCTCGTTTGTGATCATTCCTTGCCTTTCACAGGAAAAGGGGCGGACCATCGAAGATCACTCCGAGAATTCCATCCAGGAAACCGCAGGGCTTACCTTGCGTGATCAAAGTTTACCACCAAGCTACGTTTCCTCCAGTATGCGGTAATGGCCGTTTCGATTTCTTGTGTTTCTTCTGCCAGGAAGAGGCGGGGAAGCTTGCGGCTGCCCGTTTTGATGGAGTGCAGTTTTTGGAAGTGTTGTCGGGTTCTCTCCAGCCGTTCTGCGCCACCGTGGAAACAGTAGTGGGTCAACAGCAAAGCGGAGTTGTAGGCCGTTAAGGCTTCCCAGGCATCGAGATGGGCGGTCCGATTCAGCCACCCCATCGAAGAAAGCGAAACAAGGTCTTTGATGGCAAGGGCGGAACATCCAATGGTTCCGGGTTTGGTGTGTTTTGAAACTCTTTTGCGAATGGCTCGATCGATCTTACCGAAGTCATAGTATCCCCGCCCTAGGTGCGAGGCCGCTATGTATTCGGCGATTCCCTCGGCCAGCCAGGGTTCGCATTTCCACATGAGTTGATGCATCGAGAGATGGGTCGATTCATGAACGAGGAGGTCGAAGGCCGGTTCCTGAAGCAAGCGGGTTTTCGCGGTCTTGTTCTTGAAGTGGGACCAGTTGATGATGATCTTACTTTTCGCTCCATTGTAATATCCTGCCGTGTTCCTTGCTCCGCCGGCGTCAAGGTAATCGTCCTCGTTGGCTGTCAGGATAATCTGTTTCTGCTTTTCGTTGGGGGGGGCGTATAGAGGAATGGGTGTGGCTTTCAATGCAAGTGGTACGGATTCAAGACATTGCGCGAAATTGGACATCAAGGTGTGGTCGTG
>JAURPJ010000062.1 GCA_030835305.1 Verrucomicrobiota bacterium | reverse complement strand
GCGATCTGGGCTTCCGGCCAATCCAGGATCGGATAAACCTTCATCGTAGTCTTCTGCTGTTCGGCAAATGGACGGTCAGCCCGGGTCGAGGATTGACTGCGCCGAAGACCGCTCAGCCAAACATCGCCGCCCACCTCGGAAAGTGCGCGGTTCATGGGCTCGACTTTGTTTAGCAGGGAGTATTTCTTCATGCCCTCATCGCCCTGCTCCCAGAGCTTGCCGTAGAGAGCTTCCTGGCGGGCGGAGGAAATCGCCGGATTAACAACCCGGATATCAAGCCCCCAGTCTTCAATGAATGACTGGGCAAACTGGTAGGTTTCCGGAAAACAATAGCCAGTATCAATAAAAACAATTGGAAGATCCGGTGCATGCACCTTGATCAAATGCAACATCGCTGACGCCTGAAGTCCAAAACTGGAGCTGGCGATCAGGCGAGAACCGAAAATCCCCCTTAGCTCGATGAGCCGTTCATGCGCTTTAAGCGGTTTCAGAATTGCCGACAATTGCTCCGCCGTGGGATCCCTGTTCAATACTTCACCGGCAGATGACTGATTCGTTTTCATGCAGGCGCGTGCTCCTTGTGAACCTCATTCCCATGTGTGACTTCGTGAATGATTCCAGCCCTGATGACGAAATCACCAAATCGTTCGCCCTCCGTGCGCTCGGTGGCATAGCGACTCAGCACAGGACGAAGAAGTCCCGCAATTTCATCACCCTTTACACTACGCTGCCAGATCCCCCCAATCCGGTTACCGATGAAACCACCTCCAAGGTGAATATTGTATTTCCCCGGAGCACGACCAACGAAAGCAATCTCGGCAATGTAGGGTCTTGCGCAACCATTGGGACACCCAGTCATGCGGATCGTTATGGCATCCCGGGTAAGCCCAACCTCATCAAGAATCCCTTCAATCTCATCCATTAGGCTGGGGAGGTAACGCTCACTCTCTGCAAGCGAAAGCCCGCAGGTTGGAAGAGCCACGCAAGCCATCGAGTTTAGACGGGCGGCAGATCGGTTTTGATGGGCTGCGATCCCATACTTTGCAACCAAGGCGTCAATGGCCTCCTTGTCTCCGGCATCAACTCCCGCGATGATTACGTTTTGGTTGGAACTAAGGCGCATGTCCCCCTTGTGGATCCTGGCAATTTCACGAAGACCGGTCCGCAACAAGTATCCGTCCTTGTCGACAACCCGACCGTTTTCGATAAAGAGCGTCAACTGACTCTTGCCATCCTCGGTCTCCACCCACCCGTAGGTGTCACCATTGCTCGTAAATTCAAATGGCCGAGCTTCATCGATCTTGTATCCCAGGCGCCCTTCGATCTCCGACTTAAACCATTCAATCCCACGGTCATCGATGGTGTATTTCATACGAGCGTGTTTGCGCTCGGAACGATCGCCGAAATCGCGCTGTATTTTCACCACTTCCTCGGCCACCTCGACCGCTTTCTCAACCGGGATAAATCCCAAAACATCCGCGATGCGAGGAAAGGTTTTCTCCTGTCCATGATGCATTCCCATCCCGCCACCAACGGTGACGTTAAAGCCGATCAGTTCCCCATTCCCCTCGATGGCAATGAAACCCAGACACTGGGAATAGATATCGACATCATTGCTTGGAGGAATCGCCATGCAGATTTTGAATTTTCGCGGCAAATAGGTCTTCCCGTAAATGGGTTCCACTTCCTCTTCCGAGCTCTCGACTTTTTCACCGTCAAGCCAGATCTCGTGATAGGCACCCGTCGCCGGTGTCAAGTGATCACTGATTGCCTGGGCAACTTTTAAAGTCTGCCTGTGGATCGACGAAAGAGCCGGATTCGGGTTACACATCACATTGCGATTCACGTCACCACAAGCTGCGATGGTGTCCATCGCGGTTTCATTGATCTCCTTGATCGTCTGCTTCAGATTCTTTTTGATAACCCCATGCAACTGATACGCCTGCCGCGTTGTCAGCTTGAAATTTTCGTTTCCAAAATCGCTCGCCATCCGATCCATTTCAAGCCACTGGCCGGTCGTCGAAACTCCGCCTGGAACCCGGACACGGATCATAAAGCTAAAGGCCTTCTCAAGTCCGGCACGCTTCCGCTCGATGCGGACATCCCGGTCATCCTGTTGATAGGTTCCGTGGAATTTGAGCAACTGCTCGTCATCCTTGGAGACGGATCCCGTGGAGTCATCTGCCAAACCCTCGGCGATAGTTCCCCGAAGGTAATTACTGGCAGTCTTGATGGACTCGTTCTTAGAGAGTTTGACTTCTGACATTTGATTTAGCAATTGACTCGTTTAAATATAATTAACCCGATAATCTTTGTCAGGTTACTCTTCCCGGCGAGCGTCCCCCATCTTACCCGGCGATGCAAATAAAAAAGTATCCAATCGCCAACATTGACGAAGAACAGCAACCATACTTGTATTCGAACTGTGCTTCGATGGATTTTAGCCCACCTCCTTTCTCTACCGATTGTAATACTGACGTCATGCGTGGAAGGAGAAGAAGAAATTTGGATTAACGAAGATGCCTCGGGACATGTCGTCTCCCACTACGAGATCCCATCCATTGCTCTGCGTCAACTCGGGGATCCGGAAGACTTCATCAGAGCTCTAGAGTTGATTGACAAAAAAGAAGACCTCATTGAGATCACCGATCTCTCATTCGAGGTGAGATCAGGTCGGGCAATCTTCCACTTGGAGGCAGACTTTATTGACGCCCGTAAGCTTCTTTTTATCACAGGGCGAAATAAGCCGATCTTTGCAGAGGTGACAGGTGCCGACCCGGATAAACTGGACAGTATCATGGGCGATATTGATTTCCGCTTTGAAGGAGCCATACCAGCCTTCGATCGCGTGGTAAGCCCAGACGAGATCTTCCCCTCTGTCGTGAGCAAAAGACCAAAAATGCTCGGGTCAGCAGCGTTCAAATACACCATTCACCTGCCAAGCAGAGTGAGAGAGAACAACGCCCACTTGGTTAGTGACGATGGCAAAACAGTCAGCTGGAATTTTAAGCTTCAAGATTACTTCGAGAACCCCATGGCAATGAGCTTCAGAGCTGATCTTCCCATCCCTTGGTGGGCCTGGCTTCTTCTCGCTCTACTCATCCTCGGAATGAGCGGGTTGATTTGGAGATTGAAGCGACGGAAGTCCGCCCTTTAAGGGGTTTGATGTCTCTTGATCAAATTTCTTGAGTCTAAAAGCGAGACCAACCTTCCCTCCGGGTGGGAACCAAAAAGTGACAAACGCGAGGCGACTTCGCCTAAGATTTAGGTTTCACGACTTTTAGGAATTCTGTATCATGAAAGCCGTGAGCGTTCATACTGATAATGAAGTCAATTCCTTCATCGAATTCATGACCACCGAGAAAAACTCTTCTCCGAAGACGCTCGAGAATTATACCCTGGCGCTGCGGCTTTTTCGGGAATGGCTCGGCGATAACTTTTCACGATGGCGCGACCTGACCTCCGACCAATTCCGTGCGTATCTTTTCCAGCTTCAAAAAGACGGTCTCGCCCGCAGTACAGTGCGACTTCGTTTTGCAGCCTACCGCTCTTTTTTTAAATTCCTCGTCCATCGTCGTGGTTACGCGAATAGCCCGGTGGCCGAAGTTGAACTGCCCAAAGCAGACAAGGCCCTGCCCGTCGTTCTCACCCTAGGTCAAATCGAAGAGCTTCTTGAACTTCCCATGAAATCCGAGCTTCAAGGGCAAGCGCCAGCGTGGATGCGGGAACGCGACGCTGCCATTCTCGAGCTCTTTTACTCCACAGGCCTTCGACTCGCTGAACTGGCGTCGTTGAATGTGAACAACATCGACTCTATCAATGAGTCGGTCCGGGTGATCGGAAAAGGTTCCAAGGAACGCCTCGTCCCCATCGGCTCGCACGCCATGAAAGCGATGCAAAAATACCGTAGCATCGCCGGGGTTCATGAAGGCCCCCTCTTCGTATCCAAGCTTCGCAAACGACTCTCCACCCGATCACTGAACTCGGTTCTCAAAAAGTATCTCACCCAGTCGAGCATCTCTTTCAATGTCACTCCTCACAAGTTAAGGCACTCATTTGCAACACATCTTCTGGACCACGGGGCTGACCTCCGATCGGTCCAAGCCCTCTTGGGACACGCCTCGCTTTCAACAACTCAAATCTACACGCACGTTACCAAGGAACGACTTCGTGAAGCTTATAACTCAGCACACCCGAGAGCTAAATAAAACGCGTTTAATCCGGAAGAAGCTGATTGAGATCTTCGATCCACTCGGCTGCATGTTCATTATCCGGATCAATTTTCAGTACTTCCTCGAAAGCTGCTTTCGCCGCGAGGAACCTCCGCTGACTCGCGAGATAACTGCCCAGACTGGAATAGGCTTCATCGCGGTCACACTGATATTTCAATCCTTCCCGCACCAAATACTCGGCCTTTGCCGGTTCCCCCTGATGAAAAGCCATATTGGCGGCCATCAACAGCAACTCGCCACGCGTCGTATTTTTCCCATGGGCGAGTCGGTAATGCTTCTCGGCATCCGCAAATTGCCCCTTCTTCTCATGGAGCGTCGCGAGATTGAATAGGAGAAGTTCTTCGGCCTCTGTGTCATCACACAATTCCGCAATTCGATGGAGAGTTGCCTCGGCCTGGGCAAAGTTCCCAAAGTCAATCAGGTCGGTCGCATACAAGAGCGTCGACAAGACATTCTCAACTTCCTCTTCAGTGAGGATTTCTTCATAAATCACACACGCGCTCGCAACCTGATCCGCCTCGCGTGCTTCTTCGAGTGCTTCATAAAGTTCCTCAATCTCAGACATGCCTGAAGCTACTCTTCGTCTACTGTCTCGTCACGCTGGTAAATCGGCAACTGACGATAAGGAACGGTGAAAGCAAGGGTCATCATCGCAGTCCCGTAGACCTGACCGGCTTCGCGACTGTAATACGAGCCATCCTCTTTTTGCTTCTTCAAGTAGGTCTCGTACATCCAGTCAGCATAGGTTTCCCAATACTTCCCGCCAAGTTGGAACATCGCTTGGGCATTATAGTAATTGCCGTAAAATTCGAATTGAGCCCCTTCAAGCGCGCGAAAGCTCTCAAGAATATAATCCGCCGCCTTGATTGTCGCAGGCTTCCCGTGCTCTCCACAAAGTTCCAAACAAAGAAGCCCCATTCCGGTCAGCGAATTTTTGGAATTGTGCGGACTGGAATAGCCAAAGTGCCCGTTCTTCCCGGAAAAGTTGCCGTAAAGATAAGCCACAGCATCAGCAATCGCCTTGTCCGGCACATCGGCCCCGTTGAGCTTTGCAGATCGCAGAGCCATAAGTGCCCAGCCGCTGCACGAGGTATCGGAATCCCGGGAATTTGGATGATAACGCCAGCCACCTTGATGCCTTGAAGATTTCTGCACCGCCTGGGCACGTAAGATCAGAGCCAGCGCCCGCGGGAGGCTTGCGTTAATTTTCTTTTGCCGGTCAGGGTCCACCATTCCTGAAACCTCGGACAAGAAGAGCGTGGCGATATTGTGTCCATACATGGGACCGCTGCCATATTGGCCGCCGGTATAAAGCCCCTCCCGATTCTGTCTTCCAATCAGAAAATCAATGATCTTGTTCAGGGAATCCGCATAGGGGCCTTCGGTTGGAAGATGACCACGGGACAAAAAGGCCATTCCTGCAAGAGCCGGAATACCGCAGGAATTACCATAGCTTCCGGGATAACTCCCGTCATCCAGTTGGTTAAGAGCCAAATAATTCAGGCCACGATCCACCGAAGGATCGACCTTGTCCTTCCATCTGGCAAAGACGGTCGGAGCAACTTCCTGAGCCGACGCGGTTATAGTTAAAAGAATTCCGAAAAGGATTGAGGAAAGCTTTTTCATTTCTTTTTAGAGACTTGCTCGAAGTATTTTTGCACCAAACCTCGATAGTCCTCGGGAACGACGGCGCGGCGGGATCCACTGACATCAGTCTTGAGGGTTGCCTGGATTTTCTCCCAGTCCGCCGCATTGATTCCGAGCTTCGCCAACTCGGCCGGGACGCCTTGATCGGCCTGCGCCTGTCGTACGCCCTCCTTGGCTTCATCGCTGGGAGGAGCTGCCTGATCTCCAGGATCGCCCGGTTGGTTGGCTTGCGCGGGATCCCCGGGCTTACCGCCTTGCTTCATATTGGACATTGCTTCGCTTGCGGCTTGCTTCAGCGCCTCGGCGGCAGCCTGGGCCTGGGACGCAGCCTGTTGCTGCTGACCCGACTGAGCGGAGTTCGCAGCCTGCGCGCTCTTCTGCAAAGCTTCGGCCATGGCGTCTCCGGGCGCCGGCGCCTGATTGGGATTCTCACCTTGCTCCGCAGCCTGGGCGGCTTGTTGAGCCAATTGCTGGGAAGCGCTTTGAAGTGACTGCTGGGCCTGGGCAAATTTTTGCGCGGCCTGTTGGTGTTGTTGGGCAGCTTGCCGGGCCTGTCCGGCTTTCTGCGCTTGTGAAGCCTGACTTGCTTGCTGTGCTCCTTGATCGGCCATCTGAGCTGCCTGACTCAAAGGGTCACCTTCCACTGCGGCAACATCGTCGATGGCTTGGGCCAAATCTGCGGCACGTTCGCTCTGCATTTCCTGAAGCGCGGCCAGAGCCTCATCGGCGCGACCGTCGGCAAGATCTTGCAAGGCTTCGGCAATTCCTTCCTGGCGTTCCTGTAATTCCTCCTGGGAGCCGAAAGCTTCCGCCCCTTTTGCAAGTTCGGAGGCTGCTGCCTGGGCCGCGTCCGCCGCGGCTTGCGGATTCCCCTGCAACGCCTCCTGCAACGCGCTCTCGGCTTGAGCCAACGCTTCGGGAAGGTCATTGGCGCGGGCTTCCTGCATCTCGCGGGCCTCACTCAATTCCTGCCGGGTTCCTTCAACAACTGCTTCCTGCTCACGAGCCAAGGCTTGCTCCAAAGCATCCGTCAACCGTTCGGCCTGCATTGCTTCGAGCGCTTCAAAAGCTCCATTGGTGTTTCCATCTGCAAGCGCTTCGAAAGCTTCGGCGAGTGCCTCCTGTTGTTTTTGCAGCGATTGTTGGGACGGAGAAGTCTCAGCACCCTTGGCCAATTCCCCGGCCGCATTTTGAGCGGCTTCTACAGCAGTTTTGGCGTCGGCCTTCATCGCTTCACTGAGAGCTTCCTGGGCTTTTGCGACTGCCTCGGGAAGGGTCTCGGCACGGGCTTCCTGACCACTTCGAGCATCCTTCAATTCTTCCTTCGCCCCCTCAAGAATATCATTTTGAGCTTCAGCCAGTGCTCTGGCTACATCATCCGGATCGGCAATATTTTGGACCTCCTCCAAGGTGGCTTGAGCTTCAGCAGCATTTCCTTCGGCAAGAGCTTCGAAAGCTTCCGCCAACTTCTCCTGCCTGTTTTGAAGAGACTTCTGTGCGCCAGACTCTTCCGCAGCCTTAGCCAGCTCTTCGGCCGCTTTTTTGGCAGCCTCGGCAGCCACCTCAGGATTGTTTTGTTGCGCTTCATTAGCAGCCTTGTTGGCTTCTTCGGTCGCCTTCGCAAGATCATCGGCGTGATTTTCACCATCCTTCCTGGCCTCAGCCAATTCTTCGCGGGACTCTTGAGCCGCTTCACGTTGTTCCCTGGCCAGGGCCTCGGCAATTTCCCGCGGATTAAGGAGATTTTGAACCTCGTTGAGTGCCTCCTGTGCCTTCTCCGTTTCACCATCGGCGAGTGCCTCGAGAGCTTCGGCAATCTTCTCCTGTTTGTTCTGAAGAGCCTCCTGGGTCGGAGAATTCTCGGCACCTTTGGCTAGCTCCTCGGCCGCCTTTTGAGCCGCTTCCGCTGCTTCTTCGGGGTTGTTCTGCCGGGCTTCATTGGCTGCATTGTTTGCTTCCTCGGCAGCCTTGGCCAAATCATCGGCACGATTTTCGTTATCACGCTTGGCCTCATTCATTTCCTGTCGGGCCTCGTCAGCGACCTTCTTCTGCTCTTCACCAAGGGCCTTGGCGATTTCCCGTGGGTTGGCCATTTCCTGAACTTCTTCGAGAGCTTCCTGTGCTTTCTCGGTATCTCCTTCCGCAAGCGCCTCGAAGGCTTCCGAAAGCTTCTCCTGCTTCTCCTTGAGAGCTTCCTGCGATGGCGATTGATCAGAACTTTCCGCCAATTCCTCAGCAGCGTTCTTTGCTGATTCGGCAGCTTCCCCGGGCTTCGATTGACGCGCCTTGTTGGCAGCCTGATTAGCCTCGTTGACTGCTTTATTTAAATCTTCAGCACGATCACTCTCTTTGTCACGGCGCGCTTCTGCAAGTTCCTCGCGAGCTTCGGTCAAGGCGTCCTGCTGTTCCCGGGCGAGTGCGTTTTTAAGCTGCTCGGCATTCATTTTTTGAGCAGCAGGATCTGCTTGTTCGCTCAATTTCGAGAGTTCTTCCTGGGCCTCCTTCAATTCCCGGGCCTCCTTTGAAAGCTCCATCGCTTGATCCGCTTGTGCTTTAATCGCCGCGGCTTTCGCCTCCGGAGATTGCTGCACTTCCTGTCGGATCTGCTCCTGCATCTGGCGCTGCTCATTCTGCCAATCCTGATCGGGCTGTTCTTCAGCGGCCTGACGCGCCAGTTCTTCCTGCTTCTGCGCCATCTCCTGCAGCTTGGCCAGGTCGTCGGTTTTGGGCTGATCCTTTTGAACCTCCTGACGCAATTCCTGAAGGTCGTTAATGGCCTCTTCGCTTTCCCGAAGGGCATTATCAACTTCGTCACGGCGGGCTTCGGGGGTGTCTTGGAGTGGTGCATTTTCAACAGACTTCTTTGCCTCATCAAGCTTGGCAACAGCCTGTTCCACATCGTCTCGTCGATGTTCCTGAACTCCCTGTTTCATTCGCTCGCTGAGTTCGGCGAGATCTTTTTGGGAGTCTTCCAGCTTCTCACGCGCCTGCGCCAGAACCTTCTCCGCACGCTCGCTGACTTCCTCCTTGTCGAGTTGCCCCTTGGCATCGTGCATCTTATTTCGGGCTTCATGAACCTTCTTGATTGCTTCCTCAATGGTCTTCTGAATATCGCTATCTTGATTTCGTAATTCCTGCCGCACCAGTGATTCAGCATTCACATCAAGCTTGAACTCAAGCCACTCCGAGTAGCCGATGCCGGGACCTTCGAGTTCTTCCGGGCGATTGTCGCTGATGGCGAGACGCATCTTTAACTGTCTAGCACCCTTGTGTTTTGCCACGATGCTACCGAGGAACACCATCGCCTCTCCTTCCCAGAGCTTTCCGTTTGCACCATCAATTCGTTCCGGCAGGAGCTCGGCAAGAGGCTCGACCGATTTCCCGTTGACTTCCAATTGGATCTCAACCTTGGCGATCCCAATCTGCTCGACCGCCGAGTAGGTCAAAATGACCTGCTCGCTGGGTTTGACCCGGAACTCACGTTGTGCCGGAGTCAAAATCTCCACAACCGGAGCCGGGTCCTCTTGGGCAAAAAGCTGGAACTGCGCGGCGTCGAGTTCACGACCAAGTCGATGTTTCACCTTCATCAAGGCAGCCCCATCAAGTCCTGGTTTCAAAACCTGATCCCATGTCACAATCGTTCCCCGTGCCGTGGGCTCCAGCTCGATCTCGCCCATCGGCTGCGAATCAAAAAGAACCTCCCCCCGATCGACCGGAGTATCGAAACGTCCTTTCAGTTTCATTTCAGTCCCTGCCAAGGCCTGAATTCCGGTTCCCAGCGAAACTTCCCGCTCCGGCCATTCGGTGTAGGGAGGATATTGTAACATCACCGTTGGCTCCAGAAGTCGTGGCAGAGGGTAAACCTTCACCTCGAAGCGGTCACTCTCACTTCGGGCCACCCGTGCGGAATACTTAAACCCGGCTTCCGCCGAATGAAGATGGTATGAGTAGGTATGAGTGTCACCATCGGAAGAGCTTGGCTCGAGAGTTTCCGTTACGATGTTGCCATTCCTCTCGAAAACCAATTCCAGAGGTTTATTCAATTCTCCGGTGTAGGTGAGATCGATCTGAACTTCGTCGCCCTCCAGCACCTCGAGATCCCCGGGGTTGACCTCAAAGCGAAAAGCTCCGGCATTTCCCAGTTCGGTGAATGGAGAGACCGCACGGGTCAAAAGGCGGCTCATTTCGCGCGGCCAAACCGCCACCAAAACAAGGATTGCCACCAAACTTGTCGCAACCGGCCACATCGAGCGTCGCACCCGGCTACCAGCTACCTCCTTCCGGGGATCGACCGTATTAATATCAGCAGCGGCTTCATTGGAAAGTTCCGTCAGTAATTCGGGCGAAATCCCGTCCGGATGATTGGAAAGCTCCAGCGCGGTACTGATTCTCTCCTGAACCTCCGGGTGCCGCTCCTCCAACCAACGCGCAAGTTTCACGAGGGTGATCTTGGTCAACAAAGGTTTTGCGATAAATAAAACCACCGCGATTCCAGCTGCGGCTAGCCAAGCGAAGAAAAGTCCGGCGCGCGCCCACGAAGGCAGGGGTGCCAAAAAGAAATCGATGGCGACGATAGCAAGCAGCCCGACCAGAATCACGCTTGTCGTTTTAAGCAAGCCGCGGAAAAGCTGAATCCGTCTGATTCGCTGACGGAGAGATTTGAGACCTTTGGTAATCTCAGGGGGAAGACTGCTTGGCATGGGACCATTACGCCTTCAAGCCAGCCTGACTTTCGAGGATAAAGTGAGAATTTGAGTGCGGTCTGGATTGATTTACATCCCGACCCGGTGAAGTTTTGGATACAAACGCGAGCCCGAGACCAAAATCATGAACTAAATAAGGAGAGATCCGTGAGGAATGTGGGTGGGAATCCAAGATTTCTCGACCGGATTTTTGGTCTCCTCGAAGGACCTGTCGCCACCTCCCTGGTCAAACTCCTCGCGACAGGGATCATTTCCATAACCATTGTTGCCATCGTTGCGATTCTTGCCTTCACCTCCGCCCCCATCAGCTTGATCCTCTCCGCCATCGGCTTGGGGTTTCTCAGTGTCGCGATCTTCTGGATCTTTGCGAAATGGCCGAAGACTCCGAATGCCGTCACTCTGATCAATCGAAAATGCCTCAAAAGCATCGAATACAAGCTCTCTGAACTTGAGGAACGCCTCGCCAATGTGGAGGTCATTGAGCGTTTTGAGGACCGCCTCGCCTCAAAAGCCAGCGAGTTGTCTCCCGACGACGACCAATCGAACGCCGGAACAACCTCCGTTTCCGTTCCTGCGGATTCCGGCAACTGATTTTTTTGACAGTTCGCCCATTACAACAACAGTAAAACAAGGAAGGCCCCCCTGTTACAAAAGTTTCGAATCTTATGCCGAAAGTCGCCCGCATCCTCTCTCTCATTTCCTCTCTCACGCTCCACGCTTTTGGTGAGAAAGAGATCTCCTTTGATCGAGACATCCAACCCATCCTTTCGGAAAATTGCTACTACTGCCACGGCACCGACCCGGAGCACCGCGAAGGCGACCTTCGTCTCGACCTTCGCGAAGATGCCCTCGACGCTGGAGCCATCGTCCCTGGCAAGCCCGGGAAATCTGATCTTATCGATCGAATTCACGCCAAGGATCCGGACGATCTCATGCCGCCACCGGATTCCAATCGCAAGCTCACCGCAGAACAAAAAGACCTTTTGTCACGCTGGATCAAAGAGGGCGCACAATACACCAGGCACTGGGCTTTCACCAAACTCACCAAGCCCACCGGCAAATCAATCGACGAGCTCGTCTCAACACATCTCGCCACGCAAGGCTTGAAGCTCAAAGATCAAGCCAAGCCGCATCAACTTCTTCGGCGTCTGACCTTCGATCTCACCGGCCTTCCGCCCACCCCGGAGCAGATCGAGAGTTTCGATCCCGCTCATCCTGAGTCCTTCATTGACGAACTCCTCGCCTCTCCTGCTTACGGCGAACACATGGCCACGCCATGGCTCGATGCCGCCCGCTACGCCGACACCTTCGGCTTCCAGCAGGATCGACACCGAAACGTCTGGCCTTACCGGGACTACGTCATCAACTCATTCAATGCCAACAAACCCTTTGATCGTTTCATCCACGAACAAGTCGCCGGCGACCTCCTCCCGGACGCCTCGCGCGAGACCAAAATCGCCACCACCTTTTCCCGACTCCATCAACAGAAAGTCGAGGGTGGGTCCATTCCCGAGGAATTCCGCGTGGAATACGTCGCCGATCGGGTCCACACCTTCGGCACGACTTTCCTTGGTCTTACCATGGAATGCTCGCGTTGCCACGATCACAAATACGACCCCACCACCGCCAAGGATTATTATTCCCTCTTCGCCTTCTTCGATGATATCGACGAATCCGGTCTCTACTCCTTCTTTAATGCTGAAGCCGTCCCCACCCCCGCCCTTTCCCTGCCCACTGAAGACCAGGAAAAACAGTTGGCCGCCAAAGAAGCCGCTGTCGTCGCCGCCGAAGCCAAACTTGGAACGACTCCACTCGCTGACAACGCTCTCGAAACCGACGTCAAAATCGCTCCCATCCCCAACCAACTTCTTCATCTTCCCTTCGACGATCCCAATGCAAAAGGCCCCAACAAGCCCGTTCCGGGCAAGGTCGGCCACGCCCTTCACCTCACCGGAGACGATGCAGTGGGAACCAAAGTAGGAGACTTTCACCGCGAGCAACCCTTCACCGTTTCACTCTGGATGCAAACGCCGGACATCAAGGATCGGGCCGTCGTTTTCTCCCGTTCCAAGGCCTGGCACGATGCCGCCTCCCGCGGATACGAACTCCTCCTCATCGATAACCATCTCCAGTGGTCCTTGATTCACTTCTGGCCGGGCAATGCCATCTCGATCAAGACGACCGAAGCCATCAAGCCCGGTGAATGGGTGCATGTCACGGTGAGTAACGATGGCTCCTCGAAAGCCGGAGGCCTGAAGATCCACCTCAACGGAAAACCGGCTGCAACCAAAGTCGTCCGCGATCAACTCACCCGCACCATCAAGGGAGGCGGCAATCCGCATATCACGCTGGGCGAGCGCATGCGCGATCGTGGATTTAAGAATGGTCTTGTCGACGAATTCCGCGTCTTTAATCGCGAGCTCTCGCCCTCCGAAATCCAGCACCTCCACTCACCTGTTGAAGATCAGAAGTGCGACCTTTCCGCAAATCTCCTAAGAAATCCTTCGTACCAATCCGCACTCAAGGAAATCCAGACCGCCCGCGCCGCTTACAACCGGCTCCAGGAATCCATCCCCCAGATCATGGTGATGGAGGATATGGCCACCCCAAAGCAAGCTTACATTCTGAAGCGGGGAGCCTACGACAGCCGCGGAGAGCCCATCTCTCCGGCCTTTCCCGCATTCCTGCCCGACTTCGGGATGCCAGGTAAGAATCGCCTCGATCTCGCAAAGTGGCTCACACATCCTGAACACCCGCTCACCTCGCGCGTGATCGTTAATCGCTTCTGGCAGGCTCTCTTTGGTCGTGGCCTCGTAGGGACTTCGGAGGATTTTGGGATTCAAGGCGAACGCCCCGAGCACCGTGAACTTCTTGACGAACTCTCAGCCCGCTTCATCGCTTCGGGCTGGGATACCAAAGCTCTCATTAAGGAGATCGTGAGCTCGAAAGTCTACCAACAGAATTCCTTTTCCAACTCCCTCGAATTGGAAAAAGACCCTGACAACCACATGCTCGCCAGAGGCCCGCGCCACCGCCTCTCCGCCGAACAAATCCGCGATCAGGCCCTTGCCGCCTCCGGGCTTTTGGTTCCAAAAATCGGTGGAGCATCGGTTCACCCCTACGACCTTGCCGAGTCCTTCAAATCCTCCAAGCCCACCTACGGCGAAGGTCTCTATCGGCGCTCACTTTATACCTATTGGAAGCGTACCGGACCCTCGCCCGCCATGATGGCCTTCGGCGCGGTCAAGCGCGATGTCTGCTCGGCCAAGCGCGAAATCACGTCGACTCCCCTGCAAGCCTTCGTCCTTCTCAATGGACTCCAGTTCATCGAAGCCGCTCGCCACCTCGCGGATAAGGCCACCCAAAATCATCCCGACAACCTCACCGAAGCGATCAAGGAAATGTATCTCCGTTTCGCCTCGCGTCAGCCCGATGCGGACGAGCTTAAGATCCTCACCGAAATTTACAACGAGCAACTGGTTCATTTCAAAGCCCACCTTGAAGAAGCCAAAGCCTTCCTGAACCAGGGTCACACCAAATCAAAAACACCCGGGCCGGAACTCGCCGCCCTCACCACGGTGGGTCAGGCCATTCTCAATCTCCACGAGGTCAACACCAAGCAATAATCCGCCATGCAACTCCCACATTCCCCTAGCCGCCGCGACGTCCTCCGCAACTCCGCCCTCGGATTCGGCTCCCTCGCTCTCGCCGATCTCCTGCAAGCCGGAAATGGCTCATCGCTATCCGGAAAAAAACTTCCAACCAAAGCCAAACGGGTCATCTTTCTGTTCCAATCGGGCGGTCCGTCCCAACTCGATCTTTACGACCCCAAACCTCTTCTCAATGAGAAGCACGGCGAGCAACTTCCCGATGAAGTCCGCGCAGGCCAGCGGCTTTCCTCAATGTCCGGAAACCAATCGTCCATCCCGCTCGCGGGGTCCCCTTTCAAGTTCTCCCGGCATGGAAAATCCGGGCAGTGGTTTTCCGAAATCCTCCCCCATACCTCCAAAATAGCCGACGATATCTGCGTGGTCAAAAACATGTATACCGAGGCCATCAACCACGGCCCCGGGGTCACCTATCTCCAAACAGGCTCCCAAATAGCAGGCCGCCCGTCGATCGGAGCCTGGCTGCAATACGGCCTCGGTACTTCGAACAACAACCTTCCCTCCTTCGTGGTTCTTGTTACCAAAAACAAGGGCGGCCAACCCCTCCTCTCGCGCTTCTGGGGATCGGGTTTCCTTCCGTCCGAGTATCAAGGCGTGCGCTTCCGCTCCGGAAAAGATCCCGTTCTCTATCTCAACAATCCCGACGGCGTTTCTGAAAAGTCCCGCCGCATGCTCCTTGACCGCCTCGCTGAGCTTCACTCGCACCAGCACGCACTCAGCCCGGATGCTGTAATCCAAGATCGGATTCAGCAATACGAGATGGCCTTCAACATGCAAACCAGCGTTCCAGAAGTCGCCGACGTGAAGGACGAACCGGAGTCGGTCTACGATCTCTACGGAAAGGATTCCAGGAACCCCGGCTCCTTTGCCGCGAACTGCCTCATGGCCCGGCGCCTCGCTGAACGCGGGGTCAAATTCATCCAACTCTACCATCAAGGCTGGGATCAGCACGGTGGCCTGAAAGGCGGCATTACCAAGCAATGCCGGGAAACAGACCAAGCCTCGGCCGCACTTGTCAACGACCTCAAACAACGAGGCATGCTCGATGACACCCTCGTCGTCTGGGGCGGTGAATTCGGACGCACCAACTACTCCCAGGGGAAAATTAGCCCGGACAACTTTGGCCGCGATCACCATCCACGTTGTTTCTCCCTATGGATGGCTGGCGGCGGCATCAAATCCGGCATCTCCTTCGGTCAAACGGATGACTACGGCTACAATATCGTTGACCAAGCAGGCACCCCACTCTCACCGGACAAGCACAAATACGACGAGAACGCGGTTCACGTCCACGATCTCCAGGCCACCATTCTGCACCTGCTCGGCATCGACCATACCGCCCTTACCTACAAATACCAGGGCCGCCACTTCCGCCTCACCGACGTCCACGGCCACGTCGTGGAGCCGATTCTCGCTTAATTATTTTTCCCCACAGCCGGAGAGATCACGACCGCGATTGGCCGGTGGTCCGAAGCAACTGTTTCCGCGATCACCTTGTCCTGAAACCTGAAGGGCGGGAGCCCTTTGGCAAAAAAGAAATCGATCTCCACCTTTGGCTCGGAAGCCGACCAAGTGTTTTTGCGGCCTTCCCGAAGCATCTTCCAGCCCTTGGTCTCAAGCTTTTTCAGCGAGGCACTATCGGGCCTGGCATTGAAGTCTCCGGCCAAAATCACCGGATGCTTTCGGTCCTTCAACCCCTCCTGAAGAACCTCGATTTGCTGGACTCGAAGCGGCTCCTTGATCCAATCATTATGAATGCTCACGAGGGAAACCTTCCCCGGCCAATTTGGAAAACCGACCACAACTTCCAGTGCAACCCGGGGTTCGGCGCTCTTTGGAAGCCTGTGAATGACAGTCTTCTCGATGGGAAGTCGGGAGAGCACTGCCATCCCATATTCGCCACCCTGATAATCCATGAACTTTCCAAAGCGGTGCTCCATTTTTAACAACTTCGCCAACTCCGCAGCCTGATCAACCGAACCACTTCGCTTGCAAACCTTGTCAACCTCCTGAAGGGCGACAAGGTCAGGTTTTTCCGCTGCGATCACCTTAGCAATGCGCTTCAAGTCCAACTTCCCGTCCATCCCTTCACCGTGATGAATATTATAAGCCACCAGACGAAGTTCGTCCGCAACCAAGCAAGGTAGAAGGAAAACCAAAAGCATGAATATCTTCATGGCTGTGACTACGCTCTCAAATTCCAAACTCTCACACGCGGGGATAACTTGAGTCGATTTCGCTGAATTCACCTCATAAACAACAAATTTTTCGAAATCCTTATTGATAACTCAGCCAAGGCCACCGAAAATTCTGCACCGATCTGAGTTGCCACCCGATTAATGACAATGTCAAAACTCCCGCTCCCCGCCTTAAAACACCTTCCTGAACTTGATCCCGGGTTTATTCCGGCTTCCCTCTGGAATCAGGCGTTCCGGGACAAATGCTCCGTCGAAGGAAGTCGCGAGATCAGAATCGCGGTACTTCGACCCGACGGAAGAGGGATGGTTCATATCGAGAGTATTCTGACGAAAGACGATGACGAGTCAATGGAGCTCAATTTCAGGCTCATCGAGCGCGTTGTGAAATTTCTCCTATGGAGCTGTGGTGGAACAAAGGTCGTTCTCGAAAACTCCCCCTCCCTCGCCCAAGCTCTGGCGAAACACTATCGCGAAGGAGGCAAACGTGAATTTGATGTCGATTACTCAGATCGCTTTTTCGGTGAAACTTTGACGATTTCATCTGAATCGAGCGAAACCTTTCCAACTCCCAGAGAGACCGAGGATGCCGATAGCAAAATCGGGCTGAAAGGAAATCGCATTGGCTTTGACCTTGGTGGATCCGACCGGAAATGCGCTGCGGTAATTGACGGGAAAGTCGTCTTTTCCGAGGAAGTCACCTGGGACCCTTACTTTCAAAGCGACCCCAATTATCACCGCGAAGGGATCATTCATAGTATTCGCCTTGCCGCCGCCCACCTTCCAAAAGTCGACGCCATCGGAGGCTCTGCGGCGGGAGTCTACGTCGATAGCAAGGTTCGCGCAGCCTCCCTTTTCCGGGGGGTGCCCGATCAACTCTTTGAAAAACACGTGGAAAACATCTTCTTCGAAGTGGCAAAGGAATGGGACGTCCCAATCCGGGTTGTCAACGATGGAGACGTGACAGCTCTTGCTGGTGCCATGTCGCTGAATGACGGGTGTGTCCTTGGCCTAGCCATGGGAACAAGTGCGGCCGCCGGATACGCTGATGCGAATTCCCGGATCACCCCCTGGATTTCCGAACTCGCCTTTGTTCCTATCGATTTTAATGAGGACGCACCCCGGGATGAATGGTCCGACGACATCGGCTGCGCCGTCAACTACTTCAGCCAGCAAGCGGTTTCCCGGCTCATTGAACCTGCCGGACTCGAAATCGACCCTTCACTAGGGAAACCCGAAAAGTTGGTTTTGGTCCAAGAGGCGATGGAAACGGGCGATGACAAAGCGGCAGCAATCTACCGCACCATTGGCACCTACCTTGGCTATACCATTCCCCAATTCGCGCGATTTTACGACATTAGGCATATGCTTCTGCTGGGACGAGTCCTGACCGGCAAGGGTGGCGAAATCATCATTTCAAAAGCCGAAGAAGTTCTACGGGACGAATTTCCCGATCTCGCAAAAAACATCTCTCTCAGTACGCCGGACGAGAAGATGAAGCGTCACGGTCAAGCCATTGCTGCGGCAAGCCTGCCTTGGATCTAACCAACTGACTGGGAAATTTTTTTAGAGCCCTCTGGCATGATCAGGCAGTAGAATTTTGCCTCCTGATGGTTTACGGTCATTTGTCAGAAAAAACCGTGGTTTCAGACATCTCCGCCAAATATCCCGAAAACCCTCTAATTAAAGCAAAGTTCATCCTTGCCAAAGCCGCCCCGGACTCCTAGCTTTCGCCGCCTTAACCCAAAATCTGATTTTATGTCCAAGCACAACTCTCTCAAACGTAAAGGCGGAGCAACCGGTAAACGCTCGGTGATGAAGCGCTTCGAACGCGTCAAACTCATGAAAGAGCGTGGCGAGTGGAAGGAAGGGCAAAGCGCTATTGGTCTCCCTAAGACCAAAGCCGAAGGCTAGGCCCGCAAATTGCGGGTTTCCAAACCTCAATTTCCGGCGGGGCCATTCCTTGGCTCCGCCTTTTTCTTGCAATGACCCCACCCGAAGGAATCCGGCTCAACAAATACCTAGCTTCAGCGGGTGTAGGCTCACGCCGTGCCTGCGATGCTCTGGTCCAACAAGGCGAAGTGGTTATCAATGGCGAGACATGTCTGAATCCCGGATATCGAGTCCAGCCCGGCGACTTTATCAGGGCAAGTGGACGTAGAATTGAGCCACTTGAAGTACAGTCAATCGTTTTACACAAGCCGCCCGGTCTTGTTTGCACCCGAAGCGATGAAAAGAACAGGGCGACGATATACGAATTACTCCCACCTCGTCTTCGTCACCTCGCCCACGTCGGACGGCTTGATCTGGAATCTGAAGGCCTCCTCATCCTAAGTAATGACGGAGAACTCAGCCAGGCTCTCACCCACCCAAGCCACAAAATTGAGAAGCTTTATCAGGTTACGACTGAAAATGCCTTTGAGAACTCCATTCTCACCCAACTTGAGAAAGGGGTATTCACCGAAGTTGGCAAAACACGCGCGATTTCAGTGAAGCGAATCTCATCCCGCCGACTCGAGATGGTTCTCAATACCGGTCTGAAACGTCAAATACGCTACATGATTAAGGCTGTCGGACACCGAGTGAAACGCCTCGTTCGGCTTAAGATTGGCGACCTAACTCTCGACACTCTCAAGCCCGGCAAGTGGCGCTCTTTAGAAAAATCCGAAAGAGACGCGTTGATGGCTTTATCTGGAAAGACGAAAAGCCCTCGCAAATAGCCGTCAGGACGAAAAATCTCCGATAAAGATTCGAATCAGTCATTGTCGCGCGGGGTGTGGCTTTGTTAGTTTTTTCACACAATCGACATGAGCAATAATATCGAAAGCCACCTCAGCGAAGACCGCGTTTTCAAGCCATCCAAGGAGTTTTCAAAAAAGGCCCGCATCAAAAGTATGGCGCATTATAAGCGCATGTATCAAGAGTCTATCGACAAGCCCGGCGTGTTCTGGGCACGCGAGGCCAAAGAGCTAGCGTGGCAGAAAAAGTGGACTAAGGCACTCGATTGGAAGGCTCCCTACGCGAAGTGGTTTGTAGGAGGCAAACTTAACGTATGCGAAAGTTGCGTAGACCAACATCTCAAAAATGGGCGCGCCAATAAAGCCGCCATTATTTGGGAAGGCGAGCCGGGCGAGAATCGGACCCTCACCTATCGCCAGCTCCATCGTGAGATTTGCAATTTTTCCAATGTCTTGCTGGCTAAAGGCATCAAGCCCAAGGACCGGGTCATGATTTACATGCCAATGACTCCAGAAGCAGTGATTGCAATGCTTGCTTGTGTCCGGATTGGGGCCGTCCACTCCGTCATTTTTGGTGGGTTTTCAGCAGACTCGATTGTTGATCGTCTTGAAGACTGCAAGGCCAAGGCCATTATAACAAGTGATGGAGGCTACCGGCGTGGTGGCGTTGTCCAGCTCAAGAAAAACGTGGATGACGCCCTCAAGAAGTACAAGGAAGTTGACTCAGTCATCGTTCACCAGCGGATCGGCAAGGAAGGAGTCCCAGTTAAAATGAAGCGCGGCCGCGACGTTTGGTGGCATGAGGAAGCTGCGAAGGTTCCATCTACCCACGAAGCAAAAGCCTTCGACAGCGAGCATCCTCTTTTCATTCTTTATACTTCTGGTTCGACAGGCAAACCGAAAGGGATCCTTCACACATCCGGCGGATACCTCACCGGAACTTACGCTACCTGCAAATACATTTTCGATATGCAGGAAGACGACGTCTACTGGTGCACCGCGGACGTAGGGTGGATCACCGGCCACTCCTATATCACCTATGGACCTCTCGCCAATGGCGTGACCCAGGTCATGTATGAAGGGGCCCCCAACCATCCCGATTTTGGTCGATTCTGGGACATTGTTGAAAAATACAGCGTTAGCATTTTCTACACCGCGCCCACTGCCATTCGCGCCTTCATCAAGGCCGGAAATCACTTCCCGGAAGCCCGCGATCTTTCCTCACTTCGTCTACTCGGCACGGTGGGCGAGCCGATTAATCCAGAAGCATGGACGTGGTATCACGATAAAATTGGTGGCGGGAGATGCCCCATTGTCGACACTTGGTGGCAAACTGAGACCGGCGCGATTATGATTTCTCCCCTTCCCGGTTGCACTCCAACCAAACCTGGCACGGCGACCCTACCATTTTTCGGTATCGATGCCGCCATTCTTGATGAAACAGGCGAGGAATGTGGCCCAAACGAAGGAGGAAAGCTGGTCATTCGCAAACCCTGGCCCTCCATGCTGCGAACAATTTACGGCGACAAGAAGCGCTATCGTGACACCTACTGGAATGACTATCAGGGAATGTATACCGCTGGTGACGGAGCCCGCACCGACAAACAGGGAAATTTCTGGATCGTGGGCCGACTGGACGACGTCCTGAACGTTTCGGGCCATCGCCTTGGAACAGCCGAAGTCGAGAGTGCACTCGTCGCCCACAAGGTTGTTGCCGAAGCCGCTGTTGTGGGAAGGCCCCATGAGATCAAAGGCCAGGGGGTGGTCGCATTCGTGACGGTCAAAAGTGGTTCAAAAACATCCAACGCACTTGCCAAGGAGCTTCGCAATCATGTTGGCAAAGTCATCGGAGCCATTGCCAAGCCGGACGAGATTTACTTTGCACCCACCCTGCCCAAGACACGCTCCGGCAAGATTATGCGTCGACTCCTCAAGGAACTGGTTGCCACCGGTGAGGTTTCTGGAAATGTTACAACTTTGGAGGATCATCAGGTCATTGCCGACCTTCAAGCCCAGCTTAAAAAGTAGCACCTGATTCTTAGAATGACTCAAAGCCGATATCTCTTTGCCTCTCTTCTCCAGTATTTTGGAGTAAGACGAAAAGTCAGGCGAATGACCGATGCTGCTTTTGAGATGCACTTGATGCAGGACGGCGAGCAAATTCTCGGCGCTTACTGCTGGAGGAATATTGAGCATATTGAGGAACTCTCGACGGAGTATTGGAATCTTCGGCGCCTTGAGCGTGAGGAAGCCAATCTTCTGTCTAAAGTCAAGGAAGCAGAGAAAACCCTCGCGGACGCCCAAAAACAGCGAGCATCATACCTGGATCACTCTAAGAGCCAAGATGAGGACTATCTTGATAGGCGTAATACTCTTCTTGAGTCGATCGAAGAGATAAACCGGGAGCGCGACAGCCTCATGGCCGAAGCGATCCGGACAAAGAAGAAGCACTTGGCCCTCAAAATGAAGGTGAAGGTGCTTAAAGCGGAGGGACTCAATGAAGGAGCCGAAATCCGAAAGACCCGTGAGGAGCTCGCCAGTCTTCGTGAAACCTATACCGCTGAAAGGAAAAGGCTGAACGCACTGAATGAAAAGTCGACCTATCTGGAAGACCGGCTGGATCGAATTCAGGGTGAAATTAATTTGAAAATCAATGACTCCAAGGGCGAGTCAACGGAAGCTTTTTCTCGCATCAGTAAAGCCAACCGCGACATTACGAAACACAAGGCCGAGTTGGGTGTTTTACAAGAGAAACAAGGAGTCCTTTTTAGGGAGGTCGGAAGATTCCTAAATGTGAACTCCAAACGAAAGGACTGCGGCAAGGCATGCAGGGAGCACAGGGGAATCCTCGAACAAACCCGGCTCCTCTTTCAGTCCATCGAGTTGAATCGAAAGCTGGTAGAAAAATTGGGTGGGTAATCCCGATCTAACCTTCTTTTCTGTGTAAAAGCGTTAGTTTCAGGAAGTCACCCGCATCGGCATGAGCACATAGAGGAACGCATCTTCGGTGCGCAGCACTCCTGGACTCATTTCGTCAATTAGATCCAAGTGAATCTCATCCTCTTCAAGGCTCTTTAATGGTGCCATCAGGAACTCAGGATTGAAAGCGATCGAAAATTCCTTACCCTCATACTTCACATCAAGACTTTCATTTGCCTCACCTATATCCGGGCTATTCGCCATCACATCGACTTGATTGTGACCAAAAGTCAACTTTACCGAATTTGATTTCTCGGAAGAAAGAAGTGAAACCCGGCGGGTGGTCTCGAGAAGCTGCTCCCTGCTTAAAGTCAGCCGCTCCTTCGATTCCCCGGGGATGACCTGACGGTAGTTCGGGTAGTTTCCTTCAATTAGCTTGCTTACGATAATGCTGGAGCCAATCTCAAAACAAACCTGATTATCGGAGAGTTTGAGAATCATATCGGCTTCGGTTCCAAGAAGCCTTTGAAGTTCTTGAACGGCTTTCGTAGGCACTATGAAATCGGTCTCGTGGCTTGAGGGGAACTCAAGCTCATGATCAACCATTGCCAGACGACGGCCATCAGTGGCCACGAGAGTCATTTTCCCCTCGCTGAAAGACGTGAAAATTCCGTTAAGCACATAACGGGTCTCATCGGTGGAGATCGCGTAGGAAGTCTTTTTGAGGGCATTACGGAAGACTGCCTGGGGAATCCTATATTCCTTTGCATCGCTGAATCCCGCAAGTGGCGGAAATTCTCCGTCGGGCAGGCCGATGATTTTAAAGAAGCTGGGTCCACTCTTGATCGAAGCTACATTTTTGCCATCGACAGAAATCTCAATCTCTGCAGAAGGGAGCTCCCTGATAATATTGACCAGCCGTTTTACCGGAAGAGTAGTCGCACCGGCCTTGGAAACCTCAGCAATCGCCGTGCCACTCACACCGACATCCAAGTCCGTCGTTGTCAAACGAAGCCCATCATCCGAGGCCTCGATTAATACATTGGAGAGAATTGGAAGAGTCGTGCGACTGCTAACCACATGCTGCACCTGCTGCAACCCGTCTAAAAAGGCTTCCTTTGCGATTCTGAACTTCATAATGCAAATGCACCCGTAAGGGCCACTGCCCTGGAAAATGCCCCCAGTAGCATATCTTGGCAAGTATTTACTTAGGAATTAGAAACTAATTTCGCCGCTCCAAGGATGCGTTGAGCTTCTCGACCGCTCCACTGACCTCGGGATCGCTCTCAATTTCAGATTTCACCTTTTTACAGGCATGAATCACCGTTCCGTGATCCCGCTTTCCGAAGGCATTACCAATGTCGACCAATGAGAGCTTGGTAAGCCTCCGTGACAAATACATCGCAATTTGCCGGGGAAAAGCGATGCTCGCAGGCCGACGGCGGCTGCTCATATCCGAAAGATTCAGATTGAAGTAGTCGGCAACAGCCTTCTGGATTTGCTCAACCGTAACAAGGTGGGTATTTTCATCGCGCACCAAATCTCCCAAAAGATCGTCGACTTTCTCAATAGACATTTTCTCGGGCGACAAAAAACTGTAACTCGCAACTCTTGTGAGAGCTCCTTCCAAACGTCTCACGTTGCTTTTGATTTGATTGGCGATGTGGACCACGATATTGTTATCGATATCCACTTTCCATTG
This sequence comes from Verrucomicrobiota bacterium, assembly GCA_030835305.1. Taxonomy (GTDB): domain Bacteria; phylum Verrucomicrobiota; class Verrucomicrobiia; order Verrucomicrobiales; family Akkermansiaceae; genus SW10. The sequence goes on along the minus strand of JAURPJ010000062.1, from coordinate 75,387 downwards.
TTCCATTTTGCGACGCAGAATGGCCACCCTAGTTTCGAATCCCGGAGGTTGCAATTCAACGGTGAGGCCGCTCTCAAAGCGGCTAATAAGCCGGGGCTCCAGTGTCTGGATTTCCGGAGCCGGGCAATCGCAGGTCAAAATCACCTGGGTTTGGGAATTGAGAAGGGCGTTGAAGGTGTGAAAAAATTCATCCTGGGTCCGCTCTTTTCCTGCGATGAATTGGATGTCATCAATCAACATAGTATCGACGTGCCGGTAGGCCTTGCGAAAAGCATCGAGATTGCCCTTTCGGACGGCCTCGATGAACTCGTTCGCAAAATGCTCAGCAGTCAGGAAGACCACCTTGGCCTTCGGATCATTAGCAAGGAGTTGCTGGGCCACCGCGGACATCAGATGAGTCTTCCCCAATCCTGCCCGCCCGTGAATAAAGAGCGGGTTGAAGCTACGCCCCTCCTGATAGGCTACCGCCGAACAGGCGGCGTGAGCAAACTGGCTGTTTTCGCCAACCACGAAGCTTTCAAAGTCGAACTCCGGATTGATTCCGAGACGTTTCAACTTTCGCTGGAATGCCCGGGCCTTCGCCTCCCCTTCCGGAGTGACCACCTTCACCTTGCTAGCGCTGCGGACACCGCGGACCGCGACCTTTTGTTGATCTTTCTTCAGATGGAAATCCGCTTCGATCAATTCCAAAGACGGTGCCACCTCGGTTTCCTTAACTCCCTTGACAACAATCTTCGGTGTGCAGTGTATTCCAGCACCCTCAGCAAAGGCAGCACGGAGCTCATCCATATAGTTTGTCTCGATCCAAATTTGGTGCATGTCCGACTGAACCGCAACAACGCCATCCTGATGCCCGGGATCCACGAGCTCAGCATTCTTAAACCAGCGGGAGAAGGCATCGCTGCTAATATACTCGCTCAATTTTTCCCTGACCAAACTCCATGTTTTGGAAATACTTTCGTCTCCTTGATTTTTGTATTTATTTTCATGGTCTCCTGCCTTTTTCTTGTTCATTGGGTGTGCTCTCAAACAGATTATTGTTTTATATATCGGCGTTTATCCACTTAAGGGTTTGCGTCCACCGACCGAACGAAAATGGCCCGAAAACCCAGCATTCGAAAATTAAAAAGCTTTGGAAAAATTTAAAAAAACGAGAATCATTGTCAGTTAAACGATCCACGGTTTTTAAAAAAAAACACACTCTCTTCCAATTTCTTAAGGCACCTTAATTAGTGTTTCATTTTTGACCCAATTAGCCCCCCGCCGAACGTCAAAAGCGTCCCAATTGGCCACATCCAAAAATAGCCCACCAACGGAATCGCTTTCCCGGATTCATTGAGTTCGTATGTTGGAAGGGCCGCCAGCCAGTCGACACCACCGGTCACCATCTTAACAAGGATCCAGATATCCATGCGGACAAACATTGTGAGCACGAAGGAGAGACAGGCCCCCAAAAGAATCCCTCGAAAATCACCCCGCCCAATCAAGGCGCAAAGAAACATTCCCAGCAGCGGTCCCATCGTGTAACTGGTCATCCCAAAAGCCAGAGGGAGAATCGGAACATCCAATTTTTCCTTCACGATATTCATAAGGATTGTGAAAACCGTCAGTGTCAGACCCCAGATCACGACCCATTTGCGCGATTCCTTGACAAGTCTCGCCTGATCTAAATCGTTCTGATTTTCGGGATTGTGAATCAGTGAAATCGTAGTCTGACTGAGCGCCGCGAGGATGGAATCCAGACTGGAAATCGCTGCCGCAAAAACACCAGCCAGAATCAGGCCGGCAAGGCCAGCCGGCAATTGCGTGACAATCCAGACCGGAAAGACCAAATCACCATCAGCAGGCACTCCCCCTTCCGACAGAGGCATCGGCACGCCGCCTTTTCCGAAGGCTAAGGTTTGAGCAATGTCTCCAGTGGGGGGATTTAAATAGTAGAACGCAAAAAGGGCTGCCCCAACCAATAGCATGAGATAGGTCAGCGCCTGTCCCACTGAACTCCAAATGATTGCCTTCCTCGCATCGCCGGCATTCTTACAGCAAAACATCCTCTGAGCATTCAGCTGATCCACCCCGAATGCGGTGAGATTTTGGAAAGGAACCGCTATAACTGCGACCCAAAAAGTAAACTGCAATTCCGACCCAACCCCAAAGGTCGCATCCCAGGTTTTCGTTTTGCCCGCATTTGTCGCGGTGTTCCAAATCGCAGACCATCCGCCATCAATTGAGTTTGAAATCCAGGATAGCGCAAAGAGTCCGCCGAAAGTGAAAAGCAAGAACTGCATGACATCCGTCCAAATGACCGTTCTCATGCCTCCCATTAAAGTCCAGCAGATTGCAAATACACCAATGATCAGAATACAAAGTTCAAATGGAAGCCCCGTGACGATCTTAAGCGGAAGCGCCGCTACGAGAATCCGCACGCTTTGCCCCAAAATTGAGCCAACGGTGAAAAACAAGGTCGCCAGCTTTTTCAACTCGGGTTTGATTCGCCGTCCCATGTAGTCATAGGGACTATAAATCTCGCCCTCGTAGAAGACCTTCACAAAAACCATTCCCACAATAACCCGCCCGATGATCGAGCCAATCCCCCATAACAGATAGGTGAAATTTCCATTTGCAGCCATCACTCCGCCTGGAACTCCGATGAAAGTCACCCCACTAATCTCCGTGGCGATGATCGACCCACAAACCGCCCACCACGGGAGAGATTTCCCCCCTGCAAAAAAGTCCCTAATCGTTGCCTGCTTGCCCGCCATGAAGTGCCCGATCACCGTAGTGAGCGCCAGATAGCCAAAAAGAACCATCCAATCAGCTATGGTAAACCATCCATTCATCGGTGCAGAGATTGCCCGCTTCGCTTCATTCTGTCCATCTTCGACAAATTTCTTCTCTGATTGTCTAATTACTCTTGTGACCTGACTCCTCTCTGACTAGCGTTCTGAGACAGACCGAGGAGGGATATTATTAGCAACGAAAAAATACGAATCGTTGGCATCATACCGGCCCGCTGGGCCTCCTCCCGCTTCCCCGGAAAGCCCCTTTATCCGCTACTTGGGAAGCCACTCCTTCAACACGTCTTCGAGCGTGCTTCCCTTTGTAGAGAACTGGACGAACTCGTCATCGCAACCGATGACAGTCGCATTTCCGATCTTTGCGAAACGATAGGAGCCAAAGTAATTGACACCCGCTCCGATCATCCCACAGGCACAGACCGCATCGCAGAGGCCGCCGATCGGTGCGACGCTGCTACCCACGTGATTAATATACAAGGCGACGAACCCCTGCTCGACCCGGAACTGGTTGATACGCTTGCACGCGTATTACGCGAGGAAGGCGAATTACCCATGATCACTGCCGGCAGCCCTCTTGACGACCCCGACCTGATTGCCGACTCCAATATCGTCAAAATGGTGATCGATCGCAACCACAACGCGCTCTACTTTTCTCGTTCTCCCATTCCCTTTCGAAGAAGCGAAGTTCCTGCCCTCCCCACTTATCGACATTTGGGAATTTACGGTTACCGCACTGACTTCCTGCAACGTTTCATCAAACTCCCTCCCTCACCCCTCGAGATCGCTGAAGGACTGGAACAACTTCGCGCCCTCGAAGATGGTGCCACCATTCGGGTTCACCTCACCGAACACGAAGCCATCGGCCTCGACTCTCCTGATCAAATCCCGCTCATCGAATCCCTGCTTACCTCATCTCAATGAAATACATCTTTGTCACCGGAGGAGTTGTCTCCTCACTTGGAAAAGGTCTTGCCGCCGCCTCCATCGGGACCCTACTCGAACACCGGGGGCTACAAGTCATCCTCCAAAAGTTCGATCCCTATCTCAATGTCGACCCAGGGACGATGTCTCCCTATCAACACGGCGAAGTTTACGTGCTTGATGATGGCGCTGAAACCGATCTCGACTTGGGCCACTACGAGCGCTTCACCCACGTAAACCTTTCCCAGGTCAACAGCCTGAGCTCCGGCCAGGTTTTTGAGAACGTAATTAAAAACGAACGGGCCGGAAAATATCTTGGCGCTACGGTTCAATTCATCCCGCACGTGACCGACGAGATCAAAGATCGACTCGAAATGGTAACCGAGCGCAACCGTGACACCGATGTCATCATCACCGAAATTGGAGGAACTGTTGGTGATATCGAAGGGCACCTTTTCCTGGAAGCCCTCCGCCAGTTCGCACTCGAAGTTGGTAATGAGAACGTTTGCTTCATTCATGTCACTCTTCTCCCAATGGTAAAAGCCGCCGGCGAAATCAAAACCAAACCAACCCAACAATCGGTGGCAAAGCTCCGCGAAATCGGAATCCAGCCAGACATTATCATTTGCCGGACCGAGCACCATCTCGATGACGACAACAAGCGTAAAATCGCGATGTTCTGCAACGTCAAAAAGAAGAACGTAGTCGCTTTCCGCGATGTCGAGAATACCATATACGAATGCCCACTCGACCTGCGAAAGGACAAGATCGATCGCCTTGTCTCCGACACCCTTGGACTCGAATCAAAATCTCCCGATCTTTCGAAATGGCAGGGTTTTGTCGATCGTCTGGTCAACCCTTCTAAGATCACTTCAATCGCAGTAGTGGGAAAGTATATTGATCTCAACGACGCTTACAAATCCATTTATGAATCCCTAACAATCGCCGGAGCCGAACACGACACTGCGGTTAATGTTGTTAAAATTGACGCTGAAGACATCGAGAAAGAAGGAGCTCAAGCCATCATTGGCAACGTCAATGGCATCCTCGTTCCAGGCGGCTTCGGAGAACGTGGCACCGAAGGAAAAATCTTGGCTGCCCAATATGCTCGCGAAAACAAGATCCCTTATCTTGGAATTTGCCTTGGGATGCAAATCGCCACCATCGAGTTTGCCCGCAATGTTTGCGGCTTGGCCAAAGCAAACTCAACCGAGTTCAACAAGGAGACTGAACACCCTGTGATCAGCCTTCAAGAGGAACAACAAGGGATCGTCGATATGGGCGCCTCGATGCGACTTGGATCATGCGCTTCAACGGTCTACCCGGGAACCAAATCCTTTGAACTTTACGGGCAAGCCGATACCATTCACGAGCGGCATCGCCACCGCTGGGAATTTAACCCGGCTTACCGGAAAAAACTTGAGGGAGGTGGCCTCACCATCGCTTCGGTTTCGAAAGATGAAGGCCTTGTCGAAATCATCGAAATCGCGGACCACCCTTTCTTTATCGGGGCTCAGTTCCATCCCGAGTTCAAATCGAAACCAAATCAACCCCACCCGCTTTTCTCGGGACTGATCGCCGCTTCCCTTGAAAACTCATGAACGCGGCACGCTTGATTGTTGGTCTCTCCGGACCTTTGCTCACCCCAGAAGAAGCATCCATCTTTCGCGAAATCCAACCGGCAGGCTACATTCTCTTCTCGCGAAATTTGATTTCGGCAGAACAGATCAGGGAACTCACCGACTCTCTCAATTCACTTTCGCTCGACCGGCCGTTCATTTCAATCGACCAGGAAGGCGGCCGCGTGTGGCGCACCCGTGACTTTAGTTGTGCACCTCCGGATGCTGCGACGTTTACCGCAAAAGCGACGCCCCGGCAGATCGCTCTGTTTGGAGCGCTGACCGGCCAGCTTCTGGAGATCCTCGGCATCAACCTCAACTTCGCTCCCGTGCTCGATCTGGATCACCATCCCGACCAAAACAACGGTCTTCGCGGAAGATGCTGGGGAACCGACTCCCAGGCTGTCATCAACAGCGCCGGCGTATTTAACCGATGGATGCGAAAGCAATTCGTTCTTTCCTGTGGCAAACACTTCCCCACCAATGGTCTCGCCTTGAGCGACCCCCATCATGATCTTCCCGTCGTAAAAGTGAGCAGAGAAAAGTTATTAAAGGAAGATCTTCTCCCCTATACTGCCCTCATGCCGGAGCTTGACGCCATTATGGCATGCCATCTGCGATTTCCCGAACTGGACCCTGAAATGCCGGCATCGCTAAGCCACAGAATCCTCACCGGGCTTCTCCGCGATCAACTTGGCTACAATGGACTCATTCTCACCGATGACCTCGACATGGGAGCGATCGTGAATCACCACGGGCGGGGCAACGACATCAAGCTGGCGCTCGAAGCCGGCGCTGATATAGCTTTAATTTGCCATGACATGTCCAACCTTCCTCAAGTCTTAAAAGATCTTCAAGTTAGGAATGACCACGACTCGCTCATCCGAATCGAGAAGCAGCGCAACAAGCTTAAGCGTCCGCCGGTTTTCACCGCATCCAGATGGAAAGAATTGAACGATCAAATGAACGAGCTTACCTACGAAGTAATCGGGGGGGAACGCTTCGAGCTAGCTAGCCCCACCCAAAGCCCGGTCGAGGAATACTAGCGCCGGAATGACGCTCTCCAGAACGTCACCCGAAGAATGAACGCCCCATCCTAAGATTCAACGGTCTGTCCGAGTTCCGCCTCAGACACCCCGCCATCGTGCTCTTGCTTGAGAGCCTCGCAACGCGCTTCGCTTCAGCTGGCCTCCCCATGCACCAGCCAGATATTTTTTCGATCCTTTGATCCTATGGAGGTAGTCCATCAATCCGGAGTAATTAACGTGGCCGGAAAATGAACCCATAATCTCGATCTTTGCCTTCATCTTGTATGCTTAGCCAAAAACACTAACCTCTTCGTAATCTTCGCGAATCTTCCAACCCAGGGTATTCTGCGAGCAATAACCCACGAAAAGAATAGTGTTAGGGGGGGGAGCGATATTGTTTTCAGGTAGTGAAGGATTCGCCCTGCTTCGCACATTTCCGACGCTAAAACCACAATCGCTTGGCGTTTATTATCATTCAGCTCCTTCGACTTCGCCACCAAGCGAATGATTGTCAGACCCTCGAAACCGAAGGGGTTGCTTTTGTCAAACAGCTCCTGATAGACCCGTCGTTAAATCACTCCGGCTGCAGGCGAAAAATTTCTGTGGCATTCACAGCCAATTGACTATCAACATAGGCTAGCCTTTCTGGAGTTGCTCCACTCCGGAACAATTCGTGAAGGACATAGAAAGCCTGTTGTGTCCGCTCGACAGCAAAAGCAGGGATGATTACGTTTCCCCGACTTTTTAAAAGCTTTGCTCAAAACCTCCGCGACCTTGCCATCAGCGCCAGCACCAAGCTCGTGCTCACCTCCGCCATAGGAGGTCTCAATAAAACGGAATTAACATCTTCTCATACCACCAGATCTCAAAGCTGATCGTTATCACCACGACCAACGTCACCAGAAAAAAGTCGTTTCTTCTGCCCGTCTTCTTCATCTTCGATATTAAAAATGATCTGTGCACTTCCCAAAATATGGCCGACATCGATGAAGGTGAGCTCAACCCCATTCGCAATAATAATTTTACAATTGTAGCCCACGTTCACGAACTGCCGCAGGCAATGCTCTGCATCAATTGGCATGCAGAAGGGCTTAATCAAGAGAAGGCTTTCTTTCGTCCGCTTCTTATTCATCCACTCCACGTTTGGCTTCTGAATCCGGGCCGAATCCGCCAACATCACCTGACACAAGTCGCGTTTTGCAAACTTGGCATAAATATTCCCTTCGAATCCTTTACTGGAAAGATCGGGGAGATTGCCACTATGATCAACATGCGCGTGGGAGAGAATGACATGATCGATGCTCTACGGCTCAAATTACGGGAAACCGCAATTCACCTCGTGTGCATCTTGTCGCCTCCCCAGGTAAAGTCCACAGTCCAACAGAATACGCCGACCATTGACTTATAAGAGATGTTGCAACCCCGTGATGGTCCCAGCTGCTCCCAAAAAAAATAAGCTTCTTACGTCATTGAGAACAGTAGACACGCAGTCAACAGCTGATCACCGAATTCAATCACCCTTCGGCTAGCTCGGCCTCGAAATAGGTGATCGTTTTCTCCAAACCCTCCCGTAATTGCGTCACCGGTTCCCAGCCCAGCTCACGTCTCGCCAGCGAAATATCCGGCTGGCGCTGCTTGGGATCATCCTGCGGCAGTTCCAGGTTCACAATCTCCGAACTTGAATTCGTTAAATCAATCACCGCCTCGGCGAGTTCAAGCATTGTAAACTCATTGGGATTCCCGATGTTGATAGGCCCCATGCGGTCTCCGTTCATCAAGCGGATCATCCCTTCGATATTGCCATCGCAATAACAAAACGAACGGGTCTGCGAACCATCACCGTAAATCGTTATCGGCTCCCCTTTGAGTGCCTGCACGATAAAATTGGAAACTACTCTCCCATCCTCGGCATTCATGCGAGGACCATAAGTGTTAAAGATTCGCATGATCCGGATATACACCCCATTTTTTCGATGATAATCAACAAACAAGGTTTCCGCACAACGCTTCCCTTCATCATAACATGAACGAATACCGATCGGATTCACATGTCCCCAGTAATCCTCTGTTTGCGGATGCACGAGAGGATCTCCATAAACCTCGGAAGTTGAAGCTTGCAAGATCCTGGCCTGTGTTCTCCGGGCCAAGCCCAACATATTGATTGCAACCATGACCAAGGTTTTCATGGTCTTGATGGCATTGTATTAATAATGAACCGGCGAAGCGGGACAAGCCAAATTATAGATTCGATCAACTTCCAATTTGATTGGATCGATGACATCATGCCGCGCCAACTCGAAGTTGGGATGCCCTAAAAGGTGCTTGATGTTTTTTCGGCGGCCTGTGAGATAATTATCCAGACAAATGACCTCGTTCCCGGCCTGAATCATCCGGTCGCAAAGATGGCTCCCTAAAAAACCGGCTCCGCCTGTGATTAAAACCCTTTCAGACACCTCGCGGTATTTAATCTATCGCGATTCAGACTGACGAGCCTTGATTCCATTTTAAAAGACAATTGTAGGACACACCGGTCCCTCCAAAAAGATCGAGCGCACTTCCAACCGTGGCATCAAGACGTCCCCCACTCGCTTCATGGATCAACTTCAAGTCGTCGAGGCCTCGCACCCCTCCCGCATAGGTAACCGGACACCCAGTCCATTGTCCTAGAAGATTCACCAGAGGCACATCGACGCCGGCGCATTGCCCCTCCACGTCGGCAGCATGAATCAAAAACTCCCCGCAATATTGCGAGAGAAGAGCCATTGCCTCCAACCCCACCTCCATCTCCGTGATTGTTTGCCAACGATTCATGGCCACTTTCCAGCCATCACCGACTTGCCGACAGCTGAGATCGATCACCACCCTGTTGGCCCCAACTTCATCCGCCAGCATTCTGGCCCGATCCTCAAGAAACTTTCCTCCGGAATCAAAAAACCACGACGTCACGATCACTTCGCTGGCACCGGCTTCCAACCACCCCGCGGCATTTTCGCAAGAAATCCCGCCGCCGATTTGTAGTCCACCCGGCCACGCACCCAAAGCCTCCCGGGCCGCCTCATCATTTCCGGGCCCCAACTTGATCACGTGCCCCCCTCGCAAATCATCATCCGCAAACTTCTCTGCATACCACGCTGGCGACTTCTCCGAAACAAAATTCTCGATTGCGCCGCTGGCACTGAGTGTGCCGCCAACAATCTGTTTCACTTTCCCTTCGTGAAGATCAATACATGGGCGAAACTTCGTGATGGCCATGCCCGTAGATAAATCGTCCTCTTTTGAAATCCAAGCTTCATGAAACGACTTCTTTGTATCATTCCCGTCATTTCGCTCCTTCAGGCTAGCCCTGAACCAAAAGACGTTTCTACCAAGACAAACGCTCCCGAAAGGATGGTGTGGATTGAGGGTGGCACTTACACTCGTGGCACCAAGGAAAACCCCAATCTTCCTTTCAATCCCGAGGAGCGCCCCGTTCACAAAGTCACCGTCAGTGGATTTTATTTGGACGTCCACGAGGTTACCAACGCCCAGTTCCAGAAATTTGTTGATGTCACCGGATACAAAACCCAGGCCGAGCGAGGGTGGTCGAAAAAGGATTTCCCGAAAGCTCCCGCCGAAGCTTTGAAGCCGGGCGGAATTGTTTTTTCCGGCCCCCCCAGCGCTGTCGAACTCCGTGGTCAGGGTGCCGAGTGGCAATGGTGGCGCTTTGAAGAAGGAGCGTCGTGGAAGCATCCCACTGGTCCCGGTTCCAACCTCGAGGGGAAGGAAAACCACCCGGTGGTTTGCGTCACTTGGGAGGATGCCAATGCCTATTGTAAATGGGCCGGAAAAAGACTTCCCACCGAGGCGGAATGGGAGCTCGCCGCACGTGGAGGAAAAGAAGGGCTTGATTATATCTGGGGAGAAGATTCAAAACCCGGCGAAAAGTGGCTCGCAAACGTCTTCACCGGGGAATTCCCCCACAAAGACACCGGGGAAGACGGCTTCAAAGGATCGGCCCCCATCAAGTCATACCCACCCAACCCATTCGGGCTCTATGACATGGCAGGGAATGTCTGGGAACATTGCTCGGACTATTACCGCCCCGATGCCTACGCCATTTTCATCAAAGACCCCAAGAAGGATCCCAAGGGACCAAGGGGTGGCGTCAGTCAACCTGAAGTCAACTGGTTCCTTCAGAATGACAAATGGCCTTCGCCCATCGTTTTTGGTAAGCAACACCCTCTCAGCCTGCTGCATGTCACCAAAGGAGGGTCATTCCTCTGCCACACTTCCTACTGCCTTAGATACCGACCCGGAGCGCGTCACTACTCGGAATCGCTTGCCCCCGCCAACCACACCGGGTTCCGCTGCGCCAAATCAAAGTAAAAAGCGGCCGCTCCCCTGTAAGCCGGATTCTGTTCCGTCCACCCTGTGTGGACTTCGACAGTCATTTATCTTTGCGACTATTACCCGGGGATGCGGCGAGCGAGCAGCCCTTCCCCTGTTCTGTCTTGCACTGTGAGAGGTTTACCCTGCCACCTCGGTCACCCTCGGCGCGGTGGGCTCTTACCCCACCTTTTCACCCTTACCCTCCGAAGAAGGCGGTTTGTTTTCTGCGGCACTATCTGTCCGGAAGTCCTCTCGAACCACCGTCCCTCTCTTTCGAGAGGCACACTGCTCTGTAGTGTCCGGACTTTCCTCCAACTTCCTTGCGAAAACCAGCGACTGCCCGGGGAGCGGACTCCGAAGCTATGGGCACCCCCTTACTTTGACCAGCCTGAAAAAATCCCCTGACAAACCAAGTTGACCAGCTACGTAAAAAGTCCACTGTCTATGCAATCTATGAAACGACTCGCTCTATTACCCCTTCTTCTCAGCTCGCTCTGCGCCAAAGAGGCCCAAAGTGTTCTCCCCGAAGCCGCTTCCGACTGGAAGATGGCGGGCCCCGGTTCCTTCGAACTCAAAAACGGCATTTCCACCGCAAAAGGAGGCATGGGCCTTTGGTGGTATGGTAAAAAACAGTTTACCAACGCCTGCTTCACCGTCGAGTTCATGGCTCCCGAAGATGCTGACAACTCTGGAATTTTCGTCCGTTTTCCCGATCCCGGAGATGATCCCTGGGTTGCCGTGAAACAAGGATACGAGATCCAAATCTGCGGCAACGAGTCTCATAAAAACAAGACCGGAGCCATTTATGACATCCAGCCGGCCATTCAGCCTGACATGAAGGTCGGGGAGTGGAACACTTATCAAATCATTACCGCAGGCGACCAGATCGCGGTTGTCCTCAATGACAAGCTCATCAATGTCTACGAATGCCAGGCCGGCCGCGGCGATGTCGGAGGCTACTTTGGCCTTCAAAACCACGACGACGGATCTCCTGTCCAGTTTCGCAACGTCAAGGTTAGGGAACTAGCCTCCGAATCCCTCCTTTCGGCTATGGGCGAGCTCGGAATTCCCCGCTCCGCTCTCATTGTATACAATGCCGCCTCCGCTCCTCAGGAAAAGTGGTATCATCTTGCCGATCACGGCCCCGCCTTCTTCCAAACCTACGGCGACTGGTTCAAGGGTAAGCAACGTCGCGAGTCCGCGCTGAAAGGAATCGCGCTCAACTACTCCGCGTTGCCGGGCCGGGTGGCCCTCTTCAATACCGAGAATCTTTCCCTCGTTTCAGCAACCGACAAGGGTGTCAATCTCATCAACACCCCCTGGGGAGGTGGTCATGGACGCGTCAACGAATTCAACAACAAGGATTCCTTCCTCTTTACTGCTGCCGAAGGCCCGGTATGGGCCGATGACTCCGACTCTTTCGAAGACAAACGCCCCCTCAAAGGCTATGGAAATTTCTCCCATCTCGAGTTCAACGGCTACTTCCGCAGCGGAAACCAGATCGTTCTGGACTACGCTGTCAATGGCACCCGCATTCTCGACACCGTCAGCGATCACAATGACGGACTTGTCCGCTACCTTGAGGTCGCTCCTCACGACAAACAACTCACCGTCCGCCTTCTTGACGATTCCAGTGAAAAGAATTTTACCCTCAAGGTAAGGGCTGTCGATGGAGGAATTCAGACCACCGCCAAGGATGGCACCTACTTCCTGCGCTTCGAGGCCTCGGATAAACCAACGAAGGTAGCCCTGCTCTACACCGGAAACTCAAAAACCAAAGCTCCAGCTCCCGTCTCGCTGGCCCCTCTCACCGAAGGCGGTCCTGGCATTTCTCCCGAGACCTTCGAAGTGGAAGCCCAGTTGGACAGCTCCAAGAAGGCCTGGCTCGTTGACCAGGTCCCCCTTCCTCCGGCTCTCAAGGATTCCCCCTACAGGAGCAAAGTTCGCATGTCCGATATCGACTTCTTCTCTGATGGCAACCGGGGCCTCCTTTCCACCTGGGATGGAGACATCTGGATGGTCTCTGGCTTAAAAAACTTAAACAAGCTCACCTGGAAGCGCTACGCCACTGGATTTTTCGAGCCACTCGGACTCAAAATCGTAAACGACGTGCCGCACATCGCTGGGCGCGATGGGATCTATAAGACATACGATCTCAATAACGACGGCGAAGCTGACAAATTTGAGGTCTTCAATAATGATGTCTACCTCTCCAATAACTTCCACGAATTCCAGTTCGGACTTGAAACCGACAAGGAGGGCAACTTCTACTTCGCCAAAGCCTCACCCGTTCGCCCCGGGGGACGCGGTTTCGACAAGATTCTCCCCCACAACGGAGCTTTCGTGAAAATTAGTGCCGACGGCAATCGCCTATACACCATCGGAACCGGCCTCCGGGCCCCGGGCGGTATCGGCATCGGACCCAACGGAGAGATCACCACCGGAGAGAATGAAGGGACCTGGCAGCCCTGCTGCAAGATCAACTTCTATCAGCCGGAAAACGGCACCCCATTCTTCGGCGTGGAAGATTCTCGTCAGGAGAATAAGTCTGAATTTACCGAGCCTCTCTGCTACCTCCCCATGTCAGTCGATAACTCGGGTGGAGGACAAATTTGGGTTCCAAAGAATGCCAAGATCGGTATCGCTTCAGGCGAGTTGATCCACTTGTCCTACGGTCAGTCTGCGATTTATCACGTGCTTCGCCAAAAAGTCGCCGACGGATTCTACCAGGGCGGCGTTGCAAAGCTTCCAGTGAAACTTTCGTCTTCCGCCCAGCGGGCCGTCTTCCATCCCGACGGTTCCATGTATGTGGTCGGATTCCGCGGCTGGCAGACCAATGCAGCCAATGAAGCCGGACTTCAACGAATCCGCCGCAACGCCAAGGAGGTCAGTCCTCTCCCGACTGCCATGAAAGTCACCAAAGAAGGTATTCAGCTGACCTTTGACGTTGAGCTCGACGACGAACTCGCAAATGACCCAACCTCATTCACCGCCCAGCGCTGGAAATATATCCGCGGCCCCCAATACGGATCAGGCCAGTTCTCGGTTGATAATCCCGACAAGGCTGCCGAGGCTGCAGCTCTCAAAAAGGAATCGAAAAAAGTCCGCAAGCGTGACACCGTCAAAATTACCGCAGCTAAACTTGGAGCCGACAAGAAATCGGTTCTCCTCACTGTTGAGGGCCACAAACCGAGCCAGCAATTCAAGCTTGATTACGATCTCGAATCCGCAGACGGAGACGAATTGATTGGCACCATCCATAGCACCATCCACAAAGTGCCCGGGAAGTAAAACAGTCTTCACCCCACTTCAAAACGCTCCCGATCAAACCCGGGAGCGTTTTTCTTTTTGCTCTCCTCTCTGAGACGTTTATGGTTGGTGAATGAAGTTTGCTTCACTCGCGATTTTCTTCCTTGCTTTGATTTCCCCGGCGCGTGCCGAGTTGAATGTTTCCTTCACCTCAGAAGGGAAAACGACCAGTAAAACAGTTGCCCTCCCTGCGCTTTTTGTGGGGGAAAGCGAGTCGCCTGCGGGAGGTTTGCCCTCCGGTCCCTTCGTCGCTACCTACACCGGCAGCCTCACCATACCGAAACGCTTCCGCGTCTATTTCTCGGTCGAGTCCGAGGGTCAGGTTGACTTCAAGGTCAACGACGAAGAGGTCACCTTCACCGACGGGAAATCCGATCGCCTCCGACTCAACCCCGGCGAAATCCCAATCCAGATCACCTTCACTTCTCCCAAGAGTGGAGCTGGCTATTTCCGTCTTTACTGGGAAGAGCGCCGCGAATTCCCCCGCGAACCGATTCCCGCATCCGCCTTCACTTCTTTGGACAAGCCCCCTGTCGATGCGGCTCACTTGTTCGCCAGTCACAACTGCATCCAATGCCACGAGGCTGACCTCGGGGCATCCTCAATGCCGGAACTCAACTATGCCGGACCAAATCTCACCGGCATCGGCTCCCGCGCCAACGAAGCCTGGCTCACCCGCTGGATCGCCCAACCCGATAAACTCAAACCAACAACCACCATGCCCGCAATGGTCGACCACACCAAGCCTGAGGGTGCCCAAGCGGCCGCCGACATCGGAGCCTATCTCGCATCGCTCGTCACCCGGGAAAAAGCCACGAGCTCTCCCGACCTTTCACTCACTCAGAAAGGTGGCGAGCATTTCCACAAACTCGGTTGTATCGCCTGCCATTCCAAGCCGGACGCCAACGAGCCTGATTTTAAAAATGGCCGTGTCCCCCTTAATAATGTAGCTGCCAAGTTCAAAGGCGGATCACTCGTGGGATTTCTTAAGAACCCGCAAAAGCATCACAAAGCAATCAAGATGCCCAACTTTCGCTTCTCAAACGAAGAAGCCTCTTCTCTTGCCGCCTACCTCACTAAAACATCCACTGGTGAACACACACCGGACCCCTCGGAATTCCCACCCGGTGACGCCACGCGCGGCAAGAATCTTGTCGCAACGCTGAATTGCTCAAGCTGTCACGAAGGACTGGAAGCCTCCAAAAATCCCGCTCCAAACCTTGCCGATATTAAGGACTGGACCAAGGGCTGCCTGGGACCGGAAGATCAACGTGGCAATTCCCCCCGTCTCATCCTGACTGAAGAACAAAAGAAAGCGATTACCCCGGCCATTCTTCCCGCTCTGAAGCACGACACCGTGGAAGCCTACACCTCCCGCCAAATCGAAGCTCTCAACTGCACTTCCTGCCACGCATACAATGGAAAAGATTCACTCCTTACTAAAACACATGGCGAGACCAAGTCACTCCTCGATCACATCAAGGAAACCGACGAACGACTCATTCAATCAAGACCCCCTCTCACTCACATGGGAGCCATGCTCCACACCGAATACATCGAAAAAATGCTCCTCGGTAGCGCCGACCCACGCCCCCGCCCATGGCTCGAGATGCGCATGCCCGCCTTCCCTCTCCATGCAAAACACATGGCACACGGACTTGGACAACATCACGGGCTCCCGGCCTCTTCTCCATCCAAAGAAGAACCACCTGCCGATCAGGTCAAGCTGGGTGAACAACTCGTCAGCATGACCGGTTACGCTTGTGTGACCTGCCATGCCATCAACGAGAAACCGGCTCTCGCCGCTTTTGAAGTCCAGGGAATCAATTTTGGCATCACCCATGAACGTCTTCGTCCGGGCTACTTCCACCAATGGATGTTTAACCCGGCACGTCTGGTCCCCGACACAAAAATGCCTCGCTACACCAACCCCGACGATGGTGCCGCCCTCCGCCCCGATATTCTCGAAGGCGACTCGCAAAAACAATTCGAAGCCATCCGCCAATACATCCAATCGGTTGGTAAGATTCCTAAAAAATGAGAGAGTTTATTCCAAACCCGGTACATCGATCAAAGACCAGTAAAAATTTATGAACCTGAGAAATTTCCTATCCACGCTCTGCGCTCTCCCGTTACTGAATTCGATTAACGCAAAGGAACCGACCGTATTAGCCTGTGTTGGGGACAGCATCACCCAAGGAGTGGGGGCTAAGCGAGGCCAATCCTGGCCCGCACAAGCCCAGAAAACCCTGGGTAAAGATTGGCAGGTCAAAAACTTCGGCCTCAGCGGAACCACCCTGATGAACAGCGGTAACAAGCCTTATCAAAAATCGACGCAGTTCAAAAACGCCCTCGCCTCAAATCCCGACATCGTGGTGATTATGCTCGGAACGAACGACACCAAACCGGACAATTGGAAGAAGTTCGACAAGGATTATAAATCGGATTATCTGGATTTAATTGCTGATTTCCAAAAACTTCTTTCCAAGCCAAAGATCTACCTTTGTCTGCCTCCCTACATAGCAAAAGAAGGCCGTTGGGGGATCAACAACAACGATACCAAGGCCCAGATCCCCATCATCAAAAAAATCGCCAAAGGCCTTAAACTGGAGGTCATCGATGTCTATTCAGCTCTCGAGGGCAAGGACGATCTCATTCCCGACACCGTCCATCCGAACACCAGCGGGGCGACCCTTATTGCAAAGGCCGTCACAGACGCCCTCACTGCCAAATAAGCGCCAGGGCCGGAAACAAACCTGTCGTTTCCAGCTTCAAAAGCAGGAAATCCCTTGCCAATTTGGCCTTTTCCAATTAGATCCCCGTCCCTTCCCACGAGCTGCATTATCAACAACGAGAAACCGGGTAAGGTCCATTGCAGCAATTTCTCACCAAAAGCGCCTTCGTGCTTTAACGGAGGACCCAAATATAATGATTAACGAACTCGTCAAGGACATGGTCGAAGCTGGAGTCCACTACGGACACCAGACCAAGAAATGGAACCCAAAGATGAAGCCTTACCTCATGAAGGACAAGGGGGGCATCTACATCATCGACCTCAACAAAACTGTTCAGTGCCTCGATAAGGCATCGGATTTCCTATCAAAACTTGCAGGGAAAAATAAGAAAATTCTCTTCGTCGGCTGCAAACGCCAGGCCCAGGACGCGGTCCGCGAGGCTGCGGAAGCAACCGGCCAATACTACGTGAACTATCGCTGGCTAGGCGGCACTCTCACCAATCTCACCACCATTCGTAACTCGGTGAAGCGCCTCAAGTATCTCGAAGACATTGAGCGCGCTCCTGAATACAAATCCATGTCGAAGAAGGAGCTTTCCGCTCTAAACCGCGAAAAGGACAAGCTTCACCGTAACCTGAATGGAGTTCGTGATATGGAAAAGCACCCGGATGCTGTCGTCATCGTCGACACCGCTCGCGAGTCCATCGCGGTTGCTGAGGCCAAGCGTCTCAAGATTCCCATCATCGGGATCGTTGACACCAACGGAGATCCTTCCAAGCTCGAATTTCCTGTTCCTGCGAACGATGACGCCATGCGCTCGATTCGCATCGTGCTTCAAAACCTCGTCGACGGAATAGTTGTCGGAGCTAAAAGTTAAACTTACCCACCGAGAAAGAAACAGACATTATGATCACCGCATCTCTCGTTAAAGAACTCCGGGAAAAGACCGGAGTTGCCATGATGGAATGCAAGAACGCCCTCAAAGAAACCGAGGGTGATATCGATGCTGCCATTAAAATTCTCCGTGAGCGTGGCAACGCAAAAGCTGAGAAGAAAGCCTCACGCGATGCAAATGAAGGAGTCATCGTCGCTGCTCTCGATAAATCCGTGAAGTCCGGAGTTATCGTTGAGGTCAACTGCGAAACCGACTTCGTAGCCAAGAACGAAAATTTCCAGGCATTTGTCGCCGAAGTAGCGAACACCGTTTTGGCCAGCGATGTCGCAGACGTCGACGCCGCGATGGCCCTTCCCAAGGATGACGTCACTCTCGAGCAGTTTATCAAATCAAAAGTCCTTGAAATGGGCGAGAATCTTAAGTTCCGCCGATTCGAGCGCCTCAACCTAGATGGTGAGGGTGCCGTGGCCTCCTACATCCACCTCGGTGGCAAGGTGGGCGTTCTAATCGAGGTCAGTGCCGGGAAAGCTGAAACCGCTTCCGCAGAGGCTTTCAAGGACCTGGTCAAGGACCTTACCCTTCACATCGCAGCAACCTCACCTGCGGGTCTCAAGCGTGAGGACATCCCTGCTGAACTTGTAGAGTCAGAGAAGGACATCTTCCGCAAGCAAATGGAAGGAGCTGGCAAGCCTGCTGATATTCTGGAGAAAATCATCGAAGGAAAACTTGGCAAATTCTACTCGGAACGCTGCTTACTTGAACAAGGTTTCGTCAAGGACCCGGACACTTCGGTCAAGGCTCTCCTTGAAGCCAAGAGCAAGGAACTCGGTGACACCATCTCCGTCAATAATTTCCTTCGCTTCGGCCTTGGGGAATAATTTCGCACCAAGATCCCAGTCATTAAAACCCGGCACCCTGATGGGCTGCCGGGTTTTTTCAGCAATCGCTTCATCAATCCGCTTCATGGAAACACCTGATCGGCCGGAACCGGGGACTCTAGGCTTCTCCGGTTCCCCGGAAAAATCATTTTAACGATCCAAACACCAAGACTGCTCCGGATCAGTGACATCCATCGATCGCTAATTTGAAGGATCTGCCCGAAAAAACCGAAAGGAAAAATCCCTTTCGGCTTCTGGTGAAATAAAATCTCAGTTGCGCGTGATCAATTAGAACTCGCGAATTTTCAGATTCTTCCAAGCCACATCGAAGGGCCCGCGCTTACCCACACCGTGAACTTGAAGTCCAATGAATCCCTTCGAATAAGTCCTATACTTCTCTTCATCCGTCAGGTCGGAAATTTGCACATCATTGATCCAGACTTGAATCCTGGGACCTTTCGCAAGAATGCGATATTTGTTCCACTCACCATCCTTAAAATGCTTGTGGGGCTTCAAGAGCTCCTTGGGAGTCATCCAGCCGCCACAGGCCTCACCATAAATGTAGCCGGATTCAGCGCCCTTGGCGCCGCTTGCCTCAATCTCGATCTGGGGACCGTTCACCCGGCCCTCAGGAGTGTTGCCCTTGGTCTGGGATCTGATCATGACGCCGGAATTTAAGCTATTGTGAACTTTCACTTCGAAAGTCAGCTCAAAGTTCCCATACAGCTTGTCCGTGCAAAGAAAGGAATTGGGGCTGCCTTTAGCAGTTACTCCAACAATCGTGCCATCTTTAGCCTCAAAGGTGGCGGTGCCGTTCTTCTGGGAGAATCCGGTAAGATCCTTGCCATTGAAGAGATCGGTCCATTCCTTTGATTCCTTGTGGTGGTCGGCAACGGCCGGGAGAGCCATGGTAAATGCGAGCCAGACGGCTTTTATAGAGTAATTCTTCATAAATGAGTTATGACGATTACGGGCAGAGTGCTTCAAAGCTTTCCAATAATCACGTTTGACCGGTGCACACCTACCAAAAGAGCAAGTGCATAGCCAAACCTGTCAGGGCGAGGGCAAAAAGAAGATCAATTATCCGGCCAAATCGTTGGTACCCGCCCCGCACCTTGGGGATCTGCAAAAGCCAAACCCAAAGACACCAGAAGAAGAGGGCCTCCCCGACCACAATAAGCCAAAGTGCCAGCGGCCACCAATCTGGGCGTGGCCCCGTTAAAAATGTCGCAACAACACTGGCAAAGAACACTAGAGCCTTGGGATTCAGTAAATTGCAAAACAAACCTCGCAAATATGGACTGCGTTTGGGAATGGTCACTTCACCACCAAGCACAGGTTTTTTGGATAATCCAATCGCCAACCAAAGAAGATAAAGGGCCGCCAGCCATTTCAAACTGGTCGCCACGATTCCACCGCGAGCCAGCACCACGGCGATTCCGCCGATGGCAAGAGTAGCGTGTACCGTGAGTCCCGTGCTGATTCCCAAAACCATCATCCACCCTGCACGCAAGCCCTCCGCCAAAGAAGTCCGTGTGAGAAGAAGCATATCGGGTCCCGGGCTAAACTGCCCGATTACCATAATCACCGCGAAAGCCCAAAGCTCACCATTCATTGGTCAAAGTAGTGCTTCATCACCTCGATTACGCCAATACTCCCGGGATTGACAGCCACTTTCCCGCCCCGGTTCTTCACATAGTCTCTCACTTCGGGAATGGCATTGGAAGGACACCCGCAGGCCTCGCAGACCTCTGGCTGCAGCATGCTCAGATCATTAAAATTGTCACCAATCGCAAGAATTTTATCAGCCTCGAGCCCCCAATGATCGGCCGCCTCCTGAAGACAGCTCCCCTTTCGATAAGCCCGATGACTGAATCGAAGATAGACCGTGTTTCGCTCAAAGGTGAGATCGCTGTGAGAAGACAACTCTTCGATAACCTGCTGGATTTCGTTCATCTCTTCGGCCGTTGAAGCCACTATCCCGGCAGCATCGCCTTCCACCGAAACCCATCGGGCGTCCGTGTTTTTCTCAACGTGATTCCTGATCTTGGCGAGCATCCGCCGGCACTTTCGAAAGAGACGATTATGGTCTTTCTCACACTTCTTGTTCCAATTTTCATCCGGGACCCAGCGACCAAATTGGCCGGGGAAGAAAATTTCCCGCTCACGCACGATCACGAAGTCCGGCAGGAAGGGAAAGCGAGCCTCATTGAGCCCCTCGATTAGCTCATACAAGGACCGCCCTGTGGCAATTCCCCACGCTGCGCCATAAGTGGAACGAACCCATTTAAGGCAATCAAAAAATCTTTCGTCCACCTGAGACTCGGAATCCTTCATTACCAAGGTGTCGTCAAAATCAAATCCGAGAACGGCCTTCCAGACTGGGGGTTCGGGCAGAATTCTCAGCACGGCCTCAATGAACTAGACTTCTCACCCAAGGACAAGCACGACTATTCCTCAACTGGAATTGCCCTTGGGATTTCTTCATCATCCGGCACCGGAATTGCCTTGGGAATCACTTCCCCTTCGTCGTCCTCGACCGGCACGCCCCGCGGAATCACCTCTGGTGTTTCGCCCGGCTTCACCATAACTACCGTCGTGTCAGGGGGAGTCTTGCGCATCTTAATATCGACTCGTCGATTTGCTGCCTGGGCCTCGCGATCCCCTTCCGTCACGATAGGTTCGGCTTTGCCCAAGGCGCGAACCACAATAAATTTTGGATCAAGCTGGAGTGAATTTACCAACCAGGTCTTAACGGCCTGCCCGCGTTTCTGGGAAAGACGAAAGTTGAGCTCGTCTCCGCCGATCATATCCGTGTGGCCTTCAACCCAACAAAACATACCTGGATTGCGATCGATGAGCTGGGCCACGGTCAGCAAGGTAATGCGGGCATCATCACGTAAAATTGCGCTGTTAAACTCAAAGAGAAGGTCGCTTCCAATCGTCGCTTTATTTCTCTGGAGCTCACCGGGCGACATATTTGCATAAGCTGAAAGACCTGTGTATCCTTTGATTTCTCCCGCCGCATCATTTCCCCCGCCGCCCTTCATTTTCCCCAAATCCTGAACGACTTTGTCTGGATCCAGAACATCGGCGAGCGGCGTTCCTTCATCGACAACAATCTGCCCTTTCTTGGCTTCGGGGAAATCGATGTTGATTTTGCCGGGGTCCGGGATGTCAGGGTTCACATTGGCCCCAATCGTAGGCCTGAGTAAATCCCCATCATTGGCACCTGCCAAAGTGGGCTTCTCGATTCGCATTTCAGGAAGCGACATCTCCTCCAGATTGGTGTCAACATCGATCGCGATGTCTTGGAGCTCGGCAATTGCGACCTCCGGATCATCCACCAGTTCGCTGTCATCAACCGGACGTTCCAGCTCTTCCTCGGGAGGCACATCCGCGATCTCCTCAACCTCGGTTTCCACCATCGTCAGACGAAGCGGCTTTGAAACCCACTCCGTCGGCTCGGAAATCTCGGACCGGTAAAAGGTATTTCCAGCCATCACGAGTGCCGCCACGTGGATGGTAAGTGCCAGGGTCACGGCAACGAGAACATACCAACCCAGCCCTTCGCGCCGCGGCGGAGTGTAAGTGCTGGCGGTTTCCCATGAATATTCGTGATCCATCACGCTTAGTATAACGGCACCAGCAGGGGTTGCAATTCAACGTTCACTGACATTTTTCTGTTTTCGATACCTCAACCGCCCTAGAAATAGGACGTGAGTTGCACAGTTTCAGGAATAGGTTTGGCCGGATTTGGCACCGTTGGATCCGGCGTTTGGAAAATCCTCGAGGAACACGGAGGACTCATCGAGTCCCGCTCGCAAGGTGCCGCCGCCATGGAAATTCGAAAGATCGCAGTGCGGGACCTCTCAAAAAAGCGGGACGGCAATGCTCCAGCCGACCTCTTCACCACAAATCTCATGGACGTGGTCGACGATCCCTCGATCGACATTGTTGTAGAGCTCATTGGGGGGACCGACGACGCTTTCAAGCTCGTCGCTGCTACGCTGAAGGCGGGAAAGCCCGTTGTTACGGGCAACAAGGCCCTCCTTGCCGAGCGGGGTGCGGAACTTTTTAGTCTTTCAAGAGAATACAACTCTCCGATTCACTTCGAAGCCGCCGTCGCCGGAGGAATCCCTATCATCAAGGCCGTTCAGGAATCTCTGGTGGGCAATCGAATCGAATCGATCGCCGGCATCATCAACGGAACCTCTAACTACATCCTTCAACGCATGTCCGAGGCCGGCTTGAGCTATCCCGAAGCCCTAAAAGAGGCCAAGGAACTGGGCTACGCCGAAGCCGACGAAACGCTCGACGTCAATGGCTGGGACGCAGCTCACAAAGCCATTTTACTGAGCTCGCTGGCTCACGGGTTCCTGATCGACTGTAAGGACGTTTACGTTCGCGGCATCGAAAAAGTCACCCCGCTCGACATCAAATTCGCCTCCGATCTCGGCTACGTCGTTAAACTCCTCTCCCTTGTCATTGCGAAGGATGATGGAGAGATCGAAATTAGAACCCAACCTTCTTTCCTCTCCCAAACCCACATCCTGGCCTCGGTGCACGGTGTTTTTAATGCAGTAACAGTCAAGGGAGACCACCTGGGCGAGTCACTTTTCTACGGCCGCGGGGCCGGACAGGGACCGACCGCCTCTTCCGTCGTCTCGGACCTCGTCGAAGCCGCACGCAATTCCCGCAGCGACCGTGGATTCCTTCCCTATCAGGAGGCCGGCGAACTGGTCGCTATCGACGACACCGCAACCTCCTATTACGTGCGCTTTTCCGTCACCGACCGCCCCGGCGTGATTGCCGCAATTGCCACCGTCCTCGCCAAACACCAAATTGGAATTTCCGGTACCCACTCTTCAGTCGATGCCGATCACCCTGACGCTGAGTTTGTCGAGATGGTCTTTCTCCTGCACACCTGCCCCTTCGGGAAGCTGAAAACTGCTCTCGCAGAGGTCGAAAATCTCGATTGCCTGACTGACCGGCCAGTGGTATTCCGAATCGAGACACTCTGAACAGCTTCCATCATGTTATTTTTGTTAACGACTCCAAATCCCTTCTCAAACGATCAATCGAATGAATATAACCAGCTCAGAGTGTTACGAAAGCATCACAAAAACCTTTTTGAAATTTGGCCTGCACCCTGCTCACTAAGCAACAGATTCGAAATCCCTAAAAAGCTACCGAAACCAAATCCATGAAACCAAGTCATCTCTTTTCCATCTCTGCAGCCTTTTTAACTGCCAGTATCGCACAGTCCGCAGTGATTATTTCAGAAGTTGTCGATGCAACTCTTTCGGGAGGAAACCCGAAATTTGTTGAACTTACAAATACTTCAACAACCCCTTTCACCTTCACTGGGGGGGGGATCATTAATCAGTCGAACTCCAATACCGATCTCAACATTGACGTCGATTTGACTGGAATAACCATTCCTGGAAGTAGTTCGTTTGTGATTCAGGGCTCAGGTAACGGTGGTCAAGCAGTTTTCGAAGACACTTACGGTTTTGCCGCCGATCTTTACACCTCGGCTTTTCTTTCCAACGGAGATGATCGCTACCTTCTTGCGACAGCTGACGATGGAGCAGGTGTCGGCACAGGAATCGTCGACATTGCCGGAGTTATCGACCAAGATGGAACCGGCGAACCGTGGGAATTTACTGACGGCTATCTTTTTCGGAATCCTTCGGTGACGACTGGTAATAATGGCGTCTTCGACATCAGCGAGTGGACGGTAGGAGGAGTTGACTCTCTGCAAGCTGCCAATGACACAGAAGAGACCGCACTTATTCTGGCAAATACGACACCAGGGACCCACTCTTTTGCACAAGTGCCCGAACCATCTTCGGCACTCCTAGGCGGCTTGGCTCTCCTCGGACTGATCCGCCGTCGTCGCTAGGCTGCAATTAAACCTTCAAAATCCTCCGTCATCCATAGGGTGCGGGGGATTTTTTGTGCCTGCCCTTAGTGCTCTTGCTTGCCATACAGGCGTCGAAACCTTATGCACGCCCTTCGCATGGCACTCATCGTCCAAAAATACGGCGGAACTTCCGTTGGCTCCATTGATCGCATCAAGAATGTGGCCAGCCGCATCAAGAACGAACGCGATAAGGGACACCAGGTGATTGCCGTGATTTCTGCAATGGGTGGAGTCACTGATAAGCTAATCGCTCTTGCCAAAGAGCTCTCCAATGACCCGGTGGAGCGAGAACTTGATGTCTTACTATCCTCAGGGGAGCAGCAATCCATTGCTCTCCTGACTATTGCCCTCAACGAAATGGGCATCGATGCCGTTTCCACCACCGGTCGTCAGGCCGGAATCGTAACCAGTGGTTCACACACCCGGGGACGGATCGAGCGAATCGAACCGACTTTGGTCAACCAATACCTTGAACAGGATCGGACCATCGTTGTCGCCGGTTTCCAAGGAATCACCAAGGACGGCATGATCCACACCTTGGGAAGGGGCGGTTCGGATCTCTCCGCAATCGCGGTCGCATCCTCCGTCAAGGCAGACCTTTGCCAAATCCTCACCGATGTCGATGGAGTTTACACCGCTGACCCGAGAGTTGTTGAAAACGCCCGGAAGCTTCCGGAGATTTCCTACGACGAGCTTCTTGAACTCGCCTCGGTTGGGACGAAGGTCATGCAGTCCCGCTCCGTCGAATTTGCCAAGAAATATGGCGTGAAATTCGAGGTCAAATCATCACTCAACAATAACCCGGGGACCATCGTCACCGAAGAACACGAAGCCATGGAATCAGTTGTCATTCGCGGAGTCTCGATCGAGCGCTCCCAAGCCCGAGTCACCATCACCGCCATCCCCGATACCCCGGGAATGTCCGGCCGCATTCTTGGCGCTCTCGCCGAGGCCGAGGTGAATATCGACATGATCGTGTCAAACATCGCCAGCGATAAATTGGCCCGGCATTCCTTCACCATGCACACCAATGATCTCGGCCGGGCTCAAAGCGCCCTCAAGCCGGTCCTCGACGAGCTTTCCGCAGACGCCGCCATCGAAACCGAAGCTGGGATCGCCAAACTTTCCTGTGTGGGCATCGGCATGCGCAGCCATTCCGGCGTAGCCGCCCAAATGTTCGAGGCCTTGGGAAAAGCTGGAATTAATATTGGCATGATTTCGACATCTGAAATTAAAATCTCTGTCACGGTCGAAGAAGAGCAAATTGAAAAAGCGACAAGAGTCGTCCACACCGCCTTTGGACTGGATGCTTGATCCCCCCACGTCTTCAAAAAGCCCGCAGCAAGCCTGCAGGGAAGTCGAGCCCATCGAGAATGGGTCCTGCTTAGTGGCTCCCCACGCTTCGATTACTGAATATCTCAGATTGGTCCACCGGGGCCTAATGATTAGGTCAGCCTGCCGCAAGTAAGCTGCGTAAGATCAAAAACCCTACCCATTGCCCGGGACAGGAATGAATCAGGTCTTTAGCCAAGGCACCTTTCACCAAGCGACATTGCCCCTAGCGCCCTCTCCTCTTCGGCTTATCGAACTCAAGATAAGTATCGCCTATCACGCGACGCTTCTCGTCAAAACGACTGATTTTCATTGTTTCCACCGTAAAAACTCCATTGACCTTCATCACGTCCATAATTTCAAATTGCTTGAGCGGACGGCGTGCCGGCCTCGGGCCATATCCCACAACACGTGCCAGTGCGCGATGCTTCTTTGTCACCCAGACGCTGACCTCACGGTAACTACCGTTTTCCTCTGGATTGACGATGTGGATGCGCCAACAATCTTCAAGACCAATTTTCCCCCCTTCATATTTGTTGGGATTGGGCCAATAAAGAAACTTTAAGGCGAGATCTTCATAAGTCAGATCTGTATTCGCCAGCGAGGCTCCGATCTTACTGGCCGGAAATTTTTTAGCCTTACCATTCGCAATGTCCCAAAGTTCCTGTTTGTCATCCTCCAGACGCAGGTGAAAACCCTCGGTTCCATCATTCAGTGTGAATTGGATATCCTTTCCTTTAAAAAAGAGATTCAACGGCGTCTTTTTTACTCCCTTGCGAATCACACCGGTCAGGATCTGCTCCTTTTGCAGGACGGTGCCCTGACGGACGGATTCCATGATTTCC
This sequence comes from Verrucomicrobiota bacterium, assembly GCA_030835305.1. Lineage (GTDB taxonomy): Bacteria > Verrucomicrobiota > Verrucomicrobiia > Verrucomicrobiales > Akkermansiaceae > SW10. Next base: position 48,733 of record JAURPJ010000062.1, on the reverse strand, counting down.
TTGGCGGTCTGAGCCTGGACCAAAGATGACAGGACAATTGTGAGGATAAATGCTGGAATTACTTTCATGCTGTTTTTTTAACAGTTCATCAAATGAGACGACAAGCGGAAACAATCGATTCACTGAATTGTTTGGAATTGCAAAGCAAATGTTTACCTAGATTTACAATTTTTGTAGTTTTGAATGACTTGGAGCTTGCCCAACCCACTCATCATCCCGTTGCATCTGGAGACAGATCACGCCGATCTATTACAGCGATCTTATGAGTCTCCGCAACCAACTTTCCGACCTCCTTGCCGAAATCCTCCCTTCCAATCCGAAGGACTCGATCAAAGGAACGGAATTAATTCGCCTGCTTCGGATGAACCTCCATGGCGAATACTCCGACGCCTCGCTGCGGTATCACTTCTCGGTGATGTCATGCGACCCTAATTCACCCATCGCCAAGGTCGAAAAGGGACAAGGCTACTACAAACGCGGGGCAGCAGTCCCGGCCCTCTCTAGCGCGAAGGGGCTCCTTGCAATGACCCAGGGCAGACTCGATGATCTTGATGACAGCTCGTCAGTTGATCAAGCCATGCTGCGACTCAGCAAGTTTCGGGCAATCGTTCAAAAATACGCCGAGACCAAGAGCATCTTCACCTTTGAATTTCGCGAGTGTCTGTCCGCTGGGGCTCCTCTTGGAAACCTTTGGAAATTCCCCGAGATTGTTCTCATAGACTGGGAGCACGGACAATTTTATGAAGACGGACTCGCACTAGATTCCGCCCATCTCGCACTCAAGCAGACACTTGGGCTTCCTCCCTACCATCTCAGCTCCGTTCGGATGCGGGTGGAGACAAGTCACGACAACTTTCGCGAAGACTTGTTCCAAACCATGAGCGCCTCCATGTGGGCCAACGAAGGTATTCTTTACCTTGCCAATAGCATTTCAGATGAATCACTCGGAGACCAAGTTCGGGCTCTGGCAAACGAGTTAGGGATCGGCGTGGTCAGCTTCGGGCTTTCGCCAAGCCATCTGGATGATCTCCCCCACCCAGCGCAAATCAAAAATGCCATTGATCGTGAAACCGAGGCGCTCATGGGGCGGCTTCATGTGGAGAAAATCGTCCCCGCAAAACGCCGCACTCATTGCGGCTGGGAATCGCTCCAGTCACTTCGCAACGACCACCTTGAGATGAATCAACTTCTCGCCTGGCTTGGAGGATCCCTTGAGAATGGCAAGGTTAAGCCTTTCCAGATCTCCGGCTAATACGCCCCTGCCAGTTCTTCTCCACCGGAAGATTGAAATCCCGACCCAGACTGAGCAGAAAGTCAGAACGAGCCATTTGGTAAGCAAGCCTCCCGAATACGGTCGTTATAAATTTACATAACAATGGGGACATCGCGAAAGCTTGCGGCTCCTGACTCCAAGCGCAGTGAGCCCGATCACCATACCGGAAAAACTTGCGCAGCGGCTAGGTCACTATCTTCACAAGTAAGACACTGCCGAAAAAAATCGGCCGGCAAGAACACCAAAGCGAGAGTGGTGCTCTGCCCCGGGTTAAAATATAAAATTAGAGTCTATGGAAATAGCCCACATAAAAAGAGTCAGGAGGCTTAAAATCAGCATCAAGGGAATATCCTGCGCATTGACGACCCGGAACAAGAATCCGAAGGCTTTTTAAGCCTTCACATCGGCCCCGCCGTCGACGTCCAGACCAACATCGGCATCCAAACCACTAATTCCGTGCAAGCCCACGATCCAAAACAGGAGCACCAGCCCTAAAAGAATCGTGAACGGCATGATGTAGCCGATTGTTGCCTGTTCCCAAACCTCTTTCATGATGCCAAAAAAGCAGAATTGGTTTTTCGAACCTGTTATAATTCAGATCATAGTTTGGAAGCGCCTAGAGAAAGCTCGTAAAACTTTTTGCAGTGCAGTCGTCGAGTCGATTCACCATGGCGATGCTAAGCGCAACCATGGCATGGTAATCCGAGACACACACAATGGCGTTATGGGAATGGATATATCGTGCCGGGGTTCCAAGAACAACACTCGGAATCCCCTCATTGGCCAAAGTGAAGGATCCGGCATCAGTTCCACCACTCGAGCGAACCGTAATCTGATAAGGAATCCCCTCGCTGCGAGCCGTTTCGATCGCAAATCTGGCCAAGCGGGGATTCATGATGGCGCTTGGATCATGAAGGCGGATTTGCACCCCTCCTCCCAACACACCTTGAGCCTCACTCATGGGCATTCCGGGAGTATCATCAGCCGGCGGTCCCTCCAAAACGATGGCAAGGTCCGGCGTGGTCACATGAGCGAGCGACTTTGCCCCTCTCAGCCCGAGCTCTTCCTGCACCGAGCCCGCCGTGATCAGTTGACAGCTCGCCGCTTTTGCTTCCTGCCCCACTTGAATGGCCCCTGCCATGCCGACGCGGTTGTCAAAGGCCTTGGTCATATACCAATCCGGCTGGTGCATCGCGGTCCAGGGACTCCACGGAGCAATGGGATCGCCCAACTGGACCCCCCAGCCCTCAGCCTCCGCGCGTGAACGGGCCCCGATGTCGACAAACATATTTGGAACACCGATCACACTGTTCCGTTCCGATTCACTCAGAAAGTGAGGAGGCTTCGAGGCGATTGTGCCCACAATCTTCACCCCGGCCTGATTCTTCAATTCAACCCGTTGCGACAAAAGAGTGTGCCCCCACCAACCACCCACCGGAACCATCTTCAAATAGCCATTGGAAAGGATGCTTTGAACTCGGAAACCAATCTCATCCATGTGACCTGCGACCATGACCTTGGGCCCACTTCCCCCTTTGCTGCAGTAAACCGACCCATTTTTGTCCGCGCCAAACTCTCCGTATCCATCGAGTTCCTTGAGAAATATATCCCTCACCTCGTCTTCGTATCCGGGGACACTGTGAGCTTGCGTGAGAGATTCGAGTAATTGAAGACCTTTTGCTTGCATGACAGATGTCTAGCAAGACGGGCTTGATACTTGAATCCGAAAACTCAAGACTCTGCCCTTTATGGAAAATACTTCCAATCTCAACGTCCTCGGTAACGCTCCGCTCCCCTCTCCCGCCATTTTGATGCAGGATGTGCCCCGGACCACCGAACAAGCCCAATTGGTTTCCTCCTCACGCAAGGCCATCTGTGATTCCCTCTTCGTTCCCGATTCCCGATTCCTCCTCATCGTCGGCCCCTGCTCGGTCCACGACACCGAGGCCTGCCGCATTTACGCTGAAAAGCTTGCGATACTCGCTGACGAGGTGAGAGAAAAAATAAACATCGTGATGCGGGTCTATTTCGAAAAACCCCGTACGACCGTCGGCTGGAAGGGCCTCATCATGGACCCAGATCTCGACGGGTCGGACAATATCCACCAGGGCCTCACCCTTGCCCGACAGTTCCTAACCGAAGTCCTTTTACTCGGCCTCCCCACCGCCACCGAACTTCTCGATCCCATCACACCCCAATACATCGCCGACCTCATTTCATGGTCCGCCATCGGAGCCCGCACCAGCGAAAGCCAAACCCACCGCCAAATGGCATCGGGGCTTTCCATGCCTATCGGTTTCAAAAATACGACTTCAGGCGCAATCACGCCCGCGATCAACGCTATCAAGGCCGCCTCACAACCGCAGACATTCCTTGGCGTCTCCGAAGAAGGAGTCGCATCAGCCGTCTCGACCGCCGGAAATCCCCACTGCCACCTCATCCTCCGCGGAGGAGAAAATGGCCCCAACTTCAGTCATGAATCTATCAAGAGCACCCGCGACACCCTTCTCAAGCACAACCTCCCACCCGCCATCATGGTCGATGCATCGCACGCTAACTGTGGAAAGAAGTGTGAGCAAATGCCCGCTGTTTTTGAGGAGATCGTCCGCCAAAGAGCTACCGGAGACACCTCGATTGTCGGTGCCATGCTCGAAAGCCACCTCCACTCCGGAAGCCAAAAATTTCCCCAGCCTCTTGATCAACTCGCCTATGGCCAATCTATCACCGATCAGTGCATCGACTGGGAAACCACCGAGCGCCTTGTCGTCGAAGCCGCAGAAAAACTTTAGCCCCTCATAGGTTATGAATACCTCCCCAAACAGCTCTTGGTTCTGCGCCGAACATAACGAAAAAAGGCCCCATTACTTTTGGCATGCTGCAGCAGCGCTTTAATGAGGCCCTCCCTGAAAGCACCTTGGTTTGGACAGAAGGAATGGAACAATGGACTCTTGCTTCTAGTGTGCCCGGACTGACCACTGACGCCATGACAAACAATCCTCATCTCCAACCCTCCACAACTGTTGTTGAGAGAATGCAAGCCACTGTCAGGAGTCTGGAGCCCCCTGCCCAGCCCATCAAACTCGACGTAGGATTTCGCATCGGCCAAGCTAGGAAGTTTGCCAGTGCTAACAGCGGGCAAATCTTTCTCCTCTGCCTCTATTTTTTGTGTTTCCGCATCATGATTGCCGGAATCCTTGCCATCCTGGTCGGGTTACTGTGGGCTCTCCCAACGGTATTGCTGGCCGGATTAATCGCTTTTCGCTACCTCCACTGCGAAACTTCATCTATTGGAGTTCGTCCGTAGACATAGTGCTGTCGCACAAAATGAATTTCGCTCAAATCGAGCGATTTCTTGCTATTCCGACATTTCTAAGGCAAGGAGCGCGCGCTGACCTCAATAAAAGGCCCGCAAATTCCATTTGCCACCATTATGTCCAAGTTCCGTAACCTAGCCATCATCGCCCACGTTGACCACGGTAAAACCACTCTCGTCGACGAACTTCTCAAGGCAGGTGGCGCCTATCGTGAAAACCAAGCTGTCACCGAACGGGCCATGGACTCCATGGATCTGGAGCGCGAAAAAGGAATCACGATCAAAGCGAAAAACACCGCCGTCCCTTGGGATAGTTACACAATTAATATTGTCGATACTCCAGGGCACGCCGACTTCGGTGGCGAGGTGGAGCGCGTCATGAAGATGGTCGATGGTGTCATCCTTGTCGTCGATGCCTTTGGCGGACCACAGGCGCAGACTCGTTTCGTACTTCGCAAGGCCCTCGAAGAAGGCCTGAAGCCCATCCTCGTCGTAAACAAGATCGACCGCCCGAACTCCGACCCTCTCGCTGTCCATGACAAGGTGCTTGAACTCTTTCTTGAACTCGACGCCACCGAAGACCAGTTTGATGCTCCCACCCTTTACGGTTCGGCCAAGAACGGTTTTTTCTCAACGTCACACGATGCCACCGAAGGTGACTGCGCCCCTCTTCTAGATGCAATCGTCGCAAACATTCCCGCACCTAAAGTCGACGCCGAAGCTCCCTTCAAGATGCTCGTCTCAAATATCGATTGGGATGATTACGTCGGCCGTATTGCCATCGGTAAAATCGTCGCCGGTTCAATTAAAAAGAACGACACCGTCTTTCGTTTCAAGAAAGACGGCACCAAGGTTCGCACCAAGGTCGGCAAGGTTTTCGAATACAATAACCTGGGGATTCAAGATACTGAGAACGGAGTCGCTGGAAACATTGTAGGAATCTCGGGATTTGAAGACGCCGACATCGGCGAAACTATTGCCGGTGATGAGGAAGCCGAACCACTACCGGCCGTTGCCATTGACCCTCCTTCCGTGCAAATGCAGTTCTCGATCAACGATGGCCCCTTCGCCGGCAAGGACGGAAAGCACGTCCAATCCCGCGTCATCCACGAACGTCTCTTCCGCGAAATGAAAACTAACGTTTCTATCCACGTTGAAGAAACCAACCTTGCCGGGACCTTCAACGTCTCCGCCCGTGGTGCCATGCAAATCGCCGTTCTCGTCGAAACTATGCGACGCGAGGGCTTTGAAATCCTCGTCTCACGCCCCACTGTAATTCTGAAGGAAGATGAAAGAGGCAAACGCCTCGAACCGTGGGAAACTCTCTTTCTTGAAATGCCCTCCGAGTATGCAAACTCCATTCTTAAAATCTTGAATGACCGCAAGGGCGTCCTCGAAAACATGGAGACCAATGACTCCTCAAACCGCACCCTGATTACAGCCAATATTCCGACGCGTGGAATCATCGGTCTCGAGTTTGAACTCGTGAACATCACCTCGGGCCATGGCATCATGTCCCACCTCTTCGACCAGTATAAGCCATGGGCCGGCAACATCGTCACTCGTCAAGCCGGCACCCTCGTCTCTATGGACACCGGTCCGGCCACCGCATACAGTCTTACTGCTCTGGAAGGACGCGGAACCCTCTTCGTCAACCCCACCGAGGAAGTCTACACCGGCATGATCGTTGGCGAGAACTCCCGGGCCGATGACCTCCCGGTCAATCCGGTCAAAGCCAAGAAGCTCGACAACATCCGCTCCGCCGGAAAAGACAATACCGTCAAGCTGGCACCCGCCTTGAAGTTCTCGCTTGAGCGCGCCATCGAATACATCGACCCCGATGAACTCGTGGAAGCGACCCCCAACTTTCTCCGCCTCCGCAAGCGCATCCTTGACCCCAACGAGCGCAAGCGCGCCAACAAGGCGGCCAAGATGGATGCCTGAGGTTTTGCCTCACCAGATTGAGGTGACACCGTCCACCTTTCCAGTCCCTTGCCTTGGGACCGGGTAACGTGAGGGTATTCTCTAAGTTAGAATTTCGGAAATGGAGTGTCCATGGACATCCGTCAAACGGCGTTTGATGCCGTTGTGGTAAAACGTCAGACGCTCGTGATCGAGTCCAAGGAGGTGCAGGATGGTGACATCGTAGACCGTCCTCCAATGGAACCCGCACCCTTGATCGGGCGGGACCAGAGTGCGGAATTCCGGACAGTCTTGACTTTCAGTCAACCCGAGAGCTAACCGGTTGCCAGACATTACGAACCGTATCGTCGCGGCGTCATTGACCACCCGGTGATTCAGCCCGCAGTTGTCGCTGCCCCAGCCGTCGATATGAGGAAGTGATTGATCGACTTCTCCGAATTGATCCAGCCCAACCCGAGCCGCCAAGGTCGACAACAGGAGTCGGGCTTGAGGACGGATCGCTGCTTCGTGCGCCGGTAAAAGACGACGGAATTGGTCATGGCGTTCATCGTCGAGAGGACTCATCGATCTCAAGTTTCCCCAATGCCACGGAATTTAACGAACAAATTTATGGCAAATCAAGGGAACGATTATTCTTCCGTCAAAAAATGTGACGACATTACTAAAGATCCCCCGGGTATACCTGCCCCGTCAAGCAGAGCCAGAGTGGCGCGGACTATTGCGCAACGTCCGGATTCAAAGCATGGTCAAAGTCGCCGAGCATCGCGTTGATGTGAACCTATCCGACGGCCAAGCGAGAGGGAAAATTCCGAATTTTCCCAAACGCTTTACGCTCTTCAGAGTTGCCCCCTTACCCGCCGCGACCGAGGCTGGGAAGTAATTGGCCGGGGCGCAGTGATCGAAGATAGCGGGGCGCTATTTCGAATCGATGGATGCGAGACAACGTATGAAGCCCAAACCGCCCGCCGAGATACAGACAGCGCCCGCAGTCACGCCGGTCAGCAGCAGACGATTTTCCCCAATGACCCGGGCAAGCAATCCCTCTGCCATCATCTCGACGCCCGTGGCCGACATTTTCAAAACAACCAGAAACCGAACGACTAAACGGCGCTTCCAATTTTGGAGTTAAAAACACGAGCCCTTTTCTCTTCGAATGTTGTATTTTCCATAACGAAGAAAAATACACAAGACCGCGTAAATCCATCGTTAAGGGGTCGTGAAAGCTCCGGAAAAGACTACTTCACGCCAACCTCTGCAAGGCGATTGACAGCCCATTGATAGCCTTCCCTGATCTCCAGTTGATCGCCTTTATCACGCGCTAATTCCTGCCAGTATCGTTTGCATTCCTGAAGGTAGATAATGGCGTCTTCCCGCTTGTTCCTGAGATCGGAAGCATGACCGAGATCACCGCAAAGATAAGCCAGGGACTTGCGCACCTCGGAAGGACGTGGCTGTTTCATGGCGGGATTTTTTAGAAGAGCCTTCAGTTCATGGTAAGCTTCCTTACTGAGCCTGAGTTCTTCGTCACCGCTTCCCTGCCGCCCCAAAAGTCCGGAGAGCTGCCACTTTAAGGAAGTCAGCAAATAACAGGCACTCCAGTTTTCGGGATATTCCTTCACGCCCTTCCCGAGCACTGCGATCTCTTTCGATAGAAGACTCTGGGCTTCGGTTAACTTCCCCTCGTCCCGGAGAGCGGTCGCGATGATCCCCCTCTGTGAGGCAAGATCAATGGCGACTCTAAAGTCGCCTGGCATTTTACTTTGAAGTGCTGTGAGCCTTGTGACGCCTTCCCTTGCCAACATCTCAGCCCCAAATGAATCCCCTTGTTGCCACAACGAGACCGCCCGGGCCGCTTTTGCGGAAGCAATTTGATATTGAATCTCCGGAGCCGGATTTTCCTGCTTTTTGGCCAAAGTAACAAAAGCGGCCGCAGCTTCTCCCCGGAGCTTCGCTGCATTTCCGGGAGAACCTTCGCCTTCTGCGGCAAGAGCGGCAGTGAGGAAACGTCGTCCAACGATTAAGCCGATTGTAGAATTTGCAGGATAGAGTTTTTCGAGCTCTTGAAATCCCTTCAAGCTATCGAGATAGGCCGCCAAGGCGCCCGCTCCATCGCCGGTCGCCTCGGCGAGGCGGGCTTTCACAAGATCCAAGGCTGCTTTTGCGCGGAGTCGGCGTTGGTCGTCGCGTTGGTAGGCATCCAGAATTCCAGCCTCATGCCTGCCGAGAAGGTCTTTCAATTCGGATGGTTTTCGTTTCGAAACCAGCAGCAAATTCCGGAGTCGTGCTCTCGCCGCCAGCTCGGGAGGCAATTTTGGATCATCAATCGCTTCGTTGAGCCAGTCCCCCCCTTTTTCCACGTCACCCATCGCGAGCGCCAGCTCGGCGCGGCGCAGCTTCAGAATGCTAGCTTGCTCTTTAAGTTCGGCCCTTACAGACAATCCTTTGAGCTGTTTCCCGACCTCCGCAAGAAGTGACTCGAGTCTTGCAGCCCTCCCTTCGAGGACAGGCAATCCCTCGATACCTTCCTCCAGGATCCAGTTGAAAAGCTTTTCGTTCGTGCCGTGAGCCGACCGCAGTTCATCGCTCGCGAGGCTCTTTTCCCGGACCAGTGCAGTTTCGGCCGATTCCTTTGCGGCAATGGCAATACTTTGTGACTGGAGAGCCACCTCCCGCTGATTGGTCAAATCGGACACTTTCGCTTCGGCACCTACCCGATAGTCAGCTAGCAATTCTTTTGCCTTCTTCGCCTCCTGCATTTTCAGAAATTGAGTCCCGCCCCAGCCACCTGCCAAAGCCAGAGCGATCAACGAAGTGGTGACGAAACACCTCGAGACACGCCGTAGTTTCTTGTCGGCTTGCTTCTCTAGGAATTCGAGACGCTCCCGCTCCTTCTTTTGAGCCAAGTCGATCTCGATCGCCCCAAACCGGCGGGCGACCTCCCGCATGTTGAACGGACGACTCCGCGGATCAAGCTGGAGGCAGGAATCAATGATGGCGCGAAAGGCCTTCTCCTTTTCATCGGCGGCTTCCTCGGGCCAATAGACACCGGGCTGTTCCTCCAAACCTCTGGCGATGCCTTCGTGATCGGCATCAATTTCAAATCGCTGGTTTTCGCCGGGAGGCGGAGAAACCGACTGAAAAAGATCATTTGAGCGTGGAAAGTTTCCGGTCAGCAAGCGATAGGCAAGAACACCAAAGGCATAAACATCCCAACGGTATCCGGCCTCGCCTTCGTAGTCCTGCGGAGAGCGAAGTTGCTCGGGCGGAGAATAAAGAAGCGCATCGCTATAATTCGCGCAATGAACCCCGGGCATCAATCCGCTCGCGAAATCAGCAAGGAGAGGCAATCCACCCTGCCCCAGAAAGATATTTCCGGGCTTGAGATTCCCGTGCGCCACCCTGGCCGAGTGGAGCTTTGCAAGAGCCGACGCCAAGTTTTGCAGGAACGGCCAGGTCGAGTCGCTTTTCAGGTATTGGTTAAAAGCAATTTGGAGAGTGTTCGATTCGATCGGGCTCTCATCGGGCGCGCTCCCAGTCAACAAGTCCATAATGATACAAGCAGGCCTGGCATCTAAAGCCTGCGCGGTAATTGGAACGATAGCGCCTTGGGCTCCGGCTTCGAGAATCCGTTGTATGCGATCGGCAAGCAAGCCCGGATTGGAAGACATGCTGTCGAAGGCCTTGATCGCACAGCGGGAGCCGTTGTCACGGGTGGCCAGATAGACGACACCAGCGGACCCCGAACCAATCTCGGCCTGAATCTGGTATCCTTGGATTTGGGGATATTCCATTGTCGCTTGCAAGCGGAAGTCTGTCCATCCGAACAGAAATGTCCAGCCCCTGAAAAGGAGTCATTTTTTTTGGAAGAATTGATTAAAAAATCTAAACCGTTTCGTAACAACAACAGCTACATCGTAAAACTATGAAAAAACGCTGCCCCGGAAATCCCTTTGCCAATGACTTCTCCCGCCGTGGATTCCTCCACGTCGGCCTGCTCGGAGGCCTCGGCCTGTCCCTTCCCCAATTTCTCTCCATGGAGGCTAAGGCTCAACAAAAGCACTACAAAACCCGTGAAGGGGTTGCCAAATCGGTTATCCAGATTTTCCTCCCTGGCGGAATGGCCCACCAGGAATCCTGGGATCCCAAGCCCTATGCTCCGACCGAATACCGAGGACCCTTTGGCACCATCGACACCTCAATCAAAGGGATCAAATTCAGTGAGAATCTCAAGCACACCGCCAAAATTGCCAATAAGATGACCATCATTCGGTCCATGGCTCACGGCGAGGCGGCTCACGAGCGTGGAACCCACAACATGTTCACCGGTTACAAACCCTCTCCCGCACTCGAATACCCGGCGATGGGATCGGTGGTGGCTCACGAATTGGGGCCTCGTAACAACCTCCCCCCTTATGTTTGTGTCCCATCGGTTCCCAATGAATTCGCCAACTCCGGATACCTTTCATCGGCATTTGGACCATTTGCAATTGGTTCGGAACCATCCCGCGGAGATTTCAAAGTGCGTGACCTTAATATGCCCGGCGGCGTCGATGATGCACGCTTTGAGCGCCGCCGCAGCCTGCTAGAGACGGTCGATCACCACTTCAGAACGATCGAAGAGTCGGATGCCCTAGATTCGATGGATGCCTTTTACCAGCATGCTTACAAATTGATCTCCTCGCAGGAGGCCCGTGAAGCCTTTAATCTTAAGGCCGAGACGGAAGCGGTCCGGAATCGCTACGGGATGAACACCCCCGGACAAAGGATGCTTCTGGCGCGCCGTCTGGTGGAAGCAGGCACGCGCTTCGTTTCACTCACCGCCGGTGGTTGGGATCACCACGACAATATCAAAAATGGAATCAAACAGCAGCTTCCTCCGGTCGACCAAGCCATCGCGACCCTCATTTCCGATCTTGATGAGCGGGGACTCCTTGACTCCACTCTTGTGATGGTCACTTCGGAATTTGGCCGCACCCCGAAAATCAATGGAACCGGTGGTCGCGACCACTGGCCGCGCGTCTTCTCAGTCGGACTTGCCGGTGGTGGAATGCATCGCGGACTTGTGCACGGAATGTCCGATGCCCTTGGCGGCGAGCCCGAGGAAGACATGGTTGGCATCGAAGATTTGGCCACCACCGTCTACAATCAGCTGGGGATCACCGGCGATAAAGAGCTCATGGCTCCCGGAGACCGCCCGATCGAGATCGTCGATGGAGGTCGCATCGTCGATGAAATCCTGGCCAAGAAAGCCTAAGCTAATGATCGCCATGGCTCGCCCACTGATCTTGTTTTTGTTCTCTTCCCTTTTTGCCAACGGATTCAGCCCCGAACTGTCGCGGGTTGAACCACGTGGCGGCAAGCTTGGTTCAGAGGTTGAAATCCGACTCTATGGCAAGCGATTAAAGGATCCACAGGAACTCTTGCTCTACCACAAGGGCCTGACGGTGAAATCCCTCGCCCCCGGTAAGGATCACAACAGTGTGAAGGCAGTCATTGCCATCGCTCCGGATGCGCCTCTGGGCGAACACCCGATGAGACTGCGCTGCAACGGCGGGCTCACCTACATGCGCACATTCTGGGTAGGGCAGTTCCCTACGGTTATGGAAGCCCGGTCCGAGGACAACACCAAGGATCTCAACAACACCTTTCTGGACCCGCAAAAAGTCGATCTCAATGTCACCGTCCAAGGGGTCGCCGACCGGGAAGACGACGACTATTATCAGGTGCAGTGCAAAAAAGGCCAACGACTTTCGGTCGAGGTTGAAGCAATGCGCCTGGGGCGTGTCATGTTCGATCCCTATGTCGCGATTCTCGATAAGAATCGATTCGAACTCGCCGTCAATGATGATTCCCCTCTGTTAAAACGAGACTGTGCGGCTTCGATTATCGTTCCCGAAGATGGACCTTACACTGTAGTGATCCGGGAGTCCTCATACGAAGGAAATCCGGCTTCGCAATACCGCATGCATATCGGCAGCTTTCCACGTCCGCGTGCCATTTTCCCACCCGCCGCGAAGCCCGGCGAGGAGATCGAATTCACCTTCATCGGCGACGCAAAAGGTAATTTAAAGAAGAGAATCAAGGTTGGCAATCAACCCTTTGACGCCTTTGTTGAAGACGGTGGACAGAGTTCCCCATCCGGCAATAGCGTTCATGTTTCAGCTCTCGATTACATCAACGAGGTCGAACCCAATGAAAATTATAAGCAGGCATTTCCGGCAGAAAGTCCACCAAAGGCCCCTGTTGCTTTTCATGGCATCCTGTCGAGCGCAGACGACAAGGATTGGTTTCGCTTTCAGGCAAAGAAGGGCGAGAGACTCCGTTTTCAGGTTTTAGCCCGACACCTTCGGTCACCTCTGGATAGCGTGATCACAATACGTCAGGCGGCGGACAACAAATACCTCGTCGCGAACGATGACCAGACCGGCGGCACTCCCGACAGTCGCCTCGATTACGAAATTCCAGCCGATGGCAATTACGTCGTTGAGGTTCGCGACCAACTTAAGCGTGGCGGGCCGGATTTCGTCTATCGCGTCGAGATTCAAAACCGCGCCCCAGCGATTTCCGCCACTCTTCCCGCAGCTGACCGGGTCGACACCCAGAAGCACAAGATGATTCATATTCCACGAGGAAATCGTCTCGCTTTTGCCCCAAATATCGCCCGCTCCAACATCGGTTGCGACATCGACTTTCACGCCCCCAACCTTCCGCAGGGTGTCTCGGCGACCTCCCATACCGTTCCACGCAGTCTGAGTAGCTTTCCAATTTTATTTGAAGCGAAAGCAGATGCGCCGATCGCCGGGGGACTTTATTCCTTCGATATCGAAGACCCCAAAACGAAACTACGGGGTCCATTCACCGAAAAAATCTCGCACCTCTACGTGAACAACCAAGGTGATTACCAGGTTACCGATACCGAAAAGATCTCGGTCGCGGTGATTGAGGAGGCTCCGTTTCATCTTGAGTTATTTACTCCTCCTGTTCCTCTTGTTCGCAACGGCACCATGACCCTCAAAGTCACCGCCAAACGAGCGAAGGATTTCACGAAGAGAATTAAGGTGAGACTCCCTTGGAAGCCACCCGGGATTGGAGCTCCGAACGAGGTAGACATCCCCGAGGGTAAGGACGAAGTAAACCTTGTTCTCAATGCCAATGGTGATGCTCCCGTCCAGGACTGGAAGATTCTCGTAACTGGTGAAGCAATCACCGATCAGGGAACTGTCCGGGTTTCCTCCCAGTTTGCAGACCTCAAAGTTTCCGAACCCTTCGTCAACCTTACAATTGCCATGGCTGCAACCAACCCTGGAAAAAACACCAGTGTGATCGCTTCGGTTGAACACCTCGAACCCTTCCCGGGTGAGGCCAGGGTCATCCTTCAAGCTCTCCCCCATGGAGTGAAATCCGACGAGAAAAAAATCACCACCGAATCCGGCGAAGTCACCTTTCCACTGGAGGTGGCCAAGGACGCCCGTAAGGGAAAGCATTCCAATCTTTTCTGCCAGGTCATCATTACCAAAGGCGGCCACCCAATTCCACACAACGTAGGCCACGGAGGCACCCTGCGAATCGACCCACCGCCGCCTGCCCCCAAAAAGAAACCGGCAACGGAAGTCACTCCGGTCAAAACAGAGAAAAAAGAAGAGCCTAAGAAGCCCCTCTCACGCCTCGAACAACTTCGCCAGTCCCTAAGACAATGAAACCCATCACGCCCCTTTTACTGACCGCCCTCACCCTTGGAGCCTCCGCATCTATCAATAACGTTCGCGACGTCTTTGAACATTCCTGCGTGGAATGCCACAATGCCGACAAGGACAAAGGCGGCCTTCGCATGGACGTGAAAGCAAAATTTCTTGAAGGTGGAGATTCAGGGTCTCCCGTCGACTTGAAAGCACCAGATAAATCCGAACTTCTTCGCCGGATTCAGCTTCCGCACGATGATGATGAATTCATGCCTCCTTCTTCAAAAAAAGAGGAGCGCGAACCTCTGACCCAAGAGGAGATTGCCCGTATCAAAAACTGGATCACCAGTGGCGCGGAGTGGGATGACACGATCACTCTCCAGCATCGGGAACGAAGCGCCGCGACCGAGGATCACTCGGCCCCGGACCCGAATCTGGCTTCGATTGCGGTCTACCCCTCCTCGGTCACTCTGGAAACGAAGCGTGATTTCCACCGTCTCATCATTCTCGCGACCGATAAGAATGCCGTCACCCGCGATGTCACATCTTCGGTTAAGTTCACCATCGCCGATCCATCACTCACCCGTATCGAAGACTCGACCCTGCACCCAATCAAGGACGGCTCGACGACCGTCAAAATCACTTTCAGGGGAAAGGAACTTACCGTTCCGGTCATCGTGAAAGACGCGGCGAAGGATCGTCGGATCAGCTTTCAACAGGACGTTGTCCCCGTCTTCACTGCCTCAGGTTGTAACACCGGTGCCTGCCATGGTTCCGCCCGTGGTCAGGACGGATTTATGATCTCGCTCTTCGGCTATGATCCCAAGGGTGATTACCACCGTGTCACCCGTGAGCTTGCCGGCCGCCGAATCAACCTGGCACTTCCTGAAGAATCCCTCCTTCTAACCAAGGCAGTCGGATCGGTTCCACATACGGGTGGCAAGCTCTTCGAAAAGGACTCTCCTTTTTACGCGACCCTTCTTGAGTGGATTCAAGATGGTGCCCATTACGATCCCGAGGAGATTGCACTGCCCGTCAAAATTGAGGTGGAGCCCAAGGAGTTTCTCCTTGAAGGGTCGGGCAAGAAAATCCCGCTTACCGTCAAGGCCACCTACTCCGATGGCACTGACCGCGATGTTTCGACACTCTCGAGTTACACCTCTTCGAACGATAACTCTGTTTCCATCGATGAAAATTCCGGGGTGACCAGCTCGAAGGCCCAGGGAGAAGCCTTCCTCATGGCCCGCTTCCACACTTTTACCGAAGGTTCCATGGCCATCGTGATTCCCGATGGATTGCAATATACGCGTCCTCGACTCCCGGAATTCAACTACATCGACAAACATGTTCACGAGAAGCTCCACAAACTTCGTATCGTCCCATCCGAAATCTGTTCCGACGAAGTGTTCATCCGGCGGGTCTACCTCGACATCGTCGGACTTCTTCCGACCGAGGAGGAACTGAATAGTTTTATCACGGATTCCAATCCAAAGAAGCGTGAAGCATTGGTCGACCAGTTGCTGGAGCGAAAAGACTTCACCGAGCTTTGGGTCATGAAGTGGGCCGAACTTCTGCAGATCCGGACCACCGGAAATAACGGTAACGATGTCACCTACAAATCGGCCCTTCTCTGGTATGAGTGGCTCCGTGGCCAGATCGCCAACAATCGCCCCTTTAACGAGATTGTTCGTGACCTTCTCTCGGCAACAGGTGGTTCCTATGAGAGCCCAGCGACCAACTTCTTTAAATCCGAACAGGACATTAAGAAGCTCACCGAGAATGTCGCCCAAGTTTTCATGGGGACCCGCATTCAATGCGCCCAGTGCCACAACCACCCCTTCGATCGCTGGACCATGGATGACTACTATGGCTTTGCCTCCTTCTTCACCCAAGTGAAACGCAAGCGTGGGGAAGACCCTACAAACATGATTATCTATGATGGTGGTGGAGAGATCCAACATCCTGTCACCAAACAAAATGCAATTCCCACTTACCTTGGTGATGGTCTTGCCGAAGTAAAGGGCACGACCCGGCGCAAGGCAGTTGCCGAGTGGCTGACCAAGCCCGGAAACCCTTGGTTTGCCAGGAATGTCTCTAATATCATTTGGTCCCACTTCTTCGGTATTGGGATTGTCGATCCGGTCGATGACGTCCGCATTTCTAATCCCGCCACCAATCCAGCCCTCCTTGAAGCCCTAGGTCAAAAGTTCACGGAATACAACTTCGACATGAAACGACTTGTCCGCGATATCTGCACCTCGCGCACCTATCAACTTTCGACCAAGGCGAACGAGACCAACGGAAGCGATGAAACGAACTTCTCCAAGTCGCGTATTCGCCGGCTCCGCGCCGAGGTCCTTCTCGACACTCTGGCGCAAGTTACGGCCACCCCGAACAAGTTTCGGGGCCTTCCCCTTGGATCACGGGCCGTCAACATTGCCGATGGAAATACCTCGACCTACTTCCTGACCACCTTCGGACGTGCTACCCGCAAGACGGTTTGCTCATGCGAGGTGAAGATGGAGCCCAACCTTTCCCAGGCACTCCACCTCCTCAATGGCGACTCCGTGCACAATCGCATCATCCGGGGGCGGGTCATTAACAAGATGATCGACGAGAAAATGCCGCCCGAGGAAATTGTGAAATCACTTTATCGCAAAACTCTTTCCCGAGATCCAAATGAGGCCGAGGTCTCAAAGCTCAACCACAATCTCGCTAATGCCAGGGAGCCAAAAGAGAAGCTTGTTGTTTTAGAGGACATTTTTTGGGCTCTGCTCAATTCCAAGGAGTATCTCTTTAATCACTAACCTCCTTTCAAGATGCTTAAGCCATCACTCTCAATTCTTCTTATCTCTACCAGTGTCTCCGGTGCGGCAGACAAGGTTACCTACGACGATCAAATCTTTCCGATCTTCGAATCGAAGTGCCTGAATTGCCACAATCCCGACAAGAAAAAGGGCGACCTCGATCTCTCCACTTATACTGGCACCATGTCTGGAAGCTCGGGCGGAAAGATTGCACTTTCCGGAGACGGTGGATCGTCAAAACTTTATACCGTGACCGTCCACACCGAGGAGCCTGTCATGCCCCCCGAGGGTGACAAAATTGCAAAGAAGGATGCCGATCTCATTCGCGCATGGATTGACGGTGGACTTCTCGAAAACAAAGGATCAAAGGCCAAAAAAAGACAAAAACCGGCTTTTTCGCTCGGCTCTGTCCCGACCGGCGAACGGCCTGAGGGTCCACCTCCGATGCCTCAGGATCTGCTCCTCGAACCGGTGGTTACACCGACGCGCTCAACCGTCGTTGCCGACATGGACGCAAGCCCCTGGGCTCCGCTTCTGGCTGTGACCGGGCAAAAACAAGTTCTCCTCTACCACTCCGACACCCTGGAATTGGTCGGAGTCCTCCCCTTCCCCAAGGGGAACCCTGAAAGCGTTTCCTTTCACCCCAGCGGAAAATATCTCATCGCCGGCGGCGGGATTGGCGGAAAATTGGGAACGACCATTACATGGGACGTCACCACAGGGAAGGAAATGATGACGATGGGCAAGGAATTCGATTCCGTGCTCGCCGCCGATATCCGGGCAGACCTCGGAGGAGTGGCTCTGGGCGGACCGGCACGACTTGTCAAACTCTGGGATACTCAGGAAGGCGAACAGATCAAGAGCATTAAGAAACACACCGACTGGGTGACCGCCCTCGCCTATTCACCAGATGGTGTTCTTCTTGCGACCGGTGGTCGTGGAAGCGGATTGCAAATCTGGGAGGCTGTAACCGGAAACGAATTCCACAGCCTTCGTGGTCACCAAAAGGCCATTGTAGACCTTAAATGGCGTGCCGACTCCAACTTGGTCGCGAGCGCGTCCGAAGACGGAACAATCCGTTTCTGGGACATGAACCAAGGCAGGGAAATCAAACAAGGCAATGCCGGTGGCGGTGGGATTTTGGCTCTCGACTATGCCCGGAATGGACAACTCATCTGCGCGACGCGCGATCGCCGCGTCAAACTTTGGAAGCCGGATCTATCCCTCGAGAAGCAGACCCAACCGTTCACCGACATGGTGACAGAGGTCGCCTTTTCCCATGATGCCGCCCGCTATTTCACCGCTGATTGGAACGGAAAAATTGAAGTCTGGAATACAGCTGACTTGAAGAAAGGCGGTGAACTTAGCGCGACTCCACCATCGATCCAAGAGAGAATCACTTCGATTATCGAAGAGGAGAAAATCTTCAATGTAGCACTTGTTTCGCTTCGAGAGAAAAGTGTGGCTGCGGACAACACAGTCAAAAAAGCCCGCACAAACCTCACCAGAGCGGAGGCAAATATTGTCGCACTCAAAAAAGAAAACGCTGATCTGCAACAGGCTGCGAATGTCTTGTCCACCCAACGGAAGCAGTTTGACCAACAAGCCGGGGATAAGATCAAAGAGCGAGAGCAAATTGCCCAAAAGGCCAAAGAATTAACAAAGCAGAGACAAAAGCTTGCCCAGGAGATGCGCAAGCTCGCTGACGAAAAACAAGCAATTAAGCAAGAGGGTGCCATTGCAAGTCAAACCTTGGCTGCTTCCAGTCGTGATACCGCTCAAAAACGAGAGGAATCAAACAAGAACCCTCAGAATATCGAAAAGAAGAACGCTCTGATTGCGGCCGAACAAATCGAACACCGTCAAAGACAAATCGTTGGGGAAATTGCCAGCAGAATGGCAAAACATGAGAAGCTTCTGGCCGCTCAAGCTGAAGAAAGCAAAAAACTAGAAGCTGGAATGGCCCGAAATAATGTACGGATCAAACAGCTCACGACGGAACATCAGCAGTTAATTGTGCAACGTGACCAATCAAGCAACGATAAGGACGCGAAGGTTGCCGAAATGAAAGCCAAGCAGGCTAGAATTACACAAGTTCAAAAGCAGCTTCAGGCGCTCCGGAAGGCTATTTCGGAAAAAGAAAAAAGATCGGAAGCAGCCAAACACGAGCTCGGAGCCGCCACTGCCAAGGAATCACAGTTCGCCGCTCGGCTCAAGAAATGGCAGGCCGCGGCAATCCACGCTACCTTGATTCAGGCCCAGGCGGAACTTGCCGATCTTGTCTTATTGAAAGATGAGGACCCTTCGGTCGCCTCCAAGCTTGCCGCTCAGCAAAAGAAATGTGCGGATCTGGAAGTTCAATACCAGGCTGCTAAAAAATAGCGGTTACGGGACGATCTTTACGTCGGTATTGGACGTCCCGTCTGTCTTGATGAAAAAGCTGACCTGCTCCAGCTCAAGGGCGAGATCGACGCTGTTGACCGTCACCGAGTCCGGAACCTGAAGTACGGTTGGCGAAAAGCTGAGGATTCCCTGGATTCCCGCATCCACCAATTCGTTGGTGACCTCCTGGGCATGCGCGGCCGGAACCGAAAGCACGGCCAGCTTGACCTTATTTTCCCGAATAAAGCCCGGCATTTCATCGACATGATGAACCGGGACATTGATTCCACGGAGCATCACGGCTTCCGGAACTGTGTCGAAGGCCCCAATTGGTTCAAATCCCTCTTTCTTGAACCCATCATAACGGAGCAGAGCCGCTCCCAAATTACCCACTCCGACTAGGATGACAGGTTGCAAGTTTTCGCGCCCCAAAACCTCGCGGATTGCCTCGGCGAGATCGATGACCGGATAACCAAGGCCACGGGTTCCGAAGCTTCCCAGATATCCGAGGTCACGACGAAGCTGGGCGGGATTGACGCCAGCGGCCTTTGCAAGTCCCGACGAACTTACCGTTTCGATTGAATTATCTTCCAATTTCCGCAAGCAGCGATGGTAGATTGAGAGTCGATAAATCGTTTTTCCAGGGATTGCAGGCTTATCCACCGGAGGGTTTTCGTATATTAAAAAATAATGTCAAGAGGGTGGCATTCATGGTTGCCTAACAACTAGTCAATCACCCTCACCTTGACGTGCTGTAATGATCGATTTAATTTCAGAGACCTGTGACTCGGAAAGTTGAAATTGAGGGATGAGGTTTGTCACCAATTTAGGATCCTGGCTCATTGGGTTTTGTTGCGCGGCAAAAGGATCACGCGAGACATGGCCATCGTAGTCTGAAGAGTGTGCGGCGAGTTTCAGGATTTTAAATCGTTCATCACGATCCGGCAGGAGTCTCGCCGCTCGCACAGTGGGTTCTCCGACCGTTGGTGAGTCAAAAAGGTATCGCAGGGTTTCAAGATACTTTGCTTCCTGTCCAGAGACGATCTGTCCCTCAATCCATAATAAACTCTTTTCAGGATAACGTTCGTGCCAAGTATCCATCAGTCTTTCCCATTCGTTTTAGAAAAGGCCCTCATCGCTGACCACGCTTTCTTTTGTGAACCATTCAATGGCTTCAGACGGTTTCTCATCGGCCCATCTAGCAAAGAGTTCCGGCCCCGGGTCACTGAGCATAAGCGCCGCTGCTGATTCTCCCTGGCCGAATTTGCAAGCCTCAAACTCCCGAGCGATCTTACCCCAATCCTGCCCCCCGGGAAGGTTCCGAAAGACAGAATCGCGACTTTCCCACGATATCCATTCGCCATCGTCAATCTTCCCTGATCTGGAAATGAGCCCGAGCGCAAGACCGGAGTGTTTCTTCGCTAATTCACCGAGAAGATTTCTCCTGACTCGATCCATAAAGAAACCGGCATCAGAAAACCCATTCCCTGGCTTGATCATTTCCTGAAATCCCTCCCAAGCCTCGAGAGGAGCCACTGAAGCCCAACCTAGAAAAGTGTATCCGAAGACATTCGTCCAATCTTCGTTGTCTGAAGAATTTAATTCCCTCGCAAAAGCCAAGCCATCGTCAGGAGCCAGCTTGCCCCAATGCTGAATCAACTGAAAATACAAGCTGAGACCCTGATTAGGAAATTTGGCGCTTATTTCATGGAAATGTCTGACCAATCGCTCGGACTCCATCGCTCCCAAGCCATCGACAAAGTCTTGAACGCCTGCCGGAAGTGTCTCCCCGGAATCGTCATCGGAGTCGAGCTCCTTCCCTATTTTTGCCACAGCCTCCAACAACTCGTCCAATGAACGGCACTTGCGGACATCTTTCCCAACAAATCTGCCCCGGTCCTTCGAGCTGAAATCGTCAATGTCGGATAACTTCCGCTCGCTTACGGGAGGATTTTTTGGAATTTCACCGCCACCTCCCACTTGACCAGCAGGAAAAATCAGCCAGGTCAGCCAAAGAAGTCCAGCAATGGAAACTGTCTGAATCAAACGAAGCATCTTCTGGGAATTTAAAATAACTTGAGAGAATTTCGGGCCAAATCCGCCTCTTAAAGTGATTCACAATCCTGTAATTGTAGATCAAGTGATAACACGTTCACAAAGCATGCCAGAATAATTATCTTTGCGACATCGATTTTCGTATACAGACTAGGTCCCTCACACGAACGTTTTTATGCCTCAAAAAGATTTTACCATTACCAATCAGCTTGGAATCCATGCCCGCCCTGCCGCGCAATTCGTCAAGATTGCAAACACCTTTCCATGCGAGATTCGTGTGGAGAAAGACGACGATGAAGTTGATGGCAAAAGTATTCTTGGTTTGATGATGTTGGCAGCGGGACATGGATCTGTCATCTCCGTCACCACGAAAGGTGAAAAAGAAAAAGAGGCACTTGCCGCTCTTGGGGAATTGATCGAAAGAGACTTCGAAGAGGTGGCTCCAGCTTAGGGACGCCAATCCTCCAAACCCCTTGTGATTGACTGAACGGGCTCAGCTCGTCAGGCTTCTTTTCGTCTGATGGCGAAAAGGAATCCAAAAGAAAGAGTATTTTACGGCACCCCGGTGTCGCGTGGAATTGCTTTCGGTCCCATTCATGTCTCCGCGCGCGGGTTTTCAGCACCGGACGTCTATGAGATCCCGGAGGAAGGAATCGAACGGGAAAAAGAGCGTCTGGCAACAGCCTTCGATATTACCAGGAAGCAACTTACCAGCTTAAAGACAAAAATCGATGAAGTCGCTGGCGGCGATGAAGGCTTGGTCTTCGAGGCGCACGGCATGGTTCTCGCCGACCCCAGCCTGCAAGCAAAAGTCGAGCGCGCTATTGAAGACCGAAGGCAAAACGCCGAGTTTTGCTTTTATGCTGTGATGCAGACCGTCCTTGAAGCCGTGCGTCGCATTGTCGATCCCTACCTTCGCGAGAGAACGATCGACATCGAGGATGTTTCCCAGCGGGTTTTAAGAAATTTTGAGGCTTCCCAAGAAGTCATCGACCCGGACCATCAACATCTCCTTGTAGCCTACGAACTGACGCCATCGGATACCGCCTCGATGGACCGGAGCAAACTCCTAGGTTTCGTTACAGAAGATGGAAGTGTCAATTCACATACCGCAATTCTTGCCCGGGCTCTTGGAATCCCGGCCATTGTCGGACTGGGAAAGGCCGTTGTAGAAATTACCGCGCTCGCACCAGCCATCATCGATGGATACAGTGGGAAGTTCATCGTCGATCCATCCAGAAAAACCACCGAGCATTATCGCTTGCTCGCCAATAGAAAGCGCGAACAACGTGAAGCGCTTGAAGAGCTTCGTGACCAAGAAAGCACGACCAAAGATGGTCGCCACATTACGCTTTCGGCAAATATTGAATTCACCCACGAACTCGACCTCGTTCAAGACAACCGCGCGGAGGGCGTCGGGCTTTTTCGAACCGAATTCTTCCTTCTCGAAGCCGGCCGAACTCCTACTGAAAACGATCAGACGAAGACCTACACCGAGCTCGCGAGGCGAACCGGATCCCAGCCCGCGATCATTCGGACCCTCGATTCCGGAGGCGACAAGCTATCGGCGGAACCTCTCACCGAACCGGAGCCCAACCCGTTTCTGGGGTGGCGTGGCATTCGCGTCTCTCTGGATCGACCTGATTTTTTCAAGGAGCAACTGCGTGCCATTCTCCGTGCGAGTGCCCATGGAAAGCTCGGCATGATGTTCCCATTCATCTCCGGGGTCAGCGAGATCCGACAATGCCAAGCTCTCGTCAAGGAATGCATGAACGAACTGGATCTCGAAGGAAGTGAATACGATGCCAATCTTGAAGTCGGAGCGATGATTGAGATTCCTTCAGCCGTTCTTGTCGCCGATGAAATCGCTCAAGAGGTCGATTTTTTTTCCATCGGAACGAACGATTTGATCCAGTACACCGTTGCGGTTGATCGTATTAATAACCGCGTAGCCAAGCTCTACCGATCCAGCCATCCTTCTGTCGTTCGAATGATTAAAATGACGACCGACGCCTCATCCCGGGTGGGAATCTGGACCGGCATTTGCGGCGAAATGGCTGCCGATCTGAGTCTGACTCCTCTGCTCGTGGGTCTTGGTGTCGATGAACTTTCAGTTGGACCTCGTGAAGTTGCTCCCGTTCGCAAGGCTCTCATGTCTCTGGATTTTAGTGAATGCAAAGCTCTAGCCGGGGAAGCCTTGGCTATGCCAACCAGCGCGGAAATTTATGAGCTCAGCCACGCTGCCGCCCGGGCCGCCTACCCCGACTTGATCGAGGAAGATGAGTAGGCTGCATCGTTCAGATGTAGAACATCGGCTCGTCCTCAGCCGCCAGCGTTTCGAGGCTGTTCTTTGCAAGAATCTGCCGACTGCTCTCGCGGACACTCTCCCAGAGCTTGCCCAAGGCAACTCCGGACTCGCCGGTTGGTTGCGGAATTTGCCCCAGCACTTCTGGCTCAAGTGCCTCCACAATCTGCAGCAAGCTGATATTCGCGGGCGATTCGATGAGCTTCCACCCGCCGGTCTTACCCCGCCGACTGGTGACTAAGGCGGTTCTTTTAAGCTCATGCAGGATTTGAGCTAAAAAACTAGATGGTATCCCCTCGCTCTCTGCAATATCGTCTGCCCGAACGACCGATTGGCCATCGTGCTTTTTGGCCAGATGAACCATCGCGCGACTTCCATAATCCAACTTCTGCGAAATCCTCACTGATGAAAGGAGACCACACCAATACTCAAAACACCATCACTAAGAGTGATCTCTTATGTGCGAAGGGGAAACCGAAACTCGATCTGGTGTGGCAAAGCCTGCAGGACGAAGCTCATCGGATCGCAAGTTCCGAGCATCGTCTCGCCGCCCTCATGCAGGATATTTTTATTTCACGGAAGTCCATCGCCAGCTCGGTGGCGGCTCGTCTTACCCGCAAGCTGGCTCGCGAGGACATGGTGGGTGACGAACTCCTGCCGCTCTTACAGGAGATTCTTATTGAGCACCCTGACCTCGTTTCAAGCATGGCTTCCGATCTTATTGCAATCTATGAACGCGACCCTGCTTGCCTCTCGCTCGCGCAACCACTCCTTTATTACAAGGGATTCCTGGCGCTTGCGACTTACCGGCTGGGTCACCAAATGTGGAAAAATGGCCGCTATGATTTGGCTTATTACTTTCAAAGCCTTGCTTCAGAAGTCTTCGGTGTCGATATCCACCCGGCCGCCCAGCTAGGCTGCGGAATCTTCCTAGACCACGCCACCGGTGTCGTCATCGGGGAAACCTCAATTATTGAGGATAACGTCTCAATTTTACATGAGGTCACCCTTGGCGGAACGGGCAAAGCATCAGGAAATCGCCATCCTATCGTACGCTCTGGGGTGATGATCGGAGCAGGATCCAAGATCCTCGGCCGCGTCGAAATCGGAACAGGCTCGAAAATCGGTGCGGGAAGCGTGGTCCTCGATGACGTGCCTCCACATAAAACGGTCGCGGGAGTCCCCGCAATTGTCGTCGGAACCAGCCCCTCTGAGAACCCTGCAAAGGCCATGGATCAGAGCCTTTAATGCTCCGGAATCTAGCCGAACGATCTTGGATGCTTGCCAAGCCAACCGTTTATCGCTTGATTACCGGAAACCAAACGATTTCAAACCACACACACCAAGATCATGTCAGAAACCAAAGAAGTTCGAGAGATCACCGAGGCCGACTTGCCGGCTTCCCTCAAGGAGCACTGGAAGAATGCCAAAGCCAGTGTTGAAAGAAACAACCACGGGTATGCCATCAAATTCCTCCAGGCAATCCTCAAGGAGGAGCCTGGATTTTTGAATGCCCGCAAGCTGCTCCGTCAGGCCGAAATCGTTGAAACCGGTGCTTCCCCGGGTTCCGCTAAAAAGGGGCTGTTCGGCGGCAGCAGCGGAGGCGGAGGTTCGTTCACCCGTCAGGCAAAAAAAGATCCAGCGGGTGCGCTGGTCGCAATCGAAAAGGAGCTTGAGAAAGACCCTTTCAACTGTGGCGTCAACGAAGCGCTTCATGAGATCGCCCTTCGCATGAACCTTCTCGATACCGCGGCCTTCGCATTTGAAACCGCGAAAAAAGGAAATCCTGAAAACACCAAAGTCGCTCACAAACTGGCCCAATTTTACGTGGCCCGCGAGATGCACCTCGATGCCTCACGAGTCTACCGCGAAATCGTGAAACAGGATCCCGGCGATGGCGAGGCCGTCCGTGGAGAAAAAGACTGCTCGGCGAAAGCTTCGATGCAGCAGAACCGCATGTCGGAGAATTCCAGCTTCAAGGACATGGTTAAAAGTGATGAAGCTGCTGAATTGGAAAAGGCCTCCCGGGTCTCTCTGACCAAGGATCAGTTGGAGGAGCGCGCTGGCGAACTCGTCGCAGAATACGAGACTGACCCGAATAATCTAGCTGTCGTGAAGCAGCTTGCGCTGACATATGAACAGCTCGAAGACTGGAACACCTCCCACTCATTTTACAGTTGGGCGCACGAGCTCTCGAATGGAGACGTTGCTCTGAGAAACAAGGCCAACCAGATCAAGGACAAAGCCGCCGATCAATACATCAAGGATGTCGAAGCCGCCGCTGCCGCCGATCCTGACAATGATGAGCTGCAAGCCCAGATGAGGGACATTCAACAGGCACGAATTGTGGAGCGACTTGAAGAATGCCGCGAGCGAGTGAAACAAAACCCGACTGATCCCAAGATGCGCTTTGACCTTGGTCAGGCCCTTTACGATGCCGGGGAACACAGTGACGCCATTCCTCACCTTCAGCAGGCGACCCGGAATCCTCACATCAGAATTAAGGTGCTTCTCCTTCTCGGCCGGACCTTCGATGCCAAAGGGATGACCGATTTAGCCATCAAGCAGCTTAAGGATGCCAACGACGAGCTCACCCAAATGGACAACACCAAGAAGGAAATCCTTTACGAATTGGGAGTCATCTACACCAAGGCGGAGAAAAAGCAGGAGGCTCTCGATTGCTTCAAGCAGATCTATGAGGTCGACTACGGCTACCGCGACGTCGCATCCCGCGTGGAAGGATCTTACGAAGGGTAGGTCGTCTCTTTTTGTTCCGTGGATTTTTGAATCACCTTCTCAAGCTGCTCACCCGTCCCGGGTTTGGCAGCCCCATCATTCTCCTCGGCAAGCTGTCTCGCCGATGGGTGCAGCATCGCAAGAAGCGAGGCAACAAAGATAACGGAAAGAGAATTTTAACGGAAGCGACAACCCTAAGGATAACCCTCTATCGATTTCTTGAATTACCCCTACTGGTCGAGAGACCGCAACCACTCCGCGAATTCCTCCTCATTCGGATCCATTGAAATTGCAACCTTTTCCAAATTAGCGAGACACCCAAGCCGTTTGGGGATCTCCACCGATCCTTCCCCCAACTCTTCTTCCATAACATCGAGGAACTTGGCGGGATGAGCGGTTTCCAAAACGACAGTGTGTGCTTCGGGATTGGACTTCCGCCACGCTTCCGCGGCCAACCAGCCGACAGCCCCGTGGGGCTCTAGAGTGTAGCCTATTTCCTCTTTAATCCGACGAATCGTATCGCGGGTCATTTGATCATCGTAGGCAAACCCGGCAACGCGCGTTTTCATTGACTCCCATTCGTAGCCGAAGATGCTTTCCATCCTTGCGAAGTTGCTCGGCGCCCCGACATCCATCGCGTTTGAAATCGTGGCCACACTTGGTCTCGGACGATACTCTCCCTCACGTAAATACTCAGGGACAACATCATTGCGATTGGTGGCCGCCACAAATCGCTCGACTTTCAAACCCAACGTCTCCGCAAGTAATCCCGCGGTGAGATTCCCAAAGTTTCCGCTCGGAATCACGAAAGTTGGCTGCACTCCTTCGGGTAAATTCTTGGCGGCTTCAAAGTAATAAAAACTCTGCGGCACCAGCCGCGAAATGTTAATCGAGTTGGCCGAAGTAAGGTTCACTCTCTCTGCCATTTCACGTTGAAGGAAGGCTGACTTCACAAGTCTCTGACAATCGTCAAAATTACCATCGATTTCCAAAGCAGTGATATTCCCTCCCAGAGTCGTAAGTTGCTTTTCCTGAAGTCCGCTCACCTTTCCCTGTGGATAAAGAATAACGACCCGCGTTCCGGGAACATGGTGAAAAGCACTGGCCACCGCGCCCCCGGTGTCGCCGCTGGTAGCGACCAGCACGGTTAGCAATCCTTCGTCCTCGCGAGTCAGCCACCCCATCAGGCGCGCCATGAAACGGGCTCCGAAATCCTTAAAGGCCATAGTCGGACCATGGAAGAGCTCCAATACGTGTTCCCGCTCCTTCACTGTCACGAGAGGAGCCGGGAAGTTGGCCGATTCATGGACAATCCTCTCAAGTTGTTCTGCCGGAACGCTGTCAGTAAAAATCCCCTTGGCCACTTCAAAGCCGATTTCAGGCAAGGTAAGGCTCCTCCAATTATCCCAAAAGTCAGCAGACAAAGGCTCGATGCTTTCCGGCATATAGAGCCCGTTATCGGCAGGCAGTGACCGGAGAACGGCCTCTTTAACATCAACAAATTGGGCCGGGCTTCTGGTGCTGTAAAATCGCTGGGACATATTACCGACTATCCAATAACTTTGACGCCCGTCTGGTTCACTTTGGAAATGTAGAGCTGGTTCCTAAGATCGACCTTCGAGAAAACACCTGAGATTGCCGCACCAACTTTCTTGGCAGACTCCTCGCCCTCGCAGAGTCCAAAAACACTGGGACCAGCTCCGGAAATACTGAAGCCGAGAGCTCCTGCTGCCATCGCCGAACGCTTGGCCTGATAAAACTCCGGAATCAGCTTTTGACGCCGAGGCTCGGCGATCACATCGTGAACAGAGCGACTGATCATGCCATAGTCTTCCTGAATCAATCCACAAATCAGACCGCCGAGATTGCCGATTTGCTGGGTTACATTTGCTAGCGGAACCTCGGTCGGAAGAATGCCCCGAGCAACTTTCGTTAGGATTTCGATATCCGGATGAACCACTGCCGCCCAAAGATCCTTCGGGACCGGAAGCTGGGCGATATCTAGCTCCTGATTATCACGGATAAAAACGATCCCCCCCAAAAGACACGGCCCCACGTTATCCGCGTGCCACGCGCCATCGGCACTGGCCTCGCCGGTCATTGCAAATGGAAGCAGTTGCTTCTTGGTCAATGGCTCTCCAATGAGCTTGTTCACGGCATAGGCTCCCGCGACCGCACTCGCGGCACTAGATCCGAGGCCGCTTCCAAAAGGCATTTTTTTATGGATCTCCAACTCGATTCCGAGATCAAGCATTCCGAGATGCTTCAACAAATCAAGGGCCGCGACTCCCGCGGTATTCTTATCGGCCTCCAAAGGAAGTTTCCCGTCATCCCCGGTGATTTTGGCTATTCGCAATCCAAGCTCTTCCGAGTGGCGGGCAACCACTTCATCGCCCGGAGCGTCAATCGCAAACCCAAGAACGTCATATCCACAAGCGACATTCGCCACCGTTGCGGGAGCAAACACGCGCACCTCCTTCAGCCTGTCAGTCATCATTTCAAGATGGGCGGTAGCAGATCCCACGAATACGGGCAATCTTTACCTTGTTAGCAAGTTTACTCACTTTAGGTTGCGGTAGACCTTCAACTCCGTAGGTTTTCATCATGCTGAATTTCAAGATTCTCGGGGTTCCCGTGCAAGTGCAACCAATTTTCTGGCTAATGGCTTTTGTGATCGGGGGAGGTTTTGGCATTGAGCCCAATCGCGAAGGCTTTATCGCGATTCTTTTGAGCATGGCGGTGATCTTTCTCTCGGTTCTTGTCCATGAATTCGGACATGCCCTGACCAGTCGCACACTCACTGGCGTAAATCCTTCGGTCTCGCTTGTGGCAATGGGTGGGCTCGCGACCCCCAATACCCATCTCACCAACAAGCAAAGCTTCTGGGTTACATGGGCTGGTCCACTGGCCGGTTTTGGCCTCTTCCTCATCACTCTACTTGGCTTAATTTTCGTATATGGACCATCTTCCGGGCTCCATTTCGCGTTTGCCTACCTCATTCCCGGAATTGATCCCGACCAACGTTTTCTCGAGGTTGCGCTGAACATGAATCGTTTTGTATTTGTTGGAGTCACCATGCTTCTCTTCGCAAATTTTTGGTGGAGCGTCATCAATCTCCTCCCGGTCTTCCCACTCGATGGAGGGCAAATCTACGCTGCCGTAGAGCCGTCACAAATCAAGGTGGTGACCGTGGGGATGGTCACCGGGATTATTGCGGCGGTTGCTTTTCTTATTTTTGGCCGCCTGATTGGGGCCGTTCTCTTCGGATTTTTAGCCTATGAGAACTACCAACGCCTCCAGCAGATAAAGGGTGGCTATCGCTAGCCGGCCAAAACCAACCGAACCCCGGCGAGAACCGCAAAACCAATAATCATCCATTCAAAAACGCGCTGGGAAATCAGCTGAAGAAGTTGACGCCCCAGAAAGATTCCAAGCAGAATCAACGGGACCAACTTGAAGTTTAGCAAAAGGCTTTCCGGCGTAGTGAAATGCAACCCGCCCATGAAGGGCAGCTTGATCAAATTGATTAGCAAAAAAAAGCGGGCACCAATTCCGATTAACTCCATCTTCGGGAGCCGTCGCGCCAGAAAGTAAAGTTGAAAAACCGGTCCGGCCGCGTTGGCGATTGTGGTTGCGATCCCCGCGAAACTCCCCGCAGCCATGCCAAATCCTCCGGAATGAGCAAGCTTGTGGAAAAAATCACGGGCAAACTGGCGGACCAATTGCAGTGCGACCATCAATAGAATAATGCTCCCTATCACCGGTTTGGCCCATTCCTCGGGCATCCGGTCGAGCAAGAAAAACCCAACAACCATTCCAACCAAAGCCGGAGGCAGCAACCTCCACACCGGAGCCCACGAGGCATGCTTGCGAAACATCGGGTAAACACTCACATCAGCCACAATAAGCATGGGGAGAAGCACTCCCACTGAAGCCTTCCCAAATAACTCGGCCATGATGAAAACCGCGATTAACCCGAGTCCAGAAAAACCGGCCTTGCCCAGGCCAACGCACATGGCAGCTAGCGAGACAAGAATCCATCCGGTCATACTGTCGATCACGCCCCCGTTCTCTTCCAAATCCGGAGAAGACTCAAGCAGCCTTTGCTTGTCGCTGCAAATCGACAATACTTCCGCCATCTCGAAGTGGCGCCCCCTCATCCCCCTCCTGTTTCTTCTTTGCCAATGAGGAACGCCCACACCTCCAAAATGTTAGACCATCCGTCTGAAGTCGCATGTTCCAGCGCACGACCTGATTACCCGGGCCCGAATCGCCTGGAAGCAAATGGAGCGAAACCCCGCGCAGAAAGCGGCCGCGAATTACAACCTCGCCATTTCACAACTTTTTGATCATTTGCACTGTGGAGAAACCTCATGGGATAGCAAGGCTGCGGCAATGGGGACACAAATCGACAGGACCCACACCCTTGGAACCGGACTGAAGCTCGAACAACTCGACGGTCTGGTCCGGGCGTCCAAGGTCTCTCTCAAAGGCATCGGTCAACGACACTCCGTCCCTGGCCTGGGCATTCCCCTGGTCGGCTGGAAATCGACACCAGTGGGAACCAAGCGTCGCTTCGAATTCGCCCCGCCCAACAGATTCCCACTAAATCTCACGATCTTCCTGGATGTCTCCACCGAGATCCCATTAGGCACTTCGTTTATGGCGAATACGTTCCCCGCGTCAAGATCGGTAAAAATGCTCTTCCGGCGGCCATCGATTAGTCTGCACCCGGCGCATTCTACTGGCTCATGAGCGACCTCGATGATGTCGATCTCATTAAAGTTTTTTCATACTCGCTTCACCGATCATGCCAACCTCTTTGTTGCCACACCCTACTCGAAGAATAAAATTCCTCTCATATTGGTCCATGGGCTTAATTCAAGCCCCAGCACTTACAAGACCCTCTAGAACGATTTGGCCGGAAAAAAATGGTCGTCATTGGGCACTCCATGGGAAGCGTTATTTCCCACGCTTCCCTGATAGAACCCGGAAATCGCTTTTACAAAGATTCTTATCGCAGGCCCATTGGGGAACTGCCGATTTCAAATTCGCACGCCGCGCCATCGAAAGCGTCCTCCTATACAAACCTCTCAAGTCTCTCTCACACAACATCTTCATGGCTGCGGCCCACCGGGGTCCACCGCTAGCCGACCGACAACTCGTCACTCGGATTAGCTCTATTATAAGACTTCCTAAAACTCTGATCACCGATCTCGCAACAGCCACGCTCAACGAAATCACAAAGTCGATCCAGCAAGGAGGTCAAACCCGACCACCCCAGACCTCGATCGGAACACTTTCTCCAAACTATAAACCCTACAAGGCGTTGGAAGCTTCCCCTTTCCGTCCGGGACTGGTCTACAACTTAATCATTGGAGACCGGGGCAAAGGCGATGGCAATAAAGGCAGCGATGGAATTATTGCCTATTGGTCCTCGCCATCTGGATGGTGCTAAAAGTGAGAGAGTCGTCCCTGCCGAGCACAGTCTCACCGGAAATCCCTAAACGATTCAGGAAATCCTCCGAATTCTCCGTAATCACGTCACAAAGAAGTAGATTTCACTCACTAAATCCTTGACCAAAACGTCCGTCGTTTGCATCGTCCGCCCATGTTGACCCGCAAGCACATCGAACTCGGTGCCAAGCTTTACATTGTCCTCCACCTTGCCTTCTTCGTTTACTGGGCCATCGACGTGATGAAGATGATGGGATTCTTCGGTGGCAAGTAGGTTGCTCCGGAGTATCGATTTTTCCATAAGTCGGCGGTAAACTGGGAATGTTGTGTCTGGCCAGAGACCACATTTGTTTAGCTCTCTGATCAATTATCTGGGGTGCGAAATCAGCATCTTTTAGATTTCAAAAAACCGATATTTGGTCTGGATTTTCAAGTCCGCGCCTGCTTTCCGCTTGGCGATACCCAACGCGATCATTGGGCCCGAATTTCGAGCAGGATCCTCTCCTCCAAACAGTCGCTCTGAAAACACCCAACGAGTATTTCAGATTTGATACTGTAGAGAAATGCAGCTGGGCCGTTTGATTGAAAAAGCGCTGCGAGGACCTTCAAATCAAGCTGCGTTGCTCCTTGGTCACGGACGCTATTCCCCCTCCCCAGCCTCAGGTATTTTCTCAGCAGGCTGGATCGGAATTTCAGAAACTACCTTTCGTTGCGGGACCCGCTTCTCCCCCTTGGGAGCCTTTTGAACAGGGCGAGCAGGGACGGCGGGAATTTCCACCCGAGGAGCCACTTCAGCCGGAACTGCCTGGAGCTGTGGCCCCGCCATCTGGACCTCTACCTCTTTGGCTGCGAGGAAGTAAAATAAGAGCAAAAGTAATTTCATGATTTTAAAGGGTTAGCGATCAACATTGGTGAAAACAGCTTGAACGTCTTCATCGTCCTCCAGCTTATCAACCAGCGCGTCAATTTCAACAAGTTGTTCCTCGGTAAACTTCTGTGGGTTGTTGGAAATCCTTTCCAGACTCGCCTTGGTCACCTCAACGCCGAGGCGCTCGAAAACTTCGGTCAATTTTCCAAACGAAGTGAAATCGCCATAAACAAGGCCCATGTCATCCTCCACTTCCATCTCCTCCAAACCGGCATCCATGAGCTCCAGCTCCAGCTCCTCCAAATTCACTCCGTTCGGTTTGAACTCAATGACGCTCTTGCGGTCGAAGAGGAATTCCAGCGATCCCGAGTTCTGCATCTCGCCGCCGTTTTTATTGAAAGTCGTCCGCACATTGGTCACCGAGCGATTCGTGTTCTCGGTCGCGCATTCCACATAAAAAAGACTCCCGTGCGGCCCCTTGCCCTCGTAATTGATCTCGGTAATGTCGCCAAGGTCTTTGCCGGAAGCTCGTTTGATCGCCTTGTCGATATTATCCTTCGGCATATTCTCCGCCTTGGCGTTCATAATCGCCGTACGCAGCTTCGAATTGGAATCCGGATCCGGGCCACCTTCCTTGGCCGCCATCGTGATTGACTTGGCCAACTTTGGAAAAATGCGTGACATCTTTCCCCAACGCGCCTCCTTCGAAGCCTTCCGCTATTCAAATGCTCTGCCCATAGTGGTCTGACTTGCTGGGGTGAAGCTAGCGATCTCACGACATTTTCAAATGCCAAAATTTTCCATCAAGTCGTGGAATCGCTAAAAAAGATTCCCCACCCCCTCATGAAATCACCTCTCAAGCCCTCCTGGAAATTCTTCGTCGTCATCATCTTTTTCACCGGGATGATCACAGGAGGCTTCCATTCAACCCAACTCGTGAGAGAACTCAGCCAGATCCGGGAACTCACCGCAAGTCCACTCGCCCCATCTCAAGCCCCGAAGACCGGGAACGGGGAGCTGAAGCTACTGCTTCAAGGCGACCTCACCAAAGGAAGTGAAATCGCACGCTGGAAAAGTGTTCACGATGCATCCCCGGACAGCGCGCTTCACTTTGCCCGCTACATCCAGCAGGCGCAAACCATCCCCGAGGGCTACGCAGAGACCATCGAAAAACTTGCCCCATCCAACGGGTGGTTTGACGTCTGGGAAATCGCACAAGTCACTTCGGGCTCACTTCGCAAAGCAGACCACCCAAGTGATGACGATGACGAATCCCCCGATCAAGCTCCCCTGTATGAAATTCCAGAGCCGGAAGCCCTCAGGCAAGCCATCGGGCTCTACCACGAAGCCACCGGCAAAGAAGAATTCACCAGCTACTTTATTGAGATGCAGAACCTGATCCAAGCCGGGACCGGAAGGCCGCAGACCTGGCTGGACGAGGTCGATTACCGCTTCAAAACCCTCCAAATCACCGCTCAGGCATCGGTTGCGTCCGCCCTGAATGATTTTACCTGCGCCGCTTTCCAATTTCTCATTGAAAAGAACGACCGTGAAGGGTTTCTCAAGTTCGGATACTCGTCCGAGCGACTCGCGCCCAAGCTCCACGCGGATTCCCACGATGGTGTCGGCAGCTTGCTCACCTTGGTTTGGCTGCGAAATTTTTACCAGCAGATGATCGACGGAGGGAAACATTTCCAGATTCCGGAAATCACCCGTAAATATCAAGACCTCTGGGACCGGCTTCAAGAACGAGATCGCAAGATGAGTGATCAGCGTGACGGGCCTGTTAGCCGGAACAACCGCCACGTCCTAAGGCGCCACGGAGCTATCATGGTCCAGCTTGGCACGGGTTTTAATTTCACCAGCCGACCGATTCCATTCACTCGTGACGATCTCCGCCCCTCATGTCGTGCTGAGAATGCCATGATTTCCCGCATCTTCACCACGGCTTGCTTTCTTCTCCTTCTCGCCATCGCAATCGATCTCTGGATCGTCTCTCTCCGAGCGCCGCTTTCCTGCCAAAATGAAATCGCCGATCGTCTCGCCCAACTGGGCACCTCCGCACGCTGGAGAACACTCACGATCGGAGTGATTCTCCCTTTTGGAATTCTCCTCGCAATTCGATACCTCACCCCGCTCGGCAAACTCGACTTCGCGGCAACTTCGTCCCAATTTGCAAATCTCGCGATCCCGCTCGTCGCCTCCGGACTTGTCATCATCGCCACCATCATCGTGATCGTTCGTCAGCTTGCAGAGTCAAAACCCGGCTCACCCATTAAATTGGTCATCCCGGTCCTGCTTCCACTTGCCGCCATCCTCATCATGGGCAGGTATCACGCCCTCGGTCGAAACAGCTTTTTCCTTTTGATTTCCGGGACTGCAAATCTCGCCTTCCTCATCTGGTTGGCCTTCATCGCCAGCCGCTTTCACCGCCAAAAAGAAGCCTCCAAATATCTCAAGGCCCGTCTCGCTGCGCCTGCCTTCTTTCTCGCTGCCGGACTCTTCGGAATTTGGACCCGGGCACTTGTCGAAGAAGAGAAGTATTGGATCGCAAACGACGAGTTTGGGACTCCGGAAGCCCACTTCATTACCAAATACGAAGCCAAAATGACCCGCAACTTCCTCTCCGAACTGAAGGCGCTTCTCCCCTAGACGTCCTCCCGCTTCACCACTTCCATCTCGCCTTTCCAGTGGCGTTTGAAGGTCAGGCGCTCGCGGCGCGTCTCTGATTTTCTGGCGGATCCATGTTCAACCAACATCACCGCACGACTGCTCTTCACCATCAACTCACGGACCCGGAAAACCGGCTCGGTTCTCGTTCTAAAAAACGCGTGAAGCGCCACATCCCAGTGGTCGGCGTTCCAAAGAAACGCCCCCGGCTCAAAATCATGGAGCCACGAAAGAGCCTGAAAGAGCTCCCGAATCTGGGCTTCGCCATGCTCACGGACCAAACGCCGGGCTGCCCGTTTATTCAACAATCCCTCAATATAACCTGCAATCGGATTAAAATGAAAGTAGTCCGCTTCCTTCAAAAGCTCTTTCTGATGCTCGCCCATCAGGCGATGCATCTCTTCACGTTCAATCTCTCCCTCCTGCCATTGGAGGATCAAATTACGAGGCGTCGGAAATGGAGCCAACTTCATCGGGACCATCCTTAACATAAAGAGTGCGCCTTGTCCACCCGCCGAAGCGGTGTTAGTTACCTCCCATGCAGGTTCAAAAAGTGAAATATGCCATCTGGGCAGCCGACCACCTCCGTGCCATTAAATTCTACCAAAAGACCTTTGGCGCAGAACTCTCCTTCGAAATGGAAGTCTGGAGCGAGGTCACCCTCTGTGGCTCCACGATTGGAATTCATGGCGGTGGTGAAGGAAAACGCACATGGACCGGCCTCAGCTTCCAGTGCGACGACATCCTCGTCGGAATCAAACTCGTTAAGGAAAACGGTGGCGGCTTGGTCCGCGAACCCGAGGAAGAAGACGGTTTCATTCATCTCGCCTTCTGCTTCGACACCGAAGGCAACGAATTCATGCTCACCCAAAAACGTCCGTCCTAAAGTCATGTTCCAGTTTCCACTTGGCCTCCTGCGCCTTTTTTCCCTCCTCGATGGAATCTCATTCATCATCCTCCTTTACTTCGCAATCTACGAAAAACGGATCCTTGGGGACGACACCGCCGTCCGGATTCCGGGAATGGTGCACGGAGTAATTTTCACCATCTTCCTCATCCTCCTCTACCTCACCATGGAGAAGCGCAAATGGCCCATCAAGCGCGCCGCTCTCGTCTTCGTCTGCTCGCTCATCCCCTTCGCCCCCTTCTTTCTGGAGACGAAACTCAAGAATGAGCAGGAAGGTTCGGCAACCCAAGATTGATTTTCACCATTCCCACGGGGGAGATTCTCAAGTCGGAAATCATCTCCACCGACACCTTCCCGCGAACTGTCCGCGTTCAAGATGGGAATACCGTCCTCTTTGACGCTATCGCCACCGACCGTGCCCGATAACCCTGGAATGGCTCACCCGGAAACTCTCCGAATATTTTTCCTAGAGAGATCATCCCATTCCACTCACACTGCGGCCCCATGAAAACAATCATCATCGCGCTCGCCGCCCTCGTCCCAGTTCTCGCCATGGCCGATCATCACAAAGAAACACCTGCCGCTAAAACCGAAGCACCCTCTCCTCTTCGCCACATCGTTTGTCTGAAGTTCAAAGAAGATGCCTCTCCCGCCCAGATTAAGAACATCGAGAAGGAATTTGCAGCCCTTAAGGGGAAGATCGACACCATCACCGGACTCGAGTGGGGTACCAACGTCAGCCCCGAGGACCGCGCCAAAGGCTTCACTCATTGCTTTGTCGTCAGCTTCAAGGACATGGCCGGCCTCAAGGTCTATGGCCCGCACGACGCCCACCAAGCCTTTGTCAAGATCCTCAAGCCCATCCTCGACGACGTCTTCGTCTTCGACTTCGTTGCCAGATAACAATCAATGAACATCCCCGCGATCAAAGGAATCATCCGGCGTCGCCTTCTCTTAAATTATCGGGTCTCGCCGGAAGTCATTCAGCCACATCTGCCGGACAACTTCCGGACGAAGCTCGTAAAAGGTCACGCCATCGCGGGGATTTGCCTCATCAGGTTGGAACAGGTCCGACCTACCTTCCTCCCGCCCCAATTCCTCACGCCTCGACGGACTCCTTCTGAAAGTTTCAAACTGGCAAGCATCCGCGCTCGAAGTCCAAAAAATTGAATCGTCGTTCTTCGATAACCCTGAGCACTTCCCTGAAGACGCCATCACTTTCGACCATGCGCTCCTTATGCGGGACATCCCGCACGAATGGCACTCGGAACCGGAACTCAGTCACTCAAAGTAGGTATCCTCATGCGCATAAGGCGGCGCACAACAGCAGAGAAATCGCATCTCTTCAGTCGCCTTGATCCCATGCCAGGCTCCCGCCGGAATCAAAATGGCATCTCTTGGCCCCACTTCGCGTTCCTCCCCGTCGATCTCCATCACACCCCGCCCCTCCAGCAGGTAATAAAACTCCTCGCTTACTTTGTGGTAATGCCGCTCTGTCGAACCACCTTTTGGTAAAGTCGCCTCAGCCAAACTCTGCCCCTTCACCGGCGCATTACTCAGATCCAGCAAACTCCGGATCGTCGAACCATCCTTCGTCGTAAATGGCTCCTGCTCTTCGCGATTTCGTATCTCCATGATTTATCGTATTTCATTGATCGCCGCCTCCACGCAGCGCCGTCCATCCAGCGCCGCCGAAACAATGCCGCCCGCATAACCCGCTCCCTCGCCACACGGATAAAGCCCCTTCACTTCCGGGTGTTGCAAATCATCCCCACGCGGAATCCTCACCGGCGAACTCGTCCGCGTTTCAAAGCCAATCAACAAAGCATCCGGCCCGGTGTATCCCCTGATCATCCGGCCAAACTTCCGCAATCCTCCCGCAAGTCTTCCACCGATCTCTCCCGGTAAAACCTCATCCAGTTTCACCGAATTCAAACCCGGAAAATAACTCGTCTTGGGCAGATTCTTCGAAATCTTGCCCGCCAAAAAATCAGTCACCTTCTGCCCGGGAGCGACCTGACCACCGCCTCCCGCCTTCTTCGCCAGCTGCTCAATATGCTTCTGGTATCGAATACCCGCCAACACATCATCGCCCCCAAATCCCCGCACATCCTCCGGCTCCACGCCCACCACCATGCCGCTATTTGCAAAAGGAGAATCCCGCCGCGAAAGGCTCATGCCATTCACCACTACCTCGTCATTCTCCGTCGCCGCTGGAACCACAAACCCCCCCGGGCACATGCAAAAGGAATGGACACTCCGCCCCTTGATCTGCGTCGCCAACCGATACCTCGAAGCAGGCAAGTTTCGCCCCCGTTCCTCGTCTTCGCGCAAGTGATATTGCACCCGGTCGATCAAAGGCTGCGGGTGCTCAATTCGCACTCCCACCGCAAACGGTTTCGCTTCCATCAAGATTTTCTGCTCATTCAGCAGCTCGTAAATATCCCGCGCCGAATGCCCTGTCGCCAAAATCACCGCTTTCCCGCGAAACTCCCGACCATCCTCCGTCGCCGCGCCCACCAGTCGCCCGCCCGATTTCAAAAACTCCACCACCTTCGCCCCAAAGTGAACCTCGCCACCCGCTTCCCGCACCGACTCCCGCATCGCCATCACCACCTTCGGCAATAAGTTCGATCCAATGTGCGGATGCGCCTCCACCAAAATCTTCTCCGGAGCTCCGTGAGCTACCAACGTCCGATAAACCTCCGCCACCGGACCCCGCTTCGTGGCCCGCGTGTAGAGTTTTCCGTCCGAAAATGTCCCCGCTCCTCCTTCTCCAAAACAGTAGTTCGACTCCTCAATCACCCGCCCCTCTTTCAAGATCGGGCCCAAATCAAACCGTCGCGACGAAGCATCCTTACCCCGCTCCAAAACAACCGGCTTGTAACCCAACTCCAAACAGCGTAGCGCCGCGAACATTCCCGCCGGACCACAACCCACGATCACCACCTCTTCCGGCTCTTTCGCCAGTGATTGAACTTCCCAAACCGCCTTCGGTTCCTCTGGAAGAGCCTCATCAACCCCCACCTCCAGCCGCAGCCGAAATTTCACCGGCCGCTTCCGCGCATCCAGCGACCGCTTCAACAGCCGATATCCCTTCACCCGATCCGGCTTCACGCGCAACTTCCGCGAAATCTTCGACGACCAAACACCCTCATCCGCCGCCTCCGCCGGAGTCAGCACCAGTTCAACAATCTCCACAGCCATCTCCCCGAGGAATAATCGCTCACAGCTCCAAAGACAACCTCTTGTCGACTCATTTGATGTTAGATCTCCATCTTCTTGACTCACTTTAAAAAAGTGTTCTAATGAACATGTTTTGAGCGTCCTGCAAATTGAACAACTCCGCCACCAGCTTCGCGAGAAGTTTCCAGCCGCTCATCGTACTCCTGCCCCCGAAGAACCCACTCCTCAAGTCGCACCCCTGGAATTCTCTGCCGGCCATCTCAGCGAAATCATCTCGCCACGCCACTCCTCCGGAGCCTCCCTCGTCATCTCCGAACTCCTCGAGCAAAAGCGCGACCTTCCTCTCGCCCTCGTCGATGGTCGTGACACTTTCGACCCTGCCTCATACGGAAACGAGAAATGCCGCCACCTCATCTGGCTCCGCTGCTCCAAAACCGAGCAAGCCCTCAAGTGCACCGACCTCCTCCTGAGCGACGGCAATCTCCCACTCGTCATTCTCGATCTCCACCTCGTCTCCGAGCGCGAGCTCCGTCAAATCCCCACCGCTCTCTGGCATCGGCTCAAAATCCAGGCCCGCGACTCCAGAGCAACCCTCGTCGCGATGACCCCGCGCGCCCTCGTGCCCACGCCACATCATCGTCTTACCCTCGGCGGACGCTTCACCCTCGATCACCTCGAACTCACCAAGCCCACCCTCCAACTCCACCAGTCCGAAAACCGACAACTCGCCGGAAAAGCATGAACTACGCCGCGCTCCATTTCCGTGACCTCGCTCTCAGCTCCCTACTGACGCGCGACGGCATCCCGCCCGACCAACCCGCTGCCCTCCTCTCTTCCGGTGAGCGGAAAAAGTCCCACCTCATCGCCGTCAACCAAGCCGCCCGCCAATTCGATATCCACTCCGGCCTCCGCACCACCCGCGGCCTCGCCCGCTGTGCCGACCTCCTCCTCCTCGACCCCGACTCCACCGCCGAAAAATCAGCCCGCAGCGAAACCCTCGCCTTCGTCGATTCTCTCGTCCCGGACTTCGAGCTCACCACGCCCGAAACCTACCTCCTCGATCTTTCCACCCTCCTCATGGCATCCGAAGCTGACTGGATCGCTCAAACCATCGAGGCTTCCACCTACCTCGCCCTGCCCCTCCAAGTCGGCCTCGGCAAAACGCCAGACCTCGCCCACCTCGCTTCACTTTGCCCAAATCAAGCCGATCCACTCACCCTCAAACTCGCCGACCTCGTTCTCGCCAAAACCTTCCCGCTCCCCCACGCCCCCGTCCTCCAACTCTGGGGCCTGCAAACCCTCGCCGATCTCGCCAAACTCCCGCGACAAGGCCTCGCCGAACGCCTCGGCAAAGAACTCGCCCGGCTCCACGACATCGCCCACGGCAAACATCACCGTCTCCTCACGCTCTACCGCGCCCGGGACCACTACCGCGTCACCCATCAATTCGACCCTCCGGTCGAGAGCCATGAGCCCCTTCTTTTCATGGCCAAACGGCTCCTGCAAACCCTCTGCAATCGTCTCCATCATCATCAACGCACCGCCGCCGAAATCCAACTCACCCTTGCCTTCGACAACGGAGCTGCCCACGCCCGCAAACTCATCCTCTCCGACCCTTCTCTCTCACCTGATGTCCTTCTTCGCACCCTCCACACCCATCTCGAGACCGTTAAAGCACCCGCACCCATGGAGGAATTCCACCTCGAACTCACCCCGACTCTTCCGCGTCACGCCCAGCACCAACTCTTCTCACGAGGTCTCAAGGACCCTAACGAGTTTGCCGACACCCTCCGTCGTCTCTCCGGGATTCTCGGGTCAAATCGCATTGGCATCCCTTATCAGATCAACACCCATCGCCCCGATATCGTCGCGCTCTCTCCAGTCATCTCTGATTTCAAAACCCCACTCGCTCCTGGTATACTTCCAGTTAACCAACTTCCACTCAAACGACAACGCCCTCCCATTCCCGTTCATGTCGCCTCCGAAAAACGAGGCCGTTATCATCATCCCCTCGCCCTCCTCACCGGCCCCCACAAAGGCCAAATTCATAGAGCTCGCGGTCCTTTCCCGCTCTCCGGCTCCTGGTGGGAAAATGGCTGGCAACAAGCCCAATGGGACGTCGAACTCCAGGACTCCCTTCTCCTCCAACTCGCCTTCCTCCCTCCCAAACAGTGGCACCTCACCGGAATTTACGCCTAAAGAACGTAGCCGAAAGCGCCCGCTTGCGGAACCGCGACTCACTTGCTCCGCATCCTGAAAACAGGAGCTTTCAGCGACTTCATTTTTAAACATGGAACTCCTCGCCAAATCAAATTTCTCCTTCCTACGCGGCGCTTCCTCGCCCGAGGAGTTGGTAAATCGTGCCGCGGAACTCGGCCATCATTCCCTCGGACTCGTTGACCACATGGGGTTTTACGGCTCCGCCCGCGCTCACGCCGAAGCTCAAAAAGTCGGCGTCAAAGCCATTACTGGAGCCACTTTGGAGTCGATTTCCTGCTTCCACCAATTGACAATTTTAAACAAATCTCGAACCGGCTACCAAAACCTCTCCCGACTCATCACCTCTCTCCACTGCCAGCCGGAAGTTGATGCTTTCGCGCATCACGATATCACCGGAACTCACGCTATCCTCACTCCGGAGTCTCTTCTGAAACCCACCAAAGCCAATCTACTCTCGGCCGCCAAAAAACTCCTCCGCCACTTCGGCAAGGGAAATGTCTCGATCGCCCTGTTCCGCCACTTCCGGCGTGGCGAAGACCGCATCAATCAGCTCCTCCGCGATCTGGGCGACTTTCTCAAGATTCCAGTAATTGCCAGCAATTCGCCGACCTGTTCACAACGCTCGGATCGCCTTCTCGTCGACGCTTTCACCTGCTTGCGCGAACACAAAACCCTTGATGACGCCGGACGCCTTCTCGAACAAAATGGAGAGCGCTTCTTAAAACCTCCGGAAGTTATTCGCAATCTATTCACAGGCTTTCCACAGGCTTTCCACAACTCAATCGCGCTCTCCGAAGAGTGCAGCGAATTCTCGCTCGCAAATCTGGGCTACCACTTCCCATCCTACCGCGATCCCGACACCGGGAAATTATTCACAGACCGTGAACAGTGTGAATATCTTAGAAAAGTCGTCCAAAGCGGGCTTAGAAAACGATTCTGTAATTTAAGTGAAAAACATTGTCAACAAATTGATAAGGAATTATTAACTATTTCAAAACTAGGTTTTTCAGGCTACTTTCTCATCGTCTGGGATCTTGTTCGCTTTGCTCGCTCTCAAGGCATCCTCTGCCAGGGCCGGGGCTCGGCTGCCAACTCACTGGTCTGTTACGCAATTGGCGTAACAAGTGTCGATCCGGTCAAAAGCGGCCTCCTCTTCGAGCGCTTTCTCTCTGAAAATCGGCAATCGTGGCCCGATATTGATATCGACTTCCCTTCCGGCGACCGGCGCGAATCCGTCATCCAATACGTTTACCAAAAATACGCCCCACGCGGAGCTGCGATGACCGCCAACGTGATCACCTACAAACCGCGCTCGGCCTTCAGGGAAATGTCCAAAATTCTGGGTTTTCCGGAATCGATCGCAAATCGCTTCACCGACCTTTGCTCCTCGCCCAAGGTTCATGATGCCTCCCGCGAGCCCGTGAGCGAGGAAGTTTCAATGAGTAACTACTACCCCGGCGACAAAGTCATGGAGCTCGCCGGAACGATCGAAAAATCCGGCATCCCCCCTTCCCACCCGCGCTTCAAACCCCTTTTACGACTTTACCATGCCGTCCTTCATTGCCCCCGCCATCTCGGACAGCACTCGGGAGGAATGGTCTTTTGCGACGACGGACTCGATCACGTGGTTCCACTTCAGCCCGCCGCGATGGAGAACCGCACGGTGCTGCAATGGGACAAAGATGATTGCGAGGATCTCGGCATCGTGAAGGTCGATCTCCTCGGACTCGGCATGCTGGCCGCGATGGAGGATGCCCTGAAGATTTGCGAGCGCCGCGGTCGCCCGGTGAATCTCGCCAAGATCCCAAAAGACGATCCCGCCACTTACGACCTCCTCTGCCGCGCCGACACCGTGGGTACCTTCCAGGTTGAGTCACGCGCGCAGATGGCCACCCTCCCGATCATGCAACCGCGCAAATTTTACGACCTCGCGGTTGAGATCGCCATCATCCGCCCTGGCCCCATCGTGGGAGACCTCGTTCACCCTTTCCTGAACCGTCGAACCGGGCGCGAGCAAATCGAATACATCCACCCCGATTTCGAGCCCATCCTGAAGCGCACTCTCGGCGTACCACTCTTTCAGGAACAAGTCCTCCGGATGGCCATGGTGATTGCGGGGTTTTCGGGCGTGGAGGCTGATTCCTTACGCAAAGCGATGTCCTTCAAACGATCCGATAAGCGCATGAATGCCATCGTGAATAAACTGAAAACCCGCATGAGCGATCGGCAGGTTGCCCCCGGGGTTCAACAACGGGTCGTCGAGTCGATTGGGTC
Source organism: Verrucomicrobiota bacterium (assembly GCA_030835305.1). Taxonomy (GTDB): domain Bacteria; phylum Verrucomicrobiota; class Verrucomicrobiia; order Verrucomicrobiales; family Akkermansiaceae; genus SW10. Next base: position 4,678 of record JAURPJ010000062.1, on the reverse strand, counting down.
CTTTGCGCTTTACGGCTTCCCCGAATCCCACGCCATCTCCTTCGCTCTCATCGCTTACGCTTCCTGCTGGCTCAAGGTTCACCGCCCGGCGGAGTTTTACTGCGGATTGATCAATAACCAGCCCATGGGGTTTTACTCGGTCAACACCCTTCTGCAGGACGCCAAACGCCATGGCGTGCGGGCGAGACCCATCTCGGTGACGCATTCCATGATCACAACCGAGGTTATCGATGACAACACCCTGCGCCTCGGTCTTCATCGATTGAAAGGATTACGACAAAAAACAATGGAGCGATTGATTGAAGAGCGCTCAATTTCACCCTTTGCTTCGCTCGATAACTTCCTTCTAAGAGTCTGTCCGAATATCAAAGAACGTCGCATTCTCGCCGCCGCTGGCACGCTCAACAATTTACCCGAAGTTGAGCACCGCCGCGACGCCCTTTGGCAGGCCGAGCAACTACCGTTCGATGACCTTTTTACGGAACCGCAGAACCGGGAACAGGTGTTGGAAATGATGTCGCCGGCCGAACGACTGCAAACTGACTTTTCCCTCATAGGTGCCACCACCGGCCCTCATCCGATGAAGCTTTGGCGAAAGGAGCAGAATGTGGATCTCGCCACTTCGGCAAGCCTCTTTGAAATGCCGCACGGAATGCCTCTGATCATCGCCGGCTTGATCATCTGCCGACAACGACCAGGCACCGCAAAGGGACATTGTTTTATTTCGCTCGAAGACGAATTCGGAATTGCAAACCTCTTTATTCCCCGCAAAACCTTCCATCGATTCAAACTCATTATTACCGGTGAATCGTTTTTACTGGTGCAGGGGCGCTTGCAAATCACCGAAGGTCGGCAGCCCACGGTCTACGTCACCTCACTGCAGCCTCTGGGCGTTTCCGGAGAACTCGCGACGGTTTCACACGACTTTCACTAGCCATGGGTGCCGGAAAATGTCTCATTCGCGGCAATGTCGCCACTTTATCTTGCCGATCTCATCGGGGTCTTTGTCTTCGCCGTCTCCGGCGCGATCGCAGGACGCCAAAAAGAGATGGATCTTTTTGGCATGTTCATGCTTGCCACCGTGACCTGCGTAGGGGGAGGAACCCTGCGAAGCCTCCTCATCGGAGTCACACCACCGCCGGTTTTGAATGATCCCGCTTATCTCATCGTGGCAGCAATCGCGACGATCGCTTCATTTTACGCCGAACCCATCTGGGAGCGCGGCGAGCGAGTGGTCTCTCTCTTTGACGCCCTGGGCTTGGGCGTGTTTGTCTGCATTGGGGTGAAAGTTTCCCAGGAAAATCAACTCGCCTGGTGGGCTGCCGTGGGAATGGGAATGGTCACCGCAACGTTCGGCGGAGTGATTCGAGACCTACTTCGAACCGAGGTTCCACTCATCTTCCGAAGCGAAATCTACGCAACGGCTGCCCTCATCGGAGGCTTGATCTATCTGGGGATGGAACGGATTCATGTCCCGATTGGCTTCAATATTCTGATTACAACCACGATTACCGCGGCAATTCGCATTACCGCAATCCGCCTAAACCTCAACCTCCCTGCAGTTGTGGGAAATAAAGATTAAATCTGCGGCGAATTTTCAGGACGCTAGTCACGGTGCGAGTCCCAAGCAATATTGTTGGAGGGAAGTCTGACAGAACGAAGGTTGGCATGATGATCCGCCCGGGGAGGGATCCTGCGAACAAGCTGACGATTGCTTGCGCACCGGAAAAACAGGCGGAGTATTTTCCCTCTCAGCAACCATTCCTGCCGAACACAATCTCCTGCTGAATCCTTGTCGCGTTGATTTCGACAAAGCAGACCTCATTAAAGCAGAGCCTTTCGCTTTCGATCATCGTTTGGCCGGAAAAGAATTCCTGATATCTTCAATTCAGACCTCCTCATTTCACGGCGCTCCGCTATCCTTGAGTCATGAGCGAGATCATGCGATTTCCAGAGCAACAATTGGATTTTGTCGAAAGCCGGGTGTTGGGTTCTCTTTTGGAAAAGGAGACCACGACACCGGACTACTACCCGTTGACTCTCAAGGCGATTGAAGCAGCCTGCAATCAGTCCTCAAACCGCTACCCGGTCACCCGCTTATCCTCGGAGGAAGTCGGGGAAGCGGTGCAGAGACTCCGTCAAAAAGAGATTATCATCCAGGTGCATATTTCAGGCTCACGCGCTCCAAGATATGAGCATCAACTTTCCGGCATCCTCGACCTGACCTCACCAGAAAAAGCCGTCATAACGGTGCTGCTTCTTCGTAGCATCCAGACTGCCGGGGAAATCAAGCAACGCTGCGAACGAATGCACCCCTTCGAAAGCGTAGGGCAGGTTGAAGAAATCCTCAAAGGCTTCATGGAGTATTCTTACGGACCTTTGGTGAAGGAAATCCCGGTGGGTGAAGGTCGTCGCGTCAAAACCTACGGTCACCTTCTTGGCGGAGAGAAAAGCTTCGAGGCCGACACCCGCTTTAAGACAGATCCGCCCAACAAGGATGAATCCGGCCTGGAAAAGCGGGTGGCGCTCCTCGAAGGGAAACTCGCACAAATCTGCGAACAATTGGGAATCGAAGAAGGCTAGTACGAGATGTTTCTGACTTCCAGGGAAATGTATGCGGCCGAAGATGCGCTCTTCGAGTCCGGAGTCGCAGCCGAATCATTGATGAATATGGCCGGCCAAAAAATCGCACAGGAAATTCTGGGGAGATTTGCAGAAACCCCACCGGGCAGGGCCGTCGCAGTCGTCGGAACCGGCAATAATGGTGCGGATGCCCTTGTCGCTCTCCGTCACTTTAAAGAAGCTGGATGGGAAGTCTCGGTTCGAAGTGCCATTCAGCCATCCGAAATGAAGGGATTACTCGCAAAGAAGTGGCATGAGTTGGGATCCGCGCAGCCCCTTGATTCACTTGAAGAGTTTTACAAGCCCGGCCCCTTTGTCATTCTCGATGGACTTCTGGGGATCGGCACCAAAGGAGATCTCCGCGAACCTCTTTCCAAATTGGCAGGCGAAATCAACGGATTGAGCCAAAAGAGAATGGTCTTTGTTGCTGCGGTCGATGTGCCATCCGGACTGAATTGCGACACTGGCCAGTGTGGAAGACAAACCGTTCGTGCGAATCTCACTTGCACCCTTGGATCGCCAAAAATTGGACTCATCGCAGACCAAGCCACCGATTACGTAGGATCACTGGCACTCCTCACCCTGAACGGCTTGAGCAATTGGAAAGCCGGTGAAGACCATCTCATCACCCCGGCGACTCTGCCTGTCGAGAAGCTCTCCAGGCCCTACGAATTCCACAAAGGCCAAGCCGGCCGGATTGGCATGATCGCTGGCTCACAAGGATTGGCCGGAGCCGCAGCATTGACCTCACTCGGAGCACTGCGCGGAGGAGGTGGGCTCATCACCTTGTTTGTTAGAAAAGAAGACTACCCCCTAATTCTGCCGCTCATCCCGGTAGAAATTATGGTAAAGCCGGTGGATCGCTACGTCGAAGCACTCCACGAAAATCTCGATGCACTTGCTGTCGGCCCAGGTCTTGGAAAAGCCGGGCAGGACATCCTCTCGGTCATCAAAAACTTCAAAGGGCCCACTGTGATTGATGCCGATGCTCTTAACTTGATTGCCCGGCAATCGCATATTTCAACACTCCGGGCGAATCACCTAGTGACTCCCCACGCTGGCGAGATAGCACGACTTCTCCGCGGTGGAAATGAACCGAACAACCGGGCCGCCATTGCCCGAAAATTCACAAGCCAGAGCGAGGCAACCCTCCTCTTCAAAGGCGCCCGCACGATCGTCACGAATCGAAGTTCCCCCATAGCCTACAATACCACCGGCACTCCCGGAATGGCGACCGGAGGGCAAGGAGATGTCTTATCAGGACTTCTCGCAGCCTTAATGGCGCGGGGATTCGAACCTCTTGAAGCCGCTAAAACCGGGTCCTGGTTATGCGGCTGCGCCTCCGAGTTGGCCTTACCCCGTCAATCCGAAGAGTCGCTATCAGCCATCACCACCATCGATTATATTGGATCGGCCTTCAAAAAACTCCGCTCTGCGCCGATTTAAAAAAATCATCAGATCAAATTCATTCGTTTGACGCCCTCCTTGTTGTCGGTCAGACTGACTTCGGAGAGTGCTGCGTGCCTGGTGGTCGCCGCGGTTTTCAAAACCGTTGAAGGGCAATCTGTCCTTGGTGAGTTCGATTCTTTCCCTCTCCGCCAACTTACTAATAATCAGGGTTTTATGCTATTTTTACCCTATGGCTTAGGTGCTTGCCAACCTCCCAAAAAAGCACCTAAACGCAGTCAGATGCACCCAAAACGGGCAACTAATGGGCAACAAAAATAAGTCTAAACTGACGGCAGAACCAAACCAGCAGCTACTGAATCATTAGCTTTGACGCTAATTTTCCTAAAAAGCTGACCTTTTTGGTCAAACACATCAATGTTGCCACCCCTATCACGGGCATCCCAACGAGCGTAATCAGCGGCATCCCGGGCGGTTGTATATCTCAGGTAACCTTTTGCACCCACAGGGCCAGTCAGCAGCCATGAGCCACGGGATGGCTCGTATTCGACTCGGTAGGTTGGAACGGGTGGTTGAGGCATTCTAGAAATCCTTTTCGTCTTCCTTTGCCTTCTTTTCTGACTCTCTCCTTTCGGCGGCTTTCCTTTTT
>JAURPJ010000061.1 GCA_030835305.1 Verrucomicrobiota bacterium | reverse complement strand
TTAAAAGATCTTGATTAGATTCTTGCTCTTGCTCGTAATTATAATCAATCATTACCTCTGAGACATCAAGAGAATTACCATTAACTTTTATAGAGCCCTATGTTTCTCTTTATCCATATGCTTAGGACATTCTATTAACAGAGGACATGATGATTTGTAAATCTTTTAAGTCTTATTCGAATTTACCTTAATGGAGAATTAATTCTTGAAGATACTAATAATAATACTCCTAGTTTCTCAAGGGAGCTTCGCTTTGGGCAAAAGTCTCAATCGGATAGTTGGTGGAGTGGTAAAATTGATGGCACTCGGTTCTACAATCGATCATTTACTCAAAATGAAGTGAAGATCTTAGTAAACGGTGGTCCCCTGTTCCAAATAATCGAAGGCAACTTCACATGGCAGGAAGCAAAGGCTGATGCTGAAGCTAAAGGTGGGCGTTTGGCTGTTTTAGATACACAAGAGAAGATTGATGCTGCGAATACCTATCTTGAGGAACTCGGTGAGTGGCCAGACCTTATGATTGGGCTTACAGATCAAGACCAAGAAGGCCAATGGCAATGGATTACTGATGATGTTCTTACGTAAGCGTCCGAGCGGCCCCATTTTTTGATCTAAAAAAGAAAACAAGGAGCCTCTTAATTCGGCATAAGCTATTTTAGCAAGACCGAACCAAACAATGGTCAATTGGAGTCGGGATGTTGTCGGGCCATTCTGGAGGAACGTGGAGTCGAATGGGAGACTCTAGACATCACCGCCATGTTCCAATTAAAAAACTTGACCTTCAATGGGACCGTCACGAATGTCACCGGAGTGTCTATTCGGGCTGCCATAGAAGCTTTGCTTCAAACTGTCTTAACTCTTTCGATCGTTGTGGTCTATGGAGTCGGGTCGGTTGCTGCCGTTGAATTTGAACACGACCATGGAGACTCCCATTCGGTCGAATCTACCGAGGCTCCTAATGAGCATCATCATGACCATGATGGTCATCACCACCACGATGACCACAATGGCGATGAAGATGACAAAGGTGGAGAAACTCCAGATGACGAGGGAAATTCAACTTCGCATCACCACTCGCATATCGTCTCGTTCGATACGCAGGTTGCGACAAATCTAGTAAATCTACTGCCTATCGGGGCGTTAGGTTTTTCAATTGAAAGGCTCGCTCCTGAAAAGGACCTGTGTCCCGATGGCCCCTTTTACGAGCTGTCGAAGCCTCCCCAATTGGGTTGAGTTGAGTGACGAAAATTGAGTTGAGCCGTGTTTTTTAGGCTCGCTCGGAATGGGCATGTCTGGCTTTGGTCGACATCCAGAAACGATCTTTAAGTCGCTTTCCTGCCCCCACGGTCACTCCGATACAGAACGCTTCTCTTCAGCGCCGCGACTCCTTGTGCCCTCGCATCAACGAGAGGCCAGGAAGCTCTAGATCGCAATGGAAGCATCTTTTCCAAATGACCCTTTCTACCCAAGCCCATGAGGCACAATGAAATTTTTTATACCAAATAATCGGGACTCTTTGTCCCATCCCAAAGGACTCCGTCCAAAAACATCTCTCCGAATCGCGGCGGCATCCAGTGCCGTTCTCTTGCTAGCCGGTTGTCAGACCTTTGAGAGCCGACCTCTCAATTTAGCTGATCACGATCAAAAGTGGAGAGCACAAGGCCCATCGAGTGAGAAGGTGCAAGCCTTCGCCAAGCGTCTTGCCAAAACAAACTCGGGTAATACCGCTTTCAACCCTTCTAATGGCGTTTCCCTCGACGAGGGAAAAATGATCGCGCTCGTTTACAATCCCGACCTTCGGGTGGCCCGATTGAAAGCAGGCGTGGCCAAAGCAGTCGCTGATCATGCCGGATTGTGGGACGATCCCGAGCTAAGTCTCGACGTCCTAAAAATCACCAAAGGTGTTTCCGATCCTTGGATCGTCGGTTCATCGCTTGCGATCACTTTGCCTTTATCCGGTCGTCTTTCGGCGGAGAAAAATCTCGCTGAAGCATCGATGTATGCCGAGCTGGACCGGGTCGCCGAATCGGAGTGGCAGGTCTCGATTGAATTGCAAAAAGCGTGGGTTGTATGGTCCGCATTTCGCACCGAGCTGGAGCAAACCCGGAAGATCCTAGAGACCCTCGTTTCCATCGTGAAATCAACCAGCTTGCTTGCCGAACAAGGCGAGATCCCCAAAACCGAAGCCGGACTTTTTACGATTGAGCAAACAAGTCGCCGTGTCGAAATGGAACGGTTGGAAGGTGAGGTCGAAGAGCAGGAACAGGAAATCCGTTCCTTGCTTGGAATCTCTCCGGGTGCCCCGATTCGCCTTGTCCCGCATCTCGCGGTGGCAGGTTGGCAACCCAGTGAAGATCGACTGAGATATAACAATCCCACCATCAATCGTCTCCGCCGCGAATACGAAGTTTCCGAACGCACCCTGATACGGGAAATTCGAAAGCAATACCCGGATCTCGTCATCGGACCGCAGGCCGAAAGCGACGAAGGTCAGTCACGCATTGGTTTCATTGGAGCGATTCCCCTCCCCATATTGAATGCCAACAAGGGAGGCATTGCCAAGGCTCGCGCCGAGCGCGAAGTCGCCCAAGCCGCCTTCGAAACCGAGTATGAACGGAAGGTCGGAAAACTGGCCGCCCTGCGCGCCCGATTGAGGGGAATTCAAGCCCAACAATCATCCATTGAGAGGGATCTCATTCCCTTGGTGGATCGTCAGGCGAGCGATGCTCAGAACCTAATCGAACTGGGAGAGGGCGGAAGCCTTGTCCTGCTGGAAAGCCTCACCAGAGCGCATGAGGCGAAACTGAAAATCATCAATATCCAACTTCAACACTCCCAAGCGGACACCGACATCCAATTCCTGCTGGGACCCACAAATTACAGGTCGAACTCAAAGAACGACTAATACCATGAACCATTTTAAAATCGTCCCTCTATTAGGGCTCCTCTTCATTCTCCCTTCCTGCAATCGGAAGAGCGAAGAAGCCGCCTCTTCTGCCGAAGAAGAAGCCGAACTACCCACCAATCGCATCGCAATTCCTGCCACCGTCCGGAGCAATCTGGGGATCACCTTTGCCAAGGTGGAGCGGAGAAATGTTGAAAATACGGTGCGCGTGCCGGGATCATTCGAACTCCAACCACTGGCCAAGCACGAATACCGAATGATGCTCCCCGGCCATATTGAGTTCCTTGTGAATCAGTTCGATGAGGTCAAAGCGGGAACTCCGCTTTACCGCTTCCGCTCGCTTCGGTTGTTGGATTTACAGCAGCGCGTTGATCTTGCGCAAGCTTCGCTCAGACAAGCGGAGGCAAAATATGAGGTCGCAATGAAGAGAAAAAGAGCACTTGCCAAAGCGGACTTCAAACGCGCTGACTTGGATGCTCAGGTCGCTGAGCTGGATGCCGAAATCAACCAGCGGGAAGCGGAGCTAACAGCCGCCAGTGCAGCTCTCCGAAATGCCTCGCAATCTTCTGGTTGGGAAAATCCAGCCTCCAAACCCGAGGCTGGCGATTGGATCGAAGTTCGCGCCAAGGAATCCGGTTTTGTGGAGTCGCTTGCCGCGACCAACGGAACCTTTGTCGAGGAGACCAGCTTGATTCTGACTACGGTCGATCCTTCAAAAGTTCGCTTTCATGCCATGGGGTTACAAAGTGATTTGCCGAAATTCAAGAACGGACAGTCGGTAAAAATCGTGCCTCCGCAAGGAGCCGGGAATGATCTTAATGAATCCATTGAAGCGACACTTCAGATTGCTTTAACGGCAGATCCCGAACAGCGAACCGTGGGACTTTTTGCCATGCCTGGTGAGCTGAAATCATGGGTTCGTCCTGGAGTTTCGGCCTTCCTGGAAATCGCGGAGGAATCAAGTGATGGGATCATCCTTGCGATCCCACGCTCTGCGGTGGTGAAGGATGGCATCACTCATGTCTTCTTCAAACGTGATCCTCTCGATGCCAACAAAGCGATTCGTATTGAGGCTGACTTGGGCGTGAATGATGGCCGATGGATCGAGATCAAGAGCGACCTCGGACCAAACGACGAAGTCGTTTTCAACGGAGTTTACGAACTCAAATTAGCCAGTTCGCAAAGTGGAACCTCCCAGAAGGGCGGACATTTCCATGCCGACGGATCTTATCACGGAAAAGACGAATAACTCTTCAATACCATGTTAAGTAAACTGATTAAATTTTCGCTGGAGCGAGCGCCCTTGGTGCTCATTCTGGCGGGCGTGCTACTCGCCTTTGTAGCACTTCGCCTTTCAAAGACTCCGGTGGATGTCTTTCCAGAGCTCAATGCTCCTACTGTGGTCATCATGACCGAAGCCCCCGGCTTGGCCGCTGACGAGGTCGAACAATACGTGACCTTTCCGATTGAAAGTTCGGTCAACGGAGTGCCCGGAGTAAGACAGGTTCGCACATCGAGCGCGATTGGTCTTTCCATCGCCTACGTCGAGTTCGATTGGGGAACGGACATCTACACCGCAAGACAACTCGTTTCCGAACGACTCGACTCGGTGCGTGAAGACCTCCCTCCAGGTGCCCATGCCGAGATGACTCCAATCACCTCGATTACCGGGGAGATCATGCTTCTTGCCATCTCATCACCCGGCAAAGAAATGAGCGATCTTGAGATCAGGGCCTACGCTGAATTCGATCTGCGAAACAAGCTTCTGGCGATTGCCGGAGTGTCCCAGGTTTCGGTGATCGGCGGCGAGCTTCCAGAGTATCAAGTGCTCGTGCGTCAGGATGATTTGCGTCTTTATGACCTCAAGATTCAAGATGTCATCGATGCCTCGGGAGCCGCCCATAGCACTCTGAGTGCGGGCTATCTCCCGGACGTTGAGTCTCTCGAATTGCCAGTCAGACAAAGCGGCAGAGTCCGCTCAGTGAAGGATATTTCCGGCACCTTGATCAAGTATCACGACGGATTTCCCGTCACGATCGGACAAGTCGCTGACGTGAAACTCGGCCCCGCACCCAAGCGGGGAACCGGAGCCGATGGAGGACAACGGGCCGTCGTCATGACCATTCAAAAAGCCCCCGGAACGAACACTATCACCATCACGGAGACGATTGATGCCATGCTCGATGAATTGGACCCCACTTTACCGGAAGGCCTTCATATCAATCGACAGATCTTCCGACAGGCTGATTTCATCAACCTTTCGGTTTCGAATGTCGTCCACGCTCTTCGCGATGCTGCAATCATTGTCGCGGTCATTTTGATTCTCTTCCTGCTGAATGTCAGGAGCACGATCATCACTCTGACAGCGATTCCGCTTTCACTGGCGGTCGGCTTGTTGGTCTTCGATTGGATGGGCATGACGATCAACGTCATGACTCTGGGTGGCCTCGCCATCGCGGTTGGCAGCTTGGTCGATGACGCCATCATTGATGTTGAAAATGTCTTTCGACGACTCAACGAAAACGCCGCAAGGCCCGAGTCCGAACGGAAACCGCGCCTGAAAGTCATTCTGGATGCGAGTAACGAAATTCGCCCGGCGATGGTTTTTGCGACTATCATCATTGTCCTGGCATTCCTTCCTCTCATGTTCCTTGAAGGGATCGAAGGCCGCTTTTTCCGCCCACTCGGAATCGCCTTTGGCGTCTCCATCATCGCCTCACTCGTCGTCGCTCTCACGGTGACGCCAGCGATGTGCCGCTACCTCATGTTCGGGAAGAGTAATCACGATAACTCCGTTGACCCACCGCTCGTGCGTAAATTGAAAGCGGTTTATACCCCGCTTGTCAGAATCGCCGTGAGGTTCCGAAAGATCGTGATCGGTTTGGCAATTGTCGCGACGTGTCTGGCCCTTTGGTTAAGTTCGACGTTTGGAAAATCCTTCCTCCCTGAATTCAATGAGGGGACCTTCACTGTTGGATTGTTCGCGCCTCCGGGAACCTCGCTGCAAGCGAGCGACCGCATGGCGAGTTCCATCGAGCAGCAGCTTTTGGCTCTTGAAGGAGTCAAGAGTGTCACGCGCCGGACCGGACGCGCCGAACGGGATGAGCACGCCGAACCGGTGAGCAACTCGGAAATTGATGTCACCGTAAAACCGGGATTCGAAAACCAGGAAGTGCGTAAGCAAATTAGCGCGATCCTTGAAAAAGTTCCCGCAATTACCACTAACATTGGTCAGCCCATCGAGCACCGACTCAGTCACATCCTATCCGGCACTCCGGCAGCCATCGCCATCAGCATCTATGGAGATGATCTGGATAAACTGCGCGTGATTGCCAAGGAAATTGAAGGGGCTTTGAAACCACTCGACGGAGCACGGGACGTTGCCGCCAATCGAGAAGTCATGATCCAGTCACTGCCGATTGACTATCGTCCGGCTGATCTGGCTGCTTATGGACTCACCCCGCGTTCAGCCGCAGAGCAGGTAAGAAATGCCGTCTTCGGAGTGACGGTCGCTGAGATCAATGAGGGAGTCCGGCGATACAGTTTGGCGGTACGTCTTGAGGAAGAAGAACGCGATGAACTGCGGGACATCAAAAACCTGGTGCTTCGCGGCAAAGGAGGCGCACTAGTGCGCTTGCATGAAGTCGCGGACATCGGACCCGAGATGACCTCAAACCTGATTGGACGTGAGAATGCCCAACGCCGGGCTGTCGTAACGCTCAACGTGGAAGAAGGATACAACCTCGGAGACCTCGTCGAAGAAGTTCGCGAAAGGGTCGATCCCATTGTGCAAAAATTCGGCTACACCGTGAAATACGGAGGTCAGTTCGAAGCTCAACAGGCGGCCAGCCGAACGATCCTCATGTTCAGTGGGTTGGTCATACTAATCATGGTTTTTCTTCTCCAGCTTGCCATCGGCTCCTTCCGGGTCTCCCTGCTGGTCCTGGTCAATTTACCACTCGCACTCATCGGCGGAATCGCGGCGATCTATCTCACCGAATCACCGGGCATCGTGAGCAATACTGCCGCTCTCTTCGGACTCGGTGGACGCTACACCGCTCCAGTCATTTCGATTGCCAGTATGGTGGGATTCATCACGCTCTTTGGAATTGCAGTTCGTAACGGCATTTTGCTGGTTAATCACTACGATCATCTCATGAAACATGAAGGAAAGACGATGTTTGAAGCCATCGTCCAGGGCTCATCCGAGCGCCTCATCCCGATTCTCATGACCGCTTTGACGGCCGCACTCGCAGTCGTTCCCATCGTCTTGCAGGGAGATAAGCCCGGGAATGAAATTCTCGCACCCCTGTCAGTCGTGATTCTTGGAGGTCTACTATCCTCGACCTTCCTGAATCTCATCATTGTCCCGGCGGGCTATGCGGCCATTCACCGCGTCTCTGCCGAACAACCAAACCCAAAAACCAAACCTAACAACAAAACAGAAAAACCATGAAAAAAATAAACACTATTATTACCACCATGTCGCTTGCTGCCCTCCTCGTCAGCTGCAACGACAAAGAAGCTGCAACACCTGAAAAAGCAAAGCCCGAAACACCGGAAGCTCCCGCTCATGAGGAGGATCACGAACATGACGAAGTGGCCCTCGGGGAATTCGAGATTGGGGAATACAAGGTCAAAGCGGCCCAAGGTCACGGAAACGTGGAAGCCGGAAAAGAAGGGCATCTTGTGATCACCCTCCCCTACAAGGATGATGGCCAAACCGTCACCCGCGCTTGGATCGGCAGCAAAGACCGCACTATGTCCGCCGTGGGCAAAGGCGAATATGCTCCCTCCCACGACGACTACGACATCCACTCCGTCGCCCCGGACCCACTCCCGGCCGGAGCCACGTGGTGGCTCGAAATCGAAAAACCAGACGGAACCAAAGCTGTCGGTTCAATTCCGTTACTCAAGGACATCGCGAAGCAGTAGAAATCTGCTTTTCCCCCTTCATCAAAAACCATCGTCCTGCAAGGGCAGGCGATGGTTTTTCTGTGTCCAAGTCATCAGTCTCAACGTGAGATGTATTCAAAAAACAATTATTATTTACCTCCGCGACCTTAGGCTCCTTTTAAGGCCGCTAAGAGAAGGGAGGATAAGACATCGCGGCATGAGTTCATCCCTTTAAGCAGCAGCTTGCTGCCGGTCAGTCAGATTCTTCAGAGAGAGATTGTCTACCGAGGCCCAGTTCTCGGGGAGAAGCTCACGCAATGCTGCTTCGTTGTTGCCGCAACCGGGGAGTCGTTCGATGACTTCGCGAAGATAAGATTCAGGATCGACTCCGTGATGACGGGCACTGATGAGCAGACTGTAGAGAATTGCGCTACGATCACCAGCTTCCGGGCTACCCACAAACATCCAATTCTTTCGACCAATGGCTGCTGGTCGCACATCTCGTTCGATGCCGTTGTTGTCGATCTCAACTTGGCCGTGATCGATGTAAGTGAGGACTTCTTCCCACTGGTTCAGGGTATAGGAAATCGCCTGACCGAGCCGTCCGGCTGGGCGGGCGGCTTTGCGATCTCGAAGGTGTTGATTGGCTCGGTGGATGAGTTGTAAAAGCGGAAGGCTGTATCGGCGACGATAGCGGATTTTTGTTTCATCGTCGGCTTTCATCTCTTTGAGGGTGGCTTCGATTTGGTAGATCTTGCCAAAGATTTTCAAATACCACGCGGCAAGGTGAGGCTTTTGTTTGAGAGCTGTTTCGTATTTACGGCGGATATGAGCGAGGCAGGCGGCACGCTTGGCTGCCTTACCTTTGAGTCGCTGGGCGAGGCAGTATTGCGGGTAGGCTTGGTAGGCGTCACTGCCAAGGATTCCTTCAAAGTTAGGCCCAAGCCAGTCGAAGAGATGCTGGTGTTTACGATCCAATTTCCAGTCAAAGAGGACGTTTCCGTTCAGCCCTTTGTAGGTCCAGAAGCGTCCGGTGGAGCTGCCACCAGGTTCGTTGGAGTCCAGGTAACGAGCTTCGGTTTCATCCGCACGGATGTAACCACAGGCGAGCATGTCACGCTTCATCAAGTTGGTCAGTAGACCGAGTTGATCGGCCACTCTGAGCGCGGCATCACTCATCGTTTGCTTGGAGAGATGAATCCCGAAGCGATTGAAGTAGAGCTTCTGCTGACGGTCGTATGGCCGGTGGTAGAGGAAGCGGTTGCAGAGAACTTCACTGAGAAGTCCCGGGCCCCAAAAACCATTTTCAATGATGGTGGGCGGAGCCGGTTCGGTGAGAGCCTTCCCTTCAGTGGAATCATTGAGAGGGACGTAGGTGCGGTAGATCTTACGTATGAGGTAGAAGTAGCCTGGATCTTTTTCAAGCCACTCGCGCGGATCTTCGTCGATGAGCCTCCATTGAGTTGGATCGCGTAGGACTTCTTCGGGGTCGATGACTTCGGTGCGCACGGGGAGGTCCTTTGGTAAGGCTGCGGCACGAGTCTTGCGTTTCTTACCCGGCTTAGTCTTTTTTACATCTGCGTCGTCTTCCTCCTCCAGTGGCTCTTCTCCGGAGAAGGTTTCAGGCTTTCCCGTTTCAGGGTCCACGAAGAGGTCGAGATGCTTGAATTGCTCGCCCTTTTTGCCGAAGAGTTGTCGCTTGAACCAATCAAGTTGCTGCTGGAGAACAAGGATTTGTTCACGCAGTTCCTGGATCGTTTTTTGATCTTCAGTCAAGTGGTTAAGGATACGTAATCAAGGTGTCGATCTCACAAAATTAGGCACACTTTTAATCATTTTGATACCAACCGCGTTGCACTCCGTCTTTGAGATCAATCCCACTGAGGAGTATCTCGAGAGCTTCAGGTTTGAGGTGAAGTTTGGGATTGGTTTTGTCGCTGGGCTTGGGACGAGCGAAGGTCCCTCGCTCCAATCGTTTCATCAAAATCCAGAGGCCCGTTCCATCCCAATAGAGGAGCTTCACTCGATCACATCGTTTGTTGAGGAAGACGAAGAGCTTGGAGGAAAGCGGGTCTTCCTTGAGTTGCTCTTCGACGACACAAGAAAGGGTATCGAAACTCTTGCGAAGATCACAAGGCTGGGTGGCGAGGCAGACCTTCACGCTGTGGGTGAGGATCATGATCGGGCGGCAGGTTGAGGATGGATACGAAGGAGCAGTCCTCCGGGGAAAGGGAAGTGTCCCCTGAATCGTTAAAATAAGTGGTGGTTGGTTAGCCGCATCCGACAGGATGCAGGCGTCAAAACCAAAACCAACCAACCACCGTGTTACATCAAGAACTGAAAGCGGCCTTCTTGCAAGGCGACGAATCCCAAGCCAGCGAACTTTTCAATGAGATGCTGCGAACCTCCGTCCGACTCGGGCTATTTGCGGCCATGGAAGAGGAGATCAACAGCCTCTGTGGGGCTAAGTATGCTCCCGATCCTGAGTCCGATTACCAACGTGCCGGAAGTGAAATAGGGAGCGCTTACATCAATGGCGAAAAGGAGAAAATCCAGCGTCCACGAGTCCGCCACAAAGAAGACGGCGAAGTGAAGCTGGCGACCTACCAAGCGGCCTCCAGCCAGCGTAATCTTTTCGCTGAAGTCGTCTCAGCCCTTAGCGAAGGGGTTTCGAACCGTGGAATCACCCGCCATACCAAGGGCGCGGTCAGCAAAAGCGCGGCCTCCCGCATGTGGGTGGAGAAAAGCATGGAGCAGCTCGACCTCTTGCGCACTCGGCCAGTGAACGAACTCGACCTCCTCTGCATCCAGATCGACGGAGTCTGGATCGGCAAACGGTGTCTCGTCCTGGCGATCGGAATTGATGGTGAAGGCAACAAGCATGCACTGGATTTCGAGCAAGGCAGCAGCGAAAGCAAAGCGGTCGTGATCGCTCTGATCGAGCGGCTCCGAGAGCGTGGCATTGAAGAAAGCGATGAGAGACGCCTGCTTGTGATCCGTGATGGAAGCCCCGCAATCGAGTCGGCAGTGAGAAGTCATTGGCCAACTGCGCTTCAGCAAGAATGCCTCATTCACCAGGAATGTAATGTCATCGACAAGCTCCGTAAACGTGACAAGGCCGAGACCATGCAACACTTCAAACGGCTGCGCGACGCGCAAGGAAAAGAAGCAGGGGAAGAAGCCTTTGATGATCTTCTCGACTTTATCAGCGAACGCAATGCGGCGGCGGGCTTGGCGTTTAAGGCACGAAAAGACAGCCTGCT
>JAURPJ010000060.1 GCA_030835305.1 Verrucomicrobiota bacterium | reverse complement strand
TTAGGACGATTGGAACTCCTTCTCGTCGGGTGTCGTGTCTAAAAAATGTCGTCTTAATGTCTAACGGATGCCGTGACCACCGACCGGAAGTTGAGTCACAACTTAGACCAAGCTAAAACAAATCAAATCATCACAATGAAACTATTCACTACCTCCATCTTCGCGGCCTTCACAATCGCCTTTGTCGCTATCCAAGTCCAGGCGAACGCCGGAAAAACAGTTGTCGGTATTGCCGCAGGAAACGAGAATATCTCTTCCCTGGAGGCAGCAGTCAAAGCAGCCGGACTTGTGAAAACTCTTTCGGGAGATAGGCCGTTCACGGTGTCCGCACCAACGAACGAGGCATTTGCCAAGCTTCCAGAAGGCACTGTCGAGTCTCTCCTCAAGCCAGAGAACAAAGACAAGCTGATTTTCAATTCTTACCTATCACTTCGTTCCGGCCAAAGTCATGGCCGCAGATGTGAAGGCTGGTGAAGTTCCTACCGTGAATCTTCCTGAGAAATCTCTTTCTATAGAAAGATCTTATCGAAAGCGACTGTCTTCACGGGCAGTCGCTTTTTTGTTTTCGAAGTCTGCCAGTTAGACGGCCCTTGTCTCGAAACGTGCTACAGCAGTCGGGGCAATACGCGAATTCTCTTCTTCAGCCTTCGTTCCTTGCTTTTGAGTCGTTTAAATTTCGCCTTGTTCCCGATCTGCTTTGCTTTTTTGCGAGCCGGTTTGTCTTTCGAACCTTTCTCTCGAGAGAGCGAATCAAAGGGCGGTATTCGACAGCACCGATATCCATTGTGCCGCGAAAGATCCGGTCTCTTCCTCGTTGATCGGTTGAAAGCAGGGGTGTCGAGTCTCCGTTTGTCGGGTGGGTCGCAAGTGAGCCGGGGAGGGGATTCAGCGTGAAGGTGAAGCCTTCATTGTTCTGAACGGGCCGAGCATTGGATCGACGGGAGTTCCTGTAGTGCCTACAAAGTCGAGGTTGTCATTTGTCTCGTCAGCAACTGGTGAAGCAGGAAACTCGGTTTTCACCATGAAATTCTCGCTGAACAGGGTTCCTCCGCTGGAGATCACGGTGTCTGATATCGATTTGGCGATGTCAGCAATGTTCGTCGTCTGCATGTCATTGTGATTCCCTGCGACGATTGAATCCTGATTGCAAGTTGGCCCGTAGTCAGGATAATCGTGCCTCCTGCTAAATCATCGGCAAAAAGAATTGTATCATCATCCGGAGCTGCGGCGATCGCTTCGCGAAGCGTTCCGGTTCCCGAGTCATCGAGCGAAGTGGCGGTGAAGGTCGTCTGGCTGTAGGTGGCGCTCGCCACGGACACGGTAGCAAGGGCCAAAAGGATTCGGGATATTAGGTCAAAAAAAGAGAGCGCACTAACAGTATCCCGTCAGGCAGCGGAATGAAAGTCCTCTGTTCCGCCTTCGCTTGCATTCGTGAACGTGAGAAGTGGGGCGAGAGCGCTAGCTCTGCACGCCAGGAAAGCTGTTCACGTATTTGATCGTGAAGTCAGGAAAGCTGTTTACGATCTGGATTTTAAAATCTGGAAAGCTGTTCGTGATTTTCCATTTACCCGGTGAGTTGGGAAAACTGCCAACGCGTTGCACGTGCAGGTCCGCGAAAGAGTCGACAACCTTGACTTTGTAGTCGGGAAAGCTGTCAACGAATTGGATTTTGCCATGGATTTTGGCCAGCTCCACCTGGTTCGGGCAGTTGCTCAGGAGTTGGAGCGAGGCGAATCCGTCAGGCACGGCAAGAACCGAAGCCGAGAGAAAAGTGCGTAAGGTCATGGGAGTTTGACGAGTGACCTAGGAGCTTATGCGGAGAAATTGCGTTGCATCGAAGAACGGTTAAAGGAGTGTGAGGATAAAATCCCTGTCCTCCAGATTGAAAAATGCCAGACAGAAGCGAAATTACCGAGTCCGGTCGCCCCTGGGCTGATCTGCACGAGCGCATCGAGGCGTCGGATGCGGCTGGTGCTGCGGAGGCTCTGGCTGACTTTTCCCTGGAGGATCAGAAGCTTGTGATGTCGCACTTGCCGACGGAGGAGCAGGCGCTCTTGATGGAATCTCTTCTTGCCGGTAAAGCGGCGGAGATTCTCGAGAATTTGCCCGATGCGCTGGTTGCGGACATTCTTGAGGGCATGCCAACCAAGGCGGCAGCAGGCATTGTCGAGGAATTGCCAGGATCGGTGGGGGCAGATGTTCTTCGCGAGATGCAGACTCAGGAAACTGAGGCGGTTCTTGCGGAAATCGATGATCCGGAAGAGGCTGAGAAACTGCGGACCCGCTCCGAGTATCCGTGGGATACGGCCGGGGGATTGATGCGGACATCGTTCGCCTCTTTTTCCGAAAAAGCCACGGTTGGGGATGTCTTGCATGAGCTGGGTGAAAATGCGGAACGCTACGCGGATATGGATGTGCAATACGTCTACGTCACCTCGGCCACGGGATTGTTGCGCGGGGTCCTCAGGCTTCGTGATCTTGTCATGACACAGCGCCACAGTCCTGTCGCGGATGTCATGATTTCTGATCCTGTTAGGGTGGGGGTCGAAGACGATTTTGAGAGTCTGCGATCGACCTTCGAAGAAAAGGGATACATTGGCCTGCCGGTGGTGGATGAGGCGGGCGTGCTTGCCGGTGTCGTGACTCGTCAGGAAGTTCGGGAAGCAACAGCAGATCACCAGACCGAGGACTACCTGCGATCATCCGGTATTCTGGGAGGAGAGGAGCTCCGCTCTATGCCTATGCTGGTTCGCTGTGGCCGGCGTCTTGCCTGGCTCGGGCCCAACATCGTACTCAATCTCATCGCCGCGAGCGTAATCGCGATGTATGAAGATACGCTGCAGGCGGTGATCGCACTAGCTGTGTTTTTGCCAATCGTCTCGGACATGAGTGGTTGTTCCGGGAACCAGGCTGTTGCCGTGAGTATCCGGGAATTGACCCTCGGTCTGATTCGACCTATGGAATTCATCCGAATTGTCTGGAAGGAAGGTATTCTCGGAATCGTGAACGGTTTCGTTCTTGGTTGCCTGCTTGGTAGTATTGCGGGTCTGTGGAAAGGTAATGTCTATCTGGGGCTGGTGATTGGTGGTGCGCTTTTCCTGAATACGATTCTCTCCGTGCTTCTCGGAGGGATGGTTCCGCTGATCCTGAAGCGCTTCAAAATTGATCCCGCTCTGGCATCCGGCCCTATCCTGACGACCTGCACGGATATGTGCGGTTTCTTCCTCGTTCTCAATCTAGCCTCGGTGGTGCTTACAAAGTTGGCCTGAGGTAAGAAAGGAGTTATCGAAATGTCGATTCATTGATTACCCGCTGCCCTCGAGTTCATGGAGAAGTTCAAGCGGGCCTTGCAGGTTGAGAATGGCAGTGTGAAATACAGCGCCTTACCGGCAAGCCTGGAATTCGAACTGGAAGAATTACCGCGTTGGTATTTGCGGCTTCACAATTGGCTACAGAATCAGCCCGGTGACCTCACCTTCAAAAACCATTGTCCCGTCTACGAAGCCCTGGGTTTCAAACACAGCCATTCGTGATCGTAGTTTTGTCGCTTGGACAACCATGAGGAGGTCGTCACCGGGTTCGACGCTTCCACGAAACTTCACCTTGTTCACTCCACCGAAGCCAAAGAACTTCTCTCCATTTGTTTCAAATTTGAGGTGATACACCACGGAACTGATCTGCGCCGCCATCTCGATCATGAGGACGCCCGGCATGATGGGGCGACCTGGGATATGGCCACGGGTCCAGAATTCATCGGGTCGTTGAGTCTTGATTCCGACGCCCTGCCCCTTCTCCAGATCAATCGAAACAATCTTGTCTACTTGCTCGAATTCATCTCGCTGGGCATTCAGCGCGAGGATCTCTTCTTTCGAAACCGCGACTTCATCCGTAGAAACGGTAGTGGGGTCCAAAAGGGGTTCTGATGCCATCCTGTAAATCTTCCGAAACGGGAATGGAGCATAGCGGATTTGAACCGCTGACCCCCTGCATGCCATGCAGGTGCTCTACCAACTGAGCTAAT
>JAURPJ010000059.1 GCA_030835305.1 Verrucomicrobiota bacterium | reverse complement strand
TATCCAGCGGCTGGTAGTATTGGGTCCAGGCATTCCCGGAATTCCCGATTCCCCATCCTCCCGGGGCGTCTCTCATCATGCGCGGCACGTCCCGCCAGATCCTGAGCCGGTTTCCGATCGATCGATCTTCCTCGGAATCGGGAGCCCACCCCTGCAGGTATCTCTTCGATGCTTCGACATGGGGTAAGTTCGGATAGAGGACCAGGAAGGCTGACAGGATCGCGATAAGCAATCCCGCCTTCCCTCGGGCGACCCGGAAGCGGCCGCCTGAAACGAGAGCCCAGTAGATCATGGTCCCGACCAGCAGGGCGAGTAGCCCGCCCCGGGAATAGGTGTGGATCAGGCTGATCCCAAGCGAGAGGCTCAGAAGAAACCACAGGCCCAAAACAGCTTTCCGGCTCTGCCACGAACGCAGCATCTGAGCGAGGACGAACAGCATCCCGATGAGGGTGGCGGATTTGTTCGGATTACCAAATCCCCAGTCCCACCTCCAGTGTTCTTCAAAGAAAAATTCCAATCGTGTCCTGAGTTACGATTTCCCGCTCCCTCGCCCCTTCAACGTTCCCAGGCCTTTGCCAGTTCTGACCCTTCGAGGATCACGGACTGGGACTTCGGTATCCATGCCCCCTCCTGCTCGGGAAAGACGGATCCGTTGACGATATCAGCCACGAATCGCTCCAAAGTTTCTCCCTCTCCCCTGGCTTTACGCAGCGCGTTCTTAAAAAACTGGCGGGACAACTCCTGCATGCCTCCACTCCCTCCACCGAGAAAGTCGGGCTCATACAATTCAGGGGCACTCCTCCGAGTGTAGCCTTTCAGGATGATCGGGAAATTGAGTTCCCGGCACTTGGAAAAGAAATGCTGTGCCGCGATGTAGCTCGGCTCGTCCGCGTGCGTGGTGACGAGCCACTGAATCGACCTTCCTCTCGGATCGGGCTCGTCATAACTTCCTCCGTAATGAACGTGCACAGCGAGAAACAGATCCGGCGCACGAAACGCCAGTCGATGAGCGAACTGAGCCCCGCCGCAGGTGCCATAAATCAGCCATCCATCGGAAGGCAGTTCGAACTCTCGGCAGAACCTCTTCGCAAGACTGCTCCATTCCCTCGCGACCTCGTTCATCACTCGATTCTGCTCGGCCGCTTCCCGATTCGAAAGAAGATCCGTGTTGACCGTCGTGTTCCACCTTCTTCCCGGCTGCCCGAATCCAACAACCGCGAGATCCTGCGCTTCGACAAAGTTACGGAGATGACCACCTGAGACGTAGTTGTCAGGAGCTCCCGGGGTGCAGAAAAAGAGAACCCCTTTCACCTTTTCCTTTCCGACAGGGGGATACCGGAGGCAAAAGGTCAACTCTCCCCCGCTCGTGGATCGCAATTCGTAGGACTTGCTAAAAAACCCTTCGGGAAGTTCGGTCTCTTCAATCTCCTGGGGAAAGCCCACGGTTCCCATCAGTCCCAGAGACAGGACCAGAATTAGAGGGACTGTTTTCATTGTCCCGAACCTAGCCCGAGAAGACCTGTTTTGCCAAGCACTTCGTTCGGTCAAGGGGAATGCTTCTTGTGAACCGGCACCAATGTTGGTATAAAAAAACATTTCCCGTCTTGATGAGAAACATAATCCCTACACTGGCCATTTTCGGCATTCTCGCCGGAGTCTCCTGGGAATTTTTCGAGCCGGAAATCCGGGGCATGGCCGCCAAAGTCTTCGACCTCCCCGGGCAGACCGAGGTTGATGAAGTTGAAAGTGGCGAAGAAGCGGGGGAAAAGAAGTCGGCCAGCGTGAAGAAAAGCAACCCCCAGCAAAGGAGGGTAGAACCCGTGGCTCCTGATCTCGACCGTGTTCCCCGGGCTTCATCGAGTGAATCGCTCAGATCATTGATCGCTTCTCGCTATCCGCTACCCGATCACCGGCCTTTTGAGGAGGTATTTTCCAAACTGGATGCCGTCCCGGAGGAGAGTTATCCGGACAGAGTCCAGATCAAAGCTGCCGTCGAACTGGCTCACAAGGAAGGCAACCGGGTTTTCGCGCTCAGCAAGGTGAAGGCCGATGGGTGGGTCCGGCCTGTCGCTCTTGAAGAGGGAAAGTTGCTTGTCGCGAGCCTGGCTGATAGTCGCATCCGGGGAGACATCCAACTGGAACAGACGAATTTCCGCGAGGAAGTGGCTTCGCTCTACGACCAGGTCCATGCGGAGGCCATCGAGCGAGTCGAAACGATGAGGGAATCAGACTTCGAGGAGATCAGTTCTGTTTCCTTTCTCATGAGAAAGTTGATCAGGCAGGACGAGCCCTGGGACCCCCCGGAGGCTCCGATCGCGTCGAAGCTAATTGACTCCCTGCAGAAGAAATACCCCGACGACGAGTTCACCCTGGTCGGATTTCACGATTTTGGAAATCAGGACTTCGGCCGGGACGATCTGTATCCCGGTCGTCATCCCGTGGTGATCGTTGCACTGGAAGGGAAAGACCGGGGACTGGGCCCTTTTCAGTGGCGAGCGAAGTGTCTTTTCGACGGCAACGAAATTCTCGGCTGGTTAGATCTGCCCGATTCGAATCCCTGAATCAGAAATACGGTTTGGGTTTCCCTGTCCCGATTTCCGCCGGCGAAATTCAAAGGCCGCCACCGGGACGGTTTTCATCGGGCGGTAAGCAGTGCCGTGGTTTCTTTGGGACAGGCCTCGGGCACCTCGCCGTCGTCTCCCTCATACTCTCCCCATGCCTCCGAAAGTTATCAGGTTTCTGACTGACAGAAATTTCCTCTTCCACCCAACCGCACCCACCTCACCATCGGCCCGGGGTTTGAGGGGGGCAGAGCGGCCGAGGTGAAGAGCTATGGGTGACGAAACATGATTCGCGTGGTCCCGCGTCCAAACTGGCTGAAACCTTCGATCGCCATTTCGTGGGTGCGATAGGTTTTCTTGACGTGAGGGATCAGCTCTTCAATAAACACATCTTCACAAAAACCATTGGGGATTTGCGGATAATTGTTCCAGCTCATGGGGCCACCGTTAGGAAAGACATAGATAGTAGGGTGAATGTCTCCGGCTTTGATCGCTGCGTCGACCTAGGTAGCCAGCTTATAGGACTTCGATTCAGAGCCGGGGCCCCCTCCATGAAGACGAAAGCCTAGGGGAAAGGCACGATCAGGCTGCTTCTCGCAAACTTCGGGGCGATAGATGAAGTAACCGACATCAAGATCCATTGATTCGCTCTTGAAGGTGCGGTGTGACAAGCCTGGAGGGATTGAGTTTTCTACCTGCCACTTGATGGGTGAATTGACCCATTTAAAGTCCGCCATGGTCGGCTTGGCTTTTTCGGTCCTCTATTGCTGGCCTCGGGTTCGCGCAGAGATGGCGAGGGCTAACAGCAAAGTCAGGGCGATCGTTAACTTCATGGGAAGTTCTTATCTTGTCTCTGATAAAGCTACAAATCCCCAATCGCGGCCGGGTTCAGAGAAGTCCTGTAGAAACGGTTGATTTTCATGCCATCTCCATGCTTAATTCAGCCTCCTCGTGAGCCGACATGGCGGAATTGGTAGACGCAACGGACTTAAAATCCGTTGATCTTTTGATCGTGCGGGTTCGATTCCCGCTGTCGGTATTTATTCACAATGAGTAAGTTATAGGTTTATTGGGGGCGCGTTTCACCCGGGGATTTGTCAGTAGTATACAGATATATACAGATAATTCGTGATTTCCCATGGGGTAGGGTTCGCAGCTTCTTCGAATACGAGGGCAACGCCGGAGTTACTCTTGTCGATTTGCAGCCGAACTTGGACTTGGAAAGCAAGCAGTAGTCTTCGCTGCTGGTTTTGCTGCTGTCCCGAGCTGAAGCGAGCCAGCGTGATATTGGCAATAAGCCCAGTCACGTTTGCGCCTGATTTTCGGAGGAGTTTCTCCACTTTCATAAAGGCAAAGTATCGTTCCGTCCGCCAAGACGGCGAAGTTGCACCCCCTCCTACCCGGGACGATGCGAGGTGTCCGGACGTTGGGGTTGAAAAAGCAATTTCCTAGCAATTCTTGATTCGGAATACTACGTTTGTGCGGTGATGATGCGCTTCGGGCTGAGTCGCCCAGTAGCTGCGTTATTCTTTTCTCCTCAGGCAGATCACGGATTTTCATCCGCTCTCTCATCACTCATGTTGGAGCGCAAAACGATTTCCCGGAATTTGTAGCGGAAATTCATCTTGAGGACGTCATCGACATTTTATTTATCCGATCTAGCCTGTGCTGGTCACCCGGCAAGTGCCGTTTGCCCCATGTTTGATGAAATTGAGGTTTCCATCCGGTCGTCCCATCAGAATAGACGAAATGCGTGTGACCCACGATGATGGGGTCAGCCGCGTAAGTGCTGACATCAACGGTCGCGAGGTGTGGTTCCAGTCGCGCGAGGTGACACTACAAGCTGATGCAACGGCCTTCGTTATGGCCTACCTTGCAGCGGCCCAGACCAGCGGTCGCGATATTGAGACGAAGCAGGAAGTCTCTGCTCGCTTGCTTGAGCAGTTGCCCATGATTTCTGGTATGTTCAATCAGTGGTGGCAACTTGGACCCTCACCCGATGTCAGGTGCATTGCGCGTGCGGAGACGAAGGCTTCCAGAAATGAGCGAACTGGCCTTTTCTTCTCCTGTGGCATGGACTCCATGGACGCTCTCATCCGTCGCCATGAAGATGTGGATGATCTGGTGCTCGTGCACGGCTTTGATGTGGCTTTGGACGATTCCGAACGGTTTCAAGCTTTGCGTAAACAGGCTGAGGCGGTTGCGGAGATGGCCGGCAAGGACTTGATTGTTATTGAAACCAATCTGCGCTCCGAGCGTCTCTTCAGGAAAGGTGGCTGGGTGAGGAGTCATGGTGCCGCCATGGCAGCCATCGGCCAACTGCTGGGAGGTCGGATGGGCCGCATGCTGATTGCCTCCTCGCTCAGCGGATATGATTTGTCGCCTTGGGGTTCGCACCCGATGTTGGATCATTTTTGGTCAACGAATCAGGTGAAGTTCGAGCACTTTGGTGAGGATATGTGGCGTTTGGACAAGCTGGGTATGCATGGCAGTCATCCCATGGTTCAGAAGCATTTATGCGTTTGCTGGGAGGGTCGTGGAGTTCCTGTGAATTGCGGGTGCTGTGAGAAGTGTGTGCGCAATCAATTGGGATTGCGGATTCAATCTCACCCGACGCCCGCATGTTTTCCGCAAGGAGTGAATCTGGAACAGGCGATCAAGTCGCTACCGACCATCCAGACTATCAGCAATGTCTATGAAGCCGCTCTCAAATGCGAACATCTGGACGATGGAATCAAGGCCGCAGTCAAGGCCCACTTTGAACGCATGAATGATTCCGTGGGTGATGAAACTCATGGCGGCGCATGGGATGCGGGTTCGCTTGATGCCCGGGTTGCCAATCCACGGACGCGCAAACGTCATGAGGCCGGATCTCCCAATGAAGCCGAGGTGAAATCTTATGCCTCTTTTCTTCCCGCCTCCCGGATATGTGCTGAATCCACGGCATTGATGCTGGGAATGACTCCGGAAGTTCGGACCATGCTGGCAGGCCATTTCAAGCAGCTGGTTTCGGTGGATCACAATGTCCTTTCCATACGCAAATACCGGGAGTGGATTCCACAAGAACTGCGCCACAAAGAAAAAATATTCCACGCGGACTGGATGCACTTGGATCGCATCGACTGGTCAGTACTGCCGCCGGTTCGTGCGGTTTTAGGTGATGGGATTTTTGGCAACATCACGAGTATGGAAGCCCACGTCAATTTCCTGAAATTGCTCAGAGATTGCTTTCCATATGCACGACTCATCTTTCGCAAGGCGCTCTGCGTGCCCATTCCCTCGGTCTCGAATGACGAGGAAGCCCGCACCATGCTCAGGGATGCTTATCGCGCCGGTGAGATCTCAGAGGATGATTTTGGCTTGGGAATCCGGATACGTGGATTCCTTCAGGAATGTCGCGATATGGAAACCGCGCGACTCGATAATGTGACTCTGTTTGCGGAATGTGAGCGATTGGAAAGACGAGGTTTTTTCGACAAGAAGGAGCTGGAGTTGATCGAGCGCTTTCGATTCAACGGTGACAACATCCTGCCGACCCGACAGCAGTGGGAAGGTCTCTTGGAGCAGGTCGGTGCTGCCTATGAAGTTCGGGAGTTGGAGGGGCATCAGTGGTATGAATACTATCCGGTTTATGGCATCGAACGTGCACAGGAGCCGTCCAAGCCGTCGACAGTGGTGGATGGACAGGATGCGCAGAGCCGCTAGAATTGAGCTCGTATGACCTTGAAGGAACTCGGTTGGAACCCTCAGCTCGAAGCGGCTTTTGAGCTCTTTCGGGCCAAAGGTTGGGTGCCAGCGCGCCTGATTCGTGAGACCACCATCAACTACGGGGCTTTCATTGCCGGAGACGAACTGGAAGAGGTCGAGGTGGTGCTCTGTGGCCGTGCGTGGCACGAGGCCGAAAATGATGCCGAGCTGCCGGCCGTTGGCGATTGGGTGGCCGTTGAATTGGGGGATGAGAATACCGACAGCGTCATTCGCGAGCGCTTGCCGCGCAGCTCCTGCTTTGCGCGCAAGATGCCGGGCAATGCTGCCCAAGCCAAGGTGATTGCACCCTATCCAACCCGAGGGCGATGCGCGGTGATGGGGCGGCCAATTCGGTATGAACTGAGGTTTCCACGGGATGAGTGATTCGACTGATTGGAATTTGCTTTTTCAAGGAGTTCTTATCAGTGCGTCGATCTTATGGGGATTTTGGGGGTGCAGCAGCCGGGCCTGTAGAGCTGAGTCGCAGCGATCCAGCCTATTGGAGGCCATCTTCCTCGTCTTCGTCCTCGTCCTCGTCCTCGACCTCGGGCACGTAGCCCATTACTTCGCGTAACTCCTCTTCTTCCGCCGTCAGTTCTGCCTCAAGTTCTGCTTCTGAGGTTGTCCCCATCAGGTAACCCTTGTTCCTCTTTGGCTTAAGTTGATCGAGCTTCACCATTAAGACCTCAGGGGGAAGAGATATCACATCAGAATCTCTCACTCCAGTCAGAATAGAGAAGTCCATCTGGCGAGCCCAGAAACGAAGGTTTCGCTTGGGTTGTTTCTTCAGGACAAACTCGACCACAAACCGCTCTGCCACCATCATGTTGGCCACAATCAGTCCGTCCTCGTAGGTTTTTGTAATGGTCGGCCAGGACTGAATCTTGATCTTTTCAATTCGGTCATCTCCCGAGGGCGTTTCCGTTGAGAAATCACGAAACTGGCTTAGCGGCTCCGGGTGCTTTCCGGTATCGGTCACAAGAATCCGGGTCCACATCGTAGGTGCCGGCAACGGCTTCGGCTGCCCTTCGAGCACAGGTGGATCTTTTCGCTTAAACTCGCGAACGGCCTTGCTCTCCAGCCATGAACCCAGTCCCATTTCACCGGTCGACCTCAACATCACCCATTCGTCGAGGTTACCCGGCAAAGCTTTCCACAACACCTGAGGTGCCACCGGCTTCATTCCCTCCTCTGCGTTCTCGTCTTGAGCGGAAATGGTCGAAATAGCAAAACTAATAGCGAGGCAAAAAAGCCAAAAATATTCTCTCATTCGTCCAGATATCGAAAGTAAACGACGCGGTATTTAATCACCGGTTGCGGCGGATTGTAAGCATCTTCAAGAGAACTTTGATGCCATGCGACCTTTCCGAGGGCTCTGGTGACAAACCGGTCCATTTCCACCTTCTGGGGCCCGTCAAAAACAGGATAGGTTCCTCCTTGATCCAATCGGAGGCGGCTTGAGTTACCCGCCTTGAACAGGGGGGGCGATCCGGGAAGACCAAACAAGGTATCCGTTAAATTACCATCAAAGGGAATCTCAGCCCGCTGTTGCGCGATCCGATCCCATTCGCCCGAAGTATTAACGTGAGCGTTCCCGGGTACGCCATCGTTCCCCGGCCAGATATATCGTTCAATGATGGCGTGGAAACGCTTTTCTGCGAGGACCCTGTCGCCGTCTTCAAACTCCCCCCAATTGTTATGCCCGGGAATTTTTTGCACAACCTGGGCAGCGCCCCACAAACCAAACGTGTTCGAATTCGTAGTCAAGCTGCCCATCATATTCCGCAATAACTCCTCATGTTGGAACTGCGTCGAGTCCGAGTCATTCCTGAGATATCCGGGAACCTCTGCCAATTCGCCGACGTAAAGGAAAGGAGCGTTCTCTTGGTGATCTGTGATGGCACTCACAAACTGATTCACCTCTTTGTTCGTCCTCAAGTGTTTGAATACAGCCTCCAGAGGGCGCTTACGCTCGGGTGGGGTAAAGTAAGGGCTGTTATCAGGATAAACTTTGGAGTTGAGGTTTACCTGCCCGGCCGTGCTGTTCATAAATGACACGGTGGAAAACTCGTCGGGAAGAGTTGAGTTAATTCTCCACTGATCGTGTTGCATCGGATAAGTGGCCCCCAACAGGTCGAGCAACAGGTAATCGGGTGGCCCATCCTCATTCGATTCTCCTCCCCCAAGGTCTAGCGTGCGCCAGGGAGTGGGCTCTTCCCCGGCATCGGGGTTCCCCTGGATGCCGGTGTGCAGCATTGACCAGTAGCCTTTCGAAGTGATCCGGCTTCGGGAATTGTATTCATCCGGACGGTTCAAATTGAATTTTCTGTCAGAACCATCTTCCAACGCCTTCACACGACCGGGGCCACGCTGAAAATATCGCAGCTTGCTCTTCTCGCTAGAATCGTCCTCGGGTTCAAGTGGATTGCCGCCAACTTCGTTGAGATAGCCCGGCGTTCCTTCGTCTTCGTCATCCCGAACCCAGGCGTCTTTATACCAGCTCAGC